>JAFVSK010000029.1 GCA_017503785.1 Clostridia bacterium
AGAATACCTGCACAAAGAGGGGGTGTCTCTATGAAGCCGATTTCATGTTTTGCTCTGCTCTTGCTTCTCCTTTTAATGCAACAGTCGGGGCACCGAACTGATAATACTAATACCAACCTTTCACAGAAAAGAGAAGTGAGCGACATGGGCATTCTCATCCTTCAGCAGACCCAGCCCGGGCAAACCGGGGGCACGGATGCGATCCTTGACCAAAATGCGCCAAAGGAGATCACTTCGACCCAGATGATGCTCTTTGACGTGACCTCCGTTTTGCCGGAAGCTGCAAACGGTATCGGCTACGTTTCCGCATTTGCTGCTCCCGCCGATAAAGGTACTTTTCTGTTTCTCGAAACGGGCAATGGCTTTTCCCGTTACAGCGAACGCCGGCAGGCTTGGGCACTTGTCAGGGAGGACGTGTTTCCACGGCTTGTGGCGCTGACGGCCGAGTGCAATCTTGCCGAGCACAACGGCTACTATTCCGAAACCCACGGCCTGCCGGAAAACTTCGGCGGGAGCATTTGCATTCAATACACGGATGGCGAAAAGATCCGCGTTTCTGACAACCAGTCCCCTGTCATTTCCTCCGAAACAGGGGCAAGGATCGCGGCGCTTTTTGCCGAGTTGATGGACGGCGAGCGTGTCCCGCTGCCTGAGTTGTCAACACTCCGGACAATCCGTTTTGAAGAAACGCGGGACGACGGTGGTTTTACCCGTGCGACACTGACAATCTCTGGAGATGGTTCGGGGAAGATTGGAAAGTCAGCGTGCTACAGTGCTCCAACGATCTACGAGAGCGAGTCAGAGTTGGATGCAGCGGCTATTGCGGCTATCAAGGATGGTGTGGACAAGTCCGGCATCCTCGCGTGGGAGGGACTGCCGGACAACGGATACCGATTCAGCGGTGAAAAGTGCCTGACATTTGTTTTTACCGACGGAACGGAGATCGAAGTGCCGGAAAACCGACTCCTGCCCGATCAAATTCAGAGCGGGTTCTTCGACATTGAGATGGAACTGGCGGTGAAGCATTGAGCACTCTGTCAAAAAGCACAAATATCCTTTGCGCCATCACACGAAATATGGTATAAAGAATATAAACAAAGGAAAAGCCTCCGGCTCTATTTTCCCGAGCCGGAGGCTTTTCGAAACAGGGCAAAACAGCACAAGGAGATGATCTACGCATGGAACACATCATGGAACAAAAATGCCCGTCCTGCGGCGCGCCGCTGCGATTTGACCCAGAACAGGGCGTGCTGCTCTGCGACAGCTGCGGCAATCGGCAGGCGATCCCCGCTGAGCTGCAAATCGGCGACGTCCAATTGGACGGCTTCGATTTCAACGTGCTGACCGATCACGCAGCGGATGAGCATGCGGACGCGCTGCCGGTCTACCACTGCGTCTCCTGCGGCGCGGAGGTTATCGTGCCGGAGGCGCGGATCACCACGACCTGCCCCTACTGTGGGAACAACATCGTCCTGACGGATAAGGTCACAGGCAAGCTCCGCCCGGATGGAGTAATCCCGTTTGGCATTGATCAAAAGCATCTGCCGGATGCGGTGAATGACTTCTACAGGGGCAAGGCGCTGCTGCCGCGGGATTTTTTCACCGAACACACGCTGGGCAAGGTCACGGGCGTCTACGTTCCGTTCTGGATGTTCGGCGGAAAGGTCAGCGGAACACTGCGCTTTCGGGGCGAAACCGTGTCC
Source organism: Clostridia bacterium (assembly GCA_017503785.1). Lineage (GTDB taxonomy): Bacteria > Bacillota > Clostridia > Oscillospirales > Acutalibacteraceae > RGIG3009. The sequence goes on from JAFVSK010000029.1 coordinate 1,704, forward strand.
ATGTTCCGTCAGGGTGACTACGAAATCACGCAGACGCACCACTACCAGCTTATGCGGGATGCTGACGTGACCTTCAGGGATGTGCCTGTAGATGCCAGCGGGCGTATCCCTGACAAACTGATGGACTCACTGGAGCCTTTTGACATGGCGGATGCGAAGGCGTTTGACACCCGCTATCTGGCCGGTTTTACGGCGGATCGCTTCGATCAGGCGAAATACGATGTGTCTGATCGCGCCAAACGGCGGATGATCGCCTCCGCGGAGGACGCCGTCGAGGCTACGCTGTACGACTACGCTGGCATTCGCCGCGCAGGCGGTGAGCTGCGGGCAATGCTGACCGCACGGTACCTGCTGCTGCCCGTCTACCTGTTCTCCATCGAATACGGCGGCAAGTCCTACGAGTTCGCCATGAACGGGCAGACCGGCAAAGTCGTGGGCGAACTGCCAGTGGGCAAGGGCGTCAGCTGGCAGTATTTCCTGCTCCGCGCGGGCGTCGTTGCGGCGGCATTTATCGCGGCGTTTTTTACAAAGTATATGTTGGGAGCGTGAGAAAGATGAAAAACCGATTTGCCGCGATGATTCTGTTTTTCACGCTGTGTATTCCCCTGTGTTGCGTACCGGCACATGGGGAGGACTTGTGGAGCGAGGATTACTACCGTGCCTCGGATACCACCGGCGAGCTGTCTGAGGCGCAGCGCGACAGTCTGGACGAGGACTGCATTGAGTTTATGAAGCAGTATCACTACGACCTGGCGCTGCTGTGTCTGACGGCGAAAAACTATGAGGACAGCACCCTGGGCGAAAAGGCGGAGGCATACTACGAGAGCTGCGGCTTTGGTTACGGCGAGGGGCGCGACGGCTTCCTCTGGGTCTATGACGCGGACGCGGATCAGGTGACGCTGTTCAGCTTCGGCGCGGCGGAGGGCATCGTTACGCAAGACTATGAGGCTTTCATCACGGATGCGGCGTTGTCGCTCAAAGAGGAGCACGGCATATTCGGCATCTTGTACAGCGGTATCCGCTACCTGTCAAACTATCTGGACAACAGCGCGAAGACGGTCGAGGACGGGACCGGCGTTGAACGGGTTGGCGAGGGCTCGGCTCTGCCTGCATGGTATCCTGCCGACACGGAAAACTTTCCGTTCTACCACGATGAGGACGCCCCGCGTGTGATAGACGACGCGGATATATTCTCCGACGTGGAGGAGCAAGTGCTGGAAGCACGCATTACGGAGATCCGCGCGGAGCTGCGGCGGGACATCGTCATCTACACCGATGTGACCGACTATGGTCTTGGGAAGGATATCTGCGCGGCGGATTTTTACGACTTTAACGGCTATGGTTATGGAAGCGAACGCGAGGGCGTCTGCCTGTACATCGACATGGATCCGAACGACCGGGGCTGGTGGTGCTGCTGTACCGGCAGCGAGACAATGGGACTCTACAGTGCGGACATTGCCAACAGCGTGGACGACGTGCTGTATGAGTATATGTCGTCGGGCCGATATTCGCCCGGCGTCGCGAACTGGATCGAAAACATCCGTATGCTCTACATCAAGGGCAATCCTTTCATGCCGGAATGGTACCCTGCGGCGGGGGAAACGCTGACGCCGCGTCACGATCCCGACGCTCCGCGCGTGGTGGACGAGCTGGGCCTGCTGACCGAAGCCGAGATCGCCGAGTTGACTGCGCGGGCGACAGAAATCGCGCAAAGGCACGGCGTAGATGTGGCGATCCATACCATGATCTCTCCCGTTGGCATGAGCTACAACGAGGTAGGCGGGAATTATTATACCTACATGGGCTATGGATTTGGCGAGAATTACGATGGCATCATTTTGAACGTGTTCAAGCGCGAGGGTTACTATGCCACGCCCCGTATTGCCGCTTTCGGCTCCGTTACTGACAAATTGAGCGAACTAAACGAGGATCGGATGTGGGATGCCTGCTCGGATCGTATGGAGAAGTTCGAATACCATAGAGCGATGTCCTACTGGCTGGATCAGACCGACCATATGCTGCGCACCGGGCGCGTGCAGCGCTCCACGCTCTACTGGGTGCTGATCGGCCTTGCCGGACTTCTGGCGGGCTCCGTTTTTGGCGGGATCTCCCTGGGAATGGCCCGAGCTAAAATGAACAAGCCGGCGGAGCAGAGGGACGCTGACGCATACATTGACCCCGGCTCCCGCATCACCGACGCAGGCAGTTACTATCTCTACACCACCACCTCGCGGCGCTACGATCCGCCACGGGAGCGAAGTTCCCACAGCTCGAGCGGCGGCAGCTCCTATTCCGGTTCCTATTCCGGTTCCTATTCCGGCTCCTCCGGCAGCAGCCATTCCGGTTCGGGGCGCAGCTTTTGAATCAAGCAGGAGGATGACAGCATGGGACCCATCCATGCAGCGGTCAGCGCCGCAGGCGGCGTTCTCTCCGACCAGTTGAAGGACTATTGGAAGCGCTCGAATTTGTTTCAGCTTTTGCGTTCCCTGCGGGCAACCATGTATTACCGCAGATTCACGGATGGTCTCTATGAAATACTGAATAACAAATAATCCCGACAAACCTGGATTTGCGGAGGTGATACAAGTGGAAAACAAACAGGACAAACCGGATGACGGTGTCGTCATTCTGAAAAAGACAGAACCCGGTATGTGCGGCGGTACTGACGCGTCGCAGGACACAAAAGCGCCGAAAGAGATCTTATCGGAGGATATGATCCTGTTTGATGTAACCTCAGCATTGAGCCGCGGATACATCCCGTCAGAAGGAAAAAGAAACTCAGTCGAAAAGCTCGGTTACGTCTCGGCTTTCGCCGCTCCGGTGAGCAACGGAACGTTTCTTTTTTTCGAAAAGGGCGACAGTTTCCAAAAACGCGCCCAAAAGACACGCTCGTGGGCGTATGTAAAGGAAGACGTTTTTCCGTCCCTTGTGAGATTTGTACGCGACCGGGATATCGCAAAAAGCAACGGCTTTCACTCCACGACGCACGGACTTCCCGAAAATTTCGGCGGCAGTGTTGATATACGCTACGCAAGCGGCGAAAAGATAAGCTTTTCAAACAACCAGCAATCAATTATCACACTCGCTGCCGGCGCTGAGATTGCAAATCTTTTCACCAAAGCGATGAACGGTGAAAAGGTAGAACTTCCCGTTGTTTCATCGCTCAAAGAAATCCGTTTTGAAGAACTCAGGAAAAACGGCGGATTTACGAAAGCAGTTCTGACAATTCAGCCGGACGGTACCGGGATCAACGCCAAGCAGTCAAAATACGACGATCCGAAGATTTACGAGAGTGAAAAGCCGATCGACGCCGAAACGGTTGTCGCAATCAAAAAGAATATTGAGGATACAGGTATTCTCGCGTGGAGCGATCTGCCTTCAAACGGATTCTCTTACAGAATTGATAAACAGCTCACATTTGTGTTTGACGACGGCAGAGAAATCATCGTAAAAAATGACAGACTTGTTCCGGATCAAATAGGTAGAGGATTTTTCAATATCGAGCTTGAAATGACTACAAAGCATTAAACGGAAAGAAACGGGCAAGTCCTGCGGTCTCAAGTCGGGCAAATGATCTTGAGAAACCAGGATTTGCGGAGGTGATACAAGTGGAAAACAAAGTAGTTACAGTTGGACGATGGCGTTATTCAGAACCAGCTCAAACATCCGACGAAAACGGTCAACTTGTCATTTTTTCAAAGTCATCTGTTGCTCCTGCTGAAATTTTTGAATGGGGTATCGATGCCGAAAATCATCCTTTTGAACGATACAGATGGTGCGAAAACGATTTTTACGAAGAATCCAATTATGATAAAACAATTTCAATAGAAGAACTGATAAAGCAAATTGAAGAGATTTCCTCCATTTTGAAAAAACACGGTTTTGATACCGTTTCCAAACAATACGACATGATAAAGGCAAAGATTAATTCCATTTTGTGGAGGTGAATCAAAAATGAGGTTGGATGAAAAATGGATACGTGCACATCTTCCTAAGGAAGTGGCAAACCAGCCTTTAGACTGCTTTGCAGGAGAGTATCTTGACGGATTGACCGTTATGCATGAGGGTGAACGCGGCGGAGACGACGTCGTTGTGTACTGCGCGAAAGATGAAGAAGATCTGCGCTGGTGGCAGTTTGAGCAGGTATGCCGTTTTATTCATGAACCGGACCCGCCCTCGCGGAAGATCTGGAGATATTACAGAGATCACGCCGAAGACGGCAAATGGTTATATACAGAGCGCAGGAACTACGATTATAACGCCATTGAAGACTCGCGGCTTTACGGATTTGAGTGTTTTCTTCGCATTCTTCACTACGGCTTTCCGCGTGACCGCTGGGAAAGAAAAGTGCAGGAGTACGTCAGTCTGATGAACTACTGGTATAAAGAACCGCACTGGGATTACGACTGTAATAAACTCCGCTTCATCGAGATCAGCGATTCCAAAGAACATGACGGCGACGGTATTTTAGAACCTCGTGAGGGCTCAATAATCCGGGTCGAGGACTAAACGGAAAGGAAGGAGCGCTAATGCCGCAGTACAGCGAACAGGATCTGAAATACGCAGAGGAATTCCGGGAGGAGATTCACAAGGAAGCCCTGGCGATCGTTCGGAAAACACGCCCGAATATCACGGAGGTTGTAGACCGTCATCCGGTCGAGGACTATTTTCAGGAAAATTGGGAGTATCCCGGAAAATGGTATACTATCGTCGCTATCCCCTACGGTTACAAAAGCCGCAAGGCGCTTGTTGATCAGATAGTCCGTGACACGCTCTCCGGGAAAGCTCCCGAAAAGGAGCGTTCATACACGCAGGAATTGCGGAGCATGGTAAAGTCGGAACCGGGTCGAAAGAGGTTGTCAAATCAACTTGACTCGAAGCCGGACAGATATGAAGAACTGTTTGTGGTGGAGCGGAAAAACGGGAGTTTCCGTGCGGTCGGAGTTGATCACGAGGGGCGATATATCCTCGAACATTTTGAGGAGTACGACATCGGCGGAGAAACCTGCTCGACAGGTGCCTATTACGTTCTGACCGATTTGGAGTAC
>JAFVSK010000007.1 GCA_017503785.1 Clostridia bacterium
ACCAACGCCTGGGTGCGTGACAGCGTGGGTTGGTGCTACGTAGGCGCTGACGGTTACGCTGTGACCAACTGCTGGAAGCGCGACTCGGTGGGCTGGTGCTACTTAAACGGCAACGGCAGCATGACCAAGTCGCAATGGTTGTACGATGGCGGCCAGTGGTATTACCTGGATGCCAACGGCTACATGGTGACCGGCACGCGTGTAATCGGCGGTAAGACCTACAAGTTTAACGCCAGCGGCGTGTGGATTGGATAAACACAAATAAAATGAGGCGGTAACACGATTGTGTTACCGCCTCTTTGATTTGTTTAGCGAATACCGTAATTTTCGATGATATAATCCATATCCTTATCGCCGCGACCGGACAAATTGATGAGCACCGAGCCCTTATCCATGGTCTTGGCCAGTTTCATGCCATAGGCTACTGCATGCGAGCTTTCAATAGCGGGAATGATGCCCTCCAGGCGGGACAGCTTGAAGAACGCGTCGATGGTTTCCTCGTCGTCGATCACGTCGTACTTCACGCGGCCGATCTCCTGCAAAAACGCGTGCTCGGGGCCGGAGGACGGATAGTCCAAGCCGCTGGCCACCGAATACACCGGAGCAGGCTCGCCGTTTTCATCCTTCAGCATAATGCTGTTGAAGCCGTGCATGACGCCCTCGGTGCCGTATTTCAAGCTGGCAGCATGGTCGCCCAGCTTCGGGCCACGGCCGAGAGGCTCGATACCGTAAATGTCCACGGGATCGTTCAGGAAGCCGGCAAACAAGCCTGCGGCATTGGAACCGCCGCCCACGCAAGCCACAATGGCATCCGGCAGATGACCCGTCATATCGACAAACTGTTCACGGGCTTCAATGCCCACCACGCTTTGGAAATCACGCACCATCATCGGGAACGGATGCGGGCCCAACACCGAGCCGATGCAGTAGATGCAGTCTTTATACTCCTTGCTGTAGGCATCGAAAGCGGCATCGACCGCCTCCTTCAGCGTTTGCAGGCCGTGCGTAACCTCCACCACGTTGGCACCCAAGATCTTCATGCGTGCCACATTGGGAGCCTGCTTCTTAATGTCGACCGAGCCCATATAAATATCACATTCCAGGCCGAAATACGCCGCTGCCGTGGCGAGCGCCACACCGTGCTGGCCGGCGCCTGTTTCGGCAATCACCTTTTTCTTGCCCATGTATTTGGCAAGCAGGGCCTCACCCATGCAGTGATTCAGCTTGTGGGCACCGGAGTGGTTCAAGTCCTCGCGCTTGGCATACAGCTGCACCTTGCCGCCCAGCATATCGGACAAGCGCTCCAAGTGCGTTACGGGCGTGGGGCGGCCTTGAAATTCCTTGCGGATGCGGCGCAGTTCGGCAATGAATTTGCGCGACTGGCAAATGGAATAATACGCTTCGGTGATTTCGGCCATGGCAGCTTTCAGCTTATCGTCAATATACACGCCGCCGTATTTGCCAAAGTAGCCTTCCTTGTTGGGATAGTTGTTAAAATAGGTATCAAAATCAACGCCGTTAAATTTCATGATCGTTTCCTCCGTTAATTAAAATAAGATGCGTACCAACTTTTTCAGCAACGCCATCGTTTGGTTAACAGCTTCATGGTAATTCCTCCAAAACAAAACGCCCTTGACAGACTGAATTTCTGCCAAGGACGAATAACGCTGTATCCGCGGTGCCACCTTGCTTCACGGCTGTGCCGTGCACTTTTTGGAGTACCAACATACCCCCGGCAACTAACGTATGCCTTCACGTTGCAGTATACTCTGTGCGCATGCACATTTGACTGCACCCTCTGCGGCCCATTTGACGATGGTTTCTTGCCCGATTTCCAGCACCACGGGCTCTCTGTGAAGGCTTGATCGCCGTTACTTCCGCTTCAACGGTTTGTATTAATTTGAATACAGTATACCGCACCGCACCGCATTTGTCAAGAGGAACTTGCAGGAGGTGTTTTCCAAAAAACAACTTCCCTTTTTATTTCAGGTCGTCACCTAAATTACAGGTGTATAGCCATTCCACGGTATCCCCCGGTGACAGGCGATATTCTCCGCAGCTTTTCAGCGTTTTTTCGCCGTTGACGGTGTAGGTCCAGCCCGAAAGATCACCGAAATCAAACTCGTAGATATTGCCGATCCCCTGCACGTACTCGGCACCTGCAGCACCGCTGGTTTCCAAATGCAACCGATTTTCGGCCGCCACCGCACGCAGCACGCTGTACACGGTGTCACCCTCGGCAATTGACACGGTTGTAGTAGGCAGCAGCACGCCGTCGTCCGGAACGTGCGCAGCACTCTTGTCGGGAATGGCATCACAACGAATAGACAGCGTGATCTCCCCTATCGTATCACCCGCATTGTCGCTGTTTTGATAATACGCATCGGTGCTTTGGATATCCAGCAGCCACACACCGCCGATCAGCACCGCAGCGATCACGAGAACGATCAGCAGATCCTTTGCTCGTTTTCGCATAAGCAGCAGCACCGTACCGACAATCGCCGCAACAGCCGCAATGGCTACCGTAGCCCAAGGCCGATAGTCATTGTGCGACGGTTCCGTTAGCGGTGCGGCGGTCGGCGCCGCCGATGAATACGTTGTAGCCACCGACGTGGCAGCCGTCGTCACGGTACTCCACGCCGTAGTTGTCGCTGAGGTCGGTGTCACCGCTGTTGTCGCAACAGGTCGTGTTGTTGTTGGTTTAGCAGTGGCTTGAATCGTTGTCGTCGGCTTGTTCACAGTTGTGGTAGGCGGCTGCGGCAGTCCTGCAGGATTACGCGCATCCAACAGATAGATCGGTGCGTTATTTTCCAGCAAACGGCGGTGAGCCACCATGGCAAAAAACACCTGCACCGTTGCGGTGGGATTGTAGGCACCGCCCAGCGTGTGAGAAAAACTGCCGTCCGACAAACGGTAACGGCAGATACCCTCCAGCAGGGTGTTGCCGTTTTTGATAAACCGCTCATCGACAAGACCGTCGACCCCCAACGCCGCCAACGCCACCAACACCTGCGCCGTGCTTTCGGGATTGGCAACACCATAGCTGGCATAATCGCCCTCGGGGTTTTGCTTCCCCGACAAAAAGACAAGCGCGCGATCGATCGCGGCAGCTACGTCAGCGTGGCTCTTATACTGCGGTGCCAAGGCTTGTACCGCCATGGCCGTGGCATCGGTGTCGCCGTAATTGCCGGTAACAGACCAGCCGCCGTCCTCATGTTGGAGCGATAACAGCCTTTTCGTCACCGAATCCACCGTGTGCTCGGCGGCGGTATACCCATTGTTCAGCAAATGCAGGCCGAACACCCAGCTCATCAGCCCTTGCTTGCCGATGGAATCGTTCAGCACCGTACCAATATACGGATGCGTGCTACCGCAAGCCACCAGTGTTAACGCGTATTTTTGCCGCGAAGAGGCCGCGTGCACAGTGTTCTCTGACACGTACGCCGTAAGCGCCGCTTCATAGGCAGACAGATCGTATTCCCCATACTGGCACAGCGCCAAGGCGTACCACTCCGAGGCTTCGGGCGCATCGGCGAGAGGACCATCCAGCCATTGCTGCACGGTTTTACCGCCCGATTGCTGCGCGATAATGCCGTTGATGATCGCGTTCACCTCATCGGCAGCGCTATTATCTGCCGCTACAGACCATAGCGGCAGCAAAAAGATCAGCAGGCAAACGCCAATGGCAATAACCTTATTTCGCATCGGCTTTTCTACCAAACAAGCTCATTGCGACAAAAGCCACACCCAACACAATAACCAGCAGCGAGGCTTCCGCACCTGTTTGCGGGTTTTTTTCGGGTGACGGAGCGGTTTCTTGTTCCGGCTCTTGATTTTCGGGCTTCGCTTCTTCCTTGGCGGCCGTTACAGTTGCCACGCACACAGGCGGTACCAGCACCTGCGTAGCCGACGTGGCGCTGACGGTATGCACCCCAGCCTCCAGCGTTACGGTAACCTTACCCTCGGCATCGGTAACGAACTCGGTGGCCTTACCGTCAACCGTGATGGTTGCACCCGCAACAGGAACCACGATCGGGCTCCAGTTTTGGTCGAAGCCTGCACCAGACAAGGTGAGGGTGACAGCCTTGCCCGCTTCGGTGGCAACGGCCGCGGCGTCGAAATACGTATACACATCGGAGAACGTGGTACCATCGGTGTACACGTAGGCGTACACGGTATCGCCATCCTTCACCGGATCGACCAAACTCCAGGCAGAAGCATTGTTCACATAATACCCGAAATTGCCGCTGGTGTTGCCCCACAGCGTTACCATCGACACACCGTACTGCGTTTGTGCCGTGGCATAGCCGGCGGCGGCACCACCCTCATACTTTGCCTCGTGAGCGGCATACAGCACATCGTTAATGGTGAGCGCGTTATCGGCATCACAGTCGGTAACGGTAACGGTCTGCTGAATCAGCTTCAGCGCCCCTTGATCGGCAATCGTTACCGTAACCGCAGCCGAAAGCTCTTCTGCCGAAGCAACAAAGCCGAAGCAACTGACAAGCAGCAACAGCGACAAGAGAACAACCATACCTTTTTTCATTGTAAACGACCTCTCTTTTTATGATTTACGGCACCTGCCGTTAGGAAACAAATAACCCATACTTCCGCTTAATGCGCTCCAGCTTTTCGCCAAAGGGCTTCGCCAGAAGCGCCAGGAAGATCACGTTCGACACCGCGTATTCTGCCGTAACGGGCAGTGCTGCGATCACCGAGGCGGCATAGCGTGAAAATTGAAACGCGTTATCCGCCCACAGTGTCGTCCAAACGTCCAATGTCAGCGAGTAGAGCACACCGGCCAGCGCTCCAAACACGCACAGCCACAACCGATGGCGCTGTAACGGCTTGGCCAGCAGGCCTGCCAGCAGCCCCAGTAGACCCCACGCCAGCATTTGAAACGGTGTCCATGGGCCTTGACCGAAATACATATTGGAAACCACCGCCGACAGCGCGCCCACAATAAAGCCTGCCTCCTTGCCCAGCCACACGGCAGCGATCACGGTGATGGCCGTAATGGGCTTAAAACCCGGCAACCACGCAAAAATCAGCCGTCCTGCGGCAGACAGCGCCACCAGCACCGCCAACACCGTAAGCTCTTTTGACGAGCTTTCGCGGCGTTCGAAGCTGTAGGTTAGCGGCAACAGCGACAGTACCACCACACAAAGCGTGATCCACAAATAATGCTTTTCGCGGAACAGCACCGCACCGCCGATCACCACCATCGGGATCAGCAGCAAAAACAGCAACAGCGTCACTATACGTTTGTGCTTCATTTTGCCACCGCCTTTTCGCCGTTTAAGCGGCACAACGCCGCCACCTGCTCGCACAAAACCGCTCCCTCGTAATATCCGCGCGACAAACGGTTCGCCGCCGTGGTATAGAAGTTATTTTCGGCAAAGAACGCACGCGGCGTGTCAATCGACGTCATCGCGCCGTCAAACATCATGGCGCAACGATCGGCCGTGGCAGCGGCAAATTCCACGTCGTGTGTGACGGTGATCACCGTCATTTCCGCTTTCAGCTTCACCAAAAGCGCCGCCAAGGTCTGCTTGGCGTAAGCGTCGATCCCCTTGGTGGGCTCATCCAGCAACAGCACCTTCGGCTGCAGCAGCAACAGCTTGGCAAGCGCCGCCTTTTGCTGCTCACCGCCGCTGATATCGTAGGGATGCATGGCAAGCAGATGCTCAATGCCCAACAGCTGCGTGATCTGTGTAATGCGCTGTTTCGCTTCATCAGGCGTGTATTGCATGACCGTGCAGGTCTCGCGCAGGTCCTCGCCCACTGTCTTTTCCAAAAACACGGTTTGCGGATTTTGCGGCAGCAACGCCAAGCCGTGGCGGTACAGCGCATTTCCGTGGTACTGCTCCACGCGTTTGCCGTTCAGCAGCACCTTACCGCGATAGACCTTGTGCAGCCCGGCGATCACGCTAAGCAGCGTACTCTTCCCTGCGCCGTTGCCGCCCAGCACGCACAGATGCTCGCCGCGATACACCGAAAGCGACAACCCCTTCAGCACGTCGGGAAGCTCCTTTTCGTAGCGGAACCACGCATCCTTGAGTTCCACAACACAATCGCCCTGCGGCACCGTCGGCTCCTCGGGGAGCGACGAAATGCGGTTATCGTACCGCTCCGTCACAAACGCGCGCCCCTCACGCACGGTCAGCGGCGCCTCGCCGTCGGCTTCCAACAAATGAAACACCCGCATGGCGGCCGGTAACGCCGCCAGCATCGGATGCGCAGGCTTGTCGGCAAAATAGGCACCGATCTTGCGCGGTGCATCGGCATACACCAGCCGCCCGCCGTCGATCAACAACACGCGGTCGGCCACGGGAAACACCTCTTCCAAGCGATGCTCCACCAGCAAGATCGTCAATCCCAGCTCGCGGTTGAGCTTTTGCAGCGTGGCAATAAAATTGGATGCCGCAATCGGGTCCAGCTGTGCCGTCGGTTCATCGAGCAACAACACCTTCGGCTGCATCACCATCACTGCCGCCAAATTCAACAGCTGCTTCTGTCCACCCGACAGCTCGGCTGTTTTTTTGTAAAACCAATCTTCGATGCCGAAATATCCCGCCATTTCCGCCACGCGGCGACGGATCACCGACGTATCGATCCCCAAATTTTCCAAACCAAACGCCAGCTCGTGCCACACGGTATCGGTGACGATCTGACTGTCGGGATCCTGCAGCACAAACCCAATATCGGTAGCCGCCGTGCGGCTGTCCAGCTGCGCCAGCGGCGTGCCGAGATAAGCAATGCTGCCGCTCAGCTCGCCGTAGGGCGCCACCTCGCGCTTTAACAGCTTTAACAAGGTGGATTTTCCGCAGCCCGACTCACCGCAGATCACGGCAAACTCACCCGCCTTAACGGAAAGGCTCACCTGTGTTAACGCGTCGCGCTCAGCATCGGGGTAGCGAAAACTCAAATTTTCGATCTGTAATACGTCCACCGTAAGCCCTCCTTTACTTCCAAAATAAACGGCAATAAGCACAGCACGGCAAACGCTGTCAACGCTGCAACGTAAGGCACCTCCGGCAACGGCGCCGCCACCGATGGATAAAACCGAAACGCTTCTCCCGAGGCCATTGCCATGAGCAGCACGGCATCAGCGGTAACGATCATGGCCGCCGTAAACGCATCGGAGCCGCGAAACGTGTACAACGAATAACAACGGCGGCCGGGCAGTCCGTAGCCGCGCGCTTTCATGGAAGCGCCGGTGTCGATCGCCTTTTCCAGCGCCCACGTAATCAGCGCCGAATACACGCGCGCTACCGCTTTCAGCTTATCGGTCCACGTGTCGGTATGATACAGCCCCATCGCCGTTTGCGCCTGCCGTATACGCACCGCCTGCGCCTTAAGCATCGGCACGAACCGCAACGCCGAGGAAACCAAAAGCGACAGCTTCGGCGCGATTCGTCCCAGCAAGTACAACAGCTTATCCTCGCTCATGACGCTGTTGAAGCATTGAAACCAATATAACACCGCCAGCAACATCACGCCCAAATACACACCGTATTGCAGCGCTTCGGCCGTAATGGGATTGCCGTTCAGGAAAAAGAGCGGCGTTACACCCTTGTGCGAAAACAACGGATTGGTAACAGCCACCAGCACGAATAAGCCAACGTGCCAGCCCAAGCCGCGCACAAAGCGACGGCCGCCCTCCAGCTTTACCGCGCACAACACACCGCCCAATAACGCCAGCGCTGCTATGTAGGGATCGGCATGAAACATAGCGATCAGCAATACCGACAGAAAATACACCGCTGCAACCAACGGATGCCACGCTGAAATCTGTATCATACTCGACCACCCGATTGGCGCGCTTCTTTCAGTCCTGCCGCCTCCAAGGCACGCGGCCATGGGCCGAGAAACGCTTTAATGCGCGAGCGAGTGACCTCGTCGTAATCGTCCTTTTTCGGCAACCGCCCCAGTTCTGCAGCCTTGTCGCGCAGCTGCGAGATCGCCCACTCTTTCTTCTGTTCCTGCGCCATAACAGTTCCTCCAAAACAAAAAAATACTCTTTTGACCACCTAGGCCAAAAGAGTACAACAGATCCATTCACACCGCGTACAAGACAAGTGCCCCCGAAAGCGCGGCAAAACAAATCGGTTGCACTCTTCACACCAAAGCTGTGGTAAACCTAAATACACACGGCAGGTATCCTGACTTATGAGGAAGCGGTTTCCCGCGCGAGAACATCCCTTCTCGGAACGGTGTGTTCCAATGGGTTCCATGCTCTCTCTGCTCAACTACAGTAATGGCGGTTGTTCCGGATTTCGACCGGATTCCCTGTTGGGCTACTCGGCAACGCCTTTCGCACCGTGCTTTGTCTATTCGGTTTTCTTCAGTATACTGCCTTTTTCTATAAAATGCAAGAGAAATTTTGAAAAAACAGAACCGTCCCCTGTGTTCCCGTACCCTGTGTCCCCGCTAACCGTCCCCTGTCCCGTCATCCTAAGTCGTCATCATCAAAGCAAATCGGTGAATCTCCCACCTGCTTTCCTGCTATGAAAAGATCAAGCAAATCAAAAAAAGCGTAAAATGCTCTTCTATCTGTGGTGGAAAAAAGGCGAATCACTCTTACCCAAGGATCGTCGGTTTTAAATTGATACTGCACATCAAAATAATCACAGACAAACTTAGAAAAATCGGAAAAAAAGTGCCTTTCTTCCGGCGAAGCCATTACTTGGTAAACCATTCTGCAAGCAGAGTATCCATTAAGAAAAGCGTGTAACAATTCTAATGAGGGTTGTCCCAAATACAATCCCGGCCTCTCTTTTATATCTTTGAGAAGAATTAAGAATTTGTTATCTATTGTATTCATAGCTAACCTCATTTTTCTTTGCTCATAAAAAACAAATTATACACAAAAGGTGTGCCATCGGTTTTTCAACGCAAGAGAACCGTTCCCTTCTTTCATAAATTGTCATCATCAAAGCAAATCGGCGAATCGCCAATCTGCTTTCCGGCTATAAAAAGATCAAACAAATCAAAAAAAGCGTAAAATGCTGTTCTATCTGTGGTGGAAAAAAAGCGAATTACTTTTACCCAAGGATCATCGGTTTTAAATTGATACTGCACATCAAAATAATCACAGACGAATTTAGAAAAATCGGAAAAAAAGTATCTCTCTTCTGGCGAGGCCATTACTTGGCAAGCTTTTCTGCAAGCAGAGTATCCGTTGAGAAAAGCATGCAACAATTCTAATGAGGGTTGTCCCAAATACAACCCCGGCCTCTCTTTTATATCTTTAAGAAAGATCAAAAATTTGTTATCAGTTGTATCCATAGTTATCCTCTTTTTCTTTACTCATAAAAAAACGAATTATACATAAAAGGTATGTCGTCAATAGTAACTATTTTATTCCCTAATCCCTGGAAATCGTTAATCCAATCAAGTAACGGAAGACCATTTGGGTGAATATTGCAACGTACAATCCCGTCCACCATAACTCCAACGTGATACCCGTTTTCACTAATCGGGTCCCTTTACACAAGGGAGCCTTGGCTCAGCTGGTTTTTGTTTAGGAGACAACAGAACCGTCCCCTGTCTTCCGAACCGTCCCCTTGTTTCCCTCCACTATTCTTTTAAAAAGCAGTTCCTCGCCGACTTGTTGCTTTGTATCCAAATCGTACTTTTTTATTCTTAACATCTCGTCGGCGGTCAGTGTAAAACTCAATGCCCACGGTTTGCAAAAATATTGCGGTTCCGACCCATCGGTTGACGGAATAAAACTTTCAACCTCCATCCACACAACACCATCAAGTTTAAACATAGGAAGGCCACCCATCATATCCCATCCAATTGTCCCTGTTTCATCAAAGGCCACTTTGTATTGATATCCTTCATTATTTTCTTCTAATTGTTGTTCCCATTTTGTATTCGCAAGATATGACGATGTTACCGATTCATCTTGAGGTGTTTTGTTGCACCCAAAAGTTGTAATTAACAAACAAAGAAATAAGATTGATAAAACTGTTCTTTTCATAGAGAACCTCCATTAGCGTAATATAATATAACTCGTAAACTGATCCGGAAAGTCAGGAATCTCCTCTCCTGACACAATGGAATTAAAAGTCCAATTATGATTCAAATAGGAACCAGATGGCCCATCGACGCGGCTCGCTACCAAATACCTGCCCATATCAGTATCGCACATATATAGAGCAATTGTAACTTGATAAAGACCACTGATTACGTTAATATCATTACAAGCGGCCGCCGACGTAATAATACGTGGTGGTAACACCGTTGGCCGTTTTGCTTGTGCGTGTACCGTCCGAGTCGTAGCCAAACGATACCGTTGTACCGCCCTCTGCAGACTGTTTTTTCATTTAGGAGACAACAGAACCGTCCCCTGTGTCCATGTAGTATCGTCTTAAGGCCACAATTCTACCCGTGGGTTCCTCTTCAGTTTTTTTAAACGATAGTATTTTATAGTTATCCCGACTCAATTCAACTACAAAAGTACCGCATATTACCGTGGCTTCCGGGGCAGCATCGGGGTGAAAATATCTCGCTTTAAATTCGAACACATTGTCCCTCAACTCAATGTTATCATAATCGATATCAATCTCTACTCCTGCCCAATCATATTGCGGTTTTTCGTATTCATAACATAAGGTTTCGCTGTTGTAGAATTCATCAACCCACATATCGATTTGTTGAGGTGATGCCGTTGTTGGAAATTTATGCTCCAGATATTCATCAACTATCCTATGAGGAATAGCAAATTTTCCGGTATCGCTATCATAGTAAGGATAAACTATGTCTGACAACCTTTTTTGATCAAAAGTCATTATTCCCTCATAGAAAAAATATTGAAAAACTTTCTCGTATGGAACGGTTTCTCCATCTTCAAATTCAGTGTTCCAACAAGCGGAAAAATAATTTTCCACAATGCTATGCTTCATAATATACGAAAGATAGTAATGCTCCTTAGGTTCGATTCCTTGGCTCTTTAGGTGAATTTTTATTCCACTGTCATTGTCTTTTAGAATAAGAGTATCACCTTTAACGGTATATGGCCCTCGGTAAAAAACCTTATCATCCGAGCCATAATAATGATCCGCTCGAAATTCAATAACCAAAAACATTCCGTGGCTAATTCTTAGTTCGACTTTTTGAACAGTTCCATCTTCAAGAAGAAGTTCGCCCACATAATACTCACCCATATCAAAATATAGTTGCGGTGATTCACTGACAACACGCATATTTAAAAACTGGTCAATCGGAGCAGAATAGGAACAACTCGATAACGTGAAAATAATTAGTAAAACCAAAACAATTGATACATATTTTTTCAATCGAGCCATAATTGCACCTCCTAATCAATACACCAAATCATTATGGTGGTGACACCGTTGGCCGTTTTGCTTGTGCGTGTACCGTCCGAGGCATAGCCAAACGATACCACTGTGGTGTATTATATAGATTGTTAAAAATTTAACAATCTATATAATAACCTCTGTTGAATATAGGGTGGGTTTAGCTTTTTGCGAGGGTTGCAGGGGGCGGCGGTTGTACCGCCCTCTGCAGAGCGTTTTTTCATTTAGGGGACAACAGAACCGTCCCCTTGCCTCTGCTACCCTATAGTTCTTAAGTCATCCGTTTTTTCTAAAATATTAATTTTCCCTTCAGATACTAGAAAATCTGCCCAATCCTCCTCGGTAGGCTCGTATCTTGTGAATACAGCACAAAACTCGATTTCCGAAGTTCGTTGGTTGGTTTTTTTAATGGTCAAGGTGTCTTTTTCGATGGAAAAGTCTGTGTCATAACCGATAGCGTAAACATATTCTCCAGTTACAAGTCGTCCTGCGCAATGCCGCCATTTGTTCCACTGTTTAACAAAAACCACTTGGCCAAACGGTGCGAAGGTCGTTACTATCGTGCCGGTATTATCAACTTGTAAAATATATTTTGTTTCACTACCCGAATCATCTTCTGTATTAGTAATCCAAAACGAATTTTTTAATTCACTTTCAGGTATAGCGAAACAAATGTCATTGTGAAATATTGCAAAGAAGAACAAACAACCAAGAGCGAAAAGCACGGTGCCGACGATAATATATTTTACGAGTGTCGGTATTTTTACATCTTCTAAATTCATCGTTCCATCCTCCTCTTACATAGTTATGTAATAATCCTTTGAGTAATTTTGCTATAATAGCTATAAAGTGTGGTTCTGTTTTGAACCAACAGGAGAAAGTCGCCTTGGCTCCCACTATCTATAGTCCAATAATACCAGATTTTGGGCTTTTTGTCAATAAAAGCCCTTGTTATAAACCGCGTGCCGAGGATCCCCCCCCATCTCTGGCCAAAACAAAAACACCACCCGCTGGGTGGTGTTTTTGTTTTGTCTATGGGCTACGAAAAAGATATTTTTGCTGTTTTTGCATATGAATTCGAACTCTCACAAAAATGATATATTGCTACGCAATATGATATAATATCCGTTCCTTCATATGCCGCAGGCATATATCATCCACCGCAGGTGGATATCATATCGAAGATATATCACCCGTTCCGGCAGGAACGGATATCATTGAAAAACCGACAAGTCGAAACTTGTCGGTTTTTCTGGCAGGGGCAGAAGGACTTGAACCCTCGGCACGCGGTTTTGGAGACCGCTGCTCTACCAACTGAGCTATACCCCTATGTTTGGTGGGCCTTCAGGGACTTGAACCCGGGACCGTCCCGTTATGAGCGGGATGCTCTAACCAACTGAGCTAAAGGCCCGAATAGGTTGTCGCTGTTTAAAGCACGCATTTTATTGTACCATAAATCTGCCGCTTGTCAAGTGTTTTTGCAAACATTTGTGAAAATCCGCACGATTGACACCCGCGCCCCACCGTGCTACAATATCGGTATGAATACGAAACGTTGGCTATCACAACATACCCACGATCTCACCGGCGTGCACGTGGCCGTTACCGGCCCCACCGGCGGGCTGGGGCTTGCATTATGCCGTTATTTGGCGGGGCTTCATGCGTCATTGATTCTGTTGGACCGCAATGCAGAAAAATCTGCTGCGCTGCAACAGCAATTGCTGGCGCAATTTCCGCAACTCCAATTACGCCGCATCCCGCTGGACTTGGCCGATATGGCTTCGGTGCGCGCGGCGTGTGCCGAGTTGAAAACACAACCCATAGATATACTCATTCACAATGCCGGCGCCTACAGCATCCCCCGCACCCGCTGCGACACCGGATTGGATAACGTGTTTCAGATCAACTGCGCCGCGCCCTACTATCTCACGCGCGAGCTGTTACCGCTTCTGCGTGAGCGTGGCGGCCACGTGGTAATGGTGAGCAGCATTGCTCACAACTACGCCCCCACCGATCCTGCCGATCCCGATTTTTCTACCCGCCGTCCCGCACGGTTGGTATACGGCAACGCCAAACGGCGGCTCATGTTTGCGCTGCAGGAGCTGTTTGCCGCCGAAACGAAAGCCACGTTGGCCGTTGCGCACCCCGGCATCACGCTCACCAACATTACGGCGCATTATCCCAAGTTTGTCTTTGCCGTTATCAAGAATCCGATGAAGTGGATCTTTATGAGCCCTCAACACGCCTGCCTCAGTCTGCTGTGCGGCGTGTTTGAGAAAACCGGCTATCACGAATGGATCGGTCCGCGCTTGTTTCATATCTGGGGCGCGCCCGCGCACCGAAAGCTGGGCACTTGCACCCCTGCCGAAAGCACCGCCATTGCCGCGCAAATGGATGCACTATACCAAGCAATGAAAACACCCGACGCCTAACGTCGGGTGTTTTTTAGCAAATCGTATACGAGAGCATTTCATAGTGCAGGCGCGTACCGACATCGGTGTTCGGCGGCAGTAAGGCCATCGCAATAAACAGCGGTTCGGCTTCGGGATGTTCCACGTCGCTCAAATAGGCGTATTCGCCCTCGATCTTCAGCACCACATAGTCCTTTGGTTCCATAAAGCACCGGCCCCCTTTGCGATTTAGTATAGCAAAATTCGTCGCTTTTTGCAACATATCCGTTCAACTTATTGACAAACATTTTTTGCAGTGCCATAATAACTATATCAAACACGGCAGGTGACGTATGAAACGAATAACTATCAGTGAAAAAGCACGCAACGCCATTATGCTGGGCGTTATGTGCGCCATTGCTTACTTGGCGGTGTATCTTGCACGAAATATTCTCAGCGCGGTGTCGCCGCAAATGATCGAGCTGGGGGTGCTCCCCACCGAAAAGGTGGGCACGCTGTCTTCGGCGTTCTTTATCACCTATGCCATCGGTCAGCTCATCAACGGCTCCATCGGCGATAAGATCAAAACCAAATACATGATCTGCTTCGGCTTGGCGCTGGCAGGCGTGTGCAACCTGTTGTTCGCATGGTTTGTGCATCTGCCGCTCGCCGCCTATGCCGCCTACGGTATGACAGGCTTTTTCCTGGCCATGATCTACGGCCCCATGGTGAAGCTGGTGGCCGAAAACATTGATCCCATCTACGTGGCACGTTGCAGCTTGGGATACAATTTCTCCTCGTTTTTCGGTTCACCGTTGGCCGGCTTGTTGGCAGTGAACCTCACGTGGAACACCGCATTTTCCGTGAGCAGCGCCGTGCTCATTATCATGGCGGTCATCTGCTTTACGGTGTTTCATCAAATGGAACGGCACGGCATTATTCGTTACGGTCAATACCGCAAGCCCAAGGGCAGCGGCGGTGGTGTCAAGGTCTTGATCAAGCACCGCATCATTAAGTTTATTTTTATCTCCATCATCACCGGTGTGGTACGCACCACCGTGGTGTTCTGGCTTCCCACCTATTTGTCGCAGCACCTCGGCTTCGCCTCCGATACGGCGGCGCTGCTGTTCACGGTGTCCACACTGATCATTTCGGCCGCCGCCTTTTTGGCAATCTTCATTTACGAGCGGCTCAATCGCAATATCGACACCACTCTGCTGTTATCGTTCAGTGTGGCTGCCGTGGCGTTTTTGCTGGTGTATCTTTTACCCCACCCCGCCGCCAATATTGCCTGCATGATCGTGGCCATCACGTCTTCCAACTGTGCCGCTTCGATGCTATGGAACATTTACTGTCCCAGCCTGCGCGATACGGGTATGGTATCGGGTGCCACCGGCTTTTTGGATTTCGTGGGCTATATGTCGGCGGCCATTTCCTCAACGCTGTTTGCCGAAGCCACCACCACCATCGGCTGGGGCGGCCTCATCCTCGTGTGGCTCGCCTTAATGCTGGCCGGTATCGTGGTGTCGCTCCCCTATCATAAGTTCAAAAAAACGACCGCGTAAGCGGTCGTTTTTCTTTGTGTCATTCAATCAAGCCTTCGCTGCGCATCCAATCCACTGCACGGCGAAGCGTTTCCTTGGCGCTGTACTTCGGCTCATAGCCAAGCAGCTTGCGCGCCTTGGAAATATCGGGCAGCATGTGGGCATAGAAATGCCACCAGTTACCCATGTCGGGGTTGATCTCGGTGGTGTACGTTTCCCACGAAACACGCTCCACGGGAATATCCACACCGTAGATCTCGCTAAACAGCTGCACCAGCTGCGTGCCGGTCACCGAATCGGCGGCACCCACGTTGAAGATCTGCCCTGCTGCCGCGGTGCGGTTGTTGATGGCCAAGGCAAACAATGCTGCAATATCCTCGGCATCGCACGGGCCGATCAGCGCTTCGGGGCCGTCGGGTAAAATCACCGTTTCGCCACGTTGAAGCGCCTTGTGGCACTCCACGCTGCGCCCACCCATTTGATCCAGCGGAACCTTACCCGGGCCGCAAATGTTGGGCGGCATAATGGCGGTAAATTCCGCCTTACAAGCACTCGATTGGGCGATCATTTCGCAAATTTGCGGATACCGTACGTCGTACCCACCAAACAGGCACGGGTTTTGGTACAGCTCGGGCGTGGGCACCACGCGGGGATAACCAAACATCCACAGCGACCCGCAGGCCACCAAGTGTCCAATATCGTCCTTCAGGGCGTTCCAAACGGCATAGGCCTTGCCGGGAAACTCTGCCACCGCATCAAAATGATACTTACGCAGTTCCTTTAAGCTCTCCTCATCACCGGCATTGCAGGTGATAAACTGTGCGCCGTCCAAAGCGGAACCCGTGTGTGCAGGGCGCAGGCCGCGTGTACCCACATAGACCTCATGGCCCTGTTTTAACAGCATCGGCACCAAAAACGAGCCAACATGGCCGGTACCACCAATAACTAATACTTTCATCTTCAACTCTCCTTTCAAGGGTATCATATCAAAAATCATCACTTTATGGGAGTGGAAAATCGGGCATTTTCAGTGTGCGATCGTACATTTTAAACCTGCCGTTTCGCATATTCACCAATTTTGTAACACCAACTTTGGCATAAATAACCAAGACCGTGCAGCAGAATGCTGCACGGTCTTGGTGTTATACAAAGCCTAAAGCACGAGAGCGCTTTTTGTCCATCATTTTGGAAAATTCGTTTTCGCCGCTCGCTGCCATAAAGTCTTCGGCAATCAGCACCGAGGTATCTTCCTTGTTCAGCTGAGCGCGCAACACGGTTTTGGCCCACGTGCGCTCGAACAGATTGCGTACAAAACGTGCATTGCTGAATTCCTTTGATTCCAGCACGTCGTCGGGAAGCGCATCAAAATACGCCTTTACCGCTTGCTTAAACTCCTCGTCAAACGTGAAGTTTTTGCCCGCCATTTGTAAGAAGATTTCATACAGCTGCTCGCGAGTATAGTTCGGAAATTCAATGACATACGGCATACGGCTTGCCAAACCGGCGTTGCCGTGCATCAGTTCTTCCATTTCGTCGGGATAGCCCGCCATGATCACCACAAAATCCTTGCGGTGATTTTCCATTTCCGCAATGAGCGTGTCGATCGCCTCGCGGCCGAAATCACGCTTGCTGGTTTCGTTACCGCGATACAGGGAATACGCTTCGTCGATGAACATTACCGAACCATAGGCATCGCGGCACATAGCAGCTGTTTTCGGTGCGGTTTCACCAATGTAGACACCGCACAGATCTCGTCCGCGATGCTCAAAGAAACCGCCGTTGCGCAAAACGCCCTTCTCTTTGAGGATACGCCCCACCAAGCGTGCCACGGTGGTTTTACCGGTACCGGGGTTGCCCACAAAGCGCATGTGGATACACGGTGCGCCCAGATCCTTGCTTTTCAGTGACATCTCGATCTGTGCCACGATCTCCAGCACGCTTTGCTTTACCGAGTCCATACCGACGTATTCATCCAACAGTTCCAGTCCGGTCTTGTTGGCATCACCGTATGCGGTAACAAAGCCGTCGAGTTCTTCGCAGCGAACCACCATATCGGTGCTGTTGTGGCAAGCATTATACAGTTCCTTGCGGTACACCAGCTCGCGAACGATCTTATTTACGGTATTGATACCATAAAAACGGCCGTCGTTCTTTTCCTCGGCGATGCGTTCGGCAAACAGGTCCCACACCTCGGGCTGCGGCAAAAAGCCGCGCCGTTTCACTTCTTCGCGAGCGTAGGTGATCAGCTCCTCGTTGGTAAAAGGGACAAACGGAACCGTGCGAACCGTCAACAGGTCGCCAATGCCCTCTTGTAAAGTTTGCAGCACCTCGGGCTCCACAAACGGCACACGGAACACCACCAGGTTTTTGCCCAGGTTATCCTCAACGTACAGCAAAAAATCCCGAAATTCTTTTTCGCGGATCTTAGTCATCCACTCGCTGATATCGATACATACAATACGTCCCAGCCCGTTCAGACTTCTTTGAATGGTATCCTTCGCTTTGTCAAACGGATGGTCGTTCGTGCGCTCCTTATAGGGCTGCAGCTTAATTTCCGTGACCTTTCGCAGCTGGAACTTAAACAGATCCAAATCGGAGAGAATGTCACCAAACAATTTCAAATACGTTGACAAACCGCAACCGTCATTAATAGCAAACAAATAGCATTGACTGTAGAACACGTCGCGATTACGCTGAGTCAGTTTGGGCGATATCGTGGCGAACTCGTGCATGAGCTCCTTAAACGCCTCTGCACCGATCACCGAATCCAACCGCTGCTCAACCTTCGGTTCCTCGACGTTTTGGGCAGAGGGTTGCGCTTGCGGCAAAGGATCTTCGTCACCAAAGAACTCAAACATTTCCTCATCAAGATCAAAAGGATCCCTCGTTACTTGCGGCGTGGTTGGGACTGTTTTGGACATGACCTGCGATATCGGAATCCCCGCCGCAACCGACGGTGCCGTTTTCACTGTGTAGTGTACGAGCGAGCTTCCCGGTTCAATGCCCAGTTTTTCCTTCAACGTTTCCTGGAGGCAGATAATGGCCTCCGTCATGCGCACGTCTGCCTTGATAAGCACGCTGCCCTCATAAATTGATTGCGCTTCAAACTCGGTTTTTCCGAACTTTTCCTCCAGATACCGCACGATCGTGTGCAGCACCAGCACGTTTTCTTTATTAAATTTTTCGCTTGCCCACGGTCTGTCCAGCGACAGCTTTACGATAAGCATTGGCTTTCACCCTTCGATTATCATTTACAGAACAATTTCAAACTGCTGTTCGGGGGTAAGATCTGCCACGGCAAGATCGTTTGCATAGGTGCATTCCGGCAGAATGATCAGTGCCGTCAGCTTATCCTTCGAAGCCGGCAGCGGTGCCAAATGCCAAATTGCCGCATTCATTTTAATCAGCGTGTGCTTCGGCACAATAAACGCCTTCACCAGCTCCGGAACAGGCGTGCCGCCCGAAGCGGGGGCTACGTGCAGGATCATATCGTCGTCCAACGGCATGATCATTTCCCACGTGGTCGTGTGATACTCCTGCTGGGTAATGATCATACGCTCGGGTTTTTTCACTACGATGGGAGAATAGCCCACGCGGTGCTCGCTGTCGCCCACGATACGATCGGGATAGAAGCTGTGCAATTCGCCGCACAGCGCATATCCCTGCGGCTGTTCCATGTTGTAGAACTGGCCAAACGGCGCAAATTCCTCGTGCGTGAGCGGCATCGCTTTAATGGTTTTCATAATAATTCCTCCTCAAAATTATACAATACTTTGCAGTAAGGGATACAAGGCTTTAGCTATCGACATAAAGCCCAGATCATTCGGATGGCAATTATCGACCGTGCCTTCATTTTCGGCCCATTCCATCAGCGAAGGTCCGGGGACGAAATACACGTTCTCGTCGCCGGCGAGCTTGGCGGTACGGTAGGTTTTCTTAACGACCTCTAACCGCTGTTTTTCTTCTTCGTTTAAATACACCTTAGGACGTGTCATCATGACAATAGGCATGGTGGGGTGCGCCGCGCGGATCGTGCGGAACATGCGCTCGTGCGTTTCCTCCAGGTGCTGAACGGTGGGCGCGTTATGATCGTAATCGTACACAAACAGCGACATATTCAGTCCGGCAATGTACTCAGCCATAACTTCCTCGCCCTTGGCACTGCCGGAAAAGCCTAAGTTAACGTGATCGCGATTTAGCCAGCGCGTTAATATGTTTTGATAGGCGTTTCCCGGGCGCGAAGCGCAGCCGCCCTGGGTAATGGACGAGCCGTAATATACAATGGGAGCAGCTTCAATGTACGGTGTAGGCGCTTCCAGCACAGCAGTTTCACTCACGCCGATATACAGAGCGCTGACCTGCGAATACAGCGGAAAATGCACTGTGATCTCGTGCATTCCCTCCCCCAGTTCGATTACGCCCTCATAGGCGCTGATCTCCTCCAGTGGCGGAACGAAGGTGCGTATGTAGCGCTCCTTACCATCAATCGTTTCATACAAATCCAAACCGGCAGAGCCCGAAAACGCAAAATGCGCCATACGACCGGGGCACGGTGTTTCCATGTGCATGGCAACGTAGGTGCTGTTGGTGCGAAAACGCACACGCCCACCGGCTGTGTGATTGTGCAACTCGTAAACGCCCTCGCTGGTAGCTCGTGCCACTTCCTCGGGCAAACGGCGATACTGACCGTTTTCGTAAAACACACCGTACACCGCAAACGGTTCATCCTGCACGTTGTAGAACTTTACATCCGCTTTACCGATTGTGGTGTTGGTTTTGAAATTGGCATCAATTTCCTCAATTCTCGCCATAGTTATCACCTCTTGCTCCATTGTACCACGCTTTTCGAGCAAGAGCAACAAAAAAAGCACCGTACGGTGCTTTTTTTGTGTTCTTACAATTTCGAGAAACCGTGGCTGTTTACCAACGCATCCAGTTTTTGACCCGCCTTGCACATAGGGCACTCGTGTGCGGGATAGTTTTGATAATCCTCCAAATCGTTCGGATCAAATACCGAGCGCACGGGGAAGCCGCCGCACTCCTTCGCGGTGGAGAAAATGGCCGCCACGCCCGATACCTTGCCACCATAATACTGAATGGCATCCAACGCGGCCTGCACCGTTTTTCCCGATGCTACCGATACCGCCAGCACCAGCACATGCTTACCGGCGATCATCGGTACAATGTTATCGCGGAACAAGAGCTGACTGCCGCTGGTGGTTTCCGGTGTGACCACGTAAATGGATTTGTGCGCGTTCATGTTGATAACGTCCGCCTTAGCCAAGCTATCGGCCAAGCAGGCACCGATCACCTCGGTGCCGTCGAGACAAAGCACGGTATCCACAACGGTATCGGTGTAATAGTAGGAGGCCAACTCCTCGGCCACGGCACGTGCCTCAGACAAACGCGCTTTTTGGGCTACCACGTCAATATAATAATTGCTGTGGCAGTTGCTGGTGGCAAAGTGACCCATCGCCACGCGCAGGAACAAATTGTTGCGCTTGGTAGCGTATTTCATCGTGTGTACAGTTGGCATAGTGTATCCTCCCTATGTAGTATCTTGGTTATATTGTACACTATTTATCAATGTACTGCAAGAGTTTTCTTTTAAGTTGCCCAAAAATTAATCGACTTTTTCCGCAAGCGACCAATTAACTTTCCAAGCAACCAGAAAATAAGTTGCAGCGCAATACCAACAACAATGGCCACAACCAAATCGAACACCACGGTAAGCACGAACGTTGCCACCAGCACCACACTGTCGGTTACGTTCTTTTTACGCAAAATACCGGCAAACACCTTATATTCGCTCATGTTGTAGGCCACCATGAACAGAATAGCAGCAATGGTGGGCATCGGGATCAGTGCGGCATAAGGCATCAAGAACAGCAGCACCAAGAACAACACCACGGCATGCACCATACCGGCGATCGGCGTTCTGCCGCCGTTTTTGGCATTGGCCGAGGTACGCGCAATGGCACCCGTGGCAGGAATACCGCCAAACAACACCGACGCAATGTTCCCCAAGCCCTGCGCCACCAACTCGCTGTTAGAGTTGTGCTTGGAATTCACCATACCATCAGCCACCACACAGGACAGCAGCGACTCAATTGCCGCCAGTAGCGCAATGGTGATGGCATTGGGAATCACCGCCACCAGCTTTGCTGCGCTAAAATCCATGGCACCGAAATCCACTCGCGGCAACCCGGTGGGAATGGTGTAAAGATCACCGATGGTGTACACACCCGCATCCAAAGCCGGGATAAATTTTACCAGTAATGCTCCCACAACCACGGCCACCAGCGAAGGCGGTAACCGTTTTTCAAACTTGGGATAGACGATCAAGATCGCCAGGCTCACGGCGCCCACCAACAACGCCCACGGACTGAAGGTACCGATCGCTTCCAGATTGGCTTCCACCTTTTCCAAGGTTTCCACAGGCTTCACACCGTTTGCATAGGTCAGTCCCAAGAAATCCTTTATCTGACCCAGCAAAATGGTCACGGCAATACCGCTGGTAAAGCCCACGGTAATGGTGTGCGGCATATATTTGATGAACGAGCCCAACTTGCACACACCCATTAAGATCAGAAGAATACCCGCCATTACGGTGGCTAAAAACAGGCCGTCCATACCCTGTGTTGCCACAACGCCGGCCACAATGGTGGCGAACGCCGCCGTAGGGCCGGCGATCTGCACACGGCTACCGCCAAACAGCGATACCACGAAGCCGGCGGCGATCGCCGTATACACACCGCATGCAGGCTCCACACCAGAGGCCAGTGCCAAGGCGATCGACAGCGGCAGGGCGATGATCGCCACGATAATACCTGCGATCACGTCGTTTAACAATTGCTTTTTCGTGTAGCCCTTCAGCGAAGAGATCAACTTCGGCTGTAAATAAAATTCTTTCATTGTAACCTCTCTTTTACCATTCCTCGATCACGCGAGCAATCGCGTGTTCTTCATTGCTCACGGTGATACGATCGGCTGCCGCCTTAGCCGCTTGACTGGCATTGGCCACCGCCACGCCCAGTCCGGCCGCACGCAGCATGGAGACATCGTTGTCGTTATCCCCCACGGCGATAATATGTTTCACCGGCACCCCCGTAAGCTTCGACAAACGCGGCAACAAGTCACCCTTGCCGACACCTTGCGGCAACGCCTCATAATACGCTTTATCTGTGCGAAGAAACGTAAACTTTTGAGCAAGCGGATGCTTCTCCAGCAACGCGATCAATCGCTGCAGCGTGGCTTCGTCTGCTTCGGTGAACATCACCTTGGCAAGCGGCTCTTGCACGGTGCGAATATCGCCTGCCACGTCCTCGAAGCCCTCGTCGCGGCGAAACCGCTCGGCAGCAGCGTTTTTCTTGTGAAAATACACACCGCTGTGCGTGCAAGCAATCACCCCAACCGAGGGCACCTGCTCCACAGCGTAATCCACCAGTTCTGCCACCTCAGCCGATATGCTGCGGCCCCACAGCTGCTGTCCTGTGCGGTGATCGTAAAGGCAACCACCGCTATTATGCCCGCACGGTGCATTGGGATGAACAACGTCCACCACCGCCTTGGCACCACGCGGAATACGTCCGGTAATGAAGCTGAATAAGCCACCCTCGCTTTGAAAATAGCGGATCGCACGCAGATTTTCCTCCGACACGCTTTTATCGTCGCGCAGCAGTGTACCGTCCAGATCGGTCACGATCATCCAACCGCTAAACTTCCCCATTACAGCAGCGCCTCCACAGCGGCCAACAACTCCTCAGCCGACTTCGACGGCACCTTGCCCTGTGCATAGTTCGGCTTACCGCCGCCCTTGCCGCCGAATTGGGTATTCAGCAGCGTAACGACCGCTTTCACCACAGCAGCATCGCCGGCGGCTACGTACAAATAGCCCTCGCCCACAGCCGACAGCAGCACGCACGCCTTGGTATCATTCTCCATCAGCGTGTTAGCACAATAGCGCATCTCATCAAAGCCGATATCGGCCGTCGCCGCCATTACCGACCCATTCACGGCAATCGGTTTCAGCTCACACAGTGCTACGCGCTTCAGCAATTGCTGATTTTCGGCACGCAAGGTCTGCTCTGCTTCAACATGCCGATTCACCGCTTCGGCCACAGCCTCGCGCGGTGCCGAAAGCAGCTTCATCAGGCTTTTGTTCACGCGGTTTAATGCCGCATAATCTGCCAGCGCGTGCTTACCCGCCAGCATGGTAATACGCGTACCGCCCTTATAGGGTATACTATCAACGATCTTCACCAAACCGATCTCGCCCGTACGCGCAGGGTGCGGCGCACAACAAGCGCAGCAGTCGATCCCCTCCATCGTTACCAAGCGCAGATCATCAATATTTTCCAGCTTGCTGCGATAGGTAAGCGTGGCTTGCTCTTCGGGCGTGGGAAACGACACAGTGATCGCCGCGTTTTGCCACACGGCGGCGTTTGCCTCGCGCTCCACCGTTTCCAGATCTTCTGCCGACAGCGGCCCGTTAAAGTCCACCGTCATCAATGCTTCGCTCATGTGGAAGCCCACGTTATCGTACCCAAACAAGCGGTGCACCACACCCGACACGATATGCTCGCCCGCATGGCTCTGCATTCGTTCGAAACGCAGCGGCCAATTAAGACAACCGTGCACCGTACTGCCCACAGCCAATGGTGCGGATACCGTGTGCACAACCTCACCGTCTTTTAACTGAACATCCTGCACGGCTTCGCCGTTCAGTGTGCCCTCGTCGGCCGCCTGACCGCCACCCTCCGGGAAAAAGGCCGTTTGGTCCAGCACAACACGGTATACCTCACCGTCCTGCTCACACGATACCACCGTGGCCGTAAACTCGCGACAATAGGCATCGCGTTCATACAATCGCTTTGTCATAGTTCCTCAATCCTTTAGTAAATAGGGCGGAAGCGATCTGCTCCCGCCCTATCGTTTTACAGCTCTTGCAGTTTCTTCTCCAATAATTCCTTGATCATTGCGGGATCACCGGCACCTTTGAGTTCGCGCATGCAAGCACCAAACAGCGCCTGTGCCGCCTTGACCTTGCCGTTCTTATAATCCTCAACGGCACGGGCATTCTCCGCCAGCACCGTATCGATCACACCGGCAATTGCCGCTTGATCCACCTGGCGGTCGAGCTTGTTTTCCTTGCAATACGCTTCAGGATCCACGCCATCTTCAATAACGGCAATGAGCACCTTTTTACCCGCGTTGCGGTTGATCTTGCCACCGTCAACCATCTTAATAACCGTAGCCAGCGTTTCAGCGGTAACTGCCAAATCGGCCAAGGTCTTGCCGTCTTTACGCAGAATACCCGCACAATCGGTCAAGATCCACGTTGCGGTATCTTTGGCGTTGCAGCCCAGCGCCACCGTATCGTCCAGCAGCTTGCCGATCTTGTGGTTCGAAATGAGCATATCCACCTCTTTGTCGGAAATGCCTGCTTCGCGGTACTGCTCGGCCTTTTCGTCCACCTCGGTGGGCTTGTTGGCCTTGATCTGCTCCAGCCACTCATCATCAATGATGATCGGCATCAGGTTGGCATCGGGGAAATAGCGATAATCCGCTTCGGTTTCCTTGTTACGCATAGCAAAGGTTTTGCCGCTCACATCGTCAAAGCGACGGGTCTCCTGCACCAGCTCCTCCAGTTCGAATTCCAGTGCATCAATGTGGCGCTGCGACTCGTAACGGATTGCTCGCTCAATTGCTTCAAACGAGCTCATGTTCTTGATCTCGGTGCGCACACCAAATTCGCTGCTACCCTCAGGCCGCACCGAAATGTTCACGTCGCAGCGCATCGCGCCCTCTTCACATTCCGAAATACCACCCGAACGGAACATCGACTTCAGCTTGTTCAAATACGTAACCACCTCTTCCGCGCTGCGGAAATCGGGCTGCGTTACAATTTCGATCAACGGCACACTGGTGCGGTTGAAATCCACGTAGGAGGAATTGCCACCGTGCACCAGCTTACCCGCATCCTCTTCCATGTGGATCTGCTTAATGCGGATATCCCGCGAGCCTGCCGAAGTCTTCAGCGTAATGCAACCGTCGGTACAAATGGGATGATTGAGCTGCGTGATCTGATAGGCACACGGCAGATCGGGATAATAATAGTTTTTCTTATCAAACGTGGTGTAGCGGTTAATGTTGCAGTTGAGCATTAAACCGGCCGTTACGGCGAGTTCTACCACGCGCTTGTTCATCACGGGAAGCATGCCGGGCATACCGCTGCAGGCAGGGCATACACAGTCGTTCGGCGACTGTGCTGCCGAATGACCGCCGCAGGAGCAGAAGATCTTGGACTCCGTGCTCAATTCCACGTGAGTTTCCAAACCAATAACGATTTCGTAGTTCATCTTACTCACCCTTTCCTTCCACACAGGCCGCCAGGCTGAGCAGCACGCTTTCGTCGAACTGCTTACCCATCAGCTGCACACCGCCGGTCACCAAAGCAGGAATACCCACCAGGTTCGCCACCGACGTGTACACGCTTTCCTCAAACACCTTGCCGAAGGCCTCATGGATAGCATAGGCCTCGTATGCCGCTTTACCGCACGCAGGCGTGAGAATGGCATCGTAGGTTTCAAACAGCGCCTTCACCTTGTCCGCGATCACGCGGCGCACCTTAAGCGACTTTTCGTAGCAATCCGCATAGCGGTTCTTGGACAACACGTCCGAGCCGTACAGAATAACGGCTTTTGTCAGGAAATTAAAGCCCTCGGTACGCGTGTTTACATACAACTCATCAATGTTTTTGTAGTTTGCCGCACGATGGCCGTATTTCACGCCGTCGTAACGCGATACGTTGTTACAGGTTTCTGCCGACATCAAAATCTGCCAAGCGGTGTTGGCCAGCTCGAACCAATCACACGAGATCTCCTCCACCGTCACACCGGCAGCACGCAAGCCGTCGACAACCGCTGCAATGCGGGCTTTCACCGTATCGTCAGCCTTGTCAAGCAATTCCTTTACCACACACACACGCTTAC
Source organism: Clostridia bacterium (assembly GCA_017503785.1). GTDB lineage: Bacteria > Bacillota > Clostridia > Oscillospirales > Acutalibacteraceae > RGIG3009. Next base: position 26,259 of record JAFVSK010000007.1, read on the forward strand.
CGGCCACCACCGCGTTGGCGGCATAGTCGTAGGCTTTTTCGGGCAGGCTGGTGCCGTCTTTATCGTCGTGACCGGCAATAACGCCCAGTACCTCCGCCACAGCAGCAGCGTTTTGCGCGTACACGCCCACCTGCTCGCCCGAGGCTGCACACGAGATCACGCCGTAGCGCGATACCGTGCCGTAAGTGGGCTTCAAGAAATCCACACCGGCCAGCGCCGCCGCGCGGCGAGTGGCACCGTTCATATCCACACCGAGCGCCGCTTTCACGTCGCCCTGCGCCACCAGCTGTGCTGCAGCGCCGCCGAGAGCACCCTCTTGCGGTGCGTAATGTGAAAACTCGCCCACCAGATCCAAACCGAACTCACCCACGTGAGTTTTACCGGCCACAGTATAGCCCGCCTGCTCTAAGCGAACCACGGCTTCAGCGCTGAACAAGGGCTTAAAGCCCTCCAAAATGCGCGAGCCTGCCGCTGCGGGAGCATCCTTTACCAGCAGCGTATCGTCGATCGCCACGGTACCCTTGTCGTTTAATTTAGCAGCATAGTATTTCATTGTGCACACCTCACTTTACCACTCTCGGCACTTGCCAACTATCCTCACTGCGTTCGGGCGCACCCTCCAGCAGGCTTTCGCGGCTGAACGGCTGCTTGCGCACGTCCTCGCGCAGCACGTTCGTCATCGGCATTACGTGCACCATCACGTCAACGTTTTCCGTATCACAGCTCTGCAGCACCTTTTCGTTCTCACTCATTTGCGTGAAGATGGTCTGCATAACGCCCTCTTCCTCCTCGGTGAGCGACAGCTGATTCAGCTGCTGGGCATTGGAGAAGGTGGAGCGCTTACCGGCAGCAGGCTTTCCTGCCGCGGCCGTACCGGCCGAACGCTGTGCCAGCGCATTGCCGGTACCCAATAGATGCACGTCCTCCAGCTGCTGGTTGGTAACCTCGCTGGGTGCACCCAACAGCAGATCCTGCGCATTGCCGTTAAGCGGGAAGGCAATAACCTCCAAAATCTTTTCCTCGTCGGTCAGCAGCATCACCATACGGTCAATACCGGGCGCCATGCCGGCGTGCGGCGGCGCGCCGTACTGGAACGCCGTATACAACGCGTTAAAGCGTTTTTTCAGTTCTTCCTCGTCGTAACCGGCGATTTCAAACGCCTTTTTCATAATGTCGGTATCGTGGTTGCGCACCGCACCCGAAGCCAGCTCAATTCCGTTACACACCAAGTCGTACTGATAGGCCAGCACCTCGGTGGGATCCTTGGTGAGCAGCGCTTCCATACCGCCCTGCGGCATCGAGAACGGGTTGTGCGTAAAGATGGTTTCGCCCGTTTCCTCGTCGTTTTCGTACATCGGGAAATCAATTACGAAGCAGAATTCAAACGCATCGTCGCGAATGAGATCCAGCTGCTCTTTCTTCGCCAACCACGTGCGAATGTGGCCGGCCTTTTTCTCGGTATCGTTTTTCTTATCATCGCAAATGAAGAACAGCGTTTCGCCCTCTTTCACCTTGGTGAGCGCGATGATCTCTTCCTTTTGAGCCTCGGTGAGGAACTTGGCAATGGGACCGGCAAACACGCCGTCCTTCAATGTGATATAGCCCAAGCCGCCCAAGCCCACCTCGGCCGAGGTGGCAAACTTCAGCGAATCCTCAAAGAACTTTTTGGACTTGCCCGTGCAATCGGCCACGATGCCGCGCACCGGACGGCCCTTGAACGCCGGGAAATCCACGCCGGCAAAGAACTCCGTCAAGTCACAGATCACAAGCGGATTACGCAGATCGGGCTTATCCGAGCCGTAGGTCATCATCGCATCGGCATAGGTGATGCGGCGGAACGGCTTCGGCGTGATCTTTTTATCCGAGAAGGTCTTGAAGGTGTCGTAAATAACGTCTTCGCACACCTCCAGCACCTCGTCCTGCGTGGCAAAGGCCATCTCGAAGTCGAGCTGGTAGAACTCACCGGGCGAACGGTCGGCACGGGCATCCTCGTCGCGGAAGCAAGGAGCAATTTGGAAATAGCGATCGAAACCCGACACCATCAGCAGCTGCTTAAACTGCTGCGGCGCCTGCGGCAACGCATAGAACTTGCCCGGGTGCTTACGACTGGGCACCAAGAAGTCACGCGCGCCCTCGGGAGAGGAGGCGGTTAAGATGGGGGTCTGCATATCCAGAAAATCCTTTTCCTCCATCTTGTTGCGCAGATGACGAATGATTTTGGAACGCATCACCAAATTATCGTGGTTGCGCGGATTACGCAGATCGAGATAACGGTATTTTAAGCGCAGCTCATCCTTGCTGGAACGAGAATTGCGCACCTCAAACGGGAGCATATTTTTGCTCTTGCCGAGCACCTGCAGCGTATCGGCCACCAGCTCCACGTAGCCGGTAGCGATCTTGGTGTTCACGGTTTCGGGATCACGCTTCTCCACTACACCGCTCACCGAGATTACGGTTTCACGGTTGACGTTCTTCAGCAGTTCCTCATTATGGATAACCACCTGCGTAACGCCCGTGTAATCGCGAAGATCCACGAAGATAACGCCGCCGTGATCGCGCACAACGTCGACCCAACCGGCCAGCTGCACGGTTTGGCCAATGTGCTTATCACAAATGCCGTTACAGAATAAGGTCCTATACATACTACCATCCTCCCGATAGTTGAAAAATAAAAGTCCCGGGAATATATCGCTATATTCCCGGGACGAGTAAACAAATTACCCGCGGTGCCACCCGCATTGATACGCCGCAGCGCATCCACTTTTCTATTCACTTGAAGAAACCGTTGAAGTGTTCCCGTGCTTACTACTCATCTCAAACGCGCTTTCAGTCGGTGACGCGTTCTCCCTGACAGACTTTCCACAAAAGCCGAGTCTTCGTTATCATTATAACAAATTTTTCTCGTTTGTCAACAGTATTTTACCCGCAAAGCCGCGGGAATATTCCCCTGTTACACACTGCGCTCCATCGCCACGTGCACAACGCCCTCTTCCAAAAACTCGTCGGAAACCGTGGCAAATCCAAACCGCTTATAAAACCCCTCCGCGTGCTTTTGTGAATCCAAGCACAACCGTCGGCAGGGCATTACGTTGGGGATCTCTGCCAAAGCACAGCGCATCAGTTCGGCACCCAAGCCGACTCCGTGCACCGACGTGAGCACTCTGCCGATGCGCACGGTTTCCGCATCGGTATAAAAGGCGCGCAAGTAGGCCATCACCTTACCGTTTTCCTCCAAGAAGACATGGCGAGCGGTGTAATCCACGTCGTCCATATCCTGACAATGCATACGAAGCTCCACAAGAAACACCTGCGAGCGTGCTTTTAAGAGCTCATACAATTCCCGCTTGGTAAGCTCGTCAAACGTTTTGCTGACAAACCGCATCGCCATCACCACCTTTAGATTATACTACGTTAAGTATACTTGAGCGACGGTAGAATCCATCTCTGCTCATCACCGTTTTTCTCAGATATAGAGGGCGTTGTTGTATTTGGTCGGCAGTCCCTCGCGATACAAATGCGAATCCATCGACAATGTGAGAACCTTGGGAATACAATACCCCTCTCGCTCGGGAAATTCAATCACCGTAATGCCGGTATGGGTCATATCAAAATGCGTGGAAATCATCGGATACGGAATATCCAATAAACAGCTTAAAAAGACCAACCCGAATCCTTGATGCGCAAACAGCGCAATGCGTTGATCGTTGGGCTCTTTCACGGCATACTTCCCCGTGTAGCGGATATGCTCGTAGCCCAGGCTCTCAAAGAACTTGTCCATCTCTCGATACACGCGCTCAATGCCGTTTTCATAGCCACCTGCTTTGAGGGCCGGATGATCGAACCAGCGGTCACCCAGATCGCGAATTTCCTTACTGTTAAAAAGCTCTGCGATTTTCCGATTGTGAAACAACCACGTTTTGCCGTTTCCCTCGTCTTTTTCTATTGTAAACTCCATCCATGCATGCGTTTCATCCGCAAAATCCAAAAGCTCCGGCTCCAGCTTCAGCAACTCACACGTGGGTCTTGCCGTCATAACCGCACGATTCGAGGGAGAACTGTATATCTTGTCCAGCCCATGCAGCGCCAACCGCTTTGCCACCGCCTCTGCTTGACGAAGCCCCAACGGTGTTAACGAATTGGGACTGTAGATCGGATCACCGTGTCGAATGTAATAGAAAATCATGCCACTCACCTCACGCCTCAAAATCCAGGCACAATCTGGTTTGTGTAAACGGGCGAACGTAGGTATCTGCCACGAACACGTGCTCGGGATGTGTGGTATACCCTTTAAGCGCCGCTTCATTCTCAAACACCGAATACAGCATTACGTCGGCGTTCGACGATGGCAAACCATCGGCTTGAACGCGAATCTCAACCAACCCCGGGATCTTGCCGAGCAAGCCCTCAAGACCGTTCTTAATACCGCTTTTAACCGCAGCCGTGTTGTGCTCCTCTTTCAGCTTCCATAAAATAATATGTTTTACCATACTTCCACCCCTCCGTATTCGTTGCATTTAGTATAGCATAAAAGCGTTGGAGGCGCAAGGGTGAAGCCATTTATTAACTATTCATCAGCGAACAAAGTGAGCGACTTCATTCTTCATTATTCATTCGGAAATCCGTTCCCTGTTAATGAATAATGAATGATGAAAAATGAATAGTGAATAGTACAAACAAAAATCCGTCCTCTTACGAGAACGGATTTTCGTTTGGGTGTTTTGAACTTAATGACACGAATAAACTGTGCCTGAAAACAGAGAATTTTCTTACATTTGTTTAAATTTATTGTAAGTTATACAATTTACACAATTTTCATCATATTTTTTAAAACTTCTAAAAATACCATTATCCAAACCTTCGTCTCCGCGAGGATTTCCTTTAACAACAAAAAGTGTATTTTTATTTTTTTCACTATTAAATTTATAAATAGGAATTTTATCTCCGCACATATATCCTTTGCCCGAAATTCTCCAAAAAAGCGGCAACTGTTCCCAATAAACAGTATTATCTACAAACTTAATTATGGTTAGTATGTTAGCAATCTTTCTTGTAACAATTATTGTATATTCTTTGCCTTCGTGCAATACTGAATATACGTTTACAAATTCTGTTTGGTTAATAAGTTGTTTGTTTTCCTGAAAGGAATTAAAAAATTTCAATACGGTTCCCTCCTTGCACTATTTGTTTAACTTGCATTGTGCAATTAACTAAACAATTTTGAATCTTATTATTTGCTAATTATAAATTCTCTCGTTGACGGCATATCCCGCCATATCGTTCCATCCGCAACATAATATTTTCTATCTATCGTTCCCATCCTTGTATGGTAATCAATAACAAACACCTGTCCGATTTCAATATTGATTGGAGGATAGTTATTGTATGGCAACACCTCGTTGCACTTCTCACATTTTTCAAATGCACTATTTACATTTTCAAGTCTCCAAAACTCTCGTTTCGTAGCATAATCAGACCAGCTCGACATATCTTGTTCACCGAAATAACTTGCTACATATTCTTTTCCGTTTATTGTTATCTTACCTTTATTCACTACATCAATTACGCCTTCCGCACTTATTTTATAAACCAGACGTGGAAACACATTTAGAACTACATCGCTTTTGTTTGCAAAACTCGGGTTAAACCCATGAAAAGATTGAAACGCTCTTGCAAAAGACACAGGAGAATTATATCCATATTTTAATGCAACATCGACAACCTTGATATTATCATTTCTCAATTCTATGCCCGCAAGCGTTAACCTACGGTTGCGTATATAATCCGAAATATTGATATCCGCTATCAAAGAAAAGATTCTCCCTACATCGTAATACGAACAACAAGCAATCTTTTCAATTGTCTTTGGCTCTATAGATTCCGTTAAATGACTTTCTATATAGTCTATCACCAAGTTTAGTTTTTCAGCAACATTTTCCATCATTATCCCACCTTTCAGATCAAGTATATCACATAAAAGAAACTGTTTCGCAACTTTTTATGCAAAGTATAGTTTTGTAAGTATTCTTATTTTTGTAATTAAGCTGTTATATTCTTCTATCACATTATAAAAGTAGCAAAGTTGCAATAATTATTCATCAGCCGAAGGCGACTTCATTTTTTATGCACCGTTAGGTGCGCTTCATTGAAAAAACTCCTTGAGAAAATCTCAAGGAGTTTTTTCTGGGTGTTTCGAACTTAATGACACGAATTGAACGTTCCTGAAAACCTGATTTTCTTTACTCAAATCTATTTTTTCTTTGTTTAATCTTTTCTTGAATATGTGCAATAGCAAAAGCTCCTATGGGAGTAAGTGGAATAAATATCCAAAATAAAATTCCCCAAACACTGCTTATTACCCAAAGGGTTTTTGAGACCTCAACAATTTCGGCGTGATCACGAACAAAATATTGACCATTTTCTTGATATCCG
>JAFVSK010000001.1 GCA_017503785.1 Clostridia bacterium
GCTGACGGCTATGCCGTGACGAACTGTTGGAAACGTGACAGCGTGGGCTGGTGCTACTTAAACGGCAACGGCAGCATGACCAAGTCGCAATGGTTGTACGATGGCGGCCAGTGGTATTATCTGGATGCCAACGGCTACATGGTGACCGGCACGCGTGTGATCGGTGGCAAGACCTACAAGTTTAACGCCAGCGGCGTGTGGATCGGATAAATTGAACAGATAGCAAAGCACCGCCGTCAACCGTTTGGTTGGCGGCGGTGCTTTTTTTCTCTCCCTCCGTCACGGCGATGCCGTGACACCTCCCTCGTCAGAGGGAGGCAAGGGGCTGGTTTGTGTTAATGTGAGGAAACTCCCCCAGTCGCCTGCGGCGACAGCCCCCTCGGGGAGGGGGCCTTGGTGTGCTTCCCATAAAATTAAAGGGATATTTGTAGGGGACGGTGCCCACACCGTCCCGTTCTTCGCATTTGTACAAGCTTTGGCGGACCGTCGAGGACGCCGGTCCCTACAGGGCTGGTTTTGGATTGTGGGAATGCGGGGAAACTCCCCCAGTCGCCTGCGGCGACAGCCCCCTCGGGGAGGGGGCCTAGGTGTGGCGGAACGACACATAGGTCGTTTCCTACTATGAGGAGAGGAGGCGGCGGAGCTCGCGCAGGATGAGGCGCTCGCGGCGGGACACCTGCACCTGGGTCATGCCGAGGGTGTCGGCGGTGAACTGCTGCGTTTTGCGGCGGAAATAGCGCAGCTCAATGAGGGAGCGGTCGTTTTCAGGCAGGGCGGCCAGCACTTGCTGCAGGGCCAAGCGGTCGGTGATGGCTTCGTCGGGCGAGGCAACGGGCACGTCGATCTCGTCGCCGTCGGCTTCGTCGCTCGCGCGGGTGAGCGAAAGAGCGGGCAGCGCGGCTCCCAGCGCTTCGACCACCTGCTCGCGTTCAAGGCCGAGCAGGTCGCTGAGCTCACTCACGGTGGGTTCGCGCCCCTCGCGCACCTGAAAGGCATCGCGCTCCTTGGACACCCTCATCGACAGCTCCTTCAACGAACGGCTGACCTTAACGGTGCCGCCGTCGCGGAACAGGCGGCGGATCTCCCCCAAAATAACGGGCACGGCGTAGGTGGACAGTCGCAGGCCGCGGGAGTCGTCGAAGCCGTCCACGGCCTTGACCAGGCCCATGCAGCCGGCTTGATACAGATCGTCGTAGTCGATGCCGCGACCGATAAAACGGCGGGCACAGGTGTGCACCAGCCCTAAATTGCTGCAGATGCGTTCGTCGCGTGTCACACCGCCTTCGCCTGCCGTTCCCGCACTGCTATGTATTTTTCCATGGTGACGGTGGTGCCGCGACCGGGCTTGGAGTTAACGCGTAAACGGTCGGTGAAGCTTTCCATCACCGAAAAGCCCAAGCCGGAGCGATCGTCGCCGCCGGTGGTGAACAGCGGCTCCATGGCTTGCGGAACGTCGGGAATGCCGCAGCCGCGGTCGCGTATTTTTATCACGGTGCGGCCGTCGGCGTACAATCGCATTTGAATGGTGATGCTGCCGATCGAGTCGGGATAGGCGTGCACGATGCAGTTGGTAACGGCTTCGCTCACGGCGGTGCGCAGGTCGGCCAGCTCGTCCACGGCGGGGTCGAGCTGCGACAAAAACGAGGCAACGGCCGAGCGCGCAAACGCTTCGTTGGCGGAACGGCTGGGGAAGGTGAGCTTCATTTCGTTGAGTGGCTGTTTCATGAACGGGTGACCTCCTTGTGTTGTGTGGTGCCCCAAATGGGGAGCTTGTTGAGTCCGGCCAGCTTCATTACGCGTTGCAGACGCTCCGAGGCGCCCACGACCGCCAGCGTGCCGCCGCGCCCTTGCATTAACCGATAGCGCCCCATGATGAGGCCGATGCCCGAGCTGTCCATAAATCCCACACCCGAAAAATCCAGCTGCAGATGTGTGGCGGCGGAACGGTCGATCGCGGCGTCGATCTGTTCACGCATCGTGCGGGCCGCGTGATGGTCGAGCTCGCCCGACAGCCACACGGTGAGAGCCTTTCCGTCGGTGCTCATGCGTATTACCATAGTGATACCTCCTTCGGTGTTACCTTTATCATACGGGCTTGTCCGTGCATATTTAGGGGAAACGTGGTGTCGAACAGCGTTTTTTTGTATTTTCGTCAAAACTACCAAAAGTTGGCTTGAAAATTTGACACACAATATATTGTGTTTTCTGTTGACAAGAGGAACAATATATTGTAATATATAAAGGCACTACACTGGTATGACTATGAAAATAACTGAAATAAAAGAAAGAGGAGTGGGAACGGTGATCGAATCGATCCGTAAGCGTAACGGTGATACCGTTGCGTTCGACGCGAAAAAGATCAAAGAAGCAATGCACAAGGCCAGCATTGCGGTGGCAGATGAAAAGATCCCTGCCAAGGTACTGAACGAATTAACGCAAAAGGTGGTTGCGGCCATCCCCGCGGGCGCAGTGCCCACGGTGGAGCAGGTGCAGGACGTTGTGGAGCAGGTGCTCATTGAGGCCGGCTACGGTAAAACCGCCAAGGCCTACATTCTGTATCGTGCCGAGCACACCAAGATCCGTCAGTCGGAGGCCGACTTGATGGATATTTACAAGGAGCTCACCTTCTCGTATGCGAAGGATGCCGATATTAAGCGCGAAAACGCCAACATTGATGCGGATACCGCCATGGGTACCATGCTGAAATACGGCTCCGAGGGTTCCAAGTATTTTATTGACAACTATATCCTGCCGAAGGACATTGCCGCGGCACACATCAACGGCGATATCCACATTCACGACAAGGATTTCTACATGCTCACCGAAACCTGCTGCCAGATCGATCTGCTGAAGCTGTTCAAAAACGGTTTCTCCACCGGTCACGGCTGCCTGCGCGAGCCGAACGGTATTCAGAGCTATTCGGCGCTGGCGTGCATTGCGGTGCAGGCTAACCAGAACGAAATGCACGGCGGTCAGAGTATTCCCAACTTCGACTACGCCATGGCACCCGGTGTGGCCAAGACGTATCGCCGTGAGTATTTCCGTGCGTTGGCGGAGTTCCTCATTGTGCGTTTCGGCATGACCGTAACCGACGCCGAGGCACTGGCTGCGGCTGCTCGTGAGCAGCTGGGCGTGGAAGTGGGTATGGGCAACGCCGAGGACGTGTGCCAGCTCATGAAAACGTGGCTGCCGCGCCATCAGCAGGCGGGCGGCTTCCAGCCCATCACGGCCGATCAGGCGGTGGAGGCGCACGAGTTTGCGGCCGCTACCGCATGGCGCCAGACCGACCGCGCCACCTTCCAGGCGATGGAGGCGTTCGTACACAACCTGAACACCATGAACTCCCGAGCCGGTGCGCAGGTGCCGTTCAGCTCGGTGAACTACGGTACCGATACCTCGCCCGAGGCGCGTATGGTGATCCGCAACCTCTTGGTGGCCACCGATGCCGGTTTGGGCAACGGCGAAACGCCCATCTTCCCGGTGCAGATCTTTAAGGTGAAAGAGGGCGTGAACTACAACCCCTGCGATCCCAACTACGATCTGTTTAAGCTGGCGATGAAAACCTCGGCGAAGCGCTTGTTCCCGAACTTCAGCTTCCTGGATGCGCCGTTTAACCTGCAGTATTATCGCCCCGGCGATTACAACACCGAAGTGGCCTACATGGGCTGCCGTACCCGCGTTATGGGTAACTTCCACGATCAGACCCGCGAGGTCACCTGCGGCCGCGGTAACCTGAGCTTTACGTCCATCAACCTGCCGCGTATCGGTATTGAGGCGAAGGGCGACGTGGAGAAGTTCTACCGCCTGCTGGATCAGCGCATTGATCTGGTGTGCCGTCAGCTGCTGCACCGCTTTAAGGTACAGTGCGGCAAGAAGGTGCGCAACTATCCGTTCCTGATGGGTCAGGGCGTGTGGATCGATTCCGAAAACCTCGGCCCGGACGACAGCGTGGAGGAAGTGCTCAAGCACGGTACGCTGAGCGTGGGCTTCATCGGCTTGGCCGAAACGCTGAAGGCACTCACCGGCAAGCATCACGGCGAAAGCGAAGAAAGCCGCAAGCTCGGCTTCGAGATCATCACCTACATGCGCGAGCGCATGGACGAGCAGTCGAAGCAGACGGGCCTCAACTTTACGTTGCTGGCCACCCCTGCCGAAGGCTTGAGCGGCCGCTTTATCCGCATCGACAAGAAGCTGTACGGCGAGATCCCCGGTGTTACCGATCGCGAGTATTACACCAACTCGTTCCACGTGCCGGTGTATTATCCCATCAGCGCCTACAAGAAGATCGCCATTGAGGGTCCGTTCCATGCGCTGACCAACGCCGGCCATATCAGCTACGTTGAACTCGACGGCGACACCTGCAAGAACCTCGAGGCCTTTGAGGCGGTGATCCGCTGCATGAAGGAAGCCGGTGTGGGCTACGGCTCGGTGAACCATCCCGTTGACCGTGACCCCGTTTGCGGCTATACCGGCGTGATCAACGAGGTGTGTCCGCGCTGCGGTCGTCGCGAGGGCGAGGCCGTGAGCATTGAAAAGCTCAACGAGCTGCGTAAACTGTATCCGCACATGCCGCATTTCTGCGGTTGTGAATAATAACAACGAAAAGGAGTGTTTGACTATGGAAAAAAAGACCTGTGTAACCGAAGTGGGTAAGGATATGAAGTTTGAGCGTATTCGCCGTATCACCGGTTATTTGGTGGGTACCACCGATCGCTTCAACAATGCCAAGCGCGCCGAGGAGAGAGAGCGAGTAAAGCATGGCCTCAACGATTGACGTTTGCGGCATTGAGCCGGAATCCATTGTGGACGGCCCCGGATTTCGCTACGTGGTGTTCGTGCAGGGTTGCCCGCACCACTGCCCCGGGTGCCACAATCCGCAGTCGCACGCGTTTGGCTGCGGTACTCCGCGTACCGTGGACGAGCTGATCGACGAAATGCGGGAAAATCCGCTGCTGTCGGGCGTGACACTGTCGGGCGGCGAGCCGTTTTGTCAGGCACAGGCGCTGTGCGAGCTGGCGCAGCGTGTGCGCGCCATGGGTAAAACGGTGGTGGCTTATTCCGGCTATACCTTGGAGCAATTGTTGGAAAAAGGGAAAACCGAACCGGCGGTTCGGCAGCTGCTCGGCTATGTCGATACCCTGATCGACGGGCCCTACATTGAGGCTCAGCGCGATCTGGAGCTGCAGTTCCGCGGCAGCCGCAATCAGCGGGTGATCGACTTGCCTGCCTGGTTTGCGGAGCATCCCGAAGCCTGAGGACGTATAAAAAAAGAAGGTCTGTGTTAAAAACACAGACCTTCTTTTTCTTTGGTTTACAGGCTTTCGATGAGGGCAGTGGCACAGCGGATGCCATCCACCGCAGCAGAAGTGATGCCGCCGGCGTAGCCGGCGCCCTCGCCGCAGGGGAACAGCCCGCGAACGGTGGATTGACAACCCTCGTCACGCGGCAGGCGCACAGGGGACGAGCTGCGGGATTCCACACCGGTGAGCACGGCGTCGTACCGATCGAAGCCGCGCAGGCGTTGACCCAAGCGGGGAAGCGCCAGGCGAAGCGAATCGGTGACGAAGGCGGGCAGACAGTCGCGCAGATCGCACGGGGTAACGCCCGGACGGTAGGACGGTTCCACCTCGCCCAGCGAGGTGCTTGCACGGCCGGCGCACAGATCGCCCACCAGCTGCACGGGGGCGTGGTAGTTGCCGCCGCCCAAGGCGAAGGCGGCACGTTCCATTTGCCGTTGCAGGGCAACGCCCGCAAGCGGGTGCGCGTTGGGCAGATCGGCAGGGGTGACCCCCACCAAAAGGGCGCTGTTGGAGTTGCGCGCATTACGCGCAAAGGTGCTCATACCGTTGACGGCCACGCCGCCCTCCTCGGAGGCCGCGGCGATGACCTCGCCGCCCGGACACATGCAAAACGTGTAGACCCCACGACCTTCGGGCAGGGGAACGTTCAATTTATACTCGGCGGCGCCGAGCGCGGGATGCCCGGCGGCGGCGCCGTATTGGCTGCGATCGATAAGCTCGCGGGGGTGCTCAATACGCACGCCCACCGCAAACGGCTTTTGCTCCATGGGGAGGCCGGCCTCGTGCAGCATGGCCAGCGTGTCACGCGCGCTGTGGCCGATGGCGAAAATGACACGGTCGCAGCAAAGCTCCTCGGTGCCCTGCGGCGTGCGCAGGGTGAGCCCCGTAACGGCGCCGTTTTCGGTGTGAATACCGATAACCTGCGTGCGAAAGCGCACCTCGCCGCCTAACGCACCGATCTGCTCACGCAGGCCGCGCACGGCGGCACACAAACGGTCGGTGCCCACGTGGGGCTTGGCTTGCCATAAGATCTCCTCGGGTGCGCCGGCGGCTGCCAGTTCTTCCAGTACCAAGCGGCAGCGGGGGTCGTGGATGCCGGTGTTGAGCTTACCGTCGGAAAAGGTGCCGGCACCGCCCTCGCCGAATTGTACGTTGGATTGTGTGTCCAGCACGCCGGTTTGGCGGAAACGGTCGACGGCGGTGCGACGAGCATCGACGGCATCGCCGCGTTCAACAACCAGCGGAGCCAGTCCGGCGCGGGCCAGCACCAGCGCCGCAAATAAGCCGGCAGGGCCGCTGCCCACCACCACGGGACGGTGTGCGGGCTGCGCCGTGGGCTTTACGATGGAAAAGGACAAGGGTTCATACCGCTTTACGTGAGGGTCACGGCAGGCGGTAAGAACCTTTTTTTCGTTTTGAACCGTGACACCCACGGTGATCTCGAACACCAAATTCGGCTTTTTGCGTGCATCCACCGAGCGGCGGTGCAGACGACAGGTTTGTACCGCGCTTTCGGGCACGCCCAAGCGCTTGGCCGCTGCACGGCGCAGCGAGGCTTCGGTGTAGGAGAGAGGCAGGCGCAGGCCGCTGATCTCGATCATGCGGTCACCGCCTTTGCGGCGGCATAGGCCGAAGCCCACGCCCAGTGCAGGTTATAGCCACCGCAATCGCCGTCGACATCCAGCAGCTCGCCGATGAGGTACAGCCCCGAAACGCGGCGGGACATCATGGTGCGAGGGTCAACGTCGTCGGTGGCGATACCGCCGGCGGTGACTTGGGCGCCGCCCAGTCCTTGCGTGCCGAGCACCGGTAACGGGAACCGCTTGATGGTGGCAGCCAAACGGCGCAGCTCGTTGGGAGAGAGGGCGTTCATGGGCTGCTCCAGCGAAAATCCGGCGGCGCGGCAAACCGTTTGGCCGATGCGTTTGTGCAGCAGGCCCGTGAGGAAATCGGCGGCCGTGCGAGAGAGGGTCTTGCGGCTGCTCAGCAGCGAGAGCAGCGCCGTTTCGCTGACGGTGGGTAAGAGGTCGATCTCGGCAGTCATATCGCCGTTTTTGCGGCGCTCCCAGTCGCCCACCACGCGGGAAATTTGCATAACGGCGGGGCCGGAAATGCCGTATTCGGTAAATAGGAGCTCGCCTGTGTGTGAACAGAGCGGCTCGCGATTTAAGCAAAAGGTAACGGTGGCATCGGTGCGCAGGCCTTTCATTGCGCGAACGAAGGTGGTATCGGTGCGCACCTGCACGATGGAGGGGAACAACGGTGTTTTGCGATGCCCCAACGCCGTGGCTAAGGCGTAGCCGTCGGACGTGCCGCCGAGCGAGGGGGATGCTGCGCCGCCCGTGCTTAAAATGACGCGGCGGGCGGTGATGCTTTCGCTGCCGAGTGTGAGGCGAAAGCCACCGTTTTGCGGCGTGACGGCGGTGACAGCCGCGTCACAGCGTTCGGTAACGCCGAGCGAAGAAAGCTCTAACCGCAAACAGTCGAGCACCGCGCCCGCCTGCTGGCAGAGCGGATATTCGCGCCCTTCCTCGCGGGGGGCGCACAGCACGCCGAGCGACTGAAAAAAGTCCACACACGCCTGCGGCGGAAATTGGGTGAGGGCGGGCGTGACGAACGCCGCCGCGCCGTTGCCGTGATAGTTTTCGGGGGCTGCGCCGCGGTTGGTGATGTTGCAGGTGCCGCTGCCGGTGGCCAACAGCTTTTTGCCCACACGCGGCGACTTTTCCAGCAACACGATACCGCTGCCGCTGCCGCGCTCACGCGCACAGAAAACAGCCGCCGCCAGCCCCGAAGCGCCGCCGCCGACAATGGCAATCTCGTAGTTCGTTGACATAGGATCCCCTCACTTTACCGTTCCAGTATACCAGTATTTAGCGATGCGGTCAAGGGAGGAAACGTACCTTTAAAAATTCAAAAAAGTATAAAAATTGTGACAAAAAAGTAAAAAACAGTTGACAACGCACCGCGCGGCGCGTATACTATAGCACATCGTTTTGTTAAAATAGACTCAAAAGTTACACAATAAGACTGCTTGTAAGAAACATAACGGTGTTGGAAACACTAAACACGGCGTTTTATCAAAGAAAGGAGCATACCGATATGTGCGGCATCGTAGGATATGTGGGACGGCAAGCGGCGGCGCCGCTGCTGCTTCAGGGGTTGGCACGGTTGGAATATCGCGGGTATGATTCGGCCGGTGTGGCTTTGCTGGATGGCAGTGGGTTTTGTGTGTACAAGGAAGCAGGGCGGCTTTCGGTGCTGGCGGCGCGGATGAACGGCGGCGAGGGATTGCCGCAAACGGTGGGCATCGGCCACACGCGGTGGGCCACGCACGGCGCGCCGACGGCGCGCAATGCGCATCCGCATTTAAGTGACAACGGACACTGGGCGGTGGTGCACAACGGCATTATTGAAAACGAGGCAGTGCTGCGACGCACGCTGCGTGAGGCGGGGGTGGTGTTGCGGTCGGATACCGACAGCGAGCTGATCGCGCAGTTGCTACAGCGAGAGGACGACGGCGACGTGCCGTCCACACTGCGCCGTGTGACGGCACAGCTGGAGGGATCGTTTGCGCTGGGCGTGCTGTACACGGCGCAGCCCGAGCGAGTGTATGCGGTGCGGTGCCAAAGCCCGCTCGTGATCGGTGTGGCCGACGAAGGGGTGTTTTTGGCCTCGGATATACCCGCGGTGCTGCCGTATACGCAGCGGTGTGTGATGCTGCAGGACGGCGACGTGGCGTGCCTGACGGCCGAGGGGTACACCGTGTACGGTGCCGACGGCGAGCCACTGCAACGGCCGTTGCAGGAAACGGCGTGGGAGGCCGAACAGGCCGAGCGCGGCGCGTATGCACATTTTATGCTGAAAGAAATTCACGAGCAGCCCGAGGCGGTGGCGGCGACGCTGCTGCCGCACCTGCAAGAGGGCAGGGTCACTCCCGAGGTGCTGCCGTTGACGGCGGCGCAGGCGGTGGCACTCAAGCGGGTGGTGCTGGTGGGCTGTGGCTCGGCATATCACGCCGGCATGGTGGGGGCGCAGGTGATGGAACGCTTGGCCCGCGTACCGTGCGTGGCCGAGGTGGCTTCGGAGTATCGGTATCGGCAGCCCGTGACCGACGGGGATACGTTGGTGGTGTGTATCAGTCAATCGGGCGAAACGGCCGACACGCTGGCCGCACTGCGTGAGGCCAAGCGTTTGGGTGCGCGGGTGATGGCGGTGGCGAACGTGGAAGGCAGCACGTTGGCGGCCGAGAGCGAAGCGGTGCTGCTCACGAGAGCGGGGCCCGAAATTGCGGTGGCTACCACCAAGGCGTATGCCGCGCAGTTGGCGGCGCTGTATTTACTGGCGGTGCGGTTGGGCGTGATGCGCGGCACGGTAACGCCTGCTGAGGAGCAGCGACTCACCGCCGAGCTGCGGCGTTTGCCGTCGCTGATCCGCGGATTATTAAAAACGGCACCGCAAATGCACGCCCTTGCCAAGCGGCTGCCGCCGCTTACCGATGCGTATTTTATCGGCCGCGGCATCGACCACGCAGCCGCGCTGGAGGCTTCGCTGAAATTAAAGGAGATCAGTTATATCCATTCCGAAGCGTATGCGGCAGGGGAATTGAAGCACGGGACCATTTCGTTGATGGAGTCGGGCACGTTTGTAGCGGCGCTGGCCTGCGATAAGGCGTTGCTTACCAAAACGCTGGCCAACGTGCGCGAGGTGCGCGCCCGTGGAGCGTGGGTGCTGCTGCTTACCGCCGAAACGGTGGAGGAGGCAGCCGACGAGGTGCTGACCATTCCTGCGGCGGAGCCGCTGTTTCAGGCCTCGCTCAGCATTGTGCCGCTGCAGCTGTTGGGATATTATACGGCGCTGGAGCGGGGCTGTGATATTGACCATCCGCGAAATCTGGCAAAAAGTGTTACGGTGGAATGAGGTGGTTTCGTTGATCTATACCAGTGAATTGTTTGATTTTTCGCGCAGTCGGGCAGGATCGTTTTTGATGCAATACGCCTATCCGTGGGAGGCGTTGCCGCATCTGCGCGCCCAACTTGTGACGCTGGGGGCATCGTTGCCTGCCGAGCGGTTTGAAAAGCGCGGCGAGGATGTTTGGATCGCCAAATCGGCGCGGGTGGACGCGTCGGCGGTGATCGTGGGGCCGTGCATTATTGACGAGGAGGCCGAAATTCGCGTGGGGGCGTTCCTGCGCGGGAGCGTGCTGGTGGGACGGCGCGCGGTGGTGGGTAATTCCACCGAACTGAAAAACGCGCTGCTGTTCGACGAGGTGCAGGTGCCGCATTACAACTACGTGGGCGATTCCGTGCTGGGTTACCATGCGCATTTGGGCGCGGGGGCGATCACCTCGAACGTGAAGGGCGACAAGTCCAACGTGATCGTCAAGCACGGCGAAGCGCTGTATCCCACCGGCCTGCGCAAGTGCGGGGCGATGCTGGGCGACGGTGCGGAGATCGGGTGCGGCTGCGTGCTCAATCCCGGCACGGTGATCGGCAGGGGCACACAGATCTATCCGCTGTGCAGCGTGCGCGGCGTGGTGCCTGCGGGGCATATTTATAAAAACGACGGCACGGTGGTGCCGAGAAGGAGCGAATGATGGGACGGTTATTCGGAACAGACGGTGTGCGCGGCATTGCCAACACCGAGCTTACGTGTGAACTGGCATTGAATATCGGCCGCGCGGCGGCGTTGGTGCTGGCGAAGGACGGCCGACGGCGGCCGGTGGTGGTGATCGGCACCGATACGCGCGCTTCCTCGGAGATGCTGGACACGGCGCTCACAGCAGGGTTGTGCTCGGTGGGCGCCGACGTGATCCGCTTGGGGGTGATCCCCACGCCGGCGGTGGCGTATCTGGTGGGGAAATACAAGGCGGATGCGGGGGTGATGGTGTCGGCCTCGCACAATCCGGCGGCGTTTAACGGCATTAAGCTGTTCAGCGGCGACGGCTACAAGCTGCCGGACGAGCTGGAGGAGGAGATCGAACGGCTGGTGACCGAGGAGGGCACGTATCCCACGCCGACAGGCGGCGAGGTGGGCCGCGTAACGGTGGCACCGCACGCGGTGAAGGATTATATTGATCATTTAAAGAGCACCGTGCCGGTGGTGCCCGAGGGGCTGCGGGTGGCGGTGGATTGTGCCAACGGTGCCGCCGCAGCCACCGCCGAGCGGTTGTTTACCGAACTGGGCTGTGAGGTGACGGTGCTCGCAAGCGCCCCGAACGGTGTGAATATTAACGAGGACTGCGGCTCCACGCATCCCGAAGCGTTGGCACGCTACGTGGTTGACAATGGCTTGGAGCTGGGGCTGGCTTTCGACGGCGATGCCGATCGCTGCTTGTGTGTGGACCATACGGGCGCGGTGGTGGACGGCGACGAGATCATGGCTATTTGCGCGCTGGACCTGCGTGAGCGGGGAAAGCTTGCGGGCAACACCGTGGTGGGTACGGTGATGACGAATTTTGGGTTTTCTAAGTTTTGCGAGGAGCAGGGGCTGCAGTTTATTGCCACCAAGGTGGGCGATCGCTACGTGCTGGAGGAGCTGCTGCTGGGTGAGTTTGCGTTCGGGGGCGAGCAGTCGGGACATATTATTTTTCGGGATTTCGCCACCACGGGCGACGGTCAGCTCACGGCGGTGCAGCTGTTGTCGTATCTGAAGCGGTGCGGACGGTCGCTGCACGAGCTCAAGCAGGTGATGAAGCGGTATCCGCAGCACAGCGTAAACGTGGCCGCCACAAACGAGGGAAAACGCGCGTTTTACACCAACAGTGCCGTAAAGGAAGCCATCGACAGCGCCAAAGCGGCGCTGGGCAGCGGCGGGCGGCTGGTGGTGCGGCCGTCGGGCACGGAGCCGCTCATTCGCGTGATGGCCGAGGGCGACGACGACACGCTGGTGCGGGCACAAACCGAGGCGGTGGCGGCGGTTATTCGCGAGCAGCTGGGTGAGCCTTGAAAAACCAACGAAAAGGTGCTATACTGTGCCTGTAAGGAAGTGACGGTATGGCAGGACGGCGTGAGCCCTTAGCAGTGCTGCGGGCGGCAGTGGATCGGTATGGCATGATACAAGCGGGCGACACCGTTTGCGTGGGCGTGTCGGGCGGGAAAGACAGCGTGGCCTTGCTCGCGCTGCTATCGCAGCTGCGGCGGTTTTATCCGCAGCCGTTTACGCTGCACGCCGTTACGCTCGACCCTTGCTTCGACGGTGAGCAGACCGACTATACCGCCGTTGCGGCCTTGTGCGAGCGGCTGGAGGTGCCGTACACCGTGCGGCGCACGCAGCTGTGGGAGGCGGTGAAGGAAACGCTGGGTGAGCAAAATCCGTGCAGCTTATGTGCGCGGCTGCGGCGCGGGGCGTTGCATCGCACGGCGGTGGAGCTGGGCTGCAACGTGGTGGCGCTGGGGCACCATCAGGACGATGCTGCCGAAACGCTGCTGATGAGCTTGTTGTCGGGCGCCACGCTGGAGTGCTTTTCGCCCAAAAGCTATTTGGACCGGCGCGAGCTGACTCTTATTCGCCCGTTGGTGTTTTTGAAGGAACGCGAGATCGCGGCCTACGTGCGGCGTGAAGCGCTGCCGGTGGTGGCATCGCGCTGCCCTGTGGACGGTTGCACCAACCGCCAGCAGATGAAGGAGCTGATCGCCTCGCTGACACCGCAGTACGGCGACGTGGCCGATAAGATCACGCAGGCCATGCAAAAGACCGGTCTGAACGGCTGGGGAGTGGAATAAAACGACAAAACGCACGCAACGGTTGGTTGCGTGCGTTTTTAGTTGTTTCGGAGAGGGACATAGGTGTGGTTCCCATAAAATTAAAGGGATATTTGTAGGGGACGGTGCCCACACCGTCCCGCCAAGGTTTGTGCGAATGTGAGGAAACTCCCCCAGTCGCCTGCGGCGACAGCCCCCTCGGGGAGGGGGCCTAGGTGTGGTTTCCATAAAATTAAAGGGATATTTGTAGGGGACGGTGCCCACACCGTCCCGCCAAGGTTTGTGCGAATGCGAGGAAACTCCCCTGGTCACCTGCGGCGACAGCCCCCTCGGGGAGGGGGCCTTGGCGGACCGTCGAGGACGCCGGTCCCTACAGGGCTGGTTTTGGATTGTGTTAATGTGAGGCAACTCCCCCGGTCGCCTGCGGCGACAGCCCCCTCGGGGAG
Organism: Clostridia bacterium; assembly: GCA_017503785.1. Lineage (GTDB taxonomy): Bacteria > Bacillota > Clostridia > Oscillospirales > Acutalibacteraceae > RGIG3009. Next base: position 13,450 of record JAFVSK010000001.1, read on the forward strand.
GGGGCCTAGGTGGACCGTCGAGGACGCCGGTCCCTACATTCCTGATTCGAGAACGTAGGGGACGGTGCCCACACCGTCCCGCCAAGGTTTGTGCGAATGTGAGGAAACTCCCCCGGTCGCCTGCGGCGACAGCCCCCTCGGGGAGGGGGCCTCGGTGTGGCGGAACGCCGCGCTTGTATTTTTTGGCAAGGTGTGGTATGATTATTTTGTACAGCTCGTTACGAGGAGTGATACTTGATGAAAAAATGGACAAGTGTGTTGCTTACGGTGGTGCTACTGGTGGGTATGCTGCCGCTTGGTGCGTTCAGCTTTACGGCGAGTGCGGCACTGAAATGTTATAGCGGTTATTATACTTATGAGCTGTCTAACGGCGAGGCAACGATTACGGATTGCAGCACTTCCATCAGCGGCGCGGTTACCATTCCGAGAACACTTCGCGGTTATCCCGTGACGAGCATAAAGGCTTATGCGTTTTCCGATTGCAGCAGCCTTACCTCGGTGACGATCGGTGACGGTGTGACGAGCATTGGGGATGGTGCGTTTTACTATTGCAGCAGTCTTACTTCGGTGACGATTCCCGACAGCGTGACGAGCATTGGAGAAGATGCGTTTTACAAGTGCAGCAGCCTTGAAAGCATTACCTTACCGTTTGTGGGTTCCTCGCGAACGGCAAGAGGGACCTACGATGCTGTTTTTGGATATATTTTTGGGTGGACAGACTATGAATTTACCGCCGGCACGGTTGAGCAGTATTATGACTTGAGTATTAGCTGGGGTAGTAGCGGTTACTATTATATTCCTTCAAGCCTTCAAAGCGTGACGATTACCGATGCGACACAGATTCCTCATGGTGCGTTTTCCAATTGTACCGGTCTTACCTCGGTGACGATCGGTGACGGTGTGACGAGCATTGGGGGTGAGGCGTTTTACGGTTGCCGCAGCCTTACCTCGGTGACGATTCCCGACAGCGTGACGAGCATTGGGAATCGGGCGTTTTGCATATGCAGCAGCCTTACCTCGGTGACCATTCCTGATAGCGTGACGAGCATTGGGGCTGGTGCGTTTAGAGGTTGCAGCAAGCTTACCTCAATCACGATTCCCGACAGCGTGACGAGCATTAGGGATTCTGCGTTTCGGGCTTGTAGCAGTCTTACCTCGATAACGATTCCCGACAGCGTGACGAGCATTGAGGATGGTGCGTTTTGGAATTGCAGCAGTCTTACCTCAATAACGATTCCCGACGGCGTGCGGAGCATTGGGGATTCTGCGTTTCGGGCTTGTAGCAGTCTTACCTCGGTCGAGATCGGCAACGGTGTGACGAGCATTGGGTATGAGGTGTTTTACGGTTGCAGCAGCCTTACCTCGGTATATATTAACGATATCGCCGCGTGGTGTAAGATTAATTTTGCGAGTTATACAGCAAATCCGTTATACTTTGCAGGGAAGCTATATTACAACAACACCTTGGTAACCGATTTGATCATTCCCGATGGTGTGAAGAGTATTGGGGAGTATGCGTTTAGCTATTGCAGTAGCCTTACCTCGGTGACGATTCCCGATAGCGTGACGAGCATTGGGGATTCTGCGTTTTACGGTTGCAGCAGCCTTACCTCGGTGACCATTCCCGACAGCGTGACGAGCATTGGGAAGTATGCGTTTGAGGATTGCAGCAGCCTTGCCTCGATAACGATTCCCGACAGCGTGACGAGTATTGGGTACGCTGCGTTTCGCGGTTGCATCAGTCTTGAAAGCATTACCTTACCGTTTGTGGGAGAAAAGGCTGACGGTACCGGCAAAACGCATTTTGGCTATATTTTTGGTGCAAGTGCTGTTTCAAACAACGGCGATGATGTTCCGTCTTCGCTGAAAATGGTTATTCTTTCCAATAAATGTACGAGCATTGGGTATACGGCGTTTTACAATTGCAGCAGCCTTATCTCGGTGACGATTCCCGACAGTGTGACGAGCATTGGGAGTTCTGCGTTTGAGGATTGCAGCAGCCTTACCTCGGTGACGATTCCTGACAGTGTGACGAGCATTGGGCATGAGGCGTTTTACGGTTGCAGCAGGCTTACCTCGGTGACGATTCCTGACAGTGTGACGAGCATTGGTGATTATGCGTTTTACTATTGCAGCAGCCTTACCTCGGTGACGATTCCCGACAGCGTGACGAGCATTGGGGCTGGTGCGTTTGAGTCTTGCAGCAGCCTTACCTCGATAACGATTCCTGACAGTGTGACGAGCATTGGGGATTCTGCGTTTTACGGTTGCACCAGTCTTAATAGTATTACCCTGCCGTTTGTGGGGCAATACGCCGATGGAACCGGTGCGACCTATTTCGGCTATATTTTCGGCGCAAGTGCTTATTCGTACAACGACGATTATGTTCCGTCTTCGCTGAAAACGGTTATTCTTTCCAATAAATGTACGAGCATTGGGGATGAGGCGTTTTACGGTTGCAGCAGCCTTACCTCGGTGACGATTCCCGACAGCGTGACGAGCATTGAGGATTGGGCGTTTTACTATTGCATCAGCCTTACCTCGGTGACGATTGGTAACGGCGTGACGAGCATTGGGGATGGTGCGTTTTACGATTGCAGTAGCCTTACCTCGGTGACGATTCCCGACAGCGTGACGAGCATTGGGGATTGGGCGTTTTACGGTTGCAGCAATCTTTCTGACGTGTGGTACGCCGGCGGCAATCGCACTGCCATAACGATTGGTAGCGAAAACACCCCCTTATCTTCTGCAAAATGGCATTACAACACCTGTGATGCCGATGCGCATACCTACCTTAGTGATTGCGATTCTTCTTGCGAAACCTGTGAATGGTTGCGTAATACCAAAGAGGGGATGCACGACTTCGATTGGGTGGTTGATGATGCCGGCAACTGCGGCGTGGACGGCAAAAAGCACGAAGAGTGTATGCTTTGCCACGTAAAACGCAATGAGAACACGCCTATTCCTGCGACCGGTGAACACACCTACGATAACGCTTGCGATACCGAATGTAACGTGTGCCACGCAGTTAGAACAATTACACACGATTTTGAGTGGGTGATCGACGATGCCGGCAACTGCGGTGTGGACGGCAAAAAGCACGAGGAGTGCTCGATTTGCCACGAGAAGCGCAACGAGAACACGCCCATTCCCGCGACCGGTGAACACACCTATGACAACGCTTGCGATACCGAATGTAACGTGTGTAAAAGTATTCGTGAAACCGAACACACCTACGATAACAACTGGGATACCGATTGCAACGTGTGCGAAAAGCCGCGTGAGATCACCTACAGCGGTTGGGCGCTGGACGGCGGTAAATGGTATTTCTATGAAAACGGCACGATGGTGAAAAACGCATGGCGTAAGGATAGCGTCGGCTGGGTATTCCTCGGCAAAGACGGTGCGATGCTTACCAACGCCTGGTGCACCGACAGCCAAGGCTGGTGCTACGTGGGTGCCAACGGTTATGCCGTAACCAACTGTTGGAAGCGTGACAGCGTGGGCTGGATCTGGCTGAACGCGAACGGCAGCATGACCAAGAACGCTTGGGTGCAAGACGGCGGCAAGTGGTATTTCCTGAACGCCG
>JAFVSK010000030.1 GCA_017503785.1 Clostridia bacterium
AGCCGTTGGCATCCAGGTAATACCACTGGCCGCCATCGTACAACCATTGCGACTTGGTCATGCTGCCGTTGCCGTTTAAGTAGCACCAGCCCACGCTGTCACGTTTCCAACAGTTCGTCACGGCGTAACCGTCAGCGCCTACGTAGCACCAACCCACGCTGTCGCGTACCCACGCATTGGTCATCATAGCACCGCTTGAACCGAGGTAGACCCAACCCTTGCTATCCTTTTTCCACGCATTGGATACCATGTAACCCTCGGCGTTCAGGAAATACCACTTACCGCCGTCTTGCACCCACGCGTTCTTGGTCATGCTACCGTTCGCGTTCAGCCAGATCCAACCTACGCTGTCGCGCTTCCAGCAGTTGGTTACAGCGTAACCGTTGGCACCCACGTAGCACCAGCCTTGGCTGTCGGTGCACCACGCGTTGGTGAGCATTGCGCCATCTTTGCCGAGGAATACCCAGCCAACAGTATCCTTACGCCACGCGTTTTTCACCATCGTACCGTTTTCGTAGAAATACCATTTTCCGCCGTCCAGTGCCCAGCCGCTGTAGGTGATCTCACGTTCGGCTTCGCACACGTTGCAATCGGTATCCCAACCATTGCTGTAGGTGTGTTCACCGGTTGCGGGAATGGGTGTATTTTCGTTGCGCTTCTCGTGGCAAACCGTGCACTCCTCGTGCTTTTTACCATCCACGCCGCAGTTGCCGGCATCGTCAACCACCCAATCGAAGTCGTGCGTAATTGTTCTAACTGCGTGGCACACGTTACATTCAATATCGCAAGCGTTGTCATAGGTATGTTCACCGGTTGCCGGAATAGGCGTGTTCTCGTTGCGTTTTACGTGGCAAAGCATACACTCTTCGTGCTTTTTGCCGTCCACGCCGCAGTTGCCGGCATCATCAACCACCCAATCGAAGTCGTGCATCCCCTCTTTGACATTACGCAACCATTCACAGGTTTCGCAAGAAGAATCGCAATCACTAAGGTAGGTATGCGCATCGGCATCACAGGTGTTGTAATGCCACGTTGCTGAAGTCAAAGGGGTATTGTCGCTACCAATCGTTATGGCAGTGCGATTGCCGCCGGCGTACCACACGTCAGAAAGATTGCTGCAATTGTAAAACGCAGAATCCCCAATGCTCGTCACACCGTCACCGATCGTCACCGAAGTAAGACCGGTGCAATTGTAAAACGCGCCGTAAGGAATCTGTGTCGCATCGGTAATCGTTACGCTTTGAAGGCTTGAAGGAATATGATAGTAACAGCTACTACTACCCCAGCTAATACTCCAGTCATACTGCTGCTCAACCGTACTACTTGTGTTGTGAATTGTGTATCCAAAAATATACCCGAAAACCGCACTGGCTGTATTACTTGCTCCTCGCGAAGAACCCACAAACGGTAAGGTAATGCTTTCAAGACTGCTGCAACCGTAAAACGCATAGTTTCCAATGCTTGTCACGCTGTCGGGAATCGTGATTGAGGTAAGGCTGCTGCAATCGTAAAACGCATAACTCCCAATGCTCGTCACACCGTCACCGATCGTCACCGAGGTAAGGCTGCTGCAATCGGAAAACGCATCCTCCCCAATGCTCTTCACGCTGTCGGGAATCGTCACCGAGGTAAGGCTGCTGCAATCGGAAAACGCATCCTCCCCAATGCTCTTCACGCTGTCGGGAATCGTCACCGAGGTAAGACCGGTACAATTGTAAAACGCACCGTAAGGAATCTGTGTAGCATCGGTAATCGTTACCTTTTTTAAGCTGGAAGGAATAAAATAATAATAGCTGTAACTGTTGCTATAATGCTGCTTAACCGTACCGCCTGTTCTACTGGTTCTGTATCCAAAAATATATCCAAAAACAGCATCGTAGGTCCCGCTTGCCGTTCGCGAGGAACCCACAAACGGTAAGGTAATGCTTTCAAGGCTGCTGCAATAGTAAAACGCACCATCCCCAATGCTCGTCACGCTGTCGGGAATCGTTATCGAGGTAAGGCTGCTGCAATTGTAAAACGCATACTTCCTGATGCTCGTCACGGGATAACCGCCAAGTGTTCTCGGAATGGTAACCGCGCCGCTGATGGAAGGGCTGCAATACGTAATCGTTGCCTCGCCGTTAGACAGCTCATAAGTATAATAACCGCTATAACATTTC
>JAFVSK010000002.1 GCA_017503785.1 Clostridia bacterium
AGAAACGAATCTTTATTCAGTTTTCAGGGTATCAAGCCTTGAGAATAGTTGGTGTCGATGGCGGTGAGGGTACACCCGTTCCCATTCCGAACACGGCAGTTAAGCTCACTTGCGCTGACAATACTTGGCTGGTAGCGGCCCCGGGAAGATAGGTAGACGCCAACACAAAAGCACTCAACCGATTGGTTGGGTGCTTTTTCTTTTGCTTCTATCGAAACTTAATTGTTTTTTGTAGGGGCCGATGCCTTCATCGGCCCGATCCTCGCATTTGTACACCCCTCGGCGGACCGTCCGGAGGCCGGTCCCTACAGGGCTGGGTTGAGATTGTGCGGATGCTGCCCTCATCCGCCTCGCATACGCTCGGCACCTTCCCCAAGGGGAAAGGCTTGCTACACAACTTATTCGAGACTGTAGGGGCCGATGCCTTCATCGGCCCGATCCTCGCGTTTGTACACCCTTCGGCGGACCGTCCGGAGGCCGGTCCCTACAGGGCTGTTTTTGGATTGTGCGGATTTCGGCGGACCGTCGAGGACGCCGGTCCCTACAGGGCTGGGTTTGGCTTGTACTGGTTTTGGCGGGCCGAATCCGCCTCGCATACGCTCGGCACCTTCCCCCAAGGGGAAGGCTTGCTACACACCCGATTCGAGACTGTAGGGGCCGATGCCTTCATCGGCCCGATTCTCGCATTTGTACAACCCTTGGCGGACCGTCGAGGACGCCGGTCCCTACAGGGCTGGCTTTGGATTGTGCGGGTTTTGGCGGGCCGATGTGGGCATCGGCCCCTACGGGGCTGATTTTGGGTTGTACTGATTTTGGAAGATGCGAAGGTTTGGGTGAGGGGTTTCTCATGTCAAAAAATGGCACAAATGAGTCGGTTTTTTGCAAGCAAAGGTACAAAAGTTGTGCTATAATAACAACGATTAAATGTGTAACCAGTTGTCTAACGGAGAGGAAGATAGCGCGTGAAAGTCTATACGAAGCCTTGCTTAGAGGTGTTAGAGCTGACGGCGGACGAGGCCTTGGCAGCGGTTGTTCAAAGTGAGCCCACGGTTGAGGACGACGATCTGTCGGTATAAGGGAAGTGTTCCCCCGTTGCGTGTGAGTGCGTAGCGGGGGCTTTTTCTTGTTTTGTATGGGAATTGACAGATCCTGCGAGATGTGGTATAACGATAACGTAATCGAAGGGAGGTGGCGCAATGCGCAGGAGTGTGCTATACGTTGTGTTGATCGTGATGCTTGTATGCCTTGTGGGTTGCGCCGAAGAACCTTCGACGACGACAACCGCGAGTACGGAAAGTACGCATGTGACGAATACGACTACGCTGATCACCGAAACGACAACGACCACTACGGCAACGAAAAAACCGACAAAGACGAAAAAAACGACAACTACGGCCACGGTAACGACCACGACGGTTTGCTCGCATGCGAAAATAAGTGAGGCCACTTGCACCAAGGCGGGTGTTTGCGAGTCTTGCGGCGTGGTGGTAACGAAGGCTTTAGGGCATACGTTTGAGCAAGGTATTTGCACGCGTTGCGGTGAGAAAAGTCCGGATTACGTGTCGCGCGTGGAAGTGCTGGGTATTGAACTGGAAGAAGAACTGCGGATGGCCCTGGTGGGGGATGAATTTACCCTGAAGTATACGTTGAATCCGCTTAATGCGACCGATCAGCAGGTGAAGTGGACTTCGTCGAATCCGGCGGTGGTGTCGGTGAACGCTGAGGGTGAATTAAAAGCCGTTTCGGTGGGGGATGCCACGATTACGGTGACAAGCGTGAACGGTAAGCAGGATTCCTGCAAGGTGCTGGTGCGTGACGTGGCTGTACAGCTGCCAAAGCTGCCGATGGAGTTACGGTTTTCGGCGGATTACAAAAAAACCGTGCCGATCTACGTGGAAGTCAGCGGTGTGGAATTCTTTTATACGCAGACGACCGAGGAGACCGGCACGTTACTGATGCTGTTTAACGGATGGCTGACGTATGCCGCCGACGGCGACGGACACGAAACCACGGCGAAGATCGGCTGGCGACTTTACGACAGCGAGGAAAAGCTGGTTACCGAGGGTGTTGCAAAAAGCACGGAGCTGCTGAGAGTGGGCAACGAGCTGGTTGGCGTGAGCGCCGAGGTGACCGAGCTGCCGCCGGGGCGGTATCGGTTGGAGTTATATAGTGCCTTTGAAAAATAAAAAGAGCCTCCGAATGGAGGCTCTTTTTGCAGTCTTTTTGCAGTCGTTATGCTTTTTTTAGGCGGGAAACAATAAACTCCAGCACGGCAAAAACACCGACACCGACAGCGGCGATGATGCCGACGGTTGCCCAATTGACACCTGCCAGACCGGCCAGGAACAACGCACCGGTGGAGACGTTTTGGATGGCGGGGGCTAAGATGACGATGATCCACACGGCAGCAATCAACAAGACAGTCTTGGAGATCACCGAGAGAGTGACCGCCAAGGGAGAGGCGGTTTTTTGAGCAGCGGCGCGGGTGACGGAGTCGCCCTCAAAGGACAAGAAACGCGACACATACACGGCACCCAGCACCAAAATGAGGATTTCGGGGATCATGTAGGTGGCGTTGTACGACAACGAATAGACGAGCGATTCCGTGAAGGGAACCGACAAGTCGCGCCAAACGGTGAAGCCGGATACGGCGTGGCACAGATAGCGCAGAATACCGGTGACGATGGCGGCCAACGCCAGTGCGGTGCCTTGCGAACGACCGTTGCGGCGGAACAAGGCGCCCAGTCCCAACACCAAAAAGGCGATGAGATAGTCGAACAGCGCAAGCATTACCATGGAGGTGAAGCCGGGGGCGTAGGCGAAATTATCGAGTCCGAGCAACAGCTGAATGAGGCTGTAAGTAAAGGCGGTGACGAGCCCCCATTTCGTGCCGTAGCGGTAGGCGATGATGAGAAGCGGGAGCATGCTGAAGGCAGTAACGCTGCCGCCGGAGGGCATATCGACGATCTTCAGCACGCTGAGAACGGCGGCAAAAGCCAACATGATGGCGCTTTCCGTTAAGCGGTAAGCGGTACGGTTTCGTGTGGACATAGGATCAACTTCCTTTCTTTTAGAAACCAAACAAAAAGGCACCCTCCGAAAGAGGGTGCCAAAAAAAGCATAAAGTATACGCCCTGCAGTGCGCATACGCTTTGGTAAACATCCCTCCGCCGGCATTATCCGGATCAGGTTCCAGGGTTGGAAGCGACGCTTCCTCTCAGCCGAATATTCAGCACCCCTTGTTCAGTTTGCGAGGTCATTTTAGCACAAGCGTTTAGACTTGTCAAGAGATTTTTTCGTTGGTGTTGCGATTTGCCGAGTGGTGGTGTATAATACCAGTGTGTATAGCCGAAGAGAGTTGAACCCTAATCGGTCAAAACAACAATTTTTCACAGCAACAGCGTTATACTCACTTGAAATACATACATATTTCAAGCGGCGAAACAAGCTTTATGCCGAAAAGCCGTCCTATGGGCGGTTAGGAGTTCGACTCCCTTCGGCTATAACAAACGTGGAGGGACGAGAATGAATACCACACCGTGGAATGCCGCCGCTTTAGCGGAGGCCGAGGAAAAGAAAGTGATTCAGCGCGATGCTAATTTTACGGGATGGATCTTGCTGGCGCTGGTGGCAGGGCAGTTGGTTGTGGGGACGCTACTGGGGGTTGCCTCGGTTTTTAAGGTTCTGGATTTTTCGTTGGATGACTACGGCTTGGGCTCGGTGGGGTATTGCCTGTTCAACATGCTGCAATACATACTGTACGTTGGTGTGCCTGTGCTGGTGGTGGCGCTGTGTGCCAGACGGGAGGCTAATCCGTTTCCCACCCGGCGCGTGCCGCGCGGGACGTATGGGATCGCCGTATTCGGCGGCATGGCCATCGCGGTGCTGGCAAATTATATTTCCGGCTACGTGATGCAGTTTTTTTCGGCGCTGGGTGTGCCGTATCCCGAAATGCCGGACAGATATGACCCGACGTTGCTGAATTTGGCACTGAACCTCATTGGCACGGCGTTGCTGCCGGCGTTGCTGGAAGAGATGGCGATGCGCGGCTACATTCTCGGCTCGTTACAAAAGCATGGCAAGGCCATGGCGGTGGTGGTGAGCTCGGTGCTGTTTGGGCTGATTCACGGCAACTTGTTGCAGCTTCCCTTTGCGTTTATTTTGGGGCTGATACTGGGCTGGCTGACGGTTCAGACCGGTAGCATTTGGCCGGCCGTGGTGTTTCACTTCGCAAACAACGCGTGCTCGACGGTGCTGGGCTGGGCAGAACAGTTTATTGACGGCGACGGCCCGACGGTGCTGAGCTTTTTGGTGTTTTGCGTTTTAGGAACCGCCGTTTGCTTGGCGATGTTTTTCGGGAAGCCGCAATGGAAAGACGATCTGCTGCGGCCGATGGGGAACGGCGCTTCGGTGTTGCCGCTTTCCAAGCGCGTGAAGGCAATTTTCACCGCACCGGTATTTTTGGTGGGAGGCATTGTATGGATACTTTTGCTGATCGTGGCGTCGCTATCCCTATGAACGATGACGAGCGGTTTATGTGTGCCGCGTTGGCATTGGCCCAAGAAGCCGGCGACGAGGGCGAGGTGCCCGTTGGTGCGGTGATCGTGAAAAACGGGGAGATCATCGCTACCGGCCGTAACCGCCGCGAAGCGGATAAGCATGCGTTGGCGCATGCGGAGCTGGAGGCTATCAGCAATGCGTGTGCGGCGCTTGGTGGTTGGCGGTTATTTGATTGTACGCTGTACGTTACGCTGGAGCCCTGCCCGATGTGTGCCGGTGCCATCATTAACGCACGTGTTGATCGGCTGGTGTACGGTGCGCCCGATCCGAAAGCCGGCTCGTGCGGGTCGCTTACGGATCTGTTTGCGCTGCCGTATAACCATCATCCGCAAACGACGAGCGGCGTGTTGGAAGAGGAGTGTGCGGCGGTGCTGAAGGCGTTTTTTAAGTCGTTGCGAAACAAAAAGCCGTAATCAAGAGCCGTTTCGAGCTGCTATGTGCAGTTTGGGACGGCTTTTTTGTGTAAAAATCAAAAAAGCACATTGAAACCGAGAGAAAACTATGGTAGGATAAAAATAACCATGGGGTAGTATGAGTTGTGGGGGGTGCCTATGAAGGACCGTGAATTTGCGTTTCGGGCAGACGATTTTGAGTTTTTGTATTCCTTAGAAGCGCAACCGTCGCCGGAGGACTTTTATATGCACGCCCACGAGCGGTTTGAGCTGCTGCACTTTTTATCGGGCAGTGCCAAATATCTGGTGGAGGGCACCGAGTATACTCTCACGCCGCACGATACGTTGCTGATGCGGCCGTTTGAGGTGCATCGACTGGTGTTGTTGGACGAAACCGTGCCCTATGAACGTGTGGTGATCCATTTTTCGGCAGATATGCTGGGCAATGATGAGGCCGTGCGAGAGGTGCTGCTGCGACCCTTTAATAATCGCGAGTTAGGACGGCGCAACCGTTACGAGGCTACCGACTTTGGCGGCGAGGGCTGGCCGTTCCACGGTGACGTGACCAAGCTCTTTGACCGCTTAGGCGACGATGCCGAGGTGTTTGTTGCCGCGAAAGTACAGTCGTTTTTGGCGGAGACGTTGCTGCCGTTTTCGGAAGGAGATCGCAGCGAAACACCGGTGTCGGCCAAGATCACGGGAGTGTTGGAATATATCAACACGCATTTGTATGAGGACTTGACGGTGGCGCGTATCTGTGAGGATTGCTTCTTGAGCCGTGCTCAGTTAAATCGCTTGTTTAAATATGCCACCGGTACCTCGGTGTGGCAGTATATTACCACCAAGCGTTTGCTGCAGGCGAAAACACTGATTCGTGCGGGCGAGCGACCCACCGATGTGTACGAGCAATGCGGGTTTTCGGAATATTCTTCGTTCTACCGCGCGTACAAGGCGAAGTTTGGAAATTCGCCCGAGCAGGATAAAGCCAAGTCGGTTCGCACGCTGGCGGGCGATCCTTTTCCTTGAAATGAGCGGAATTGCAATACAATTGGCGAGAATTGCAATGGAAATAGGCAAAAAAAGTCAATACAATGAGAGTTGAAGGAGAGATGCGAAATGAAAGCTGAGTATTTGCTGCGCACGCCTGCAGCCGAAGCGCTGTATGCCAAGGTAGCGAAGCTGCCCATTATCGACTATCATTGTCATTTATCACCCAAGGAGATCGAGGAGGATGCGCCTTTTACCTCTATCGGTGAGCTGTGGCTGAGCGGTGACCATTACAAGTGGCGTTTGATGCGCAACGCCGGTATTGAAGAAAAATACATTACGGGCGATGCCTCGTATCAGGACAAGTTCCGCAAGTTTGCCAAGGCGCTGTCGCTGGCAGCGGGGAGCCCGCTGTACCATTGGGCGCACATGGAGCTGTCGCTGTATTTTGGCATTGACGATTATCTGAACGAGAATAACGCCGATGACATTTGGGAGCGTGCCAATGCGGTGATCCGTAACGAGGGTCTGTCGCCCCGCAGCATGATCCGCAAGGCGGGTGTGGCCTACCTGGCAACCACCGACGACGTGATCGATTCGCTGGAATATCACAAGCGTATTCGCGAGGATGCCTCGTTTGAAACGGTGGTAGCCCCCTCGTTCCGCACCGATAACGTGCTGCTCATTCGTCGCGCGGGGTATGCGGAGTATGCCGCTAAGCTGACGGCCGCGAGCGGTGTGCCGGTGTCGGGTCTCGACACGCTGAAGGCGGCACTCATGCAGCGCTTGGATCATTTCTGTGACAACAACTGCCGCTTTACCGACATTGGTATTCCGGATTTTCCGTCGCGGATCGCCGACGATGCCGAGGCCGATGCGACCTATTGCAAGGCGTTGGCGGGTGAGCCGATCAGCGACGAGGAGTACAGCGGCTTCTTGGGCAATATGTACTTGTTCTTGGGTAAGGAGTATTATTGCCGCGGCTTGGTGATGCAGTGGCACTTGGCGGTGTATCGCAACGCCAGCACCAAGCTGTTTGAAAACCTTGGCCCCGACTGCGGCGGTGATTGCATTGGTGATCCGCTGAAGGGCGCCGACGTGATCCGTATGCTGGATGCTATTGAAAAATCGGCCGGCGGTGTGCCGCAGACCATTTTGTATACGCTGCATCCCGGTATGGCCGATCAGCTGCAGACCATTGCGGGCAGCTTCCGCGGCGTGCGCTGCGGTACGGCGTGGTGGTTCTGCGATCATTACCGTGGTATTGAGCAGCAAATTGAGGTCGTTGCCGACTTAGGCCATCTGGGCTCGTTCCTTGGCATGCTGACCGACAGTCGCAGCTTCTTGTCGTATGCGCGGCACGATTATTTCCGCCGTATTCTGTGCAACAAGCTGGCTACCTGGTGCGAAAACGGTGAGTTCGACCCCGCGATGGCGGAGACAGTCGCACGCCGTGTATGTTGTGAAAATATTAAAGCGTTGATTGGAGGATAAACAAATGAAACTGACATTCCGCTGGTATGGTGACGACGATCCGGTTACCCTGTCCCACATTCGCCAGATCCCCCAGATGTCGGGTATTGTGTCGGCAATTTACGATACGCCCGTGGGTGAGGTATGGAGCCGTGAGAGCATTGCCGCGATGAAGAAGAAGGCCAACGACAACGGCCTGGCTTTTGAAGTGGTGGAAAGCGTTCCGGTTCACGAGGACATTAAGCTGGGTAACGAGAACGCGCCCCGCTTGATCGAAAACTATTGTGAAAACGTGCGTCGCTTGGGCGAAGCCGGTGTGAAGTGCATTTGCTACAACTTCATGCCCGTGTTCGACTGGCTGCGCAGCGAGCTGGAGCACGCGCAGGTTGACGGCGCGAACGCGCTGGCCTACGACGAGCAGACGGTGCTGGCCATGGATCCCTTGAAGGGTGATCTGTCGCTGCCCGGCTGGGATTCCAGCTACACCAAGGCTCAGATGAAGGATCTGTTGAACGCCTATGCCGAGCTGGGTGAGGAGCAGCTGTGGAAGAACCTGGAGGTCTTCCTGAAGGCGGTTATTCCGGTGGCCAAGGAGGCCGGCGTGAACATGGCGATCCATCCGGACGATCCGCCCTGGGGCATGTTCGGTCTGCCGCGTATTATTACCGGCAAGAAGAATCTGGAGCGTTTCTTCAATATTGTTCCCGAGGTGAACAACGGCTTGACGCTGTGCACCGGTTCGTTTGGTGCCAACCCCGAGAACGATTTGGTGGATATGGCTTCGAGCTTTGCCGATCGTATTCACTTCCTGCACCTGCGCAACATTAAGATCACCGGTGACCGTCAGTTTGAAGAAGTGGGTCATCCCACAGAGTGCGGCTCCATCAACATGTACGGTGTGGCCAAGGCACTGGTGGAAAAGGGCTGGGACGGCTACGTGCGCCCCGACCACGGTCGTATGATCTGGGGCGAGACCGGCCGCTACGGCTACGGCTTGTTTGACCGCGCACTGGGTGCTACCTACATTGTGGGCTTGTTTGAGGCCCTGGAAAAGGAGATTAAGAAATGAGCAAGGTAATTGTTGTGACGGGTGCCGGCGGCGTGCTGTGCTCCGGTTTTGCTGAGCATTTGGCAAAGGCAGGCCACAAGGTGGCGCTGCTGGACTTGAACGAGCAGGCTGCACAGGCGGTTGCCGATCGCATTAACGCAGCGGGCGGCGTGGCGAAGGCCTATGCCTGCAACGTGCTGGACAAGGAGTGCATTGAGGGTGTGCATCAGAAGGTGCTGGCCGATCTGGGCAAGTGCGATATTCTGATCAACGGTGCCGGCGGCAACAACCCCAAGTGCACCACCGCTCACGAGGAGTATGAGGCCGGTGACGAATCGGCTACCGATTTCCTCACCTTCTTCAACATTGACGAGAAGGGCTTTAACTTTGTGTTTGACTTGAACCTCAAGGGCGTGCTGCTGCCCAGCCAGGTGTTTATGACGGATATGCTGGGCCGCGAGGGCTGCTGCGTGCTGAACGTGTCCTCGATGAACGCCTATCGCCCGCTCACCAAGATCCCCGCTTACTCGGCTGCCAAGGCAGCGGTGACCAACTTCACCTCGTGGCTGGCCGTGCACTTTGCGAAGCAGGGCATCCGTGTGAACGCTATTGCGCCCGGTTTCTTCGTGTCTAACCAGAACCGCGCGCTGCTGTTCGATGCCGAGGGTAAGCCCACGGCGCGTACCGAGAAGATTCTGCGCTCCACGCCCATGGGCCGTTTCGGTGAAGCCGAAGAGCTGCTGGGCACGGTGGATTGGCTGCTGGATGAAACGAAGTCCGGCTTTGTAACCGGTATTACGGTGCCGGTGGACGGCGGCTTCTCGGCGTATTCGGGAGTGTGATCGTGATGGAGGATTTACGCATTTTTGCGTTTGCCGACGAGGCGGATCCTACATTTGAGGGTCAGATCGCGGCAATGAAGCGCAACGGCTTGGCCGGCTTGGAGATCCGCGGTGTGGATGGAGCCAACGTTTCGGATATTACACCCGAAAAGGCGAAGGAGCTGCGCAACCGCTTGGAAGCCGAGGGGCTGATCACGTGGTCGATCGGTTCGCCCATTGGTAAGATCCATATTGAAACCGACGATTTCGAGGCGCACAAGGAAAAGTTTAAGCACACGCTGGAGATCGCCAATATTTTGGGCGCGGAAAACCTGCGTATGTTTTCGTTCTATATGCCGGAGGGCAAGGACCCTGCTATTTATAAGAACGAGGTGATCGATCGCCTGGGTTCGCTGGCAACGTTGGCGGTGGGCAGCGGCGTGATCTTGTGCCACGAAAATGAAAAGGGCATCTACGGCGACAACGCCAAGCGTTGCCTGGACATTTTAGAGGCCGTGCCGCTGCTGCGTGCGGTGTTTGATCCGGCAAACTTTGTGCAGTGCGGTCAGGATACGCTGGAAGCGTGGGATATGCTGCGCACGTATGTGAAATATTTGCACATTAAGGATTCTAAGCTGAACGGCGATATCGTTCCTGCCGGCGAGGGTGCCGGTAATGTTCCGTTCATTTTGAACGAATACCGCACGTTGGGCGGCTTTGCCGTGACGATGGAGCCGCATCTGGCAGAATTTTGGGGCCTGGGCGCGTTGGAGCGCGAGGGCGAAAAGAGCCAGGTGGGCGGTCAGAAATATGCTGACTTGAACGAAGCGTTCGATGCCGGCGTGAATGCGCTGAAGGCGCTGCTGTAACAAAGGGTAGTTACCAAAGGGGTGTTTACCATGCAAAAGGTTCGTTTGGGTATTGTTGGTATTGGCAACATGGGCGGTGCTCATTGTAAGAACATTACCAAGAAAGGGCTCAGTCCCGAGGTGGAGCTTACCGCCGTGGCGGATATCAATCCTGCCAAGTTGGAGTGGGCCGAGCGTGAGCTGCCGGAAACGGTGGCGCGGTTCGATAATGCCGAGGCGCTGATGGACAGCGGCTTGGTGGATGCGATCTTGATTGCGGTGCCGCATTATTTCCATTCCGAAATTGCGGTGGCAGCGTTTGAACGCGGCCTGCACGTGCTCACGGAAAAGCCAGCCGGTGTGTACACCGAGCAGGTGCGTGCCATGTGTGAGGCGGCCGATCGCAGCGGCAAGGTATTTGGTATTATGTGGAACTGGCGTGCGCATCCGTTGTTTAAAAAGATGAAAGAACTGATGGATAGCGGTGTGTATGGCGAGATCCGCCGTGTGAACTGGCTTATCACGCTGTGGTACCGTTCGCAGGCGTATTACGATTCCGGCGATTGGCGTGCCTCTTGGGTGGGCGAAGGCGGCGGTGTGCTGATGAATCAGTGCCCCCACCAGCTCGACCTGTGGCAATGGCTGTGCGGTATGCCGAAAACGGTGAGCTCGAAGCTGCTGTACGGCAAATGGCATGACATTGAGGTAGAGGACGATGCTACCGTGGTGGTGGAGTATGAAAACGGCGCCACCGGCGTGTTTATTTCCAGCACGGGCGATGCCGGCGGCACCAACCGTTTGGAGATCTTAATGGACAAAGCCAAGCTGGTGGCCGAAAAGGAAACGCTGACCATCACCGAGTTTGAAACGCCTATTGATGAGTTTACGTACAACGGTCCTGCAGCGGGCGAGTTGAAATCGACCACCACGGTGCTGGAGTTTGACGATCCTCCGTATTTACATTCCGACGTGCTGAACGCGTTTGCTGCCGCGATCTTGCGCGGCGAGCCGCTGATTGCCGACGGCCGCGAGGGATTAAAGGAAACCACGCTGTCCAATGCGATCTATCTTTCGGATTGGCTCGGCCGCCCCGTGGAGCTGCCGCTGGACGAGAAGCGTTATCAGCGCGAGTTGAAAAAGCGCGTGAAAACCTCAAAAATGCGCACGGCGAAGCACACCAACGACAGCGCGGATCACACCGAAAGCTCGCGTGATCGCTGGCGCGTAAAATGGTAAGGAGAAGTGGGACGTATGAAAAAGTTTTTTGCGGAATTTAAAGAATTTATTGCCAAGGGTAACGTGTTGGATATGGCCATCGGTGTTGTCATCGGCGGTGCGTTCAAGGAAATCGTGAACGCGTTGGTGAACAATATCATTATGCCGCTCATCGGTATGCTGACCGGCGGTGTGTCGGTGGAAGAATGGAAATGGGTGCTGCAGCCCGCTGTTGTGGAGAACGGCGTGGAAAAATCGCCCGAGGTTGCCGTGCTGTACGGCGGCTTTATTCAGACGATCATTGATTTCCTGATCATTGCCTTTTGCATTTTTTTGACGCTGAAGGTAGTGTTGGCGCTGCAGGCGAAGACCCAAGAGCTGCTGCACAAGAAGGCCGAGGAGGAAGCGGCGGCAGAACCCGAAGCTCCTTCCGAAACCGAAATGGACGTGCTGAAAGACATTCGCGAATTGCTGCGCGTGCAGGACGCCGAGAAATAACAACCATAAAAACAAGCCGCAAACGCGGCTTGTTTTCTTTTTGGGCATACTGTTACGGGAGGTGATGGTATGTCTAAGAAAAAGCATCAACGTGAGCAAACCGAAATGGAGGAGCAGATCATTTACGGTCAGCCCGAAACGGCCGAAGAATTGCTGCATAAATACGGCACGTATGAAATTCAGCCGACGTTGGATTCCGATAACGAGTTTCCGAAGATCGGTGCCGGCTTGCCCACCGAAACGGCAAAAAAGCAGCGCGACGATGCATAAGCCTTGCCAAACGGGATACGCTAGCACCGAAGGGGTGGTTGCGATGGATTGGTGGATGGTGGCGAAGGCGTTTGTGGTGGGCGGCCTTATCTGTACGGTGGGGCAGGTGCTGATCGATTTGACCAAGCTGACACCTGCGCGCATTTTGGTGTTGTACGTTACGCTGGGTGTGGCGCTGACGGCGGTGGGACTGTACGAGCCGCTGATTGAGTTTGCGGGCGGCGGCGCGAGCTTGCCGCTGACCGGCTTTGGCTATGCGCTGGCAAAAGGGGTGCAGCAGGGTGTTGCCGAGCAGGGATGGCTGGGTATCCTTACGGGGGGTATTAGCGGCACGGCCGGTGGCATCGCGTTTGCGGTAACGGCGGCGCTGTTATGCGGCATTTTTGCAAAATCGAAAGAAAAATCGTAAAAAGGATCCCGAAGTGACACTGTCACTTCGGGGTCCTTTTTATGATATCGTAAGGGAGTGGGTGGTTGCGAAATAGGGATAGCTATGCTATACTATTTTTATAGCAGGAGTGTGATGAGAAAATGAAAAAACGGCTAGGTTGGTTAGGTGTTATTGTTTCCGTCTTGTTCGTTATCGGGGGCGTTATTTATTTTAGCGGGCGGGATGGCCGAACGGTGGATTGTTCCGGTGTGGTAGAAGCAGTGCGATCAGAGAACGAAACGGTATACCTTACGGTCAGAGATGATTGGGATGTTGTTTATGAGGTTGCTGTTTTGAACGGTACCGTGTGTCGCGACCATTTTGATGGGAGCAAGTTAAATGCCTCGGATATTCGGGAGGGCTGGAACATATCCTGTGATTTCAAAGGAGATAGCACGTTTGCGGATGGCATCAATTACGCGACCGCCAAAAGCACGGTTACGGTGTATCGAAGACCTTAAATAAAAAAATTTGCCCGAAACTGCGGTTTCGGGCTTTTCATTTTGTACCTTGGCGTGATATACTATACACAAAGGAGGCCGGCGTATGAAACTGACATTTTTAGGAGCGGCACACGAGGTAACGGGTAGCTGCACGCTGCTGGAAGCGGCGGGGCATAACGTGGTGATCGATTGCGGCATGGAGCAGGGGCAGGACTTGTTTGAAAACCAAGAGCTGCCGGTGGCGCCCTCGATGATCGATGCGGTGCTGGTGACGCATGCGCACATTGACCATTCGGGCTTGGTGCCGATGCTGTATGCCAAGGGGTTTCGCGGGCCGGTGTTTGTGACCCGCGCCACGGGGCGGTTGTGCAACATAATGCTGCGCGATTCCGCACATATTCAGGAATTTGAAGCGGAATGGCGCAACCGCAAGGCGAAGCGCGCCGGTCAAGCGCCGTACGAGCCTGTGTATACCATGGAGGACGTGCAGGGTGTACTGGAGCAGTTTATTCCTTGTGAATACGATAAGGAAACGCCGATCCTCGACGGCATTACCGCGCAGTTTACCGATGCGGGGCATCTGCTGGGTTCGTCGTCCATCACCTTGACGGTGACCGAAAGCGGCGAAACGCGACGGCTGGTGTTTTCGGGCGATATCGGCAATATCAATAAGCCGATCTTGCGTGATCCGCAGTCGCCGCCGGCAGCGGATTACGTGATCATGGAGTCCACCTACGGTGACCGCAGCCACGGTGCGGAAAAGCCGGATTACGTGAAAGAGCTGGCGGAGATCATTCAGCGCACGTTTGATCGCGGCGGTAACGTGGTGATCCCCGCGTTTGCGGTGGGGCGCACGCAGGAGCTGTTGTATTTTATTCGTCAGATCAAGGAGCAAGGGTTGGTGACGGGTCACGGCGAGTTCCCCGTGGTGATCGACAGCCCGCTCGCGATCGAGGCGACTAAGATCTTCAGCACCGATGTGAGTGAGTGCTACGACGCGGAAACACTGGCGCTGCTGAACAAGGGGGTAAACCCCATTACCTTCCCCGGGCTGCGCGTGTCGGTGACGGCGGAGGATTCCAAGCTGATCAACGCCGACAAGGAGAGCAAGGTAATCATTTCGGCGAGCGGCATGTGCGAGGCGGGGCGTATTCGCCATCACTTGAAGCACAATTTGTGGCGGCCGGAAAGTACCATTTTGTTCGTGGGCTACCAGTCGGTAAACACGGTGGGGTGGCTGCTGCTGCAGGGTGCGGCTACGGTGAAGCTGTTCGGTGAAGAGATCGAGGTGAACGCCGAGATCGCGCAGATGCACAGTGTGAGCGGTCACGCCGACGATAACGGCTTGCTGCGGTGGGCGGCGGCGTTTGAGCCGAAGCCGACCAGAGTGTTTGTAAATCACGGCGACGAGGGCGCTTGCGAAACGCTGGCGCAGCGGCTGCGTGATGAGCAGGGCTTACAGGCGGAGGCACCGTACAGCGGTGATGCGTGGGAGCTGTTGAGTGATACGCAGGTGGAGCAGGGCAGCCGCAAGCGGTTGACGGCCAAGAAGCGTGCGGGCAGTCAGCGCGGTACCACGGTGTACGAGCGGTTGTTAGCGATGCTGGCGCGGCTGACACGTTTGGTGCAAAGCTTTGAGGGCTGTGCCAACAAGGACATTGCCAAGCTGACCTCGCAAATTCAATCGGTGTGCGAGAAGTGGGAAAAATAAAAACAGTTGCTATTTTGGAAAAGTGTGGTACACTTATAGCAGGAGTTTTTTAAGAGAGGTAAGCTGCTATGATTACGTTAAAAAACGAAAAAATGACCGTAACCATCACCGAGTTTGGTGCGGAGATGCAATCCATTACCGCTGCTGACGGTACGCAGTATCTGTGGCACGGCGATCCGAAGTATTGGGCGGGCCGTGCACCGGTGCTGTTCCCGAACTGCGGCAGAATGTTTGACGACAAGTACACCTACGAGGGTAAGACGTACGAGCTGCCCATTCACGGCTTTGCCAAATATTACGAGTTTGAGGTGGAGTCGGCAACCGATACCGAAGCGGTGTTCTTGCTGAAGCACAACAAGGAAACACTGAAAATGTATCCGTTTGAGTTCGAGTTCCGTGCGCGCTATGCATTGGACGGCGATCGCATTGTGATCACCTACAGCGCGCATAATCTGTCGAAGGAAAAGACGATGCTGGCGTCGATGGGTTCGCACGAGGCGTACACCTGCCCCGAGGGCTTGACGGCCTACGACGTGGTGTTCGAAAAGGAGGAGCCGCTGAATTCGCACGGCTTCCACGAGGTGCGCGGTATTACGTATGCCACCTATCCGGTGGAGGCTCCCGGCGGTGTGCTGCCGCTGAAAGACGAGTATTTTGCGATTGACGCGCTGATCTTCCGCAACCTGCAATCCAACGAGGTAACACTGCGTAACCGTGAGACCGGCCGCGGCGTGACGGTGAATTTCGACGGCATTGAAACGCTGCTGATCTGGACCAAGCCCGGCGCGCCGTACGTGTGCATTGAGCCGTGGTGCGGCTTCCCGTGCTGGGAAGATTTTAACGGCAAGCTGGAGGACAAAGACGGTATGCGCCGCATTGCTCCGGGTGATACGTATTCCTCGACGCACACCATTACGCTGATTCCGTAATTTGCTATTGACAAATCGGCGGAGACGGAGTATACTTAATGGCGCTGTGAAAAAATGAATAGGTCCTTATCAAGAGTGGTGGAGGGAACAGGCCCTGTGAAGCCCGGCAACCTGCGCAAGTGCAAGGTGCCAAATCCTGCGGTTTAGACCGACAGATGAGGTGATCGAGCGCC
Organism: Clostridia bacterium; assembly: GCA_017503785.1. GTDB lineage: Bacteria > Bacillota > Clostridia > Oscillospirales > Acutalibacteraceae > RGIG3009. The sequence continues at coordinate 15,799 of JAFVSK010000002.1, forward strand.
CCAACGGTCTGCGTTGGGGCGTTTTTTAGCGAAAAAGGAGGAAGTTTTATGGCAAGACATTTCTTTACATCGGAATCCGTAACCGAGGGACATCCCGACAAGGTGTGCGACCAGATCTCGGATGCGGTGCTGGATGCAATTATTGCACAGGACCCTGAAGCACACGTTGCCTGCGAAACCGTGGCCACCACCGGCATGGTGATGGTGATGGGCGAGATCACGACGACGGCGACGGTGGATATTCCCGCAATTGCCCGCGAGGTGGTTTGTGATATCGGCTACGAGGGCGCGGGTGCCGGCTTTGACGGCCGCACCTGTGCGGTGATGACCATGCTGGACAAGCAGTCGCCCGACATTGCGATGGGCGTGAACGAGGCGCTGGAGGTGCGCGGCGCGGCTGAAGGCGATGTGTATGACCGCATCGGTGCCGGTGACCAGGGCTTAATGTTCGGCTATGCCTGCAACGAAACGCCCGAGCTGATGCCGCTGCCCATTTCGCTGGCGCACAAGCTGGCCTACAAGCTGGCGCAGCTGCGCAAGGACGGCACGCTGCCGTATTTGCGCCCCGACGGCAAAACGCAGGTGACCGTGGAGTACGACGGCAACAAGCCGCTGCGTGTAGAGGCGGTGGTGGTGTCCACCCAGCACGACGAGGCGGTGACGCTGGAGACCATTCGCGCAGATATTACCGAAAAGCTGATTCGCCCCGAGGTGCCGGCGGCACTGCTGGACGAGAATACCAAGATCTACGTGAACCCCACCGGCCGTTTTGTGGTGGGTGGCCCGCAGGGCGACAGCGGTTTGACCGGTCGCAAGATCATTGTGGACACCTACGGCGGCTACGCTTGCCACGGCGGTGGCGCGTTCTCCGGCAAGGATCCCACCAAGGTGGACCGCTCGGCCAGTTATATGGCGCGCTATGCGGCGAAGAACGTGGTGGCGGCCGGCTTGGCTGAGCGTTGCGAGGTGCAGGTGGCTTACGCGATCGGTGTGGCACGTCCGGTATCGGTGCGTGTGGATACGCAGGGGACCGGTACGGTGGCCGATGAGGTGCTGGCTGCGGCCGTTGCCAAAATGTTTGATTTCCGTCCGGCGGCAATTATTGATACGTTGCAGCTGCGGCGCCCGCAGTATCGTGCGTTGGCGGCCTACGGACACGTGGGACGTGAGGATCTGGACGTGGTTTGGGAGAGAACCGACCGTGCAGCGGCTTTGAAGGCGGCTGTAGAAAATCATTGACAAGCACGCAAAAAAATGGGATAATAACAGTATATGAGAATTATTACAGGAAAAGCGAAGGGCTGTCGTTTGGAAACGCTTTCGGGGCTGGATACACGGCCCACGGTGGAGCGTGTGAAAGAAGGCGTGTTCTCCGCGATCAGCTTTGAAATTGAAGGGCGGCGCGTGCTGGATCTGTTTGCCGGTTCCGGTCAAATGGGGTTAGAGGCACTCAGCCGCGGTGCACAGTCGTGCGTGTTTGTCGACCGCAGCCGCGAGGCGGTGCAGGTGGTTCGGCGTAACGCGCAGGCAGCACGCTTGGCCGAAGCGGCCACGGTGCTGTGTACGGACTCCCTGGGGTATTTGGCGCAATGCCGCGAGCGGTTTGATCTTGTGTTTTTAGACCCGCCGTACGATGCTGCGTTGCTGGTGCCGTGCTTGGAAAAACTGGGCGCGGTTGTTAACACCGGCGGTGCGGTGCTTTGTGAAAGCGACAGGCAGACCGAGCTTCCCGACGAGGTGGGGCCGCTGTGCTTGGAACGCTCGTACCGTTACGGTCGAGTGGTAGTGCGTTTGTACCGTTGCAAGTGAGGTTGTATGTATGAAACTGGCAATTTGTCCCGGCAGCTTTGATCCCGTTACCAACGGACACTTACAGATCGTGTCGCGTGCGGCGGAAATGTTTGATCGCGTTATCGTGGTTGCAATGGCAAATCAAAACAAGCAGCCGCTGTTTTCGGCAGAGGAACGGGTGGAGCTCTTGCGCCGTGCTACGGCGGGGATGGCAAACGTGGAGGTAGATACCTACGACGGCTTGCTGGTGGAGTATGCTCGTCAAAAGCAGGCGAGCGTAATTGTGAAGGGCTTGCGCGCTATGTCGGATTTCGAATACGAATTCCAGATGGCGCTGACCAACCGAAAACTGAATCCCGACGTGGAAACGGTGTTTTTGGCAACCAGTGCGGAATATATGTATTTATCCTCCAGCCTGGTAAAGCAGGTGGCGAGCCTGGGCGGAGATATCCGCGAGTTTGTACCGGCGTGTATTATTAAGGATATATTAGAAAAATACGGAAGGGAAGAGACTCAATGAACAACGTAGATACCATTTTGGCCGAAATTGATGAAATGATCGACAAGGCGTGGGGTATGCCGCTGTCGGGCGGTAAGTGCCTGATCGAGGCGGATCTTCTGCGCGATAAGATCGACGGTATCCGCAGCAACATGCCCGAGGTGGTTCGTCAGGCGAAGAAGCTGGTGGAGGACCGCGCGGAGATCGTGAACGGTGCGAAGAAGGAAGCCGAGGATATCATCCGTACGGCGGAAGAGCGCGCTCGCAATCTCGTAATGCAGGAAGAGGTTGTGAAGCAGGCTCAGGCCAAGGCGAACGAGATCGCGCTCACCACACAGAAGAAGTGCCGCGAGATGCGCAAGGGTGCGCAGGATTTTGCAGACGATCTGCTCAAGCGCTGCGAGGAAACGCTGGCGAAGCAGGTGAACGAGGTGCATCAGACCCGTCAGATGCTCCGCAAGCCCGCTGCTCGCGAGGAATAATGAGAACTCAAAAAGGGGAAAACGCTTGGTTTTCTCCTTTTTGTTCGGCTGTGTGTGTGAAATTTTTCACATAAGCGGCCGACAACCTCTTGCGTTTCAACGCAAAGCAGGATATAATAAGAAAAGTATAAACCCGAAAGGAGTACGAACATGAACTATTCACACGAAGTAGAACAGATGTGTATCGTGAAGAAAGGACCGCACCACGGTCCGGCACCCATTCCCGAAGAGGGCAAATGGGTGAAGGCTACGCAGATCGCGGATATTTCCGGTCTGTCGCACGGTGTGGGCTGGTGCGCTCCGCAGCAGGGCACCTGCAAGCTCACGCTGAACCTGAAGGACGGTATTGTTGAGGAAGCGCTGGTGGAGACCATCGGTTGCTCCGGTATGACCCATTCGGCCGCTATGGCCGCGGAGATCCTGCCCGGCAAGACTCTGCTGGAATGCTTGAACACCGACCTGGTGTGCGATGCGATCAACGTGGCGATGCGCGAGATCTTCCTGCAGCTGGTGTATGGCCGCACGCAGTCGGCTTTCTCCGAGGACGGCTTGTCCATCGGTGCCGGTTTGGAAGACCTGGGCAAGGGCCTGCGTTCGCAGGTGGGCACCATGTATTCCACTAAGGTAAAGGGCGTTCGCTATCTGGAGATGGCGGAAGGCTACGTTACCAAGTTGGCGCTGGACGAGGATGGCGAGGTTATCGGCTATCAGTTCGTGCGCTTGGGCAAAATGCTGGAGGATATCCGCCACGGTATGCAGCCCAACGAAGCTTATGAGAAGAATATCGGTCAGTACGGTCGCTTCGATTCCGCGGCGAAGTACATTGACCCGCGTGAAGAATAAGAGGAGGCGGCACAAATGGCGAACGATGTGAAATTTGAAGGCAAAGACAGACGTCTTGCGAAGATCGAGGAATTCCTCGCGGCCAACGGCCTCGGCTCTATGGAAGATTGCCGCGCTCTGTGCGAAAGCAAGGGTGTGGACGTAAACGCGATCGTGAAGGGCGTGCAGCCCATCGCTTTTGAAAACGCTGTGTGGGCGTACACGCTGGGCGTGGCGCTGGCGCTGAAGCGCGGCATCAAGGATGCAGCTGAGGCTTCGGCTGTGATCGGCGAGGGCCTGCAGGCGTTCTGCGTGCCCGGTTCGGTTGCCGAGCAGCGTAAGGTTGGCTTGGGCCACGGTAATCTGGGCAAAATGCTGCTCAGCGAAGAAACCGCTTGTTTTGCGTTCTTGGCGGGTCACGAGTCTTTCGCGGCTGCCGAAGGCGCTATCGGTATTGCCCGCACGGCTAACAAGGCTCGTAAAACGCCGCTGCGCGTTATCCTGAACGGCCTGGGCAAGGATGCGGCGTATATCATCAGCCGTATCAACGGCTTCACCTACGTGGAGACCGAGTACGATTTCTTCACCGATGAGCTGAAGATCGTGCGCGAGAAGGCGTTCTCCGACGGCGAGCGCGCCAAGGTGAAGTGCTACGGTGCGAACGACGTTAATGAAGGCGTTGCCATCATGCAGCACGAGGCGGTTGAGGTTTCCATTACCGGTAACTCCACCAACCCCACGCGCTTCCAGCATCCGGTGGCCGGCACCTACAAGAAGTGGGCGATCGAGAACGGCAAGAAGTACTTCTCGGTGGCTTCGGGCGGCGGCACGGGCCGTACCCTGCACCCCGATAACGTGGCGGCAGGCCCGGCTTCCTACGGCTTGACCGATACCATGGGCCGTATGCACGGCGATGCCCAGTTTGCGGGTTCCTCTTCGGTGCCTGCTCACGTGGAAATGATGGGCTTGATCGGTATGGGTAACAACCCGATGGTCGGTGCGACCGTGGCTTGCGCTGTGGCTGTCAGCGAGGCGCTGAAATAAGTAGATTTGAGAAAAGCCTTTCAAGCGAAAGGCTTTTCTTTTTTGCTTCAAAGAGATATCGATACAGTTGAAAAGGGTGGGGCTGTTAAAAAACATAATCCAAAGATTTACACACGAGGGTGTGTTACAATACAAAGCTGTTAAATATAAGCGAGTTTGCAAGGACTTGCGATATGAGCAAAACAACCGTTTACAAACAGCTTTCACTATTGGAAAGCTAAAAGGGAGCGGCATAGCCGCTCCCTTTTAGCTTTGTGTATAATATAACAAACCTATCAGAATAATTTATCGTAACACTGGTCGCAAAAACGCGAGTTATGTGTAACAGGCCTTTTTTCACACCAATCACACATTTTTCTATCGTCGCGAAAACTGCTATGACCAAAACCTATTATCATAGCTATCAGTATTGGCAAAACACAGAGAATAACTTTTATAGCTTTAGAAGTGGATTGGGCTTTGGTAGCGCTGAATTTTTTCTCTAACCACGATGATATTAAAAAGCCAAGACCAAAGGTCATAGCAGCGCCTAACAACTTCCAAAATATTATATCAGGGGCTATCCAAAAAAACAAAAAAGCCAGGCAAGAGGGGAATACATATTTAAACCAACTATCACTATTATCGTTTATGACTGTGCTAACATCTGGAGTGCCACTTGCTATGCACCTTTTGGCGTAATTAATAGCTGCTTTTATTTCATGTTTATCCCATTTATAGAAACAATAACTTCCCCAAAACGACTCTCCGTTGGCATCAGTGCCTTCTATACTTAACATGGAAATAAATTTATCAACTTCGAATTTTTTTATGTTTTTATATGGACAAAAATGGTAAATAGGGTTATCTGTTTTTTTGTTTAGCCAATCTTCGTCGCTAATATATTCCGTGCGAATACCATATTCGAGAAAAACGACTTTAGATTGTTCGCTAATTTGAAATTCTTTTCTAAAGGCTTCCATTTTTATTTCCTCCTCAAAATAAAAGTGTGCAACCGGAACTGCACACACCGAAAAATGCGACTCACGATTGCTACCACACAACATTTTCGGCCAACACAAAAGTGCGCGAAAATAGAGTCCGCATTTTTACCGAAAGATAAAAATGCACACTTTCTATGTTGGCAGTATTAAAATGTTGTGTGGTAATTGCATTGTAGCACATTCTTGCGAGAAAAGCAACAAGGAGTACCGTGTGGGGAGTGTGCTTTAAAATTCGGCAAACCGCGTGTTTACACGCGGGGGATTTTGTGTTACAATACAAGCAGAACTGTTGGAGGTGGCGTTATGAAAAAGTACAGACGACTTGTGGCGATCGCGGTGGCGATGGCGTTGTTGTTGGCGGGCTGCGGTGCTCCGCAGGAGGAGCAGCCCGATATTGCTGCGCCCGAAGCGGCGGCAACGGCCGGTATGACGAAGCTGGCGTTTTATGATGATTTTGATGATCCGTCCACCATTGACTGGAAGGGTACGGGTGAGGAAGGCTTTAAGTGGTATATTGACCGGCCGTTCGGGTGGGATCCGTTGCAGGACGGCGACGTGACTGTTGCCGATTCGGTGGCGACCATTGCACCGCAGAAATCCAGTGCGAACTGGGGTATCAGCACGTACAGTGCCAAGGGGGATACCGGCAAGGCGTTTACCTACGCGTATTTTGAGGCGAGTATTCGCATTGATCTGAACAAGACCAAGGCGGACTTGACCACCAAGGGGCAGCCGGCGTTTTGGAGCTTTTCCAAGGCGCATACCCTCGGACGTGACGCAGGCAACTGGGGTGAAATTGATTTCTTTGAGGTGACTTTTGAGGGGGACGGCAGCTTCCACAACCGCTTGGTGACCTCGGTGCACGATTCCATTATGATCGATGGCAAGCAGGTGAACCGCTCCAACGCCAACAACACGCACGAGTATTTCGTGATGGAGGGCTGGCACACCTACGGTTGCTTGTGGACGCCGGGTGAGATCTCGTGGTATCTGGACGGCGAGAAAATTTTGTCGCAGAGCTATAGTGCCGACGGGATGCCCGAGCCGGCTTCGTCCAGCAACCAGGTGAAGGGCTGCTACAGTATTTTGGACCAGGAAGAAATGCTGGTTATTTTGGGTAGCGGCCCGTGCTGGCCGATGGATGTGGACTGGGTGCGCGTGTGGCAAGCAGAATAAGAGAACATTTCGCCTCGCTGATTTTTCAGCGGGGCGAATTTTGTCCGATTTGGCATTGCGTTTGCACAAACGGCGTGTTACAATGAAGCATACCAAAAAGGAAGGTGTTGGTTATTATGAGTACTATCGCAATTCCGCAGGCTGCTGAAAAAGCAGGCTACCGCAACTTGGTGTTTTATGATGATTTTGACGATGCCGCTACCGTGGACTGGAAGGATACCCGCAAGCCGGGGTTCAACTGGTATATTGATCGGCCGTTTAACTGGCCGTCATTGGTGGACGGCGACGTAACGATGAAGGAGTCGGTGCTGACGGTGGCACAAGAGCAATCGTGCGCTAACTGGGGTGTGGGCTCATACAGTGCTCACGGCGATACCGGCCACGCTTATCGTTACGGATATTTTGAAGCACGGATCCGTTTTGACGTTACCAAGAACAAGAAGGACGTATCGGGCTTCCCGGCGTGGTGGTGCTTTTCGGTGGCTCACACTACCGACCGCAACGACGAGCATTGGTCGGAGCTGGATTTCTTTGAGGCGATGACCAACCCTACGGCGGGGGATGATTACACCGGCACTTACGTTGCCACGGTGCACGACTGGGTGCGTGACGGCAATCCGATCAACCACCAAAACCCCAACAACTGGCACGACAAGGTGGTGACCGAGGGTTGGCACGATTACGGCTGCTTGTGGAAGCCGGGCGTGTTTGAGTGGTATTATGACGGCGAGCTGCTGTCACGCGTGACGTATGCGGCCGACAGTCGCCCCGAGCCGGCAAATGAAAATAATTTTGAGGGCTGCTACAGCTTTATGGAAACCGAAACCATGATGCTTATCCTCGGTTCCTGCAAGGAATGGCCGATGGACGTGGATTGGGTGCGCGTGTGGCAGGAATAAGCTGCCAAACCTATAGTCAAATTGTTGCAAAAACAAGGGCGTTATTGTGCAATCGTCGTGTTTTACGCCAAAAAATAATCGTCAAGTTTTAAAATTGACGAAAAAGTGCTAGTTTATTGCGACAATTTTACTATATTATCTCCCAAAAAACAGTATAATGTTAGTAAGGGCTTTGTCGCAACCGGACGGCGGAAATCGTCGATCCGGGTATTTGTGTCGGACGACCTGCCTATTCAACACAATAATTAAGGGTGTGTGAAGATGAAAAATGTAATGAGGATCCTGGCCGTATTGCTGGTGGCTTGCATGCTGCTGGCGATGCCGGTGTATGCCGTGGACGAGATCACGGACACCACCGGTGCGGGTAACACCGCAACGACTGCACCTGAAGAGGGTGAAGGCGAAGCAGAGGACGAAGGGGTTTCCGCGTCGCTGCTGTCGTACATTGAGTATTATGAAAAATACTCCGGCAAAGATAAGCCGCAGACTCCCGTTGTGGTCGGCGTTGAAAACGTGATTGCTACGGAGAACGCGGAGAAATCGGCGACTACGCAAGAAAACGTAGCCGGTACTTTGCTGAACAAGGACAACGGGTGGATCGAGTGGCAGGTCGAGATCCCCGAGTCCGGCATTTATAATTTGACGACGGAGTACTATCCGCTGGCAGACAGCGGTCGTTCCATCTCGCTGAAGGTGACGATCGACGGTGCCGCCCCCTACGTGGAGGCGCAGACACTGGCGCTGCCCAGAATTTGGAAGGACGCCGGTGATCCTGTCGTTGACGAGTTGGGTAACCACATTCGTCCGTCGCAGGTAGAAGCGCCGCACTGGACTTCCTTTGCTTTCGTAAATGAGCTGGGTATGTATACCGATCCGTACTTCTTCTATTTTGAAGCCGGTACGCATACCGTTCGCTTTGAGCGCGTTCGTGAGTCGCTGGCGATCAGCAAGCTGACGCTGAGCAACGCCAAGACGTTGCCTTCGTATGAAGAGTACGTGGCATCGAAGGGTACGACGAAGCCGACCGGTGAGGTTATCAAGCAGGAAGCTGAGAAGCCGCTGGAAAAGAGCGACTCCACGCTGTATGCGTTGATGGACCACCAGGATGCCGGCACCACGCCGAACCATCCCACCGCGATGCTGTTGAACACCATCGGTGGTTCCAACTGGAGCACCACCGGTCAGTCCATCACCTGGACTGTTCCCGAAGGTGTGACGGAGGCCGGCTGGTATACGCTGGCACTGCGCGCCCGTCAGAACGCCAATCAGGGTATGAAATCCTACCGTAATCTGTCGATCAACGGTGAGATTCCGTTTGCTGAGGCGGTTAACCTGGAATTCGAGTACGATTCCGACTGGAAGGTTTACGCGCTTCCGCAGCTGTGGCTGGAGCCCGGCGACAAGATCACGCTGACGGTCAGCTCCGGTGAGCTGAGCGACGTGCTTCGCACGGTGCAGGAGTCGGTTTTGGCGCTGAACGATATTTACCGTAAGATCATCGTGATCACCGGTACCTCCCCTGACGTGTATCAGGACTATTATTTGGAGGACGAAATTCCCGGCTTGAAGGAAATGTTCCTCGAGCAGAAGGAAAAGATGATCGCGATCGCCAACAAGATCGTGGAAGTGAACGGCAAGACCGGTTCGCAGACCTCGATGTTGATGGAGACTGCTGAGAAGCTGGATGTGTATTCCGGTAAATCTTATGAGATCACCGCTGACCTCGGTTCGTTCAAGAGCAGCATTGAAAGCTTGAGCTCGTTGCTGTTGTCGTTCGGTCAGCAGCCGGTGGAGATCGATTGTCTGTATTACGTGCCCGACGGCGTTGAAGTGCCCGACGGTAAGGCAGGCTTCTGGACGTCGATGGTCTACAGCGTGAAGAAGTTCATCGGTTCGTTCTTCAACGATTATCAGGTGAAGGGCGAGGTCGGCACGGTTGACGCGTGGGTTTCCACCGGTCGTGACCAGATGCAGATCATCAGCTCGATGATCACCGACTTTACCGCGCAGGAGCACGTGAAGGTGCGCTTGAGCTTGGTTGATACCGGTACCACGCTGCTTTCGGCAACGATGGCCGGTAAGGGCCCCGACATTGCGCTGTTGATTCCTTCGACAGAAATCATCAACCTGTCGATGCGTGGTGCACTGGTTGACCTGGATGCCGAGTACGGCTTGTTTGAGCAGATGGGTGACCACTTCACCGAAGCTGCCTGGAAGCACTTCCGCTATAACGACGGCGACGGCTGGGGCATTTACGCAATTCCCGAAACCCAGTCCTGGCCGATGGCCTTCTATCGTACCGACATTTTTGAAGAGTTGGATCTGGAGGTTCCCAAAACGTGGAACGAGCTGTACGAAATGCTTCGTACGCTGCAGGGTCAGAACATGAACATCGGTATGGTGGAAACCTCTTCGGGCACGCCCGGCGTTTCCGGTAGTATTGATATTTTCCAGAGTATTCTGTTCCAAAAGGGCAGCACGTATTATAATGAAGATTTAACGGCGACGCTGTTCGACACCACGCCGGCGTACGAAGCGTTTGAGCAGTGGTCGGAGTTCTACTCCAAGTATGGCGTTGATCGTAGTATCGACTTCTACAACCGCTTCCGTACCGGTGACGTGCCGTACGGTATCATCACCTACGGTACCTACAACCAGCTGATGGCTGCCGCTCCCGAGCTGCGCGGCTTGTGGAAGATGGCTCCCATTCCCGGCACGGTGCTGGAGGATGGCAGCATTCGTCACGATTCGGCTTCCGGCGGTTCCGGCTGCATGATGTTGACGGCAGCGCAGAAGCGCGGCGTGGCTGATGCGGGCTATAAGTTCCTGACCTGGTGGACGGATCACGAGCAGCAGGTTCGTTACGGTAACGAGCTGGAAGCCACGATGGGTGTTGCTGCACGTTACACGCCTGCCGATATTGAGGCGCTTGACAAGATGGGTTGGACTGACGAAGAGTTGGCCGTACTGAAGGATCAGCGAGATCACACGCAGAACGTGTACTCCATTCCCGGTGACTATCTGTTGGCCCGTTCGTTGACCAACGCGCTGCGTTCCACGCTGGATGGCGATTTGGAGCCGCGCCGTACCTTGTCGCAGTACAATCGTGATATCAATGCCGAAATTACTCGTAAGCGTAAGGAATTCGGCTTGGATAAGAAGTGAGAGGAGGGGTAATCGTGAGTGCTACTACAAAGAAAGCGTCCAGTTTAAAAAAGCAGGCTCGGCAGAGCTACTTGATCCATTACATCATGATGTCCCCGTTCCTGCTTGCGTTCCTGCTGTTTACGATCCTGCCGATCTTGGCTTCGATCGTACTGAGCTTTACCAACTTTAACATGGTTCAGATCCCCTCGTTCGTGGGCATCGACAACTATGTGCGGTTGCTGTTCGAAGACGACGTGTATATGATCTCGCTCAAAAACACGTTGATCATGGCCTTGGTGGTTGGCCCGGTTGGTTATATCCTCAGCTTCGTGGTTGCGTGGTTGATCAACGAATTGGGCTATCGCTTGAGAGTTATGTATACCTTCTTTATGTACACGCCGGCTTTGTGCGGCGGTGCAGCAACGATTTGGTCGTACATTTTCTCGGCTGACTCGAAGGGCTTCTTGAACGACTTCCTGTTGAAGCTTGGCTTGATCAACGATCCGATCCAGTGGCTGACCAGCTCGCAATACACCATGACGGTGGCGATGGTCGTTGCCATTTGGGGTAGCTTCGGTACGGGCTTCCTGTCGTTCGTTTCCGGTTTGCAGTCGCTCGATCGCACGTACTTTGAAGCGGCGGCCATTGACGGCTTGCGCAACCGCTGGCAGGAGCTGTACTACGTTACGTTCCCGCAGATGAAGGAATTCCTGTTGTTCGGTGCGGTGCAGTCGATCTCCTCGGCATTCTCTATTGCTCCCACCATCACGGGTAACCCCAGTACCAACTATTCGACGCATACGCTGGTCTTACATATTCAGGACCACGCCAACATTCGCTACGAAATGGGTTACGCTTCGGCCGCGGCCGTTGTCCTGTTTTTACTGATGCTGGTTGCCTGGCGTTTGACCAACAAGCTGTTGTCTAAGATTTCGGCGTAAGGGGGAGGGATCAATATGCAAAAGATTAAAAATTGGATCGAAACGATCCGCGTTAATAACAGCCGCGTGATCCTTTCCCGTTCTAAGGGCGGTACGTTTGTGATCGGTCTGTTCGTCACGCTGATGTCGCTGTTTATGTTGCTGCCGGTTATTTACTCGGTAGTGCAGGCGTTTAAGCCTATCGAAGAAATCTACGCGTTTCCGCCGAAGTTCTTCGTGCAGAACCCCACCATTGACAACTTTAAGATGGTTCTCCAGTTGGCCGGTAACCTGTGGGTGCCGTTTAGCCGCTACCTGTTTAACAGCTTGCTGATCTCTGTGGTTGGTACGTTGGTGCAGGTGTTTATCGGCACGCTGGCATCCTACCCGCTGGCTAAGGGCCGCTTCCCCGGCCGTGCGGCGATGTCGACCGCCATTGTTTGGGCCATGTTGTTTAACGGTAACGTTACCACGATGCCCCGTTACCTCATTATTGCCGGCTTGGGTATGGTTGATACCTACTGGGCGATTCTGCTCCCGGCAATGGCCAGCACGATGGGCGTTTTCCTGATGCGCCAGTTCATGGTGACGGCTATTCCGGATTCCACGCTGGAAGCCGCCCGCATTGACGGTGCAAACGAATTTACCATCTTCTTCCGTATCGTAACGCCCAGCGTTCGGTCGGGTTGGATGACGTTGGTCATCTTTGCGTTCCAGGGCTTCTGGAACTCCACGAACGGCACCTACATCTACAGTGAAGAGCTGAAGCAGTTGCCGGCCGTTTTGAACTCGATTGCCGCCGGTGGTATCGCCCGTGCAGGCGCTTCGTCTGCCGTGGCTGTGATTATGATGCTCTTGCCCATGATCGTGTTCTTGATCTCGCAGAGCTCTATTACAGAAACGATGTCCCACTCCGGTCTGAAATAAAAACGGTTTAACGGTAGTTTGCAGAAAGGTGCGTGTTTGCCTATGCCTAAAAAGTTAATGGGCGTATTGCTGGCAGTGTTGCTGCTGGTGTGCCCGCTGTCGGTCGGGGCGTTGTCGGTAAACTCTGTCCCGTACACGACGTACGATTACAATTTCTATGAAGAATCTATCTCCGCTCCTGCCGGCTACGTGGCCGAGGAGCTGATCACGGCGGAAACGCTGGGTCTTGAGAAGAAACTTGCCACTCCCACGGATATTTATTTTGATAATAAAGATACCGTGTATCTGCTGGACAGCGGTAACGGCCGCATTGTCCTGATGGATAAAAACTTCAAGCTGAAATCGGTGATGGACAACTTTGTTGACAAAAACGGTGAGCCGATTACGTTTGAAGGTGCCGAGGGTATGGCTGTCGGTAACGACGGTAAGGTGTATATCGCCGACACCCTGGGCGAGAGAATTTTGGTGTTTAATCCCGATATGACCTTGTTGCGTGAGATCTTGTCTCCCGAGGACGATGCTCACCTGGAGGAGGGCCTGCCCTTCGACGTGAACAAGGTTATGGTGGATAACCGCAATAACCTGTACGCGATCTCCCGAAGCAACAACATGGGTGCTTTCGTCTTTAACGGAAACGGCGAGTACATGCGTTTCTTCGGTGGTAACAAAGTGCAGCAAACGGCGGAAGTTGTTATGAAATACCTGCTGCGTCCGTTCTTGACGCAGGCACAGTTAGAGGGTATGACTACCTCGACTCCCATCAATATCTCCAGTTTTGACGTTGATGGCGAAGGCTTTGTGTATACGTGTACCACGGTGGCTAACACCACCACGGTACCGGAGGGCATTATCCGCAAGCTCAACTACTTGGGCAAAAACATTCTGGATGAAAAACTGATCTTCGGTGACCTGGAATGGGACCGTAAGGCTGCCGGTAAAACGCAGGTGACGAACTTCATTGACCTGGATGTTGACAGCAATGAGTTTATTAACATGCTGGATTCCGGTCGCGGTAAGGTGTTTCAGTACAACGCTCGCGGCGAGTTGATCGCGGTGTTCGGTTCGTACGGCACTCAGTTCGGTACCTTCAATGCACCGCGTGCGGTGGAGTCGATCGGTGACAAGGTAGTTGTGGTTGACTCGGCAAAGGCGAGCTTGACGACCTTCCGTCCCACGGCTTACGGCCAGAAATACCGTGAGGCTATCATTCGTTTGAAGAATGACGATTTCTCCGGCTCTTTGGAGATTTGGAGAGATCTGCAGAAGGAAAACTCCAACAACGCACATACTTATTATGGTATCGGCCGTGTGTACGATATGCAGGGTGAGTACGGCGAGGCTATGAAGAACTTCAAGCTGGCCGGTGACCGCGTGGCGTATTCCGATGCTTTCAAGGAGTATCGCAACATTCTGATCAAGGAATGGTTCCTGCCGATCGTTTGCGTGGTTGTGGCTCTGTATGTTCTGTCCATTCTGTTGAAGGTGTGGCGCCGCAAGCATGCGAAGGCCAAGGATACCAGCAGCGCGTATTCGAAGCTGGAGTCCAAGTACACCTTCCCGCTGTACACGCTGTTCCACCCTGCGGATGGCTTCCAGCAGTTGAAGCCCCGTAAGATCGGCTCCTGGCGTGTGGTCGGCATTTTGCTGGTAGCACTCTTTGTGGTGTTTACGCTGCAGTTCTTTGCAACGGGCTACATTTTCAACCTGAACCGTGCAGTGGATTACAGCCTGCCGATCATGGTTCTGAAGACCATTGGTATCGCCCTGTTGTTCGTGCTTGCGAACTGGGCCGTATGTACGCTCTTTAACGGTAACGGTAACCTCAAAGAGATTGCTTGCGTTACGGCGTACAGCCTGCTGCCGCTGATTGCGGCGATGGCGATCAACGTGGTTGCTTCGAACTTCCTGAGCATGGACGAAGGCGCGTTGATGAACATTGTGCTGGTGGTTGGTATTCTGTGGACGTTCCTGCTGATCATGTGCGGCTTGAGCGCTATTCACGAGTACAACATGACACAGACCTTCTTCTCCACGTTGGCAACCATTGTGGGTATGGCGGTTATTGTGTTCCTGCTCATCATGTTCTTCAGCTTGATGCAGCAGACGACCAGCTTCTTCCAGTCCATTATTACCGAAGCACTGACTCGCTAATTACAGAGAGGAGAGATGAAAGAATGACGAAAACAACACGTATCCGTTCCTTTCTTTGCCTGATCCTCTCGGTAGCGATGCTGCTGACGATGAGCGGCTCGGTTATGGCTGAGCCTGCTGAAGAGGAAGAAAAGGACGTTGTGGAAATCGGCGACATTGAGCTTGTTGGTTATCAGCAGGTTGCTCAAAGCGGCGATCTTACCATGTTTGCAAATGCCGAAAACGGATATTTCTATTTGGAAAACGCCGTGACCGGTAAGCAGTGGCACAGTGTGCCTGTCGACGTAGAGTACGACGAAGTTTCAAAGGGTGCCAGCACCCGCGGTGCGGTGCGTTCGCAGCTGATGGTCAGCTACGTGAACCGCAGCGAAATGGCCACGGTTGAATACGCTCAGGAAGCGAACAGCAGCTCCGACTGCTTGGAAGAGGGCGGCTTGAAGGTTCAGATCCTGAATGACGGTATTCAAGTGGAATATACGTTCCCGGCGGTGGGTATCACCGTGCCGGTGAAGTATACGCTGGCGGATGGCAATTTCTTTGCCACCGTGTTGGTAGACGGTATCACCGAGACTCCGGTTGACGACAACGAATACGTTCTGGTTGACGTTACCGTGCTGCCCGCTTTCGGCGCCGGTAACTGGGCAACCGAGGGTTATTTGTTCGTTCCGGACGGCTCCGGTGCACTGGTGGAGTTTAACAACGGTATTCAGTTGAGCTCGGCCTACAAATCCATGGTTTACGGTTCGGACATGTCCATTGTTCCCGAAACGCAGGTTACCTATACCGAAACCATTCGCCTGCCTGTGTTTGGCACGGTGATCGGTCAGGATGCGCTGATGGGCGTTGTAACCGAGGGCGATGCGACATCGTCCATTACGCTGATCAACGGTAACGACCGCTGCGGCTACAACGCTATCAGCTCGGTGTTCCATTATCGTGTAATGCAGGCGCAGTACAACCTGTTTAACAAGCGTAAGGTGAACCTGGTTGCCGAGCCGGAATACGGTTTGGAGTCTTATCAGGTGCGTTATTCGGCTCTCACCGGTGAGGATGCCGATTACATTGGTATGGCCACCAAATACCGTGAGTATCTGGTTGCCGAAAAGGGCTTGACTCAGCAGAAAACGCAGCCGACCTTCCACCTGGATGCGGTGGGCGCGTTTGAGCAGGCGGCTACGTTCCTGGGTATCATTCCTTACACCGAGCGTGTGGCGCTGACCACTTACGACGAGTGCCAGGTGATGCTGGAGGATCTGAAGAAGGCCGGTATTGAGGATATCACCCTGAAATACATTGGCTGGAGCAATAACGGGATTGATAACGTGAAGATGCCTAAGGCTGCTTCTCCGCTGAAGGTGTTGGGCGGTAAGAAAGGCATGAGCAACCTGCAGAAGTATGTGAGCACGCAGGGCATGGCGTTCTATCCCGATGTGGAGCTGCTGTCGTTCCAGAAGAACGGTAATGGCATCACGATCCGCAAGAACAGCATCCGCAACGTGTTCGGTAAGACCACGTATCAGCAGAAATTCATGCTGTCGACCTACGTGATGGAGCTGGGCTCCAACATTACGGCGCTGCTCAGCCCCGAGAAGATCCCGTTTGTGGGCGACCGTTATTTGACCTCGCTGAAGGCGAACGGCTTTAACGGTGTTAGCCTGAGCACGATGGGTGAGTATTGCTACTCCAACTTCTATGAGAAGAACGAGCAGTATCGCTCGAAGTTCCCCCAGTATGTAGCAGAAACGCTGCAGCCGTACAAGGATGCCGGTGTTGCCATGAGCTTCGACGGCGGTAACGCCTACGTGCTGCCGTACGCTTCGCTCATCACCAATGTGCCGACTCACTCCAGCGGTTACGATATCTTCTCCGAGGACGTTCCGTTCTATCAGGCAGTGCTGCACGGTTACATTCCGTACACCACCGAGTCGCTTCCGCAGACGGCCGATCCGCAGGCTGCTTACTTGGCAGCGGTGGAAACCGGTACGGAGCTTTCCTACATTGGTATTCACGAGCAGGCTTCCGAACTGTTTGACACGGCCTATAACAACCTCTACGGCAGCACCTACACGCTGTGGATGGAAACGGCTGTTGCACAGTATAAGGAGTACATGCCGTTGCTGAAGAAGATCTACGATCAGACGATCGTTGACCATCAGAAGCTTGCTGAAAACGTGTATATGACCGAGTATTCTAACGGCATTCAGGTTACGGTTGATTACAACAGCAAAAAGATCGAGTGGAAAGAGGTGACCGAATAATGAAGGGTAAGCGTTATAAGATGTCCCTTACCACGCGTCAGGCGTGGACGGGTCGCCTGTTCTCTCTGCCGTTCTACATCGGCTTTTGCGTGTTCTTTATCGGTCAGGTCTTGCAGTCCATCTGGTTCTGCTTCTGCGACGTGACGGTTGACCCGGTTTCGGGCTTGACGGCAAAGTGGGTTGGCTTTGAGCAGTTTGAGCATATCTTCTTGGTTGATGCCAACTACACCACCAAGCTGGTTTCGTCGCTGACGCAGCTGGCGTGGAAGGTTCCCGTTATTATTGTTGCCAGCTTGTTCATTGCGGTTATTCTGAAATCCAAGTTTGTTGGTAGAACGTTTATCCGCGGTGTTTGCTTCTTACCCGTGGTGTTGGCTACCGGTATCGTTATGGATATCGTGAACACCGATACGGTTTCCAAGAGCGTTATGAGCGGTAACATGGTTTCCTCCGGTTCGATGGTGGATACCGATGCGCTGGGCGAATTGCTGGTGAACATGGGCCTTGGTTCGGAGATCACAGATTTTATTAACATGATCTATTCCAACCTGTTCGGTGTGCTTTGGGAATCCGGTGTTCAGATGATCATCTTCCTGGCTGCTCTGCAGAGCATCTCGCCCTCGCTGTATGAGGCCTCCGCTATTGAAGGCGCTACCGCTTGGGAAGATTTCTGGAAGATCACTATCCCGATGATCGGCCCGATGATCATGCTTAACATTTTCTACACCATTGTAGAAAGTAGTATTGCAACCAACAACGCCGTTATGCAGAAGGTGGTTACGGAGTATAACAACGTTAATCTCGACCTGTCGGCGGCTATGGGCTGGGTGTACTTTGCGGTTATTGCCGTGGTGCTTGGCATCGTGGCGTTCTTGTTCCGCAAGGTCAACGTGAAGTCTTAATAGGGGGTGTTGATCATGACGCAAGTTGCTGAAAAAAGAAAGATCAACTCCGTTGTGTTGCGTCGCCGTACGCAGAGCGTTGCGGTGAAGGTGGTTCGCTGGTTGTTTTTGATCGGCCTGTGCTACCTGTTCTTGTTCCCGATTTTCTACTTGTTGCTGGCCACCTTTTCCGATCCCAGTTCGTTGAACAATCCCAACGTGGTGTGGATCCCGCTGGATTGGACGCTGGATAACATTGGTCACGCTATTGCGAAGCTGAACTTCTGGCCCTCGGCCGGTTTGAGCTTGGTGCACGCCGTGGGCGGCACGCTGGCTTCGCTGATCTCTTGCTCGCTGGTTGGTTACGGCTTGGCCCGTTATAAGTTTGCGGAAAAAGGCCTCGTGTTTATGTGCGTGGTGCTGACGATCATCGTTCCCCCGCAAACGATGCTGATCACCCAGTATTTGCAGTATAAGGATTTCCTCGGTCTCGGCATTAACCTGCTGAACACGCCGTGGGTGCTTATTCTGCCGGCGTTCTTCGGTGCCGGTTTGCGCAACGGCTTGTTCATCTTCATCTTCCGCCAGTTCTTCTTAGGTCTGCCCAAGGACCTGGAGGAAGCTGCTTGGGTGGACGGCTGCAACCCGCTGAAAACCTTTGTGAGCATCATTCTGCCGAGCTCGGGCCCCGGTATTGTTACGGTAACGCTGTTCTCCTTCGTGTGGCACTGGAATGACTACTATTATTCCGCAATGCTGTACACCACGAAGCTGAAGGCCTTGATTCCGATGATGCAGTCCATTAAGGGTGCCTTGCAGACCGATATCAGCGACGGTGGTACCGCCGGTTTGGCGTTGTCCTCGCGTGGTATTCTGTCGGCTGCCGGTATTCTGACGATCATTGTTCCGCTGGTGTTGTATTTGTTCCTGCAGCGCCATTTTGTGGAAAGCATTGAGCGTACCGGTATCGTCGGTTAATCTCATGATAAAAACGACCGCCTTGTGCGGTCGTTTTTTGTTGGGGGGGGTATGTATGGGACGGTGGCGCAATCAACCAGTGGGAGAATTTGAAGAAGAATTTAAAAGCAAGAATTTTATAAAAAATATGCCTAAATAGCAATAAATAAAAGTTTTGTTTAAAACGCACAAAAATCCAAAAAAAGATTGTGTAAGGTGTCCTTTACCAAGTTGCACAAAAAGCCTTGTTTTTTATCGTGAAGTGAGGTATAGTTTATTCGTGGAGGTTTCCCGGGAGAGGAAGCCATTCTCGTATAATTTTGCAAAGGAGTAAGAACGTATGAAATTGAAGCGTGTATTGGTAGTTCTGTTGGCGTTGTGCATGATCCTGCCTTTGGCAGCCTGCGGCGGCGACAAGGGAACCACTACCACCACCAACGGCGATGCGGCTACCACCACCACGGTGGCCGACGGTGATGTTGTTGACGGCGACGTTACTACCGACCCGAATGCCACTACCACCACGGTAACGGACAAAGACGGTAACGTGGTAACCACCACCACCCAAAAGGGTGCCACCACGGTGCGTACCAAGAAGTCGGGCGGCATTAAAACCGTAACACAGGCTCCCGAGGGTTCTGCGGCTACGCTGAGCCAGATCACCATTAAAGAAGGCACCGTGAGAATGGATAAGGGCCTGAACTTTGGCGGTAAGACCTTTACCCATGCGAAGAACGGTTCTTCGGTCGATCCCTCTTCGGATTACATGAAGTGGTGTGCCGAGTTCGAGAAGACCTACAACGCCAAGCTGGAAGTCAGCGGTCTGTCTTCGAACGAGTACACGGCCGGTATCACTTCGGCTATGGCCGGCGGTTCGCCGTATGACATTGTATTTATGATCGACAATTGGTTCCCCGAGCAGATCATTGCCAACACCATGACTCCTCTGGATGGCTATTTCACCACGGCTGACCTGTGGACCAGTAAGTCGAAGACCGAAGGCGGTCTGTCGCGCTCGCTGTCGCAGGATATGTCGCTGGACGGTAAGGTGTACGTGGTGGGCGGCACCTATCTGACCACCCCCGGTATGATCTGGTACAACAAGAAGATCTTTGCGGCAGCCGGTTATGACGGAGCAAACGATCCGCTGGCGCTGTACAACGCCGGCAAGTGGACGTGGGAGAAGTACTATGAGATTCTGAGCGATATTCAAGATCCCGACAGCGGCTTGTATGGCATGAATTCCATTTCGCCGTATTACAGCCGCATGATGCTCCCCTCCTACGGTACGGACATTGCCAAGAAGACGGCTACCAGCATTAAGACGAACACCTCTGATCCGCAGCTGTACAAGGCATTCGAGACGATGCAGAAGTTCAACTACGGTGCTCACTCGGTGTGCGATCCCAAAAACCAGTATGAAAACGGTATTGAGCAGTTCCTGAACGGCACCACCGCTTCCTTGATGGGTAACAGCGGTTACGCTTGGACGTTCTACAAGATGATGGATGAGAAGACCTATTCCGCTTTCGGTTCCAAGGCGCAGCAGAAGGCGAACCTTGGTATGGTTCCGCTGCCGGTTGCAAACAGCCAGGGTGTTCACGCTATCTGGAGCTGGATGGGCTTCGGTGCCGGTAACGGTACCACCGAGGACGGTATCAAGGCTGCGATCGCGTTTGCTTTGAACGACTCCCGCTTGAACCACAAGAACGTGTATCATCCGGAGATGCCCGCCGATATTATGAAGGTTACGCTGGCGGTGGCTGACAGCGATAAGCTGTTGGCTCCGATGTGGGGCTTCGACTCCTCGGCCGGTTCGCTGGGCGGCTTGCAGACTCAGATGTGCAACAAGATCGCGAACAAGGGTGAAAACATCACCGTTGTTCTGAAGGGTTATGAGAAGCTGATCCAGACGGTTATTGATGCCGCGATGAAGCACTAATCCTCAGCGTTTGTTCAAATTCGCACCCCCGACTTGGTCGGGGGTGCTTTTTTGTGCTGTTTGGGGGTGGATAGGAATGTGGCCTTCGGCTGTGCTCAGGATGACACCGGTTTGGGATGTGCGAGGTTTGTGGGGCGATGAAGTTCTCGCTGCGGCTCGGTCCACTCGCGGCTCTGACAGTCCCCCGGACTGTCATTCACTACCGCGAGTGCCGCTTCGCTACATCGCCCCCTACGACGCCGGTTTTGAGCTGTGAGAACAGGGAACGGAACGGTGTTGGTTTTGGACTGTATCGCTGCAGAGGGAACTCGATTTGCCGAATTATGACAGTCCTGTAATAAAGGTTGTAACTTGCAGAGTTTTGTGTTATGATATATACGGTGAATTGTGGCCTTGTGCATGAAAGGAGTGACGAGGATGGCCTATTTGGATAACAGCGCTACTACCGTGGTGTGCGATGCAGCGGTGCAGGAAATGGTGCGCGTTATGACTGAGGTGTACGGAAATCCTTCGTCGCGCCATGCGATGGGCCTGCATGCCGAGCAGGCGTTGGCCAAGGCTCGGGAACAGGTGGCTGCACTTGTTGGCGGTAAGGCCGAGCGTGTGTTTTTTACCTCGGGCGGTACAGAGGCCAACAATCTGGCGATCTTAGGCGCGGCAGCCGCGTTTCGAAAACCGATGGCGGCGATCACCACGGCGTTGGAGCATCCGTCGGTGGCGGCGTGCTTTGACGAGCTGGAAAAGCAAGGTTGGGCGGTGACACGGCTGATGCCGCTGGCTGACGGCACGGTTAGCGTGCAGCAGGTGGCGGAGGCGTGCACTGCGGATACGGCGCTGGTGAGCATTATGGCAGTGAACAACGAAACAGGTGCTCGCTTCGACATTGCGGCGATGGCCGAAGAGGTTCATGCAATTGCGCCGCAAGCGCTGTTTCACACCGATTGCGTGCAGGCGGCAGGCAAGTTGCCGCTGAAGGCGGAACGCTGGGACGTGGATCTACTGTCGGTGAGCAGTCATAAGCTGCACGGGCCGAAGGGCTGCGGAGCGTTATATGTGAAAAACAAGCAAAAGCTGCGGGCACGGCAGGTGGGCGGCGGTCAGGAAAACGGACTGCGCAGCGGCACTGAGGCGTTGCCGGCTATTGTTGGCTTTGGTGCGGCGGCTGCGGCTGTGGCACCGTTTGCCGAGCAGCAACGACATTATGAGCGGTTAAAGGCCGTGCTGTGCGAAGAATTGAACGACTTGCCGCAGGTACGCTGGCATTTGCCGCCGAACGGGGTGCCGTATATTGTGAATTTGTCGCTGGTGGGACATCCCAGCGAAACGGTGCTGAACTTTTTGAGCGGACGAGGAATCTACGTGTCGGCCGGTTCGGCGTGTGCCAAGGGCAACCGCAGTTCCGTGTTAAAGGCCATGGGGCTGCCGAGCGGAGAGATCGATTCGTCGTTGCGGGTTAGTTTTTGTTATGGGAATAGTGAGGATGAGGTACGAGCTTTGGCGGAGGCGCTGCGCGAGGCGGCTACGTCGCTGCAAGGGAGGCGTACATAATGGATAAAGTAAAGAGTATAGGCGAAAAGCTGCTGCGCGGGCTGCGGTCGGTGATTCCGATGGCGGGGGATTCGCGGCGGGAATGGATTCGCAAGCTGGCGTTCTTGCTGGCGCTGACGGTGTTTTTGTGCTCGGGATACTATTTGATCGACGAGGTGTGGTTGCAGCCGCGGTATACGCAGGAGGTAACGCATTCGCTGCGCGATCTGTATACCAAGGGCGAAGAGCCGTCGGCCGACACCGACGAGGATGAGCTTCCCGTGGTGTTCCCCGAGGGGATGGATCCGTCGTTTGAGCCGCTGTACCGTCGCAATCAAGACGTGACGGGGTGGCTGACGTTTAAGGCGGATGCCGATGGCACGGCGGAGGATCTGTTCGGCGGGGCGATCGACAATCCCGTGGTGCAGGCCGAGGATAACGATTATTACTTGTACCGCGATTTTTTGGGTAAGGACGATAAGGCCGGTACGCTGTTTATGGATTATCGCAACAACCTGCTGAAGCTCAGCGAGGAGCGTAACGTGATCATCTATGGGCATAATCTTAACAGCAAGCTGATGTTTTCGCGGTTTAATTGGCTGGTTTCGGGCAAGGTGGAGCGCGCACGGATGCTTTCGACGCTGACGTTGGATACGCTGTACGGTGAGAAGATCACGTACAAGGTGTTTGCGGTGATGGTGGTGGATGCCGATGCCACCGGCAATGCGGCGTTTGATTACATTCGCACGGAGTTCCGCACCGATGCGGCGTTTGAAACGTTTGTTGAGAAGATCCGCGCACGGTCGTTGTATGATTTCGGTGATGTGGACGTGTTGCCGACCGATCAGGTGCTGACGCTGTCTACCTGCGGTACCAAGCGCGATACTACCCTGAAAA
The DNA here is from genome assembly GCA_017503785.1 of Clostridia bacterium. GTDB lineage: Bacteria > Bacillota > Clostridia > Oscillospirales > Acutalibacteraceae > RGIG3009. The sequence goes on from JAFVSK010000002.1 coordinate 39,102, forward strand.
ACAGCCGCACCGTAATTGTGGCGCGCCGACTGCGCGAGGACGAGGCGGCCACGGTGGATGCCACTAAGACGGTGCTGAACGAGGACGTGCTGATGCCGAAGGCGTGGTACATTAACAAGGAGCTGGCGCTCCCGGAGGAGTATCAATAATGCAAAAGGAAGTTATCCTGATTAAAAACGGCGAGTTGGCCTTGAAGGGGCTGAATCGCGGAACGTTTGAGGACGTGCTGATTAAAAATCTGCGTTGGCGGTTGAAGCCGCTGGGAGCGTTCACCTTCCGCAAGGCGCAGTCGACCATTTATATTGAACCGCAGGACGCTGATCCCGATTGGGATGAGGTGAGCGAGCGCGTGGAAAAGGTGTTTGGTATTTCGGCGTTTTCACGCGCGCAGGTGGTGGAGAAGGAGCTTTCGGCTATTCAGGAAGCGGCTGCCACGTATTTGGAAAAGCCGCTGCGCCGCGCCAAGACCTTTAAGGTGGAGGCCAAGCGCGCCGACAAAAAGTTCCCGCTTACCTCGCCGCAGCTGTGCGCGCAGGTGGGCGAATATTTGCTGGAAAAGTATCCGCATTTGACGGTGGACGTGCACGACCCCGAGTTGACGGTTTGGGTGGAGATCCGCGATTTTGCGGCTTACGTTCACGGACCGCAGCAGCCCGGTGCGGGCGGTATGCCGGTGGGAACCGGCGGCCGTGCGGCGGTGTTGCTTTCGGGCGGCATTGATTCGCCGGTGGCGGCGTATATGATGGCCAAACGCGGCATTGAGCTGATGGCGGTGCACTTTGCTTCGCCTCCGTACACCAGTGAGCGTGCGGAAATGAAGGTGAAATCCCTGCTGGAGCAGGTGGGTAACTATGCAGGACATACCACCATGTGCATCGTGCCGTTTACGCATATTCAGGAGGAGATCGGCAAGCATTGCCCCGAAGAGCTGTTTACGCTGGTGATGCGGCGGTTTATGATGCGCATTGCGTCGCGGCTTGCCGAGCAAAACGATTGCGGTGCGCTGATCACGGGAGAAAGCGTTGGTCAGGTGGCCAGCCAAACGATCGGAGCGTTGCAATGCACCGATGCCGTGGCAACACTGCCGGTATTCCGCCCGGTGATCGGTATGGATAAGGAAGAGATCATTGCGATTGCGCGGCGGATCGGGACGTTTGAAACGTCGATCCAGCCGTATGAGGATTGCTGTACGGTGTTTACGCCGCGGCATCCCCGCACGCGGCCGCGTGTGGAGGAGCTGGAAAAGGCCGAGCAGCAGCTGCCTGTGGAGGAGCTGATCGCCGAGGCGATCGCCAACGTGCGCACAGAGCGGTTTTGATCTTGTAATTTCGACAAAAGGTGGCGAGGTTCGATGAACGCAGAAATACTGACGGTAGGCACCGAGCTGCTGTTGGGGGATATTCTAAATTCCAACAGTCAGTTTTTGTCCCGTGAGCTGGCGATCTACGGCATTGACACGTTGTATCAATCGACAGTGGGTGACAACCGCGAGCGGCTGGAAAGCACGCTGGAGGTGGCGTTGTCGCGCTGTGATATGGTGGTGCTCACCGGTGGGTTAGGTCCTACCGAGGATGATCTTACCCGTGAGACCGTGGCGGAGGCGTTGGGACTTCCGCTGGTGCTTCACAAGGAAAGCGAAGCAAGTATTTTGGCCTATTTTGAGGCGACCGGCAAGGAGTTTACCGAAAACAACCGCAAGCAGGCCATGCTGCCCGAGGGGTGCACGGTGTTTCCGAACCATCACGGTACGGCACCGGGCTGCGCCGTGGAAAAGGACGGTAAATGCGTGATCTTGCTGCCCGGCCCGCCGAAAGAGCTGATTCCCATGTTCGTTAACAGCGTGGCGCCGTATTTGCAGCGTTTTTCGGGCGAGACCATTCGTTCGCACACCATTGGTGTGTTTGGTATTCCCGAGGCCGCGATCGACGAGCGGCTGCACGATTTGATGGAAATGCATAATCCGACGGTAGCGCCGTATGCCAAGTCCGGCGAGGTGTTGCTGCGCGTGACGGCAAAGGCCGCAAACGACGAAGAAGCCGATGCCTTATGTGCACCGGTGATCGAACAGATCCGCGAACGGCTGGGTGCGGCGATCTACGGCGTGGACACGGGCAGTTTAACGGAAACCGTGGTGGCGCTGCTGAAGGAGCACGAGAAGAAGATCGCCACGGCGGAGTCGTGTACGGCGGGATTGCTGTCGGGACGGCTCACCGAGGTGCCCGGGGTGTCGCAGGTGTTTGAGTGCGGCATTGCTGCATATTCGCCCGAGATCAAGCGCCAGGTGTTGGGTGTGCCGGAGGCGGTGCTGGAAAATCAAGGAGCGGTATCTCCCGAAACCGCCGGTGCTATGGCGGTGGGTGCTCGCCGTGTGGGCGGTGCGGATATTGGTATTGGCATTACCGGTGTGGCCGGCCCCGAACCGAGTGAGGGTAAAGAGGTTGGCACGGTGTATGTGGCGTTGGCTGACGATCGCCGCGTGTGGGTGAAGAAGATCTTTGCCGGCCACGGGGCCGAAGATCGCGAGCAGATTCGTAACGCGGCCACGCTGTATGCGTTGGATATGACTCGCCGGTATTTGGAGGCGGCGCCCGGCGTGATGGCAGGCGGTCAGCTGCTGGAAAAGGTACAGCAGCCATCGGATGCTGTGACACGCAAGCACTTTGCGATGAACGGCCGCCGCTGGATCTGGCTTTCGGCCGTGGTTGTGATCGTGCTGGCTGCATTGCTGATCGGCTATAAAGGCTTTTTAGAGCCGTTTTTGAACGAAAAAGAATTTGATTCGCTGTGGGCGATCTATATGCAGGAGCAGGAGGTAACCGACACCGACGAGGTGGTGGAGTACCCCGACGGCATATTATCGCAGTTTATGTCGCTGTATCGGGTGAACCAGGACGTGCGCGGGTGGTTGACCGTGGGAAACACGTCGATCAATTACCCCGTTACCCTGGATCCGTCCGAGGGGTATTACAACGGCAGAGATTTTTATAAGAAGACCTCGGCCTACGGTGTGCCGCATTTGCTGTCCACGGTGACGTTGGTGCCCGGAAAGAGCAATCGCTCGTTGGTGATCTACGGTAACAATCCGGAAAATGGGCAAATGTTCTCGGAGTTGGCGGAATATACGAAGCTTACTTTCTTGAAAAAGAACCCGACGATTGATTTCAGTACGCTGTATCAAGAAAACAGCTACAAGATCTTTGCCGTGGTGTTGGTGCAGGACGGGGATACCTCGGCCGACGCCTTTGATTACACGCAGGATACCTTTGAAACAGAAGAAGATTTTCTGTATTACGTGGCGCAGCTGCGCCGCCGTTCCTTGTTTGATACGCCCGTGGGCGTGCAGGAGGGCGATGATCTGCTGTTGCTGACAACGCCGATCGAGTACAGCTTTAAAAATGCACGTATCGTGGTGGCGGCGCGGCGCGTTCGCACGGGTGAGGAGAAGGCAAACGATCTCAGCAAGGCGCGCGCCAACCGCACGGTCGTGATGCCGGCGGTGTGGCAGGAGATGCAAGGTGGCACGACGGCTACCGAGCAAACGACGACCACGGTGGAGTCGACGACAACGGAACTGACCAGCAGTTCTACCACCGTGACCACCACTACCGTTAAGAAGACCACGACTACGGCAAAACCGACAACAACCAAGCCCGGTACAACGACGGGAAAAACCACGGAGCACAACGAAGAGGGCGATCAGTTGGTGGGGGAAACCACCACGAAGCCCAGCACGACCACGGCGTCGCGTCCGTCGGTGACGCGGCCGCCCGATCAAGCGGAGGACCGTGTGGATGCTCTGGAGGGCACGGTGCAGGGTACGGTGTCGGAATATGAGTTTATGAGCTACTTTGCGCTGAAAAACACCAACGCCGCGGTGACGGATCCGATGCAGGATAAGGACGGCGTGCTACGCCCCAAGACCAAAGAGGAACTGCAACGCGCGGTTACGTATATCGTGAAGGGCGAGCTGGGCAGCGCCAAAACCATGGCGGCCTCTACCGAAGCGCAAAAGGCGCAGGCGGTGGTGTCGTATACCTACATACTGTGGTATAACGCTTACTATCAAAAGCCGTATACCTATGCCTTGAAGCCGTTGGATCTTTCTAACCAATGGGATAAAAAGATCTACGATGCCGTGGGTGAGGTGCTGGGTGTTAAGCTGCTGGATATCACCAAAACCAATGTTGAAGATATGCTGCTGCAGGTGACGTATTCGGCGGCAACGGGCGGGTATTCCGCTTCCAGCAATCGCGTGTGGAGCGGCAAGCTGCCGTATGCGCAAAGCGTGGTCAGCAAGTATGATGACGTGAACTATTACGCCAAATACGGTGGCGGCGGTAGCTTTATTAACACGGTTACCCTGTCGCGCACGGAGCTGAACAACAAGGTGAAGACCTGGTTTGAAAACAACGTGCAGAACCGCTATCCCACCTATGTGATGCCCGAGGAGCAGTTTACGTTGAAAGACGGTGAGTTGCCGTTGCAGGCGCTGACCTACGACGGTGACGGCTCGGCGGGTACGGGCGACAGTTGGAACTACGTGTTCTACACCAACTTCTATTACGTGGATAACCGCGGCAACAAAAAGCAGTTGACCGGCTATAACATGCGTTCGGCGCTGGGGTTGCGTTCGCACGCCTTCCGTGTGACGTACGATGCGGCGACCGACATGGTGACCATCACCACACAGGGCTGGGGTCACGGCGTGGGCTTGAGCCAAATGGGTGCCGTGGGGTACGCCAACGAAGAGGGCTGGAGCTACGTGCAAATTCTTCGCCATTACTTCTCCGTAACCGGCAGCACGGCGCATCAGGTAACGATGCCGGTGTGGTAAAACAATTTATTCCTTTACTACGCTAAAGTTTTTGTTGACAAGCGGGGCTTTGTGTGGTATAGTTATACCAATTCGTATTTCAAAGGTGTTTGCTATGAAAAACCGCGTCTTTACAGCAGAATACGCCTACTTTAACTTTTACTTTTGCTTTAGCAATGGTAAGAGTGCTTTCTGCTGCCGGTAATTTAAGGTGAAAACCTTTGATAATCCTGTAACAACAGGCCCGCAGTGAAAGCTGCGGGCCTTTTAATTTTTCTGGGAGGAATAGACCATGATTGCTGTAATCAAACAAGGAGTTCCTGCAGATCAGGTTCAAAATCTGATTGCGTGGCTGGAGACGCAGAAGGTTGCCGTGCATGTTTCCGAGGGCGAATATAACACGGTGCTGGGCTTGGTGGGCGACACCACGAACGTGGATATGGAGCTGCTGCAAAACCTGGAGATCGTGGAAAACGTGATGCGCATTTCCGAGCCGTTTAAAAATGCCAATCGTAAGTTCCATCCGGAGGATACGGTGGTGGACGTGAGCGGCGTGAAGATCGGTTCGGGGAACTTTGCGGTGATTGCCGGCCCGTGCTCGGTGGAGTCGCGCGAGCAGATCATTGACGTGGCTGAGCAGGTGAAGGCGGCCGGTGCCACATTGTTGCGCGGCGGTGCTTTTAAGCCGCGCACCTCCCCCTACGATTTTCAAGGCTTGAAGGCCGACGGATTGGCGCTTTTGGAGGAAGCCAAAAAGGATACCGGTATGCCGATCGTTACGGAGATCATGAATGCGAACCACCTCCCTTTATTTGAAAACGTGGATCTTATTCAGGTGGGCGCTCGCAATATGCAGAACTTTGAGCTGTTGAAGGAGCTGGGGCGTATTCGGAAGCCGATTTTGCTCAAGCGCGGCTTGGCCAGCACCTTAAAGGAGCTGCTGATGAGCGCGGAATACATTATGGCCGGCGGTAACGAGCAGATCATTCTGTGCGAGCGCGGTGTGCGTACCTTTGAAACCTACACCCGCAACACGTTGGATCTGTCGGCGGTGCCGATGCTGAAGGAGCTGTCGCACCTGCCTGTGGTGGTGGATCCCAGCCACGCCAGCGGCATCAGCCGTTTGGTTAAGCCGATGGCGCTGGCGGCGGCCGCTGCCGGTGCCGACGGCTTGATGATCGAAGTGCACAACAATCCTGCCAAGGCGTTGTGTGACGGTGCGCAATCGTTGACGCCCGAGCAATTTGCCGACGTGATGAACGGCGTTGCCAAAATTCGGGAGGTTTTATAAGTATGACGGTAGGCGTTGTGGGCTTGGGCCTTATTGGAGGTTCCTTGGCCAAAGCCTTAAAGGCCAACACCCGGCACACGGTGCTGGGCTGCGATAAAGATGACAGCGTGCGGCAGTATGCCGAGCTGATCGGCTGTATTGACGGGGCGCTGACGGAGGAAACCTTGCCGCAGTGTGAGTTTGTGCTGCTGGCGGTGTATCCTACGGCAACCACCGAATACGTGGCGCGGCACGCACAGCATTTTGCCAAGGGTGCGGTGGTGATCGATTGCGGTGGCGTTAAGCGCCGTATTTGTGAGGCGTGCCGCCCGATTGCACGCGAACACGGCTTTACGTTTATTGGGGGCCACCCCATGGCCGGCTTGCATCGCTCGGGGCTCAAATACGCTTCGGCCGATCTGTACGAGGGTGCTTCTATGATCTTAACACCCGAGGATACGCGCGATATCGTGCTGCTGGAAAAGGTGACGGCGCTGTTGAAGGCGATGGGCTTCGGTTCGGTAACGGTGACTACCCCCGAACAGCACGATGAGATCATTGCGTTTACCTCGCAATTGGCGCACGTGGTGTCCAACGCCTACGTAAAAAGTCCGCGTGCGCAGGTGCACAAAGGCTTTTCGGCAGGAAGCTACAAGGATCTTACCCGCGTGGCCCGGCTGAACGAAACCATGTGGACAGAGCTGTTTTTGGAAAACCGCGATAATCTGCTTGAGGAGATCGACACTTTGATTGCTTCGTTGGCGGAATATCGCGATGCGTTGGAAAACGGCGACGGTGAAACGCTGCGCGCGTTATTGCGTGATGGCAGCGACCGTAAGGAAAGGATCGACTACGGAAATGGAAACCATTGAGGTTCGCGCTTCTCGTTGTTATACCATTGTTATTGAAGAGGGCCTGCTTGCTCGCACGGGTGAGCATTGCGCGCAGGTGCTGCACGGCAAAAAGGTGTTGCTGCTCACCGATGAAACGGTAAACGCGTTATACGGCGATACGGTGGAGCGTTCGCTGTGCGAAGCGGGCTTTGAGGTGGCACGGCTGGCTGTGCCGGTGGGCGAAGGATCCAAGAGCACGGCGGTGTATTTGCAGGTCGTGTCGTTCCTCGCTGCGAACGGCTTTACCCGCAGCGATGCCATTGTGGCGTTGGGCGGTGGCGTGGTTGGCGATCTGGGCGGCTTTTGCGCAGCATCGTATCTGCGCGGTATTGGCTTTGTGCAGATCCCTACAACGCTATTGGCGTGTGTGGACTCCTCGGTGGGCGGTAAAACGGCCGTGAACCTGCCCGAGGGCAAAAACCTGCTGGGGGCTTTTTATCAGCCGTGGCTGGTGCTGTGTGACCCGTGTGCGCTGCGCACGCTGCCGAAGGCGATCTATGCCGACGGCATGGCCGAGGTGATCAAGTACGGCATGATCCGCGACAGCGAGCTGTTTGCGCTGCTGGAGAGTGAAAAACTTCGGGATGCAGAGATCATTTCGCGGTGTGTGTCTATCAAGCGCGACGTGGTGCAGGCTGACGAACGGGATCACGGTTGTCGGCAGCTGCTCAATTACGGGCACACCGTAGGGCACGCTGTGGAAAAATGCAGCAACTTCGGCATTTCCCACGGCAGTGCGGTGGCGATCGGTATGGCGATCGTTGCTCGTGCAATGGTGGCGATGGGGACGATGGCCGCAAAGGATTGCGCACGGTTAACGGCGTTACTGAAAAAGCACGGACTGCCGACAACGTGCGATTTTTCCGCAGCGGCGTTGTACGAGGTGGCGTTGAGTGATAAGAAACGTGCCAACGATATGCTGGGGCTTATCGTGTGCCCGACCGTTGGCGACGGACAGATCAACAAAATTCCGGTGACGGCGTTGATGGAGTATATTGAGAAGGGGACAGCACCATGCAAGTGACGGTAAGTGGACATACGCTGACCGGCTGTGTGGCGGTGCCTGCTTCTAAGTCGGTGGTGCATCGATTGCTGATCTGCGCCGCCTTGAGCGACAAGCCGACGGTGCTTACCGACACGACACTGTCGCAGGATATTACCGCAACGGTGGATTGCCTGAACGCCTTGGGCGCAGAGATTTGCGTTGACGGTGACCGCATAACGGTGCAGCCGATAACGGCGCCAAAAGACGAGGCGTTGTTGGATTGCGGTGAGAGCGGATCGACCATGCGGTTTTTGTTGCCGGTGGCAGCGGCGCTGGGCGGCGGTGCTGCATTGACGGGGCGCGGGAGGCTGCCGCAGCGGCCGTTATCGCCCTTGTATGAGCTGCTTTGTGAAAACGGATGCGAGTTATCGCCGCAGGGGACGTTTCCGCTAACGGTGGCGGGTAAGCTTACGGGTTGTCGATTTACGATCGACGGCGGGGTGAGCTCGCAGTTTATCAGTGGATTGCTGATGGCGGCGCCGTTGTTGGGTCAGCCTGTGGAGCTTTGCGTGACAGGAACCGTGGAATCGCGGCCGTATATGGATTTAACGGTGGCGGCGATGCGTCGCTTTGGTGTGACGGTGACGGAAACCGAGAGCGGATTTGCCGTTTCGGGGCGGTATCGTTCACCGGGGACGGTGGCTGCTGAGGGCGATTGGTCGAATGCCGCGTTTTGGCTGGTGGCTGAGGCCATTCTACCGAAGGCATCGCTTACGGTGACAGGGCTGGATGAGCAGTCGCTGCAGGGGGATCGCGCTATCAAGGACTTGATCGAAGCGACGAACGGCTTACAAACGCCGCTGACGGTGGATGCGGCACAGATTCCCGACCTGGTGCCGATTTTGGCGGTGCTGGCGGCGGCAATTTCCGGGCGCAGTGTGATCGGCAATGCGCGGCGGTTGCGTATTAAGGAAAGCGACCGTTTAAGCAGTGTCCACGCGATGTTGACTGCACTTGGCGGTACGGTGTCGATGGGCGATGATTTTCTGGTGATTGAAGGGACCGGCAAGCTGCGCGGCGGCACGGTGGATGCCTGCAACGATCATCGCATTGCGATGGCGGCGGCGGTGGCGGCGTGCCTCTGTGAGCAGCCGGTTGTGATAGAGGGCGCGGAAGCGGTGCGAAAATCGTATCCTCACTTCTTTGCTGAATTTTCCAAGAGAGGGATGAGCGTATGTCCTCCGTATTCGGGAGAAAACTGAAGATCAGTATTTTCGGACAATCACACGCCGAGGCCATTGGCGTGGTGATCGACGGCTTCCCTGCGGGCTTTGCGGTTGACCGCGAGGCGCTGCAAGCGTTTATGGCGCGCCGTGCGCCGGGAAACAACGCGTTTTCCACGCCGCGCAAGGAAGCCGATGAGGTGGAATTTCTTTGCGGCTTGGTGGACGGCGTGACCTGCGGTGCGCCTATCACGGCGGTGATACGGAACACCAACACGCGGTCGGGCGATTATCGGGAGCTGTTTGATCAGCCTCGGCCGTCGCACGCCGATTATCCTGCCGATATTCGCTATGGCGGCGCACAAGACGTGCGCGGCGGTGGGCATTTTTCGGGACGGCTTACGGCGGCGCTGTGCGTGGCAGGCGGCTTGTGCTTGCAATATCTGGAAAAGCAGGGTGTTGCCGTGGGTGCGCACATTGCAGCCATCGGGGGCGTGAAGGATACGCCGTTTGATGCGGTGCACGTGACGGCCGGTGATTTCCCAAAAGGAACCTTTGCTGTGTGTGATGCGGCCGCCGGTGAACGGATGCGGGCAGCGATCGAAGCGGCGCGCAGCGAGGGCGACTCCGTGGGTGGCGTGATCGAATGTGCCGCGGTGGGGTTGCCTGCCGGTGTTGGTGATCCAATGTTTGACGGCTTGGAGAACCGTTTGTCGCAGGCGGTGTTTGGTATTCCCGCAATACGCGGCATTGAGTTCGGCAACGGCTTTGAGGCGGCAACGCTGTATGGGTCGCAGAATAACGACTGTTACTACGACGATAACGGCACGGTGAAGACCTACACCAACCACCACGGCGGTGTGCTGGGCGGCATCAGCACCGGTATGCCGCTCTTGTTCCGTGTGGCGGTGAAGCCCACGCCGTCGATCGGCAAGGAGCAGCAAACGTTGAACCGTCGTACCGGGCAGGTGGAGCCGCTGGTGGTGCGTGGACGGCACGATCCGTGTATCGTGCCGCGTGCGGTTGCGTGTGTGGAAGCGGCATGTGCCGTTGTGTTGTGTGATTATTTACTGTAAGGAGGATAACCGTTATGGGAATTGAGCAATTGCGCGAGGAGATCGATGCGATCGATAAACAGCTGGTGGAGCTGTTTGTAAAGCGCATGGGTGTTTCGGCTCAGGTGGCCGATTATAAAAAAGAGAACGGGCGCTCGGTGCTGGATCCGTCGCGCGAGCGGCAGCTGCTGGAGCGCGTGTCGGAATTGGCCGGCGAGGAGCTGGAGTCGCAAACGCGCGTGCTGTATAATTTGATCCTCAGCTTGAGCCGTTCGTATCAAAATCATCGGTTGGGTTTTGACAGCGCGCTGCTGGAAAAAATCCGTGCCGGTATTAACGATACCGCCAAGGTGTTCCCTGAGCGGGCATTTGTGGCCTGTCAGGGCGTGGAGGGCGCGTATTCGCAGCTGGCGTGTGATAAGCTGTTTTCTGCCGCAAACATTATGTACATGAATTCGTTCGAGGGCGTGTTCAACGCCGTGGACAAGGGCTTGTGCCGTTACGGTGTTCTGCCGCTGGAAAACAGTTCGGCCGGTTCGGTGAATCAGATCTACGATCTGATGCTGAAATACAAGTTCCATATCGTGCGCAGCACGCGGTTGCATATTTCGCACGTGTTATTGGCGAAAAAAGGCGCAAAACTGGAAAATATTAAAGAGATCTACTCGCACGAGCAGGCTATTCAGCAATGCAGCAGCTTCCTGCAGGGCTTAAAGGGCGTGCAGGTGAACGTTTGCGAAAACACCGCCATGGCGGCCAAGGCCGTGGCCGAGAGTGGCCGCGATGACGTGGCGGCGATCTCGTCGGAATCGTGTGCGGCGCTGTATGATCTGGAGATCTTGGAAGAGGCGCTGCCGAACGTGGACAACAACTACACGCGGTTTATTTGCATTGCCAAGCCGTTGGAGATCTATCCCGGTGCTCAGCGTACCAGCTTGATGCTGGTGCTGCCGCACAAGCCGGGTGCGTTGCACAGCATTTTGTCGAAGTTCTATTCGTTGGGTGTGAACCTGCTCAAGCTGGAAAGCCGCCCGATTCCCGGCCGTGATTTTGAGTTTATGTTCTATTTCGATATTGAGGTGTCGGTGTATTCCGATGCGTTTGAAAACCTGCTGTCGCAGCTGCAGGCCGAGGCGGATAAGTTCCAGTATCTGGGCAGCTATACCGAGGTTGTGTGATGGAACGGTTTGGTTTGCTGGGCGAGCGGCTGGGGCACAGCCTCTCGCCGCAGATCCATGGATATTTCGGTGGTTATCCGTACACGCTCATTGAAAAAGAGCGCGACGCGTTGGCGGCATTTTTTGCCGACCCCGGGTATCGCGCGATCAACGTGACCATTCCGTATAAAAAGGACGTTATGGCCTTTTGCGACGAGTTGGACGAGGTGGCGCGGCGCATTGGCAGTGTGAACACCATCCGTTTTGACGGCGATGCCGTGCGCGGGTATAACACCGATTATGCGGGCTTTCGGTATTTGCTGGAAAACAACGGCATTGCCATTGACGGCCGCAAGGTGCTGGTGCTTGGCAGCGGCGGTTCGTCGGTGACGGCGTGCTGCGTGCTGGAGGATATGCTGGCGCGCGAGGTGGTGGTGATCTCTCGCTCGGGCGAGAACAATTACCAAAACCTCGACCGTCACGCCGATGCGCAGGTGATCGTGAACACCACGCCGGTGGGCATGTTTCCGCGCAACTTGGCGGCGCCGCTCGATCTGGCGCAGTTTCCTGTGTGCGAGGCGGTGGTGGATATTATTTACAATCCGCTGAAAACGCGGTTGCTGTTGGATGCCGAAGAACGCGGCATTACGGCGGTGAACGGCTTGGAAATGCTGGTGGCGCAGGGCAAGCGTGCGGCGGAGATCTTTTTTAACAAGCCCATGGACGATGCGCTGGTGGAAAGCACCGTGCGGTCGATGGAAGCGCGCTTTTGCAACGTGGTGCTGGTGGGAATGCCCGGGTGCGGGAAAAGCACCGTGGGAAAGCTGCTGGCCGAGCGGTTGGGCAAGGCGTTTTTGGATACCGATGCGCTGGTGGAAGAAGCGGCAGAAAAGCCGATTCCGGCCATTATTGCCAAGGAAGGCGAAACGGCGTTTCGCGACCGCGAGCAGGCGGCCGTGGAGGAAGCCGGCAAGCAATTGAGTCGTGTGATCGCCACCGGCGGCGGCGCGATCTTGCGGGAGGATAATCGCCGTGCGTTGCGACAGAATGCGCGCGTGGTGTTTTTGGAGCGGCCGTTGGAAAAGCTGGCAACGGCCGGGCGGCCGCTGTCGAAAGGTGGTGCGGCACTGGGTGAGTTGTATGCACAGCGGTTGCCGTTGTACCGTGCCGTTGCCGACGTGACGGTGGCGGTGGACGACGATCCCGCCGTGACGTGTGAGCGTATTTTGGAGGTGCTGACATGAAGCTGTTAGTCATTAACGGCCCGAATTTGAATATGCTGGGCATTCGCGAGCCGGATATTTACGGCAAGCAGACCTACGAAGCGCTTTTGGAGTTGATCGGCAACCACGCTGCCGCGCGCGGGGTGGAGGTGTCGTTCTTCCAGTCGAACCACGAGGGTGCTATTGTGGATGCCATTCAGCAAGCGTATTTTGACAAGGTTGACGGTATTGTGATCAATCCGGCGGCCTACACGCACACCAGCGTGGCTATTCTGGATGCGCTGAAGGCGGTGGCGATCCCCACGGTGGAGGTGCACATTTCGGATATTAACAGCCGCGATGAGTTCCGCAAGCATTCGTATATCAGCCCTGTATGCGTGGCCACCATTTGCGGTAAGGGCTTTAATGGGTACCTGGAAGCAATGGATTTGTTGTTGAAATGAAAAGAGTCCGACACACCGTGTCGGACTCTTTTTATAAAAAAGGGAGGTGAAGTAGGCTCTCGTCTGCTGTTATTGAACGGTTCTAAAAGGGTTTTGCTTCTTCAGGTGTGTTTCTGTGCCCAAAAAAAGTGCAGCAAGCCATCACGCATCTCCAAATTATGGGGATTATATCCCCTTAATATTTTAGATTATAACCCCCATAATAGCAAATGTCAAGGAGGGGTTATCGTGATTGTGTTTGATAAGCTTTGGGCAACGATGCGAGAAAAAGGTGTGTCGACCTATATGCTGCGTGAGGCGTGTGGGATCGACAGCAAAACCGTTCGCCGTTTAAAGGCCAACGAAAACGTAGAAACAAAAACATTGGATAAACTTTGCACTGCCTTGAATTGCCGGATCGAGGATATTGCAGAATTCATAAAAGAATAACCATGTCTGCTGAACGGGGTGGGGGGCGATGCCCACATCGTCCCGATAGAATTTGTTGGTTTTGGGTCGTGCGGGGTTTACCCCCCCCTCGTCCGGCTTTCGTTTCGCAAAAATCCACCTTCCCCCAAAGGGAAGGCTTGCGGGGTGGTGCACAGGGTGTTCTCTAGACATAAAAAAGCGCGCTCTTGAATAAAGAGCGCGCTTTCTTGTGTGTTGATATTAATGAAAGATAATGGTTTGAGCGTCGGCGTACTTTTCGTAGTCGGGGGTGCCGAGGGCATTGGCCTTGCGGTAAACGGGAAGTGTGTGCTCCAGCTCGTAATCGAGTTGGCGCAGTTTCCAACGCAGGCAAGTAGCATCGCCCACGTATTCCATACTCGGCTCCCACCCGAGGCGCGAATCTTGCTCGGCTACCTCGATGGCGGCTTCGGCATTGGCGCGCTCGGCACGCATCACTTGCTCGATCTCGTCAATCAGCGCTGCCGATCCTTCGCGCGTTTCACACGCAGACAGCTGTGCTTTGAGCGCGAAGAAGCGTTTTGCGTGGATGGCAGTTACCGAGGAGTGCACCATATATTTCCCGAGCAGCAGCAGGCGTTCAAGTTCTTCGTTGGGATTGGGGATGCTTTCCAACAGTGCTACGCCCTCTTTAAGCAACTCTGTCATCTTTTCAATGTGAGCGATCTCGACGGGGCGACGTACGTTCGGCAACGAGTTGCGCCCCGATACGTTTTCTTTATAATAGGTGTAATAGATACCGGGGTGCATCGGGTTGTTGTTCATCGGTATACGTCCGAAATTGGGGAGGGTGTTAACGTCGGTGAGCCACAGCGGATACGAGGGTCCCGTGCGGAACGAACCGTATTGATCTTCGTTGGTGGAGATCATATAACGAATGGCTTCCGACCACAACTGGAACGTCTTATCGATGGTATCAACGTGATCTGCGCCGAATTCGGCGGCGATGAGCTTGGGAAGCAGTTCGCGCAGTGGCATACCGTCGGTGAAGAAGGCTTCCTTCTCTAACAGAGAGATGATGGACGGCCAGAAGCCGTAGTGAATACATTCGGTGATGCCGGTGATGTTCCACTTTTTCGTAGCTTCAACAATGGCTTCGTAGCGGTCGATCCAGGCATACGGCATCGGCTCGTAGGGAATGACGCCGAAATCCCACGTACGTCCACCCGACTGCGCGTTGATGGAAATGTTGAGCCCGCGTTTGTGGGCGGCCTCCGCTTCGCTGACGAAGTAACTGCCGGGGCCCGCGAACGAAAGTGTGTAATCGACGATATCCTCGGTCACGCCGTCGCACTCGAACTGCTCGAACATATCCCACGTGGGGCCGATACCGATCCCCTCGGGGAGTGCGTTGATCAGCGCGATGCGGTCTTTTTCGGGTGCAAAGCCCCAGTTATAGGTGCTGAAGCTGACGCCGGCATCGGGCTTTGCTTTTTTGATAGCACGCTTGATCATCTCAACCCACCGAGGATAATCCTCGCACGGCCACCAACCGGGGGAGTATTTGCCTGTGGGAATGTTTTCGTGGTAGTTTTCGGTGTTGGGAGTTTTGCCTACGCGCGGATCGCGGCTTTGGAATTGTTGGGCTTCACCCACCAGTGCCACGCCCGAAAGCTTGGGACAGTCGGCAAAGAATTTGCCGTACAGGTCGTCATAAAATTCTTGCGAGCCGGGATCGTCGGGATGGTGGTTGTGCGGATTGTACAGCAAAGCAGAAACGCGGATGCCGTATTTTTCAGCACGCTCGCACAGCAGGTTGACGTTGACGGTGTCGCCGCGCAGAGAGGTTCCGCAATCTTTCAGCCACAAGCCGATAGAGTTGTAGCCGAGGTGAGCCATCCAAGAAAAGCATTCATCGGTGTATTCACCCATACCGAACGGTGAATGGGCAGAACGCCACCGAAAGCGCGAACGGCGCGTGACAGTTCCTTTTTCTAAAAACGGGGCACAGCGCAGATTCATTCGATCCTCCAGCGAATAGAAGCCTTGTGCGGTGCCGGCGGGATCGGAGCCGGCGAGAGAGATACCCTCGTCGGAGGTGACGATACGATAGCCGATCGGACCGGGAACTTCGCTGTCAACGCTGACGCTGACATGGGCAAAGCCTGTTTGCTCAAACGTCAGACGGGCAGAAACGTTCATCGAGGTGAGTAGGTAATCGATGAAATCCAGTGCCGCCGTGCGGATAACCTTGTCGGCATTTTCGGGCAGGCGAATGATCGCGCCTTCCGGAAACGCCCATTCATCGGCCGAGGGGGTGAGTGCCTTGTTGCGACGGTCGGGCCGGTGGATGGGGAGTAAGCGCTTAAAAAAATCGTAACGAATTTCTTTGGTTAGCATAAGTCACCTCTCCCGATCTCTTCTAAAAAGTGGCGCACGCGGGCCTCAATGTAGCGTTTACTCGTTTCTACGTCCATTTCCGAGGCGGTTTGAGCGAACCAATCGTCGGTTTCGGCAAGGCGCTCCAGCTTGATGCTGCCGGGATAAAGGTATTCCAAATAGCCACACTCCCATTTGCCGGCGTGATCGCCTCCGAAGCCCATTAAATAATCGCGTTTGGTTTTCAGCGGGCCGTGGGTGCGGATCCAGTTCCAGGGGTTGTCTTTTTCGAAAAGTTGAGAATAGAACTCGGCATTTTCGTTGTTGCCCCACCAACCGGGACCGCCCGTTTCTTCCAGATATTCGAAAATGAGTTTGCGGGCAGCCTTCATGCAGGCCAGCGATTGCGGGTTGTAGTCTTCGGTTTGGTGACAGATGAAAATGTGGATGTTGCGGGTGAAGCCTGCTTTGAACAGCGATTTCAGGATACAGTACATATACTGCTCCAGCGTGTCGCAGTCGACGTGGATGCTGTTCTTTTCGGGGCCTGCTACCGCGTAGCTGGCGGAACCGTACCACACGGGCGGCATAATCACGCAATCGATCTTTTTGGAGATCTCACGGATTAAGCCCATAGCGGCTAATGTGTCGCAGCCAAACGGACAGTGTGCCGAATGGTATTCCATGGTACCGACGGGAATGAGGATCGGCCACTGCTCGGCCTTGGCTTTTTCTAATTCGCGGGGGTAGGTGTAGGCGTATTCGATGCTGCTCATAATAAAAATTCCTCCTTTTTTGTTGACAAGACAAGTGTACCGTTGTTAGAATAAAAAGAAAAGGGGTAACGCTACCCAATACCAGTACAAAATTAGCATCGGTTGGCAGGTGGACGAAATGGCATATTTACAAGACGTGTATGCGGCGAACTTGAACGCCGTGTGTCATTCCGGCGGTGAGCTGCGGTTGCGGCCGAACGAAACGTGGGCATACCGCGAGCACAGCTTTATGCAGAATAAATTTTATTTCATCACCGGCGGGCGGTGTCGCATTACGGTTGCGGGGAAGACGTATATCGGCGAGGCGGGTACCTGGTTTTTTATCCCTGCCGGCACACGGCACAGCTATACCAGCTTTGCGGGAGAGCCGCTGCAGAAGCAGTGGATCCATTTTGATCTGTATCCTAACGCCGATATGGCACAGATGCTGGGGCTGCCTTTACTGGTACAGGTGGAGGCGGGGGATCCTGCCTATGCTTTGTTTGACAAGCTGACGGCGGCCAACGGCAGTCAACGGTTGACCGATCGGTTGGACGCAAAGGCGTATTTACTGCAGCTGATGGCGCGCTACGTGGCGATCGCCAGCGCCGACGAGGACGTGGGCGGGGAAGAAGAGGAACGGATCCAGCGGTTGCTGGCGTATATTCACGAGCATCTGGACGAGCGGCTGAGCAACGACGAGCTGGCGGCGCAATGCCATTTGCATCCGACACACTTTATTCGGTATTTTCGCGGACGCACGGGGCAAACGCCGGCCAAGTACGTTGCCGAGCGGCGCATTGAGGCGGCGAAACGGCTGCTGGAGGAAACCGCGTTGCCGGTGGCGGTGATCATGGATCGTGTGGGATTGCAGGAGCCCAGTCATTTTGCGCGGTTGTTCCGCAAGCAGTATGCGCTGACACCGACGGAATATCGCCGACAGTTTCGTGCGGAACGCAAAAAATACGATTAGACAGCGCTATTATATATAATAAGGTAATAAAGAAAAAATAGCTGAAAAATTTCTCAAAAACACTTGACATTCCCGGTTGCTTGCGGTACAATAGCAAGGCACGATTATGGAAAGTGGGGCATTTTGCGCCCTTTTCACGGTTGTGCGGGACTGCACAACATGCGATGACGCGGGAGGTTGCGACCAGCAACGGTCGGTTTTTCCGCCGAGCAAGTCCGATTTTAAACCGGGCGACAGGAATAGCTGTAAGAGCTGGATCTTATTTGAGCAGGGAAAGTTGCGCTCTGCTTTGCGTACTTGCGGCGCGGATCCGGCACAGTCTTTCGAGACGCTTACATCGCACCCGGCGCTTGGACCCAACAAGCTCCGGTTTTTAAAACGCCGGTGTGGGAACACCCGGCAGAGTGTGCGGTTTTGGCGTCGCCCGCCAACGAAAATTCATCAAGGAGGCGTTTTACAGTGGCAGTCAAAGAAAAGATCCGTATTCGTATTAAGGGTTACGATCATCAGCTGGTGGATCAGTCCGCCGAGAAGATCGTGGAGACCGCTCGCCGTACCGGCGCTCGCGTTTCCGGCCCCGTGCCGCTCCCCACGGAGAAGGAAGTCGTTACCATCCTGCGTGCCGTGCACAAGTACAAGGATTCCCGCGAACAGTTCGAATCCCGTACGCACAAGCGCTTGATCGACATCCTGCGGCCCTCGAACAAAACGGTCGAGGCTCTTATGGGCCTTGAACTCCCCGCCGGTGTGGAAATCGAAATCAAACTGTAATGCCGGTTTGACAGAGAGCTCGGCTCTCGGTTCCGCTCAGCGAGGTCACGTTCCCAATGGGAACCAATAACCAAGGAGGTATAGACTATGCAAAAAGGCATCATTGGTCGTAAGGTCGGCATGACGCAGATCTTCGACGAAAAGGGCAACGTTGTCCCGGTTACGGTTGTAGAAGCCGGTCCGTGTGCTGTTGTCCAGAAGAAAACCGCCGAGAACGACGGCTACACGGCTGTGCAGCTGGGTTACGGCGAAGCAAAGGCTCAGAAAGTTAACAAGCCTATGAAGGGTCACTTCGACAAGGCAGACGTTGCTCCCAAAAAGGTGCTGCGTGAGTTCCGCTTTGACGATTGCGACGCTTACAACGTGGGCGACATTGTGAAGGTAGACACCTTCGCTTGCGGCGACGCGGTTGACGTTGTCGGTGTGAGCAAGGGTAAGGGCTACGCCGGCGTTATCAAGCGCTGGAATCACAGCCGCCTGAAGGAATCCCACGGTACCGGTCCGGTGGCTCGCCACTCCGGTTCGCAGGGTGTTATCGACCCGGCCCGCGTGTTCAAGGGCATGAAGGGCGCCGGCCATCTGGGTGCCGAGCGCGTGACTGTTCAGAATCTCACGGTCGTGAAGGTTGATGCGGAGAACAATTTGATCGCTATTAAAGGTGCGATCCCCGGCCCCCGCGGTGGTCTGGTTCTGATCTCCGATTCCGTGAAAGCGTAAGGGAAGGAGGAAGTTATCATGGCAACTGTTTCTACTTTTGATATGACCGGCAAGCAGACCGGTACGATGGAGCTGGCCGATGCCGTTTTCGGTATTGCCCCCAACGCCACCGTAATGCACAGCGCCGTTGTCAACTATCTTGCCAATCAGCGCCAGGGCACTCAGTCCACCCTTACTCGTTCCGAGGTGAGCGGCGGTGGCCGTAAGCCTTGGCGTCAGAAGGGCACGGGCCACGCCCGTCAGGGTTCCACCCGCGCTCCCCAGTGGACGCACGGCGGTATTGCCCTCGGCCCGAAGCCGCGCAGCTACAACTACGTGCTGCCGAAGAAGGTTCGCCGCCTGGCTCTGAAGTCGGCGTTCTCCTCCAAGGTGCTCAGCGGTGATATGCTGGTACTGGATGAGCTCACGCTCGAAGCGATCCGCACGAAGGCGGTAGCCGAGATGCTGAAGGCTCTGGAGGCCAAGAAGAAGGTGCTCATCGTTCTTCCTGAGAAGGACGAGAAGGCTATCCTGTCTGCTCGCAACATCCCCGGTGTGAAGACCGCTCAGGTCAACACCCTGAATGTTTACGATGTCCTCAACTGCGATACGTTCATCGTGGTGAAGGATGCTGTTGCTAAGATCGAGGAGGTGTACGCATAATGAACGCCCGTGATATTATTCTGGCTCCGGTCATTACCGAAAAAGCGGTGGCTATGCTGCCCGAGAAGAAGTACACCTTCCGCGTAGACAGCCGCGCAAACAAAATTGAGATCGCGAAAGCGGTGGAAGAGATCTTCGGCGTTAAGGTCGCGAAGGTCAACACCATCAGCATGAAGGGTCACAAGCGCCGCATGGGCCGGCACGAGGGCTACACTTCCGACTGGAAGAAGGCTATCGTTACGCTGAAGCCCGACTCCAAGACCATCGAGTTCTTCGACGGTATGTTCTAATCGACTGACCGAAGAAACGAAGGTCGGGCAATGTATGGGGCACATCCCTTACGGGAAGCGGCCGTGCCCCGCTAAGCCAAGAAATAGGAGAGTGAATCGAATGGCTACGAAACTTTACAAACCGACGACCCCCGGTCGCCGCGGTATGTCCGTTCTGGATTACAGCGGTCTGTCCAAGGTGGCGCCGGAGAAGAGCCTGTTGGCTCCTCTGGAAAAGAAATCCGGCCGTAACAGCTACGGCCGCATCACCGTCCGTCATCGCGGCGGTGGTAATCGTCGTAAGTACCGCATCATCGACTTCAAGCGCAACAAGCTGGGTGCTGCCACGGTGTTGACCCTGGAGTATGACCCGAACCGCAGCGCGAACATCGCTTTGGTGCAGTATGAAGACGGCGAAAAGCGCTACATCGTTGCTCCGCAGGGCCTGTCCGTGGGTGATGTGATCGCCTCCGGCGCCGATGCGGATATCAAGCCCGGCAACGCTCTGCCGCTGATGAACATTCCTACCGGTACGTTCATCCACAACGTAGAGCTGTATCCCGGCAAGGGCGCTCAGCTCGCCCGTGCTGCCGGCGTGATGGCGCAGCTGATTGGTAAGGAAAACAACCTCGCAATGATCCGTTTGCCCTCCGGCGAGATGCGCAACATCCCGCTGAACTGCATGGCAACGGTTGGCCAGGTTGGCAACCTCGACCACGAGAACGTGAAGATCGGTAAGGCCGGTCGTAAGCGCCACATGGGTTGGCGCCCGACGGTGCGCGGTTCGGTTATGAACCCCTGCGATCACCCGCACGGTGGTGGTGAGGGCAAGTCCCCCATCGGTCGTCCGGGCCCGGTTACCCCGTGGGGCAAGCCGGCGCTGGGTTATAAGACCCGCAAGACCCACAAGGCTTCCGACAAGTTCATTGTCAAACGCCGCAACGGTAAGTAAGCGAAAGGAGATTCATTTTTATGGGTAGAAGCGTAAAGAAGGGTCCTTTCGTACAGCCCGTTCTGTTGAAAAGGATTCAGGAAATGAACAAGGCCGGGGAGAAGCGCATCCTCAAGACGTGGAGCCGCGCCTCCACCATCTTCCCGGATTTCGTCGGTCACACCATCGCGGTGCATGACGGACGCAAGCACGTGCCGGTTTACGTTACCGAGGACATGGTCGGTCACAAGCTGGGTGAGTTCGCACCCACTCGTACCTTCCGCGGCCACACCGGTTCCAAGACTACGAAGTAAGCGGAAAGGAGAGAATTATCATGGAAGCAAGGGCGCAAGTAACCTACGTCCGTATGTCCCCTCGCAAAGTTAAGATCGTTCTCGACCTCATCCGCAACAAACCGGTTGATGTCGCGCTCGCGATTGCACACAACATTCCCAAGGCTGCGGGTGA
Organism: Clostridia bacterium; assembly: GCA_017503785.1. Lineage (GTDB taxonomy): Bacteria > Bacillota > Clostridia > Oscillospirales > Acutalibacteraceae > RGIG3009. Next base: position 60,456 of record JAFVSK010000002.1, read on the forward strand.
GCCTGTTGAGAAGCTTCTCAAGTCCGCGGTAGCCAACGCCGAAAACAACTTCAACATGGATAAGAACAATCTGGTTGTTTCCGAGTGCTTTGTCTGCCCCGGTCCGATTCTCAAGCGTATTCGTCCGAGAGCTCAGGGTCGTGCGTTCCGCATCGAAAAGAGAACATCACACATCACCCTTGTGCTCAAGGAAAAGGAATAAGCGGAGGAGGAGAATTATGGGACAGAAAGTCAATCCCCACGGCCTGCGTGTCGGCGTGATCAAGGATTGGGATTCCCGCTGGTTCGTTAAGAAGAATCAGATCGGCGATACCATCGTATCTGACTACAACCTGCGCAAGTATCTGAAGAAGACGCTGTTTGCTGCCGGTATTGCGAAGATCGAGATCGAACGCGATGCGACTCGTGTCCGTGTGAACATTCATTGTGCCAAGCCCGGTCTGGTGATCGGCAAGGGCGGCGCGGAGATCGAAAAGCTCCGCCTTACCTGCGAGAAGATGCTCGGCAAGACCACGTTGGTGAACATTGTTGAGATCAAGAACCCGGATGTTAACGCGCAGCTGGTTGCTGAAAACATTGCTCAGCAGTTGGAGAAGCGTATCTCCTTCCGCCGTGCCATGAAGCAGTGCATCGGCCGTGCCATGAAGATGGGTGCTCGCGGTATTAAGACTCAGGTGTCCGGCCGTTTGGGCGGTGCCGAAATTGCTCGTGTTGAGCAGTACCACGAAGGTACTATTCCGCTGCAGACGCTGCGTGCGGATATCGATTATGGTTTTGCGGAGGCAAACACCACCTACGGCCGTATCGGCGTTAAAGTGTGGATCTACCGCGGCGAGGTTCTCGCCGGTGCGGTGCAGAAGCCCCGTCGGGAAGGAGGCCGCAAGTAATGCTGCTGCCGAAGAGAGTTAAGTTCCGCCGCGTTCAGAGAGGCCGCCTTACCGGTAAGGCCCTTCGCGGCAACAAGGTCAGCCACGGCGAATTCGGCCTGGTAGCGCTTGAGCCCGCTTGGATCAAGTCGAACCAGATCGAGGCTGCTCGTATTGCTATGACCCGTTACATTAAGCGTGGCGGTCAGGTGTGGATCAAGATCTTCCCTGACAAGCCGGTTACCGAAAAGCCGGCCGAGACCCGAATGGGTTCCGGTAAAGGCTCGCCCGAATACTGGGTGGCTGTGGTTAAGCCCGGCCGCGTGATGTTCGAGATCGCCGGTGTTCCGGAGGAAACCGCCCGTGAAGCTATGCGACTCGCTGCGAACAAGCTGCCCATCAAGTGCAAGTTTGTTTGCAAGGAAGAAACGGAGGGTGAACAGTAATGAAGTCCAGCGAGATCCAGAAAATCCGTGAACTGAGCGAAGCTGAGCTGGAGAAGAAGCTCCAGGACCTCAAAGAAGAGCTGTTCAACCTCAGATTCCAGCACGCTATCAACCAGTTGGAGAATCCGATGCGTCTGAAGGCCGTTAAGAAAGAGATCGCTATCGTGAAGACGATCATCCGCGAGAACGAGCTCAAGAACGGCGCAGAAGCGTAACGGAAGGAGGAAACATTGTGAGCGAACGGAATCTTAGAAAAACCCGGGTGGGTATTGTTGTGAGCGACAAGATGGATAAGACCATCGTTGTGGCTATTGAGGACAATGTCCGTCATCCGTTGTACAAAAAGATCGTTAAGCGTACCATGAAGCTGAAGGCCCACGATGAAGCCAACGAGTGCCGTGTAGGCGACCGCGTGGAGGTTATGGAGACCCGCCCGCTGTCCAAAGACAAGCACTGGCGTCTGGTGACCATCATCGAGAAGGCGAAATAAGTCGGTTATTCTGAAAGGAGGAACACACTGTGGTACAACAGCAAACCTACCTCAAAGTGGCCGACAACACCGGTGCGAAGGAGCTTATGTGCATCCGCGTACTTGGTGGTTCCGGCCGGAGGTATGCCAATATCGGCGACGTTGTGGTGGCTTCTGTTAAAAAAGCAGCACCCGGCGGCGTTGTGAAAAAGGGCGATGTGGTGAAAGCCGTCATCGTTCGTTCCGTAAAAGGTCTGCGCCGTGAGGACGGTACCTATATCCGTTTTGACGAAAACGCAGCCGTTATCATCCGTGATGACAAGAACCCCAGAGGTACCCGTATTTTCGGGCCTGTGGCGCGTGAGTTGAGAGAAAAGGATTATTTGAAGATCCTGAGCCTCGCTCCCGAAGTGCTTTAAGGGAGGTGCCGTAAATGAGCAAACTTAACGTAAAGAAGGACGATACCGTCCTGATCATCAGCGGCGACGACCGTGGCAAGAAGGGCAAGGTGCTCGAGGTTAGCCCCAAAGAAGGCAAGATCATTGTGGAAGGCCTGAACATGGTCAAGAAGCACGTGAAGCCTCGCAAGATGGGCGACCAGGGTGGTATTGTTGAAGCCGAAGGCGCTATGTACGCCTGCAAGGCACAGGTTGTTTGCCCGCATTGTGGCAAAGCGACCCGCGTTGGTCACAAGGTGTTTGAGGACGGTACGAAGTCCCGCATCTGTGCCAAGTGCAAAGAAGTACTGTAAGGAGGGACATACGGTATGGCTAGAATGAAAGAATACTACAAAAACGATGTCGCTCCTGCGCTGATGAAGAAATTCGGTTACAAGAGCGTAATGCAGATCCCGAAGCTGGATAAGATCGTGATCAACGTTGGCTGCGGCGAAGCCCGTGACAACGCGAAAGTGATCGACGCCATCATGATCGACCTGGCCGCGATTACCGGTCAGCGCCCGATCGTCTGCAAGGCCAAGAAGTCGGTTGCAAACTTCAAGCTGCGCGAAGGCATGAACATTGGTGTGAAGGTAACGCTGCGCGGTGAGCGTATGTATGAGTTCCTGGATCGTCTGTTCAACGTGGCGCTGCCCCGAGTTCGCGACTTCCGCGGCATCAATGCCAACTCCTTTGACGGACGCGGCAACTACAACATGGGTATCAAAGAGCAGCTCATCTTCCCCGAGATCGAGTACGATAAGATCGACAAGGTCCGCGGCATGGATATCTGCTTTGTGACTACCGCCAACACCGACGAAGAAGCGCGTGAGCTGCTCACCCTGATGGGCGCTCCGTTTGCGAAATAAGGGAGGGAAAACGAATGGCTAAGACTTCTATGAAAATCAAGCAGCAGCGTACGCCCAAGTTTTCCACGCAGGCGTACAACCGCTGCAAGATCTGCGGTCGTCCCCACGCTTATTTGCGTAAGTACGGCGTGTGCCGTATCTGCTTCCGGGAACTGGCTTACAAAGGCGAGATCCCCGGTGTGAAAAAGGCAAGCTGGTAATAGCTAAAAGGAGGTTGACGGAATGCAAATCACCGATACAATTGCCGATATGCTGACGAGAATTCGTAACGCGAGTTCGGCGAAGCATGACTCGGTGGATATCCCCGCTTCCAACATGAAGAAGGCTATTGCCCAGATTCTTGTTGACGAGGGATATGTCAAGAATTATCAAGTTATCGAAGATGGTAAACAGGGCACCATCCGCATCACGCTGAAGTATCAGGGTCCTTCGAAGGCTCCGGTTCTGATGGGTCTGCGCCGTGTGTCGAAGCCCGGTTTGCGCATCTATTCCAGCAGTGAGGATATGCCGAAGGTCATGAAGGGCATCGGCACCGCCATCGTGTCTACGTCGAAGGGCGTTATGACCGATAAGAAAGCCCGCAAAGAAAACGTGGGCGGCGAAGTCCTCGCATTTGTGTGGTAAGGGGGAGAATGAAACATGTCGAGAATTGGACGTAAACCCATTACCATTCCTGCCGGCGTTCAGGTAACGCTGAAGGACGGTGTCGTGACGGCGAAGGGCCCCAAGGGTGAGCTCACCCAGAAGGTGCACAACAACATTACCGTTGCGATCGAGGGCAGCGAGATCGTAGTGACTCGCCCCAACGACGAGAAGGAAAACCGTGCGCTGCACGGCCTGACTCGTACTCTCATCGCGAACATGGTGGAAGGCGTTGCCAACGGCTTCAGCAAGGAGCTGGAGGTTAACGGTGTTGGTTACCGTGTTGCGAAGCAGGGTAAGGATCTGGTTATGAACCTGGGCTACAGCCATCAGGTTACCATGAGCGAGATCCCCGGCATCTCCATTGAGGTACCGAACCCCAACAAGATCATCATCAGCGGTCCCGACAAGCAGCTGGTTGGCCAGTTTGCTGCGGAAGTCCGCGAGAAGCGCCCGCCGGAGCCGTATAAGGGCAAGGGCATTAAGTACGCTACCGAGTATATCCGCCGCAAGGAAGGTAAGACCGGTGCGAAGGGCAAGAAGTAAGGAGGAGTGAACAAGTATGGTTAGCAAGAAAGACAGCAACAAGGCGCGCTTGCACCGTCACGTTCGCGTGCGTGGTAAGATCTCCGGCACGGCTGAGTGCCCCCGCCTGAACGTGTTCCGCTCCCTCAATAACATCTCTGCCCAGGTGATTGATGATGTTAAGGGAGTTACGATTGCTTCCGCGTCCAGCACCGAAAAAGATTTCGGTATGACCGGTGGCAACAAAGCTGCTGCCCGCAAGGTCGGCGAGCTGGTCGCTAAGCGTGCTCTGGAAAAGGGCGTCGAGTGCGTCGTTTTTGACAGAGGCGGTTATATCTATCACGGCCGTGTTCAGGAATTGGCCGAAGGCGCCCGCGAGGGCGGCCTCAAGTTCTAAGGAAGAGGAGGAAGTACTTTGGCCAGAAGAGAAGAAATGCACGACGAGTTCAAAGAAACCGTCGTTGCCATCAACCGAGTCAGCAAGACTGTTAAGGGCGGCCGCGTAATGAAATTCGCTGCGCTGGTCGTTGTGGGCGATGGCAAAGGCACCGTAGGCTTCGGTACCGGTAAGGCCGGCGAAGTTCCGGATGCTATCCGCAAGGGCATCGAGGATGCCAAGAAGCACCTTGTTAAGGTTTCTCTGAAGGGGAACACCATCCCCCACGAGGTTATCGGCGCTTTCGGCGCCGGCCGCGTGCTGATGAAGCCTGCCGCTCCCGGTACCGGTTGTATTGCCGGTGGCGCGGTGCGTGCGGTGGTGGAGGCTGCCGGTATTAAGGATATCCGTACCAAGGCTCTCCGCTCCAACAACCCCTACAATGTCGTCAGTGCCGCGATGAACGGCCTGATGCAGCTGCGCAACGCTGACGAGGCGGCTGCGATCCGCGGCAAGACTGCCAAGGAAATCTTAGGTTAACAGGAGGGCATACGAATGGCAAAGAAGGCTAAAGAGGCAACTCTGACCGTCAAGCTGGTTCGCAGCCTGATCGGTTCCAAGAAAGATCAGATCGCTACCGCTAATTCTTTGGGTCTGCGTAAGATCGGCGACACCGTGTGCCAGCCGGCTAACGCGGCGACTCAGGGTAAGGTGGCAAAGATCATCCACCTCGTCGAGGTAACGGAAGCATAACCAAATCGAGCAAGGAGGTGCGAATATTATGAAGCTGCAAGAGCTTTCTCCGGCCCCCGGCTCTGTTCGGGAGTCCAAGAGAATCGGCAGAGGTCATGGCTCCGGCCAGGGCAAGACTGCGGGTAAAGGTCACAAGGGTCAGAAGGCCCGTGCCGGCCGCGGCATGCAGATCGGTTTTGAAGGCGGTCAGATGCCTCTGCAGAGACGAATCCCCAAGAGAGGTTTTGTCAACATTTTTGCAACGACCTACGCTACGATCAACGTGGCTGCTCTCAACGCGTTTGAGGACGGCGCCGTCGTGGACGTGGAAGCAATGAAGAACGCGGGTCTTGTGAAGAAGACCTATGACGGTGTGAAGGTCTTGGCTAACGGTACGTTGACCAAGAAACTGACCGTAAAAGCAGCAGCCTATTCTGAAGCAGCTAAGGCAAAGATCGAAGCTGCAGGTGGAAAGGCTGAGGTGATCTAACGTGTTTCAGATTTTACGGAATGCTTGGAAGATCACTGATCTGCGTAAAAAGATTCTGTACACGTTGCTGATCGTGCTGATCTTCCGGATCGGCTCCGCTATCACCGTTCCTTTCGTGGACGTGAGTGCGCTGGCTGATGCAACGACCGCCGGTACGGGCTGGGGTTATCTGACGATGATCTCCGGCGGCGGTTTTTCGAACGCGAGTATCTTCGCGCTGTCGATCACGCCGTACATTAACGCAAGCATTATCATCCAGCTGCTCACGGTAGCCATTCCGAAGTTGGAGCAGTTGGCGAAGGAAGGCGAGGCCGGCCGCAAGGTTATCGGCAAGATCACTCGCTTTGTGACGGTTGGTTTGGGCCTTCTGTTGGGTATTGCGTACTACTTCATGCTGCGCAACGGCGCGAACACCGGCAACGTGCTGGTGGAAGAAGCTCAGAAGGGCTTCGGCGCGTGGTTTGCCGCTGTGGTTATCGTGATGTGCTTCGTGGCCGGCTCGGCTCTCATTATGTGGCTGGGCGAGCAGATCAACGAGCGCGGCATCGGCAACGGCATTTCCATTCTGCTGTTTGCGGGTATTTTGTCCAGCATCCCCTCGGCTGCTACGTATTTGTGGCAGTACTTCTACGAGGGCGGTATCAAAATGCTGGGCCAAGCCTCGGATGCGCTGAAGAACGTGATCATGGTACCGTTTGTCCTGATTTTGTTCTTGGCCATCATTGCGCTGATCGTATTTGTGACCGATGCGGAACGCCGCATCCCCGTCCAGTACGCGAAGCGCGTTGTCGGTCGCAAGATGTATGGCGGACAGAGCACCTTTATTCCGATCAAAGTCAACATGTCCGGTGTTATGCCGATCATTCTGGCTTCGTCGATCGTGTCGCTGCCCTCCATCCTGCAAACCTTCTTCGGCTGGAAGGACAACTGGTTCCTGAACGCCTTTAAGCAGGAGAGCTGGGTGTACATTCTTGTGTACTTTGTGTTGATCATAGGCTTTGCCTTCTTCTACGTTACGATCCAGTATAATCCGACGGAGATGGCCAATAATCTCCGTAAAAACTCCGGCGCTATTCCGGGCTATCGTCCGGGCAAGCCGACTTCGGATTATATTAAGCGTGTACTGAACAAGGTAACCTTGATCGGTGCGTTGTTCTTAGGCTTCATTGCGTTGTTCCCCAGCTTGTTTGGTATGATGACCAAATTCTACGGCTTGACGCTGGGCGGCACCTCCGTTATGATCGTGGTGGGTGTTGCGCTGGAAACCACGCAGCAGATCGAAAGCCAGATGATGATGCGCCACTACAAAGGCTTCCTTGAGTAAACAGCTCGACCGAACGTATTGGTGAGTCCGATCTCTTGCCGTCCGGCGCGTGCCGGACGGCGGGGATCGTTTGCCGCGTTTAAGAAAGAGAGGTTTTCACTATGAAGCTGATTCTGTTGGGTGCTCCGGGTGCCGGTAAAGGCACGCAGGCTGAGGTGATCAGCGAGCATCTGAACATTCCCACAATTTCCACGGGTAACATTATCCGGGAAGCGCTGAAAAGCGGCACGGAAGTGGGGCTGAAGGCGAAAAAGTATATTGACGCGGGGCACTTGGTTCCCGACGAGGTGGTTATTGAGATCATTCGTAACCGCTTGGCCGAGAGCGATTGCCAAAACGGCTTTATTCTTGACGGCTTTCCGCGCACCATTCCGCAGGCCGAGGCGCTTGACCGCATGGGTGTGGCAATTGATCGCGTGATCGATATTGAGGTCGCCGACGAAACCATTACCCAGCGTGTATCGGGCCGCCGTGTTTGCCCCGCTTGCGGAGCATCGTATCATACCGAGTATAAGAAGCCCGGTGTGGAAGGTGTTTGCGACAAGTGCGGCAGCACCCTTGTTCAGCGCAAGGATGACCATCCGGACACAGTCCGGGAACGCTTGCAGGTGTATCACGATCAGACCGAGCCGCTGAAGGCGTATTATGCTGATTGCGGCAAGCTCGTTATTGTGGAAGGGCAGGAGGAGGTTGCTGAAACCTCGCGATTGACCCTGGCTGCTGTCGAGGGATAATCGGTATGATAGCGATCAAAAACAGCCGAGAGCTTTCTATGATGCGGGAAGCGTGTATTATCTCGGCGCGGGCGTTAAAGCTGGCCGGCGAGGCCGTCGAGCCCGGTGTGACCACCGGTGAGATCGATCGGATCGTTCGCCGTTACATTGAAAGTCAGGGCGCAAAGCCCTCCTTTCTGGGATATGGGGATTTTCCCGCCAGCACCTGCATCTCTGTGAACGAAACAGTCATCCACGGCATACCCGATAAACGCGTGATCAAGGCGGGCGATATCGTCAGCATTGACGTGGGCGCGTATTTTAACGGTTATCACGGTGACAACGCCGCCACGTTCCCGGCCGGAGATATTTCGCCGGAAGCGGAGGGGCTGCTCACGGCCACGCGCGAGAGCCTGTATGAAGGCATCGCGCAAGCGGTGGTGGGCAATCGCATCGGCGACATCGGTTCGGCCGTTCAGCGGTATGTCGAGATGCGTGGTTACTCGGTTGTACGGCAATTTGTCGGCCACGGAGTAGGCGCGAATCTACACGAAGACCCCAGCGTCCCCAACTTTGGCACTCCCGGTCGCGGCCAGCGGCTGCTGCCGGGTATGACCTTAGCCATTGAACCTATGATCAATATGGGTGGTCCGGAGGTCCGGATCCTGAAGGACGGATGGACGACGGTCACACAAGACGGCAAGCTGTCGGCTCACTTTGAGCACACGGTTGCCATCACGCAAGACGGCCCGGTAATATTGACCATGCCGTAACGAGAGGGAGGAACCAGTATGTCCAAAGCGGACGTTATCGAACTGGAGGGTGTCGTGGTCGAGGCACTGCCGAACGCTCAGTTTCAGGTGGAGCTTCCCAATGGCCATCAGATCCTCGCACATATCTCCGGCAAGCTGCGTATGAACTTTATTCGCATCCTGCCCGGTGATAAGGTAACAGTGGAGATGTCTCCGTATGATCTGACCAAGGGTCGGATCACCTGGAGAACGAAGTAAGGTCGGGAGTCGCCGAAACGCGGGTCCGAAGACCAAAAGGTGAAAGCATAATAAGGAGGTATTTTTTATGAAAGTCAGACCTTCTGTCAAGAAAATCTGCGAAAAATGCAAGATCATCAAGCGCAAGGGCCGCATCATGGTCATTTGCGAAAACCCCAAGCACAAGCAGCGTCAGGGCTGACGCCTATGAAAGCCGCTAACTGCGGCAAAACCGAAAGGAAGGATATTTTATGGCACGTATTGCTGGTGTCGACCTGCCCCGCGACAAGCGCGTGGAGATTGGTTTGACCTACATCTACGGTATCGGCCGTAAGACTGCAAACGACATTTTGGCAGCTTCCGGCGTCAACCCGGACACCCGTGTGCGGGATCTGACGGAGGACGAGGTTTCGAAGCTGCGTGAGTACATCGACCACAACTGCGTGGTGGAAGGCGACCTGCGCCGCGATATCGCGTTTGATATCAAGCGCCTCATCGAAATCGGTAGTTATCGCGGTCTTCGTCATCGCAAAGGTCTGCCGGTGCGCGGTCAGCGCTCCAAGACCAATGCTCGTACCCGTAAGGGTCCGAAGAAGACCATCGCGAACAAGAAGAAGTAAGCAGGAGGGATATATAGAATGGCTGCTGCAAAGACAACGGCGAAAAAAGGTACTGTACGCCGCAAGGAACGTAAGAATATTGAGCGTGGCGCCGCACATATCCAGTCCACATTCAATAACACGATTGTGACCATTACGGATACGCAGGGCAACGCTCTGTCGTGGGCTAGCGCCGGTGAGCTCGGCTTCCGCGGTTCGCGGAAATCCACCCCGTTTGCTGCTCAGACTGCTGCGGAGACCGCTGCGAAAGCGGCAATGGAGCACGGTTTGAAGACCGTGGAAGTGTATGTTAAGGGCCCGGGTGCCGGTCGTGAAGCTGCGATCCGCGCACTGCAGACCGCCGGTTTGGACGTGACGTTGATCAAAGACGTGACGCCGGTCCCCCACAACGGATGCCGTCCTCCCAAGAGAAGACGCGTATAATCACAGAAAGCAGGAGGTGCAACCACTATGGCAAGATATACCGGTGCGGTGTGCAGACTTTGCCGCCGCGAAGGACAGAAATTGTTTTTGAAGGGTGAGCGCTGCTACTCTGCGAAGTGTGCTGTCGGTCGCCGAGCTTATGCTCCCGGCCAGCACGGCCAGGCTCGCAACCGTAAGGTTTCCGAGTATGGTAAGCAGCTGCGCACCAAGCAGTTTGTCAGACGCTATTATGGTGTTCTGGAAGGTCAGTTCCATCACTATTTTGAGATGGCTACCAAAATGCAGGGCGTAACGGGTGAAAACCTGCTCCGTCTGCTCGAGTCCCGTTTGGACAACGTTGTGTATCGTTTGGGTTTTGCCAGCTCCCGTGCGGAAGCTCGTCAGCTGGTAACGCAGGGTCACTTTACGGTTAACGGCCGCAAGGTGAACATCCCCTCCTACCTGACGAAGGTCGGCCAGGTCGTGGCTATTAAGGAAGCCAGCCGTTCTCTGGAGAAGCTGAAGGCGATCTCCGAGGCGAACAGCTCCCGCCCGACCCCGAAGTGGCTGGATCTGAACCGCGAGGCATGGGAAGCCAAGATCGTGGCTGTTCCCAACCGCGAGGATATTGATCTGCCGGTCGAGGAAACGCTGATCGTCGAGTTGTACTCGAAGTAATCCGCTGCGCCGCATAAGCGACGTTTGGAGAAACATTACGGACGGCCTTGCCGCCGCTTGGCGGCAAGCCTCCCATCGAATATAAGGAGGGTTTTGAATGATTGAGATTGAAAAGCCCCGCATTGAAGCCTTGGATCTCGCGGCTGACGGTACATACGGCAAATTCGTCGTGGAACCGTTGGAGAGAGGCTACGGCACCACGTTGGGTAACAGCCTGCGTCGTGTTCTGCTTTCTTCTCTGCCGGGTGTGGCTGTGACGTCGATCAAGATCGACGGCGTGCTGCACGAGTTCTCCACCATTGAAGGTGTGCGCGAGGACGTTACCGAGATCGTTCTGAATATCAAGGATCTGATCCTCAAGATCAACGGCGACGGTCCCAAGACCGTGTACATTGAAGCCGAGGGCCCCTGTGAGGTCACGGCGAGCTCCATCAAGTGCGACAGCGAAGTGGAGATCCTGCAGCCCGACACCCACATTGCCTCGTTGGCAGAGGGTGGTCGCCTGTTCATGGAGATCACGCTGGACAAGGGCCGTGGCTACGTTCCGGCCGAGCGCAACAAGCAGATCATGCAGCCGGTTATTGGCGTGATCCCGGTGGACTCTATTTACACCCCCGTTGTGAAGGTCAACTACACCGTGAGCAACACGCGTGTGGGTCAGATCACGGACTACGATAAGCTGTGCCTGGAAGTCTGGACCAACGGTACCATTTCGGCGCAGGAAGCGGTGTCTTTGGCCGCGAAGATCATTACCGATCACCTGCAGCTGTTTGTGGACCTGTCCGGCGAAGCGTTCGCCGGCGACTCCATCATGGTGGAGAAGGACGACAAGGGCAAGGAAAAGGCGCTGGAAATGACCATCGAAGAGTTGGATCTCTCGGTGCGTTCGTTCAACTGCCTGAAGCGTGCTAACATTAACACCGTTGAGGATCTGATCAACAAGACCGAAGACGATATGATGAAGGTGCGTAACCTCGGCCGCAAATCTCTGGAAGAGGTTATCAACAAGCTGGCATCGCTGGGCTTTGCTCTGCGCGCCGAAGAGGACTAACGACAGAATTCTGAAGAGGAGTGAATCCATATGCCCGGAACCCGTAAGCTCGGCAGACCTACCGCTTCGCGTATGGCTATGCTGAGAGCAATGGTGACCTTCCTGCTGGAAAAGGGTCGTATTGAAACGACCGTTACCCGCGCCAAGGAAGTGCGTGCCATGACGGAAAAAATGATCACGATCGCCAAGAACCCCACGTTGGCTAACAAGCGTTTGGTGTTCTCTTTCGTGACGAAGGAAAGCGTTTGCAAGAAGCTGTTTGATGAGATCGCGCTGAAGTTTGAGGGCGTGAACGGCGGTTACACCCGCATCATCAAGACCGGTGCTCGCCGCGGCGATGCCGCTGAGATGGCGATCATCGAGCTGACGAAATAATCGCTTGATACAAAACGTAAAGCGGAGAAGCTACGGCTTCTCCGCTTTTTTAATGCGCGCGTTGTTGTAAATATAAGAATTGAAGAACAAGGGAGGTCATTTCATTTTCGTTGTAGATGCCGGCGCGGCGAAATAACGGATGGAGTTACTCCCGCGAGGCATAAGGAGATCGTGCTCAAGCAGAAAACCTTGCCAATGGCAAGGTGTGATACTGTGATAATCGCGGTCGAGAAATTCGGTTAATTCTTCGTAGGTCATGATAGCCGCCGGTGTTGAAACACAGGAATGAAGTTCAAACAAAAAACCGTCCACAAAAGTCACCTCAGGTATATTTTACTATCAATCGACGGTAAAATCAATACTATTTTTTGATAGTAGATATACTAATCTTGAGGTGATACCATGTATTATCCGCGGTTACGCGATCTGCGAGAAGATCACGATTTGGCACAAAAGCAAGTGGGGGCCATATTGGGCATTGATCAACGTGTGTACAGCAACTATGAAACCGGAAAACGGGAGATTCCTACGCGGCTGCTGGTTGCGCTGGCAGACTTGTACGGAACCTCAACCGATTATTTGTTGGGACGTACAAACGATGCGAAGCCGTATTCAAAGTAAAAAGCGCTTCCGAGTGGGAAGCGCTTTTTACTTATAAGGATGTCGAACGCTAACCGCCCATGGGGCGGTTTTTCGTACTGAATCCGGTTTTATGCGACAGTAGGAAATCGTCATTGAACAGCGGTAATAGTTTTTTTGTATTACGCACAGAGCGTGCGCGCGTGATATACTTATATCGAGATTGTTCCGTGGAGGAAACCGGTATGGGTGTTATGGCGGATGCGCTGGCGATCTTGCTCGGCGGCATTTTTGGAAGTCGGTTGCAGAAAAAAGCAGGGAGTTCCTATGCGGCACTGGGGATCGGCATTATGATCATCAGCTTGGTGGGGTTTCTTGAAAATATGTTTGTGGTACAAGGGGCGAGCATCAGCAGCGAGCATTTGTTGGTGGTGCTGTTCGCGTATCTTTTGGGAACCAAGATGGGCGAATGGCTGAAGCTGGAGGATCGCGTGAGTAACCTTGGAAAAGGCGAGGACGCGACATGGAACGCGATCACCGATGCGACGCTGTTTTTCGGCGTGGGCGGTTTACAGATCAGTGGGCCGCTGGTGTGGGGAATACACGGTGATAGCAGTCAGCTGTTGATTAAAAGTTTGGTTGATCTGCCGTTTGCGATCACGTTTGGGGCTGTATACGGAAAAGCGGTAGCGTGGGCTTCGGTGCCGGTGGCGGTTACACAACTGCTGATTGCAGGAGCAGCTTATGGAGCGGCCGAGTTTTTTAGTGATGCCTTGGTGATGCAGGTGTGTGCGATGGGGTATCTGCTGTTGTTTTTTTCCGGTTTCAATTTAGCGACGGACGGAAAACATAAAATTAGCAATATGAACAGTTTGCCGGGGATGGTGCTGGTGATTGGGTATCATCTGTTGATTGGGGTGGTGGAGAGAATATTATGACGATACAACAGTGTAAGTACATTGTAAAGATCGCGGAGTGCGGTTCGCTGAACGAGGCGGCCAAGCAGCTGTTTGTGGCGCAGTCGAGCTTGTCGGTGAGCGTGCGGTCGTTGGAAAACGAATTGAATATTACCATTTTTGAGCGTTCCGGAAACGGTGTGTATCTGACAAACGAGGGCGCGGAGTTCGTGCGGTATGCGCGGCAGATCGCCGAGCAGGCCTCGCTTGTTGAAAAACGCTATGCGGGAGATGTGCCGCGAAAGCAGCTGTGTATTTCTACGCAGCATTATGATTTTGTGGCCGATATTTTTGCTAAGCTATTGAACGAAACCGAAGAAGCGTCATATCGGTTTTCGTTGCGCGAGATGAAAACCTACGACGTTATTCACGAAACGGAGAATGCGTTGTGCGATATTGGTATTATTGCAATTAAAAGTAAGGACCGAGCAATTATGGGTCGCTATATCAGCCAGTATAACCTGCAGTTTACTCCGCTTTTGCAAGCAAAGCCTCACGTGTATGTTCGTCGGGAGCACCCGCTGGCCGAATACACGGTGATCAAGCCTGAGATGCTGAAAGCCTATCCCTATGTATCGTACGAGCAGGGTGAGCACACATCAACCTTTTTTACAGAGGAAATCGTAAGCGAAGACAGCGAGAAACAGGTGGAGATCAGCGATCGTGCCAGTTTGATGAACGTGCTGCTGGCGACGGATTGCTACACGGTGGGTACGGGGTTGATGCCGTCGCTGCTGAACGGCGGGCGCATTGTCAGCGTACCGTTTGATTGCGAGGAGTTTTATACCATCGGGTATCTGCTGCGGAAGGATCGGGCGGTATCGGAATCGGCGGCGACCTTTCTTACGCTATTGCAGGAAACTATGACTGAAAACTAAAAGAACGCCTCCCGAGTGGGAGGCGTTTTGTTTTCTTGTCAATAGGGTTCGTGATTATCACCAATAATTGGTGGGATAGTTTGTTGAAAATGCCACTTTTACAACGGCAGGGAAATGTGGTATACTGGCAAGCGAGGGAATTTGAGGGGATAGCACGGTTGGCTGACGGTGTTGCCGTTGGCCTGCTATCCTTTTTTGTTTTTAAAAGCCGTAAGGAGGACTGTTTTATGAAAACGTATACGAAACAACGAGTTGCGTGGGTGGCGGCCGTGGCGCTGCTGATCACCTGTGCGCTTTCGGGGCTTGTGCTGCCTGCGGCGGCAGAACCGACGGTGCAGTTGTTCCCGAACGGCGATTTTGAGGGCTTTGCTGAAAGCACGCCCGTGACGGTGCCGTGGAACCACGTGACTGCCAACGGCGACCAAAAGGCGGTGGCGCAGGTGACGGCCGGCGCCGGTGTTGACGGCTCGTGGGGCTTGGTGATGGGTTCGACTGTGGGAACGATGTACGTGGATTTCGACGGCGCGGTGCAGCTGGAGGAGGGGGCCACGTATCGGTTATCGTGGATGGCCACCTCGGGTGCGGCGAAGGAGTCGGTGGGCGTATCGCTCAATTCGGCGCCCAACACCACGCTGGTACATTCCTCGGCTAAGGTTGTGAAGAGCAAGCGTGCGCCGGTGGCAGGCGAATGGATCGCCTATTATATTGACTTTAAAGCAAGCGCCGGTGCCTACATTCACGACAACGGTGGCATCATTATCAATCGCTACACCGCCGACAGCGCGACCATTGCTTTTGATAATTTCTCGCTGACTAAGATTGACGAAACAGCCGACGTGGTTCTGAACAGCGATTTTGAAAAAGCGGTAGATGCTTCGTTTTATTCTGCCGATTTGGGCGGAACGTATGCGCTGCTGAGCAACGATACCAAGGCGGCCGTGGTGCAGGAGGCGGCCGATAATCGCGCGTTGCTGCTGAAGCAGAGCGGCAGCGGGTGGACGGGCGGTTATTTTAACGCTTCGCACTTCGTGGGCGGCGAAAGCTACAAGGTGTCGTTCCGTTACAAGGGTGGATCGTTCCGCTTTTACGCCAATCCCAATGCGCACGGATCGTTCAACGACAACAAAGCCAGCGTGATGAACTTTGCGGCGGCGGATGAATGGACGACGGGCGAGTTTACGTTTAATTTCTTGACGAACGGCAGCAACAACTGGGCGTTCTGCTTTGAAAAGAACAGCGGTAATCACACGGCAGATACGTACGTGGATGATTTTAAGATCGTGAAGGCCACAGCACCTGCTGCCACCGGCATTACCTTGGATAAGACCGAGGCGACGGTGAAGGTGGGCGAGAGCGTGACACTGACGGTTGACGTGCAGCCGACGGGTGCGGTGCTGCCTGCGATCGCGTGGACCACGAGCGATGTCGCGGTGGCTACGGTGACGAACGGTAAGGTGACGGCGGTGGCCGAGGGTACGGCTACCGTTACGGCGACGGCGGCGGGGTTGCCGTCGGTGAGCTGTGCGGTGACGGTGATCGACCCGGTGGAAGCGACGGCTATCACGTTGAACCGTACCACGGTGGCGATGGAGGTTGGCGGCACGGTGACTTTGGCCGTGGGAACGCTGCCCGAAAACGCCGATATGCCGACGGTTACGTGGGCCACGAGCAACGCTTCGGTGGCTGCTGTGGCGAACGGTAAGGTGAAGGCGCTTGCCGAGGGTACGGCAACGATCACGGCCTCGGCGGCGGGGTTACCGTCGGTGAGCTGTGAGGTGACGGTGTCGGCGGCAGGGCTGCTTGTTAACGGCAGTTTTGAGCAGGATGCGACCGACGGCTGGGGCGGTAGTGCGATGATCGTTGCAGGAGCCGGTAAGGACGGCAGCTACGGTTTAAAGATTGAAAGCACCCTCACCGAGGGCGAGAACTCCAAAACGCCGGGCGTGTATTATAAAGGCGCGTTTAATGAGATCTTGGAAGAAAATACCGTGTATCGCCTGACCTTTGAGTACAAGCACGAGGGCAAGGGTGAGCCGCAGTTTGATGCGGTGTACGGCGGTACCGACTGGATTGGATTTAAAGATACCAAGCTGGAAGCGAACGCCGATTGGAAAACGGCAACGCTGGAATTTACCACCGGTATGGCGGCTAACATGAACATTCATAAGGGATGGGAATGGCAGGTTCGGATCGTGCACCACGCCAATGCTGAAAACTACGGCACGGGTGTGCTGTATGCGGATAATTTTAAGCTGGAAAAGGTGCGCGCGGTAGCGTTTGCAGAGAGTCTGTCGATCATTCCGCAGCAGGTGGAGCTGCTGCCTTACGGCAGTCAGACGTTGCAGGTAGGCGTGCAGCCTGTCGGTACGGCCAAGGGTACGCTGACCTGGTCGGTGAGCGATGCTTCGGTGCTGTCGATAGACGGCAACGGCGTTGTGACGGCGCTGGTAAAGAGCGGTACGGCGACGGTGACGGTAAAAAATCAGTTTAATAAGACTGCCACCGCAACGGTGACGATTTCGGAAAACGCCAATCAGTTCCAAAACGGTGATTTTGAGCAGGGCGGCGCGAACTGGAACGATATTGTGGAGATCAAGCCGGGTATCGGCAAAGACGGCAGCTACGGTTTGGAGTTGCGCCACAGTGAGGGAAGCAGCAGTTCGAATTCTCGCTATTACAAAAAAGCGTTGAATTTGGAGCCTGCCACGACGTATGAGTTCTCGGTAGACTATTTGGCTACCAAGGGAAGCAGCTTCCGCTTCTGGTCCTACGGCTTTGGCTTGAAGAACCCCGTTATTGAAGCGGGTGACGGTACGGTGTGGAAAACGGCGAGCGTGATCTTTACCACGCCCACCGATATGAAGTTGAATGCCGGCTGGGATTTCGGTGTGGTGTGTGACGCCGAGGGAACCACGCCTGCGGTGATTGATAATCTGGTGCTGCGCAAATACAGCAGCGGGATCGCGCCCGACAGTATTACACTCAGTTTGCAGGACGTGCTGCTGGTGCCCGGTCGCACCGAGGCGATCACGGCACACGCGACACCGCCGACGGCAGACCTCAACGATATGCGCTGGACCTCCAGTGACGAAAACGTGGCTACCGTGGAATACGGTGTGGTGATGGGTGTCGGCAGCGGCACGGCGGTGATTACGGCGATTACCAAGAACGGCAAAACCGCTACCTGCACCGTGACGGTGAACGGCGACGAGGCGCTGGTGAAGAACGGCAGCTTTGATATTGAAAACGATGCTTCGTGGACGTTGGAAAACGGGGCGGTGATCGTTGCGGGTGAGGGTCGAGCCGACTCGGCGGCAGTGCAGCTGACGGCGGGGGCTTCGCTGTCGCAGGCAGTGACGGGGCTGAAGTCGCGCACAACGTATCAGCTGCACGTGCGGTTCCGTTCGGCGAGCGGTACGGCGAATATTAAGCTGACAAACGGCAGCTCGACACTGCTGAATAAGGATACGACGGCCGGTAACTACTGGCAGTCGGCAACCTACGAATTCCGAACCGGCTGGAGTGCGCCGCGCAACGCGGTGCTGACTATCAGCACGGAGGCTGCGGGCCCGATCTACGTAGATGCTATCGTGCTGGCGGAGAAGGCATCGCTGGTGGACTTGGAGGCCAGCTCGGTGGTGTGGAGCGTGGACGAGCAGGTGAAGCCGGGCACCGAAATGACCTTTGCTGTGAGCGTGACCAACCGCGGCACCGACCGCGTGCAGGTGGGTGAAGCGTTTACGGTGGACATTTGCGTGGATGGAGTCGTTGTTCAAACGCTGGGCTTTGTGTGCACCGATAATAAGCAATTGACACAGAATGAAACGGTGTTGCTGGAGGGTGACGAGATCTGGACGGCCACCGAGGGCGACCACGTGATCTCAGCGCGGGTGAACCTGAATCAAAACATTCTGGAAATGAACGTGAACAACAACACCTGCCAGGCCTATCTGCGCGTGAGCAATGATATTTTCGAGGCGCCGCAGGTGGCGCAGGATGCCGGCATGACCAATTTGACGTTCAGTGACGAGTTTAACAGTGTTGACAGCATTGACCGCTATGCCACCGGCAAGGATGGTTACAAGTGGTATGTGAACCGTCAGTGGAGCGCTTCGACCATTACGCCCAACGATTACACGGTGAAAGACGGCGTGTTAACGCTGCACGCTCATGAGCCGACGTACAACATTGCTTTGACGACGATGGACGGCAAGACCGGCGTGGGCTACTCTTACCGCATGGGATATCTGGAAGTGAAGCTGCGTATTCCGAAGCCGGATTACGATCATACGGCGGCAGGCGCTACCGGCGGTATTCCTGCGGTGTGGTCGTTCCCCGAAAACAAGTGGTTGGAGGTTAAGGGCGAGAATACGCAGTGGGTAGAGATCGACTGGCTGGAATACTGGGGCAAGGATACGGCGAAATGGCCGCAGTACCCCGACGGCTATTACACTGTGACGCTGCACGATCAGATCCAAGGTAAGGACGGTAAGAACGATCGTTGGTATTCCAACGGCAACGCTTATCAGAACGGTCTGGGCGACGGCGAGTGGCATACGATGGGCTGGCTGTGGGCTAACGATCTGGTGATCACCTACGTGGACGGCGTGGAAGTGATGCGCCTGACCTACGACTTGGAGGGGTATCCCAACGTGTCGACCCGTGTGCACGAGGGTGTGCTGGAGGAGGGGGCCTTCTCCTTTATGAACTACCAATACGCGGTGCTGTATCTCGGTGGCGCGGTGGATAATCCCATGGAAGTGGATTACGTGCACATTTGGCAGGGAGGCGACGGTGTTGTGGATATTCCCGAGGACACCGAGCCCGAAGTGATCGTGGATATTGCCGCCAACAAGTTCTGGTACAACTATTGCACCGACGATTGGGGCGACCCGATTTACGAGCTCACCGCTGCTAACAAGCACAACGTGCTGAACGGTGAAATCCTGTGGTCGAAGTTGTCTGACGAGCGGCGCACGGAGATCAATGCGCTGCTAAAGGAAAACGGACAGCAGGACTATGAAACGCTGTTGGCTGAGGCGAAGAAGCTGTCGCAGCCCCAGCAAGAAAAACCGCCGGCAGAGAAGCCGGAGGAAAAGCCCGATGAGCCCCCAACGCCGCCGGCCGAGCAACAGCCGGTGACGGGCGAGCGGGCACCGGCCTTGCCGTGGATCCTCGGCGGATTAATGCTGCTGTGCATTGCGACAGCGGTGTTCGCCGTGAAGAGGAAAAAGTAAATCGCAAAAACGCTCTGCAGTCGCAGAGCGTTTTTGCTTTGTGGAAAGAATCGTCGGTAGTGCCGGAATTGGAGGGGTCGATGTAGGCATCGACCCCTACACTCCCAATTTAAGGCCGTAGGGGACAGTGCCCTCACCGTCCCGTCAAGCTTTTCATATTCTTCGAGCAATCGGTGACTTGTGTTTTGCGGACGTTTTTTAGAAAAAGCATGTCATTTTTTTACCAGTTCCGAAAAAAGTATTGCAATGTTTTTTGATTTTTGTAAAATAGAACCTAGAAAGAGGGCTTTTGTGCGCTGCATTTGGTGAAAACGCCCAAAAACGTATAAGAATTGTTGTGCACTTTGCCATCTTTTCCAAAAACATGGACAATGGTATAATGTTATTGTCTAAAAGTATCCGGGAGTATAAGATGGATAGCGCAGATGGCTTTATTTGTGCTATCCTTTTTACTTCTCGGAAAAACGTAAAGGGGGATATCATTATGGGAAAACACGCAAAGCGGGTCTTGTCGTGGGTGTTGGCGCTTGCGCTGCTGACAACTTGCGCCATTTCCGGCTTGGTGCTGCCGACGGTGGCTGTGGGCGAAAATTTGCTCACCAACGGCGACTTTGAGGAAGGCGCTTCGGTCGCTTGGGGCGGCAGCGCCTACGTGATGGACGGTGTCGGCAAAGACGGCAGCTGGGGCTTGAAGATCGAGACCACGGTGAACGAGGGCGAGAGTGCCAAATATCCGGGTGCGTATTATAAAGAGTCCTTCAACGGCATATTGAAGCCGAACACCACGTATATTTTCAGTTATGATTATAAGCACGAGGGCAAGGGCTTTGGTCAGTTGAACCCCTATAAGAAGGGTACCGACTGGACGGGCTGGGGCAACTCACCCGATCTGACGGAGACCGAATGGACGACCGTGACGGTGGAATTCACCACCGGTGCGGCGGAAAATATGAACGTGAGCAAGGGCTGGGAGTGGCAGATGCGCCACATGCACTATGCCAATGCGGCCAACTATGGTACCGGTGCGGTGTATGCAGATAACTTTAAGCTGATCGAGAAGCCGAGCGCCGCTACGGCGATCGCCTTGGATAAAGCAACGGCCGAACTGAAGGTTGGCAAAACGCTGACACTGACGGCGACGGCAACGCCTGCGGGTGCATCGCTGCCGACGATCGCGTGGACGACCACCGATGCCAACGTGGCGACGGTGGCCGACGGCGTGGTAACGGCGGTGGCGGCCGGTACGGCAACCATTACCGCAACGGCCGACGGTTTGGCTCCCGTGACCTGCGTGGTGACGGTGCCGGCCGATGACGGCAACCTGCTGGTGAACGGCGACTTCGAAGAAGGCGCTTCGGTCGCCTGGGGCGGCAGCGCCTACGTGATGGACGGTGTCGGCAAAGACGGCAGCAAGGGCCTTAAGATCACCACGGAGGTTGCCGAGGGTGGTGATTCGGTGTGGCCCGGTCCGTACTACAAGGGCGAGTTTAACACCCTGCTCAAGCCGAACACGAAGTATATCTTCAGCTTTGATTATAAGAGCGAGGGTAAGGGCTTCTCCCGCATCAACGTTCTGAAAAAGGGTTCTGACTGGACCGGTTGGGCAACGATGACCGATCTGAACGCTGCGGATTGGACTACCTACACCGTGGAGTTCACCACCGGTGCAGAGGCCAACATGGTTTCCAATACCGGTTGGGAATGGTCTGCAGAGCGCGTGCAATATTCGTCGACACCCGGTACCGGTGCGGGTTACTTTGACAACTTTAAACTGGTGGAAAAGGTTGTTGTGGCTCCGACCGAGATCACGCTGAACCTCGACAATGCGAAGCTAGAGATCGGTGAAGAGGTGCAGCTGTCGGTGTCGGTGGCTCCCGATAACGCCGAAAAGCCGGAGATCACTTGGGAATCCTCCGACAACAACGTAGCAACGGTTGTGAACGGCAAGGTAACGGCGGTGGCTTTGGGTACTGCCACGATCACGGCGAAGGCCGGCACGCTGACGGATACCTGCACGGTGACCGTGATTGAAGACGACGGTAACCTGATGGCGAACGGCGATTTTGAGCTGGGCGCTTCGGTTGCCTGGGGCGGCAGCGCTTACGTGGTGGATGGCGCCGGTAAAGACGGCAGCAAGGGCCTTAAAATCACCACGGAGGTTGCCGAGGGCGGTGCTTCGGTGTGGCCCGGTTCCTACTACAAGGGCGAGTTTAACACCCTGCTCAAGCCGAACACGAAGTATATCTTCAGCTTTGATTATAAGAGCGAGGGTAAGGGCTTCTCCCGTATCAACGTTCTGACGAAGGGCTCCGACTGGACCGGTTGGGCAACGATGACCAATCTGAACGCTGCGGATTGGACTACCTACACCGTGGAGTTCACCACCGGTGCGACGGCCAACATGGCTTCCAATACCGGTTGGGAATGGGCTGCAGAGCGCGTGCAATATTCGGCGACACCC
>JAFVSK010000031.1 GCA_017503785.1 Clostridia bacterium
ACCCTTCCGGACGCTCCAGGAAGCACTGAACGCAGGCGGCGAAGTCGTTCTGCTGCAGGACATCACCCTGACAGAAAAGCTGGTAGCTTCCACCACCGCAAAGCTGAACCTGAACGGCAAGGTGCTGACACTTGCTGCCGTGGACGGTAACTACGGCCTGGTGGTCAAGGGCAACCTGACCGTTGAAAACGGTACCATCTACACGGAAGGTGTATACGGCATCGGTGTTACCGGTAGCCTGACCGTCAATGACGGCACCTTTACCGCAGCCGGTATCAACGATTACCTCATCGGTAACTGGGGCGCTACCGTGATCTACGGCGGCACCTTCAACGGCATCTACAACTGTGTCAATAACTTTGCCGGTACCACTACGATCTACGGCGGCACCTTCGCCACCGAAGCATTTGACTGCACCGGTGAATACGAATCCGCCGACCTCTTTGCAGGCGCAGGTCTGACTGTCTACGGCGGTACCTATTCCAAGCCCGTGGACGCAGCCTTCTGCGCAGAGGGTCTGCTTCCCAAGGCAAACGCTGACGGCACCTACACCGTCACCGAAAAGGCCGGCTTTGCCGCTGCACCCCAGTCCGTTACCGCAGAGGTAGGCGAGACTGTGCAGTTCAAGGCAGAGACGGTAGGCGATATTGTCGCATACCGCTGGGAGTACAGCCGAAACGGCACCACCTGGCACAACACCATGATGGAAGGTGCGGATACCGACACACTGACCGTTCCCGTGCTTTTGAGCCGTGACGGTTATCAGTACCGCTGCATCGTCACAGATAGCTACGGCAACGGCGCAACCTCTCAGCCCGCAACCCTTACAGTTATCCAGCCTGCCGGTCTTGTACAGATCCAGCAGCAGCCTGCAGCACAGACGGCAGAAGCCGGTGCAGAGGCTACATTCGCTGTGGAAGCCACCGGTGACGGCCTGCGCTACCAGTGGCAGTACACCAAGAACGGCGAAAACTGGTACTACACCGGCATGACCGGTGCCAAGACCGCACAGCTGACGGTAGCAGCAACCGTTGCCCGTAACGGCTATCAGTACCGCTGCGTTATCACCGATGATTACGGCACCACCGTGACCACCGAGGCAGCCGCCCTGACGGTCACCGAGAAGGAGATCACCACCTCCGGTCCTGCAGACCAGGTGGCAGAAGACGGCATTGCCGTGTTCACCGTGAACGTGGAAGGCGAGGGTCTTACCTACCGCTGGCAGTACCAGCGTGCAGACGGCACCAAGTGGTTCTACACCACCATGTCCGGCTACAACACCAATGAGGTTACCGTCACCGCAACCAAGGCAAGAAACGGCTACAAGTACCGCTGCATCATCACAGATAGCTACGGCAACGAAACCATCTCCGAGGAAGCAGTTCTGACAGTCGAGTAAACCAAAAAACATCCGGTGCAGGAATTTTCCTGCACCGGATATTTTATGCGCCAAGCCACGTAAATTCCAATTTATCGCTCTGTCATTGCGAGCCTTGCGTAGCAAGGCGTGGCAATCTCAAGGAACAAAGGCACTGGAAATAGACGGGAGATCGCCACGTCGCCTTCGGCTCCTCGCGATGACAGGGATTGTGCAAACAGTCCGACAAACCGAATTTTTTTGGCTGCTATAGTTATTTCTTTTGCCACAGCTTGGGCATGGTGGCAAACAGCAGGCAGCCCCATAGGAACATACTTAGCACATAATGCTGACTGCACACCATAGGTACCGAGGCAAAGATCAGCACCTGATGCAGCACCGTACCCCAAGTGTCACCGGCATTGACGGCTGCTATGTTTGCCATCAGTGCCGCAGCTGTTAATGTCAGGGACAGAATAGAAAGCCGCCGCAGAAGGGAAAGCGTCTTTTCCTCCTTTTTCTTCAGGGCATCAAAAAGCAGGATACCCGGGGGAATGAAGAAAAAAATCGAAAGGCAGGTCAGGGCGGCGGATTGCGCCTCCGTGGGGGACTGTACATTGCTGATAAAAGCGCAAAGCAGATAAAAAAAGCCCCACAGCCAGTATAAAAACGTTTTTTTCATAAGGAAGACTCCTTTCATTTTCCCTATTGTAACCCATGGCCGCAGGAAATACAAGGAAAAAAAGCTGGACAGTGGAGGCTTTC
>JAFVSK010000008.1 GCA_017503785.1 Clostridia bacterium
TGATCGAAGCGATATATCGTTATTATGATATTTCCGTTTTAAGAGCAGAGGGTAAAATATACTTGTTAGAGCAATAAAAAATGATTACTCGGACAGAGTATGGAAACCTCGCAATTATCCCTCTCAAAAAGGGCAAAAAAATGCCGTTTTTTGATGTTGTTCGGATAGCAGTTTGAAAATATAAACTACCCCGTGAAACACACGAAAAACAGCTTTTTTATGGCGTACCAAAATCGTACCAATATTTTTGAGAGCCAAATTTTTGTGAGATTTTAGGCGCAAAAAATGAGAATAAATAGACTAAATAGACCCATAAAAACCATTGATAAAATAATCAATCTTGAGTGGGAATAACACCAATTTAACACAGCTTATCTACAGTAGCAGGCAGTAGGTTTCACTGTCTGCTACTATTTTATTATCCGCCACGTTTTAGTGCCGGTATTATTTATAGCCGAACTTTTGTAACAGAATTCTCAACTTTATTAAAACGCTTTGTTTTTAGGGCCGAATATGCTATAATATTCTTCAATAAGAAGTTTGGGGGAATACCTATGGAACTGAAAAGATTGGATAAAACCGTGCTCAAGCTGTGGTACATTTATGCAGCGATCGTTGCGGTGGCGCTACTAGGCGCTTTTACAGCTGCGGCCGCGATTTTGTGGGCGGCAGAAGCGCCAAGTACCGTAACGGTTGCTGTGTTGTTGGGGATAGGAATACCTGTTGTGTTACTCCTTGCTATAACGTTGATTCTGCCGGTGCTGCGCTATAAAATGTACGCATGGGGCTATGATGACAAGCGGATCATTGTGAAGCAGGGCGTGCTTTTCAGAAAAAGAGTGGTAATTCCCGTTTGTCAGATTCAGGATCTTCACAGAACACAGGGTCCTCTTATGATGCTGTTAAAGCTTAGCGGTGTTACGATTTCAACAGCGGGGTCAAACTTTGACATTTCTACCCTCACAACCGAGGAAGCCGACCGTATGATCGACGAGCTCGAGAGTAACCTTGAGACGAGAATTGAGGAACTGAAAGATGAAGAGATTTGACAAGGGATATATTTACTCCAGTTTGTTGTCTGATTTTTTCGGTAGCATGGTAGTCGTATTTATCTTCCTTAAAGATTTCTTCCTTAACGAGGAATCAAACCCGGAGGATATTATTGAGGCCATTCCCGTTTTTGCGATTGCGCTTGTTGCAATTTATCTCTGTTTTGTTGCTTACAGAATTTTGTATTACAAAACCTCCGGATATGAACTAACAGAAAGAGAAATCAAATGCAATCGGGGCGTATTGTTTAGAAAACGTTCGGTTTTGGAGTATAAAAAGGTACACGCTATCAATAAAAAACAGAACATTTTTCATAGGATCTTCGGTATCGCGATTTTGACGGTTGACAGCGGATCCACAAACACCTCTCACCAGGCGGAGATTACGATTATTGAAAAAGCAAAGACAGTGGATGCTTTGCTGCAGGAATTGAATATGCTAAAAGAAGGCGGTACGCGAGCGGTTGTCGATACCAAAGAAGAGGTGCTGCTTTCTAACAAGGATAGCCTGTACCGATTCACTTCGAAAAGGAAGTTGCTGTATACACTTATCAATATCGCTTCAACGTCATTCTTTACGGCATTGTTTGGCGTGCTATCCATTATCGTTATCGGTATTTGTAAACTCACACTTCAGCTTGATTCGCTCGGTACGTGGGGGCAGTATTTCCTGTTTGCTATTCTGATTACGGTGGGGGCGATGCTGCTGTTCTCCGCGTTTTCGTTTGTCGGGTGCATGATGTATTCGTTTATCGGATATCATGATTTTACCATCACCAAACGCGGTAACGATATTCAAATTTCCTTCGGCCTTTTGGAACGGCATACCAACACCTTTAGCTATGACAGAATCAAGGCCGTTAAGATCACCCAAAGTCTTGTGCAAAGAATACTGGGCTTTGCGTCCATCCGGCTTGAGGTGATTGGCTATACAAACAACACCGGCGACGATAATAAAAATGCCGATCTTGGTGTGCTCGTTCCGTTTTGCAAATATGATGAGATCGGTGAGATATTGGGTAAGGTGTTGCCCGATTATGTTCCGGACGAAAAGCAGACAAAGTCCGTTTCCTATTTTCCGTTTATATCGTGGTTTACTTTGATTCTTGGCATCGTAACAGGCGTAATGCTGCTACAAACAACCCTACCCATGCTGATATTCAACGTGTCCTCCTCTGTGATAGTGGCGGTTGCCTTGACGATCATCGGAGTAGGCGCCACCATGCTTGCGATGAAGGCGTTGAGTGCGGTTCTTAGCTACAAAACCAACGGCCTGGCTGTTAACAACGGTAAGGTAACCGCCTACTACGGTGGATTTGCGAAAAACGTCACCGTGTTTATGACTCGAAATCTGATTGCGGCCGAAAATGTAACAACGCCGCTTCGGCAAAAGCGCGGTATCACAAGTCTTGTTATGCACCTGAAAACGAATGCACTGTCCAACGAAGTGAAGGTTCACATTCAAAACACGGCACTTTCAGAGGAACTGGAAAGCTTATTGAGAGTGTAATAATAGATTTGCTGAATACACTTGTTAACGCGACAGCGTATACAAAATCATTTCACTTTTGCTGGGAGTAACGCTGTTTTAGTTGATTTTTTATTACGTTAAAAGGCCGCATTTTCGAAAGAAAGTGCGGCCTTTTTTGGCTTTTACAGAAAATAATAGCTACTACCGTTTAGGGGGGGATTATGTTCTTGCTATTGCTAAAAAATTATGGTATTTTAATCCTGTTGGTATGCTTGAATTGGAACGGAGGTTCGCTATGGATTATCAGGTGTCGGAAAAGAACAGAAAATTGATGGAGACGCTTCTCGCACTTCCGTCTGTGCAAAAGGCGCTCGACTTTTTAGAGACGGAGCAGGACCGTTCCATTGAAGAACAAATTGAAATCTGTCTAATCGAGTCACCGACTTTCTACGAGCAGTCGCGTGCGGAGCACTATGCCGAAAAATTGCGCGAATCGGGGCTCGTGCAGGATGTTGCCATCGACGAAAAGTACAACGTGACGGGAAAGGTTACGGGCACGACCGACGAGGGGATTTTGCTGGAGGCCCATCTGGACACAGTTTTTCCGTTCGGTACAGTAAAGGAAGTGCGCCGCGAGGGCGACACGCTGTATGCGCCCGGCATCTATGATAACGCCCGCGGGATCGCGGTGCTGCTCGCCGCTTTGCGCGCATTGAAGCACGCAGGTCTCACCTTGAAAAAGAACGTAATCGTAGCGGGCTCCACGCGGGAGGAGTTTCCCGGTTGCGGTGGTGGAATGCGAGAACTGCTGGATCGCTTTCCGAACGTTAAAGCAGCGATTAGTGTGGATGGCGGTTTCATTAACGGTATCAATCTCAGTGGAAAATTTTCGGCGACAGTGGAGTATACATTTTGGGGTGTTGGTGGTCATGCCAGCAATTCGTTTGGAAAATGTGCCAACCCCTTGGGGGCGGCTTGTCGTGCGGTGGCAGCGTTGAACGATATCACTCTGCCCACCGATCCTTTGACAACGTTTGCTGCCGTACAGTTGCGTACTCCCGATGGTAGCGGAATTCCTTCAAGCTGCGTTCTGCGCGTGAACTATACTTCTGTAGGAAAAGCGGCGTTTGAAGAGATGGGGCAGGTCATAGATCGGTGTGTTACCGAAGGGTGCGATAAGGAAACCGCTCGTTGGGGACAGGATACCATTCGTTTTGAAAAGCAGATCATCGGTTGTCTGCCGGGCGGCGTTCAGGATCCGCATACACCTCTTATTGAGGCTCATTTCCTTGCTAGCGAAGCGTTGGGTGCTTCTCCTTTTTTTCGTGCGGGAAGCAGCAATGGAAATATCTCGATCGAACGTGGCATTCCCGCCACCACTGTCGGCTCCGGTACAGGAAATCGAAAAGCGCATTCTGTGCACGAACTTTTTTGCATCGAAGAGGCGTTTCGATGTCCGCAAGGGCTTTTTCTGCTGTTGCTGATGGCCGCGGGCGTTGACGGGGTAACACCATCTTGTTTAGATGATTAAAGGAATTTAACCTAAACAAAACAAAAACACCTTTCCGAGATTGCTCGAAAAGGTGTTTTTTGTTTACTCTTCGATGGGGCTTGCAACCTTTTTCGACAAAAGGTATCTGCACTCTTTTTTTGATAAAATAATGCCGAATTTTGGAGAAAGGCGTGGGAAATTCTGAAAAAGTGTGCTATACTTACCGTAAATACGCCAAAAGGAGAATCACGATGGAACGTTTTTTTAAACTTAACGAGCGTGGCACCACGGTAAAAACGGAATTCGTGGCCGGTATGACCACGTTCTTTTCGATGGTGTACATACTGATGGTCAACGCCAACATGTTTGCCGATCCTTTCGGTGACGGCTCTAACCCGCTGGGGGTGTCGTACGGTGCGATCTACATTGCCACCGCAATTGCCGCCGTGTTGGGCACCACTCTGGCCGGTTTGCTTTCCAATCTGCCGTTGGCGCAGGCGAGCGGTATGGGCCTCAACGCCTTTTTTGTGTACACCGTGTGCATCGGCTTTGGTTTGTCCTATGCCAACGCGCTGGTGCTGATCTTGATTGAAGGTTTAGTGTTTATTTTTCTCACTGTTACCGGCCTGCGTAAAAAGATTTTTGATGCGCTTCCCGAGGCGGTGCGTGTGGCAATTCCGTCGGGCATCGGCTTGTTTATTGCACTGCTGGGCCTGCAAAACGCAGGCATTGTGGTGCCGAATTCTTCCACCTGTGTTGACCTCGCTTCCTTCAATTTGTTAAATCAAAGCTGGGGCGAGATTATGCCCATGGTAGTTACCCTGTGCACGTTTTTGGCTATTGTTATTATGAGTCATAAAAAGCTGCGCGGTGCTGTACTCATCGGTATTCTAGGTGGTATGGGCTTATATTATTTACTGGGTCTCACGGTCGACGGCTTCTATGAGCAGTTAAATATCAGCTTCATCAGCCCCATTGAGGCGATGGGGGAGTTCCGCGAGCAATCGCTGTTTAAGGTGTTCACCGATGGCTTTGATTTCTCAGCCTTTACGGAAAAACACGGCAGCGCCAACCTTGTTCTCACCATTGTTACCACGGCGCTTGCATTTTGCATGGTGGATATGTTCGATACGCTGGGAACTCTGTACGCCGCGTGTGAGCGGGCCAATCTGCTTGATGAAAACGGCGAACCGCTTAATATGAACCGCGGTATGCTGTCCGATGCCATCGCCACCACGGCGGGAGCGATTTGCGGCACCTCCACCGTGACTACGTTCAGCGAGGTCAACGCCGGTGTTGCTGCAGGCGGCCGCACGGGACTCACCTCGGTGTTTTGCGGTGTTTTCTTCTTTATCGCTATGTTCCTGAGCCCCATTGCCCAGTTGATTCCCGGCTGCGCCACGGCAGCGGCACTCATCTACGTGGGTGTTTTGATGATGGGCTCCATCAAAAATATTGATTGGGATAACTTTAAAATTTCGGTTCCTGCGTTCTTAACACTGGCAGTAATGCCGTTTACGTATAACATTTCCTACGGCATTGCCTTTGGTTTGATCTCCTACATTATTATCAGCATTTTCTGCGGTGATCTGAAAAAGATCAAGGCCAGCTCTTGGATAATTGCCGTCTTGTTTGTGGCGATGCTGCTTCTGACACATTGATCTCATAAAAAAGGAAGGCGAGCGTACACCCACGCTCGCCTTCCTTTTTATGCTTTTAGATCTCTTCGATTTTGATCAAGCTGGTTGTGCCCGATTTGCCGCTGGTGTCACCGCCGGTGATCACAATACGATCGCCCTTGTTGAGCGAAAGCTCCTGCTCGGCGATCTTCTTAGCCGTGTAAAACAGTACGTCGGTTGACGTGAACTTTTCGCACATAGCCGGAATGACTCCCCACGAAAGTGCCAAACGGCGCCAGGTGCGTTCGTCGGTGGTCAAGCCGAGAATGGGCACAGGCGAGCGGAAACGCGAAACCATGCGCGCGGTCATACCCGAAAGCGAACACGCGACGATAGCCTTGGCATCCAGATCAATGGCCATGCCGCAGGTGGAATGGGAGATGGCATCCACGGCGTTGCGAATGTGAAATTCCGTGTTGTAAAAGCGCTTGTTGTAATGAATGCTGTTCTCGGTGGTCTCGGCGATCTTTGCCATGGTTTTCACCGCCTCCACCGGGAATTTACCGGCGGCAGTTTCACCCGAAAGCATAATGGCGCTGGTGCCGTCGTACACGGCATTGGCAATATCGGAGATCTCCGCTCGTGTTGGGCGGGGATTGGTGATCATGGATTCCAGCATTTCGGTAGCGGTGATCACGCGCTTACCAAGCAGACGACATTTGGTGATGAGCTTTTTTTGAATGGAGGGTAGTGTTTCAAACGGAATCTCCACACCCATATCTCCGCGAGCAACCATAATGCCGTCGCACTGCTCGCAGATCTCCTCAATATTATCCACGCCGGATTGGTTTTCGATCTTAGCGATCAACTCCACGTGCTCGGCGCCGATCTCCTGCAAATAGGCGCGAACATCCAACAGATCCTGCTTAGCGGATACAAAGGAACAGGCAATGTAATCCACGCCGTTTTTTATGCCAAAGGCAATATCCTGCTTGTCCTGCTCGGAGAGATATTCTTGCTTCATGACCTTGCCGGGAAAGCTCATGCTTTTGCGGTCGGAAAGAACGCCGCCGTTGATCACGGTGCAGTGGATCTCGCAATCGTGAATACTCACCACTTCAAAATTCAACAGGCCGTTGTTGAGCAAGATGGTATCGCCCACCGAAAGCTCTTGCGGAAGATGCGGGTAGCTCACCGAAACGATATGCTCGTCGCCGATGATGTTCTCGGTGGTAAAGGTGAAACAGTCGCCGTCATTCAAAGTGATTTTTCCGTCTTTAAAGGTTTTGATACGATATTCCGGACCTTTGGTGTCCAGCATAATGGCAATGGGCAGCTGCAGCTCGGAGCGAACCTTTTTGACAAGGTCGATCCGCCGCTGATGATCCTCATGCGTGTTGTGTGAGAAGTTTAACCGTGCCACGTTCATACCGGCTTTGCACAGGCCGATAATCACATCTTCGCTTTCGCTGGCAGGGCCGAGGGTACATACAATTTTGGTTTTTCGCATAATTAAGAAGCCTCCAACAAAACTTTTTCCACTATACAGGATAACGGCCGCTTTTTGAATTGTCAAGGAAAGAAAAGTCGAAAAAAATGCAGCACCGAAACGGTGCTGCACGAACGATACGTGTTAATGCGTTTTGTAAAACCGATACGAATAGATAAACGGGAAGACGACGAGCGGCACCATAACGATCAGTAACGCCCACGAAAGAAACGCTTTCGGCAGGAAACAGCAGGCTAGTAAGACCACTCCGCCGATCACCCATACCTTGCCGCCGATGCGGTGCGTGGCGTTCCAGTTCTCTTCGCTTTGCAGTGTCCATTTGATCTTAATGCCGATGGTGTGATTTTGCTTGCATTTCGGCAGATAGTTACCAATAGCCAAAAAAAGCACTCCCATAAGCAACGCAACGGCGCGCTCCATCGGCGGCTTGTAGCCAAACGCAACGCTGTAGATCATGCCGCCGGCAAACAACGACAGCACCGGAACGATCCAAATCACCAAGCCGAACGCCTTTTGATTTTGCCCTTTGTTTTTGGGGTCCTTGGCGGTGACGATCACGCACAGCCACAGCAACGCCAGCAGAATCAGAGGCATGCCCACAACGGCGAGCGTGCGGCTGCCCCAACCGTCGGGCGCGCCGTCAACGCCCCAATGCATCGCCAGCGTTTCGGGTAGCTTGTTCCAAAACAGCACCCCCAAAAGCAACGGCAACAATGTAACGAGAGAGGCGAGCGCCAGTTTTACTTTATTCTTCTTGATCATGATCGTTTTCTCCTTTCAGATCGGTTACCCACAGCATAATTTCTTCCAGCACCGAAGCGTTTAATTCGTAAAAAATGAATTGCCCTTCGCGCGTGTCACGCACCAGGTCGGCTTCTTTTAGCACCGACAAGTGCCGCGAAATGGAAGCCGCCGTAACAGGGAAGTGCTCGGTGATCTCACCGGCCGACAGCCGCCCACCCTTGAGCATGTTTAAAATCTCGCGGCGTATGGGATCGGCCAGCGCCTTTAACGTCTGATGTAATGCCATGGCTTCACGCCCCTTTCGTTTAACATTTAACCAAATCGTTAAATATAGTTTACCAAGAAATCTCCCCTTTGTCAAGAGAATGTTAAAAAAAGTCGCAAAATTATTCATAATTTTCTTTACTTGTTAAATTTGAGAGTATATAATGAAGTTGATAGGGTATCGAAAAAACGGTACGGCTATACAAACGTTAAGGAGGGTTTTTATGAAGGGCAAAAAATTATTGGCGTTGCTGATAGCGTGCGTGGCGCTGCTGGTGTTCACGTTTGCGGTATCGGCGGCGCCGGCGGCCGATTTCACCGGTTGGGACTATGACGACGACTGGAATTACGTCTACTGGGTCAACGGTGAAATGGTTACCGACGATTGGGTAGAAGACGGCGACTACACCTACTACGTAGGTGAAGACGGGCAAAAATACGCGAACGGTATTTTTGAAATCGGTGGCGCCTGGTACGGCTTCGACGAGAGCGGTGTTCTGTACAAGAATACAACGTTCTACATATCAAAGTACAATGAAGATATGGGTTATTGGGATGATGGCTACTATTACGCCAAGCCCAACGGCGTTTTGGCCAGAAACCAGTGGAGCCTCATTGATAACAGCTACTACGTCTACTATGGCAACGATTGTGCGCGAATCTGCAATCAGGTTGCCACGATCAACGGCAAGCTGTACGGCTTCGATGGGAGCGGCGCCCTGTACGTGGAAACGGCCTTCGAACTGTACGACCGCGAAACCGACGAATGGGAATATTATTATGCTCAGGATCTCGCAAGCCACGACGGTGCGTTGCTGACAAATCGTTGGCATCAGACCTATCTGGGTGTGGGCGACGAACGCTGGTTCTACTACGGTGCCGACGGCAAGAGCTATAATGATGGTGTTGCTAAAATCGGCAACAAGTATTACTACTTCTACTCTTCGGGTGCGATGGGGGAAGAAGGCCCGCACCAAGAGGATCATTGGGATGAGGAGCTTGAGGAATGGGTAGCCGACGGTGCTTACCGCGCCCGTGAAGACGGCTCGCTGTACGTGAACTCCTGGTACGAGGAGTATGGCTCTTGGTATTATTACGGCGCCGAGGGTAAAGCGCCTTACGGTCTTGCTACGGTTGGCGGTAAAACCTATTGCTTTGACGAGTGGGGCTGTATGCTGCAGAGCGAGGCTCGGACCTTCGTTATCAACGGTGTGAAAAAGCACTACGTTGCCGACGAGAACGGCACGGTTTACGAAGTGCAGAACAACAATTGGCGTAAGGTAGATGAAAATTGGTACTACGTACAAAATGACGAGATCTGCTCCAATGGCATCTACCGCATCGGCAGTAAGTATTACGGCTTCGACTACAGCGGCAGAATGTACGACAATGAGTGGTTCGAGCTCGATTACTGGGAAGACGAGCACTGGATGGGTGTGAAGAATTACTATGCCCAGCCCGACGGCGAGCTGCCCTGCAACACGATTGTCGAAGCCGAGCGTTACGGCTTGGAAGGTCTGTATCTCTTTGGAGCTGATTGCTCCGTTCCGAATGCCTACGGCTTGTACGAGTTCCAGGGTAAGACCTATTATTTGTACAGCTACGGTAGGATTGCCACCAATGTTATTGAACAGGCCGAAAGTGGTGTGTACCGTTTCGGTGAAAATGGTGTGGGTACCAAGCTGAACAACGGCTGGCATTTCAACAATACGAGCCTTTATGAAGATGAACACTATTGGTTCTACCTTCAGAACGATGTGATGCTCTCCGGCGGTATTCATCAGATCGGCAGCAAACGCTATGCGTTTGATTACAATGGCCGACTGGAAACCAATGATATTTACTATGACGAAGAAATCGATAAGTACTGGCTCCTCACCTATATGGACAAAAACGGTAACGGTGGTTCCGTATGCGAGGAGAAAAACGTTTGGAAGACGGTAAACGGCTACTACGTATATTTGAGCGGGGATTCCACGCTTCACGAAGGTTGGCTGTTCGATACGTATTACATGGGTCCGTACATGACCTATTGCACGTATACGACCGATGCAGATGGTTATGCTTACGTGGTCAATGTGGCGGGGCAAGCCAAAAAGGTCACCACCACCGGTTTCTTACAGGTTGGATACGGTAAGGTATACGTTCAAAACGGTAAAGTGGTCACTTCCAACTGGGTTCCCAGCGGTGGCGCATGGTATTACTTTGATGAATACGGGTTGATGCTTTCCGATACCTCTTGCGAGATCAAGGGCGTATGCTACTTCTTTGATGCTAACGGTAAAATGTACGACAAGGGCTGGGTCTGCGATAGCATGGGCAACTGGTATTGGGCAGCAAGCAGCGGCGCGCTCTTCCGCGGTGTCGACAGTGCAGGCTACGTGTTCGACAATAACGGCAAGCTGGTAGTGGATGCCGTGGCGTATATCAACGATAAGTTCTACGTTACCGATCAGGCCGGTAAGTCGATCGGCACCTTTAACAAGGATGGCTGGAACCAGGTTGGCAGCGATTGGTATTACGCGGCATCCAACGAGGGCGCGGGGTATCGCTATGTTTTGACCGGTTCGTTCTACGATGGATACGGCCGCTTCTACGCCTTCGATACTAAGGGCCGTATGCTTAAGAATCAGTTCTATGAAAACAACAACTATTATTTAGGCAGCGACGGTGCTGCAGCGCATGGCTGGCGCTGGATCAACGGTAGTTGGTACTATGGTGATCCCGAAAACAATGGTTACTTGTACCGCAATGGTGTTTACCGCATTGGTGATAAGGAGTACGTTTTCGATGACTATGGTGCACTGAAATGCGATCAGACCTTCTTCTGTTGGGATCTCGATGCTATCGTTACCACCGATAAGGATGGCGTCATCATCAATCAAACCGCAGCTAACGGTTGGGTGTACGACACAGACAGCCGTTGGGGCTACGGCGAAGCGTACTACTACGTAAACGGTGTTCCCTATACCGGCTGGCTGGGTAAGTATTACCTCGAGTATGGCGAGATGGCTATTAACAGAGCTGTTTACGACGAAGATGCCGACGCTTACTATTGTGTTGACAAAAAAGGCTTAAAAGTCGGTTACGGTTGGTATGAACTGTGGGAACGCGAGTGGGTGTTCGCTCGTGAGGATGGCAAGCTGATCTGTGATGAGTGGCTTCCCAGCGGTGGAAAATGGTATTATTTCGACGGAACAACGATGGCATGGGGCGGTGTTTACGAGATCGAGGGTGAGCTCCATATTTTCGACGACAACGGCGTATGGCTCGGTGAATACAAAGAAAATGCCGGACCGGATGTTTCCAAGGTAAAGGACGGCTGGTACCAGCATAACGGCGAGTGGTATTTCGTGATGGCCGGTGAGGTCGTTACAGATCAAACACTCTACATTGGCAATAAATGGTACGCCTTTGATTACAACGGTGTCATGATCAGCAACCGGTTTTATATGCCGTTCTGGGTCGATTCCGGGTTTTATTATTTCACGGCCGACGGTAGCAGTGCTGAATACACCGGCTGGAAGTGGATCAATAACGCGTGGGTCTATTTCAACAGCGAGAATGTGGCGGTTCCCGGTTGGGTGTACGACGGTGGTAAATATTACTACCAAGACTTCGGTTACAACGATCGGAATCAAGACATCGGAACTGTTGCGATGGTAACGGGCTATCACGTGATCGACGACGTGCTGTACTATTTCAACAACGGCGGTGTGCTGACCAAGACCGTTACGGCCCGCGGTTGGTATCAGTCGGGCTCCGATTGGTATTTCGTGGATTGGGACGGCAAGGCAGTTACCGAAAAGAGTGAATACATGATCGGCGGCGCCTACTATGCGTTTGATTGGGAAGGCAAGATGATTGCCGATGCAGTGTTCTATGATCGCTACTATAACGCCAACGGCGTTATGATTACCAAGGCCGGCTGGTACGTGGCCGACGGTAAATGGATCTACGTTAAGGCAGACGGCAGAGTGGCCTACGAAGGCGTGTTCCGAATCGGCGGTAAGGATTACTACTTCCATGAATATGTTTGGGTAGCTTAATCGCTTAGCCCGCAAGTCCCCGAGGTGAAAGCCTCGGGGATTTTTTTGCAAAAAACACCAAAAAGAAAGTAAAAAAATGCCTTGATTTTTCAGTATAGAGATTTATAATTGAAGTATAAAAGGGGGTTATTATATGTCACAAGCATTGCGTATCGGATATTTTGAGCATTATGCCCGCCCGCCGTATGTGTTTGCGGATTTTTTGCGTGAACAGGGCTTCGTTGCCGAAAAAATTGATTTTTCACAGCGCGGCTATCTGGAAAACTTCGATGTGGTGTTCATCGAACAAAACGGCTTTAACGATTACATTGAAAACGACGAACGCTACGTCCACGACTGGATCCGTCGCGGCGGCATTTTGTTGTTTATGCATCAGGATTACAAGCGTCTTGCGCCGTATTTCCTGCCGCAAGAGGTAGGCTACATTCAGCTGATCCATCGCTACATTGAAACCATCAACGGTCACAAGAAGCATTTTACCGACGACACCAGTACCTATATGACCTACCTGATGCCGTGGATCGAGGAATGCGGTCAGCGCCTGTTTAACGAGCCCGAGCAGATCACACCCGATGAGATGCTGCACTGGAAGGTAATGGTAAACTCCTTTGGTATGAATCACACCAGTAAAGCAAGGGAGGCCGAGCTGGCGCGTTCGACAGCGCTTTCGTGCTACCTGCTGCCCGACAATTGGGAAATTCTCGGCTCGTTCATGGACCCCGCCGTGCGTGACGGTGCTTTGATCGCCCGTGCGAAGTGCGGTAAGGGTATGGTGTTCTTAAATCAATTGCTGTTCCCTGAGGTGCTTAACGAGGATGCCGAGCGCTGCTTGGCGTTTTGGAGAAAGTATATTAAAAACCTGTTCGCCTACTGCGAGCGGTTTAAAAACGGCGAGTCCGAGGAGCTTCCGGTGCAAAAGCCGAAAACGCTGCCCATCAAAAAGAATTATAAGCTTGCCATCCACATGCACTCGCTGGATTGGTATGCCGCCGACTCGGCTCCCGGTACCATCAACGCCATCATGCGCTACATGGGGTACGATATCTGCTCCATCGCCATTAAAGATAACGCGCCCTACGGCGGCAAGCTGGATCCGGTAAAATATTCCGACGATAAGGTGCTGTTCTTAGACGGTCAGGAATATCATCCCTTTAACTGGAACGATCGCTATGCCGATAAGAGCCATAACACCTACCACTATTTGGCGATCGGCATTGATCCCGATGCGTATACCACCAAGTACACCTGCAGCCGCTTCTCGGACGATGAGGTCAACGAATATTTGAAGGAAGCGGTCGATTACGTGCACGAGCACGGCGGTGTCATCTGTGCCACGCACCCCAACTTTGACTATTGGTACGATTACGACATTGATGCTGTCGACCGCGAGCCGATGGTGCCGTTGTCGGGTTCGCCCATCGAAGCGTATTGGCTGTCCGGCCGCCGCATTCCCGTGATGAACTCGGTGGACTTGTACGGCCCGCGCCGCATTTTGGACAATCCGGCTGTAAACTTCATCTACTTAAACGGGGAAGTACCTTGCCGCGACAGCGTGGTTAAAGCCATTCGCGCAGGTCACACCATTGCTTCTGCCGGCTTTGATGAAGCGGATATTACACTTAACGGTTACCTGCCCGGCGACGAGATCTCCAAAGCCGAGGCTGCCGAGGGCGTGGTGTCCATTACGGCAACGGTGGGCGAGGATACCATTCGCAAGCTGCGCGTGTATTCAGGCGCCGAGGTGATCTATGCCGCTGAGTTTGATGATAAGAGCATCGACGTGAAGGTACCGCTCAAGGGCTTGCCGCTGGATACGTTTATCCGCGTTGAGATCGAAGGCCGCAACGATCACTGGATCGCTAATTCTACACCGTTCTATTTGGTATAGCCGAAGGGAGTCGAACTCCTAACCGCCCATAGGGCGGCTTTTCGGCATAAAGCTTGTTTCGCCGCTTGAAATACGTATAAATGAAGCACCGCTGCCTGCTCCTATGTCGGGCGGCGGTGTTTTTGTAGAAAATGTACAATAACGGGGTTTCCGGAATAAAAAATTTTTTCTTGAAATTTGATAGGATATATTTTATAATAAATACTATCAGTATGAAAGCGTGAGTGGAAGTGCTGGGAATCTATTTAAGGGAGTCTTACAAATGAAAACGCTTTACACAGGAAAAACCAAGAATGTTATGCTCGATGAAGAAACCAATATTGTCAGCCTGCTGTTTAAAGACAGCATGACCGGCGAAAACGGCGTATTCGATCCCGGCTCCAACACGGTAGGCGGCAGCGTTGAAGGCAAGGGCAAGATCGGCCTTACCATTTCCAAGTATTTCTTTGAATTGATGGAGAAAAACGGCATTCCCACGCACTATATCTCCGCCGACATCGAAAAGGGCCTGATGCAGGTGCGCAACCTCACGGTGCCGAAGCTGGAGTTTGTGCTGCGGTATTTCACGGCAGGCAGCATGTGCCGCCGCTTCACGCTGGAAGAGGGCATTGTGTTCGATCCTCCGTATGCCGAGGTTACGCTGAAGGACGATATTCAAGGCGATCCGCTCATCAGCGAGCGTATTTGTTTGATGAAGGGCCTGCTCAAGGAGGGCCAGTACGACGAAGCACAGGATATCGTGCTGCGCGTAGGTGAGGTGCTCAAAAACGAGTTGGCACCGCTGGGCCTCACGCTGATCGATTTCAAGATCGAGATCGGCTACGATGAGAACGGCAAAATGTATGTGGCCGATGAGATCACGCCCGATATTTGGCGCGTGCGTGATGAAAATGGCAACATTCCCAACCAGCTCGATTGCTCCAAATTGTTGCTGAAGAAGATGGGCCTGTAATAAGTTATAACTGCCACCGGGTAGTGCAATGCAAAAAGCATTCGTTTACACATCGTTAGGTCATTGAAGATGTGTATGCGGATGCTTTTTTTGAGGTATATATATGAAAAAACACTATTTTACCGTGTTCGAACGTGTGCTGTGGGGGTGCTCAGTGTTGCTGATCGGCGCCGCCTTTTTGTTGTTCGACCGCTCCAATTATTTGGCGATGCTTTCGTCGCTCATCGGCGTGACGGCACTTATCTTCAGTGCCAAAGGGAATCCGTGGGGGCCGGGACTGATGATTCCGTTTAGCCTGCTGTACGGCTACATTTCGCTCACCTTTGCGTATTACGGCGAAATGATCACCTACGTAGGAATGACTTTGCCTATGTCGATCGTGGCCGTGGTGGGGTGGCTGCGCAATCCGTATAAGGGTCGCAAGAGCGAAGTGGCGGTAGCTCCGCTCACGGTTGGCAAGCTTGCGGGGATGTTGACGTTTACTGCGGTGGTTACGCTGGTGTTTTACTTTATCTTGGCGTATTTCCACACGGCCAACCTGATTCCCAGCACCGTATCGGTAGCCACCAGCTTTGCAGCAGCGTATTTAACCTATCTGCGCAGTCCGTACTTCGCTTTGGCGTATGCCGCGAACGACGTGGTGCTCATCGTGCTGTGGGCGCAGGCTTCACTGGTCGATCGTTCTTACGTGTCGGTTTTCGTGTGCTTTGTTATCTTTTTGATTAATGATCTCTATGGCTTTTGCAATTGGAAGCGTATGCAAGATCGCCAAAAAACCAGCGATTAAAAAACAACGGCAGAATATTCTGCCGTTGTTTTTATATTGCC
The DNA here is from genome assembly GCA_017503785.1 of Clostridia bacterium. Lineage (GTDB taxonomy): Bacteria > Bacillota > Clostridia > Oscillospirales > Acutalibacteraceae > RGIG3009. The sequence continues at coordinate 15,867 of JAFVSK010000008.1, forward strand.
AGAAAGAAATACCGTGTGATGGTTTCGGGGGATTCGGCAAGGCCGTTGTCGTTCCACCATCGCACAGTTTCCACAAAGGTAGAAGCAATGTGATCCACCCAGAAGCTGTGCGGCAGCTCGGGTGGCCGATGAGCTTCAAAAACCGAAAGATGGGTTTCCACCAGCCTTGTAAGCGCTTGCTTAAAATATTGCAGAAATAATGCGTTGTTTGGGCAGGACAGCAACCTTAGAATATGATGGTCGTTTCGTTGCAGATGCTGAAATAAATGCAGTACCAAAGAAGAGGGTGCATCACACTCGAAAATATGCTTGTGCTCGGGTGAACCGCATCCGGCGGCATCTGTAATATGGCAAAACAGTTCCTCACAAAACGCTTTCAATAAAAGATCCTTGGTTTCAAAATGTGCGTAAAACGTCGCGCGACCCACATCGGCACGGGTGATGATCTCACCCACCGTGATACGGCCGACATCTTTTTCGGATAACAGTGACGTAAAGGCGTTGAAAATGGCTTCCCTTGTTTTTCGTTGCCGTCTGTCCATAGGTTCCTCCATACAATTTTTAAAATTTGTTCCGTACCGAACGAGCAAAAGATAGTGTATGTTGACTATTTCCGTCCGTGTGCTATGCTGATACAGAACAATGTGTTCGGGATCATGTATAGTGTACCGCATATTGACAAAAAAATCAAGAGAAGGTGCTGTTGTGAAGTCGGAAAAAACGATTTTGATCGCTTTTGTTTTGAACGTGGCGTTTTCGGTGCTTGAGTGTATCGGCGGCATTGTTACGGGGAGCATTGCCATTGTTTCGGATGCGGTGCACGACCTTGGCGATGCTGCGGGAATCGGTGTTGCGTATTTTATGGAAAGAAAAAGTCGCCGACAACCGGATGGGAAGTACACCTATGGGTATGCGCGGTATTCGGTGCTGGGCAGTGTGATCACCACTCTGATTTTGCTGCTTGGTTCGGTGGCGGTCATCGGCAATGCGATCGGCCATATATCGGCTCCTGCGGAGATCCGCTATGATGGGATGATCGGTTTTGCGGTGGTGGGTGTTGCGGTCAATGTGGCGGCGACGCTCGTCACGCGAACGGGAGAGTCCTTAAATCAAAAAACGGTTACGCTGCATCTGCTGGAAGACGTTCTCGGTTGGATCGTGGTGCTTATCGGTGCTGTTGTGATGTACTTTACCGATTGGGTGCTGTTGGATCCGCTGCTGTCTATCGGTGTCGCTGCGTTTATCGTAGTGAAGGCTGTGCGAAATTTGGACGAGGCGTTGGCGGTGTTTCTCGAAAAAGTCCCTTGCGGTGTGGACGGAGAGGAGATAATGCGTCATCTTCAGGCGCTCGACGGTGTGGCAGAGGTACATCACCTGCATCTGTGGAGCTTGGACGGACAGACCCATTGCGCCACGGTGCATATTGTGTCAAACGACGACACCTACGCTATCAAAGAGCAGGTGCGTGCGGAGCTGCTTGAGCACGGCATCGGGCACGTTACATTAGAGATGGAGCGAGAAGACGAGCCCTGCTGTGCGAGGTGCTGTCGTGCCCCGCAGTGGGCATCGGCGCATTATCACCATCATCATTAAAAATCCGCTTTGCATATCGCGAAATTTGTGGTATACTGGGTAGTAATTGAGAGAAGGTCGATCGGTTATGAGCAGTAATACCCACGTAAAGGATTTTACCACAGGCAACGTCAGCAAGCAATTGATCAGCTTTGCCTGGCCGCTGTTTTTATCCAATTTATTGCAGGTCGTCTACAACATGGTGGATATGATGGTGGTTGGCAACGTGCTGGGGAAATCGGGCTTGTCGGCGGTGTCGGTGGGCGGTGACCTGGCGCACCTGCTCACCTTTGTGGCAATGGGTTTTTCCAATGCGGGGCAGGTCATCATTGCGCAATATATCGGTGCCAAGCAGCGCCGAAAGATCGGTACGTTTATCGGTACCATGAGCTCGTTCCTGTTGATCTGTGCGGCGGTACTCAGTGTGCTCGGCTTCGTGTTTCAGGAGAATCTGTTGGCGCTCATGAACACCCCCGCCGAGGCGTATACCGGTGCCAAAAGCTATGCTTCCATCAGTATGGTGGGCTTGGTGTTCATTTACGGCTATAATACCGTAAGTGCTATTCTGCGCGGTATGGGCGACTCGAAGCATCCGTTTGTGTTTATCAGCATTGCAGCGGTACTGAATTTGGCGCTCGATCTGGTGTTTGTTGCGGTGCTGGATATGGGCGCGGGCGGCGCGGCACTGGCAACGGTGATCAGCCAAGCGGTCAGTTTCCTTGCCTGCGTGGCGTTCCTGGTGAAACGGCGCCGCGAATTTGAGCTGGACGTAAAATTCACGGCGTTTGTGCGCTGGAACAAAGACATGCTGCTCGATCTCGTAAAGCTGGGCGTGCCGATGGCCATTAAAACGGCCTCCATTCAGGTGTCGAAGCTGTTTGTCAATTCGTGGATCAACGGCTACGGCGTGGCGGTGTCGGCGTTTGCAGGGGTGGCCAACAAGATTGCCAGCGTGGCCAACCTCATTTCCATGGCGATGAACTCGGCGGGCTCCACCATGGTGGGCCAGAACATTGCGGCAGGCGAGTTCGGCCGCGTGAAGAAAATCATGAAGGATATTGCGGTGATCACGCTGATCGTGGCGGTGATACTTACCTTGCTGTTTGCCGCATTCCCCGAGCAGATCTTTGGCTTGTTCACGGAAGATGGCGATACCGACGTACTGGCCTTGGCCCCCGGCTTTGTGCCGATTGCCGCCCTCTTGTTCTTCGGTGCCTCGGCGCGTGCGGTAATGAACGCCCTGCTCAACGGCAGCGGCAACTACAAAGTCAATTTTGCCACCGCTATCTTCGACGGTGTGGTTATGCGTATCGGCTTGGCGCTGCTGTTCGGCTTGGCGCTGAATATGCAGCACTACGGCTTTTGGTTGGGCGATGCGCTGGCAGGCTTTACACCGTTCTTCATCGGCTTGGTGTTCTACTTTACCGGCAACTGGAAAAAAGGAAAATCGGCATAAAGAACGCCCCGCAGCAGCACTGCGGGGCGTTTGCTTATTTATTCAATTTCAAAATCCTTCACGTAATAGGCTTGCGTATTGGCGCGGCAGCCCGCTTCGTCGATGACATCCAAACGGAAGTAGCCGTCGTCGGGTTGGATGGTGAAGGTGGCTTCGGTGAGCAATGTGTCGGTGGCGTGCACGGCAGCAGCACGGCGGCCTTCGGTGGCATAGGTGATGTGCTTTGCGCCAGAGCAAGTAATATGTACTTGGTTGCCGCACACCGTCAGATCGTAGATCTCGGGGCCGGTGGAGGCGTAGAAGCGGCCGTTTAACAGCCCGTCAATGAGGTTTTTATAGCTCAATTTTTCGGCGTTGACCATCACGAAGGCACCGCCGCAGGTGCGTTCGGAATGGTTGTCGTCGCCGCAGGAGGCGAACACGTGCTTACCGTCGCGCAGGAAATCGTCCAGCACGTTAATATCGTATTCATACAGGCCGGCCCGATCGCAGGAGGTGTTGAAGATCTCCACGCCCCACAGGCCTTCGTAGCCGCCGTAATTGCCGTAATTCTCCAGTGACCAGCGCGGGTGGTTGTAGGCCACGAAGAAGCCGGCCTCGTTGGCGGTGCGGATCAGGTTGTTAATATAGTCCACTGTGTATTCACGTGTGGCATCGCCCAGCTCTTTGGCCAGCCGTTCCCGATCCTCGGGGGAGGAATAATGGTCGGCCAGGGTGCTGTAAAACAACGTGGCATCGTTATCCTGTTCCTTGGCATAGATATTAAAATGACACACCTTCATGCGGCGGTTGGTGCCGGTGGAAATGGCAGGGAACTCTTTAACGGAGATCTCGCTGCTGGTAATGGTGATAAACTCCTCGTCGTCCAGCGCGCTTTGGTTATAGGTGCGCTCGTGGTCGGTGATCGCCAGAAAGTGGTAACCGTGTCCTTTGAACCATTCCTTCAATTCTTCGGGTGTTTTGATACCGTCGGACAGGGTGCTGTGGCAATGCATATTGCCTTTATAATACGGTTTCTTGTTGGTCAGTAATACAAATTCCTTAGCCATACTTATTCCTCCGTGAACAATGTGGTCGATAAATAACGGTCGCCGGTGTCCGGCAATAGCACAACGATGGTTTTCCCCTTGTTTTCAGAGCGCTTGGCCAGCTCTATGGCCGCGTGCAACGCCGCCCCCGAGGAGATGCCCACCAAAGCCCCCTCGCGCTTGGCGATGAGGCGCGCAGCGGCGTAGGCCTCGTCGGTGGTAACGGTGATAACCTCGTCTAACAACGAGGTGTCCAGCACCTCGGGAACAAAGCCGGCGCCGATGCCCTGCAAGCCGTGTGGGCCGGCAGTGCCGCCGGAGAGAATGGGGGAGTCGGCAGGCTCAACGCCGATTACCTGCACGGTGGGGTTTTGCGATTTCAAATACCGCCCCGTGCCGGTTATGGTGCCGCCCGTGCCAACGCCTGCCACAAACAGATCAACGTTGCCGTCGGTATCGTTCCAAATTTCGGGGCCGGTGGTGGCCTCATGCGCTGCGGGGTTGGCGGGGTTTATAAATTGTCCGGCAACCAAGCTGCCCGAAATGGCGGCGGCCAGTTCTTCGGCTTTTTGAATGGCACCGTTCATACCCAGCGCACCGGGGGTGAGTACCACTTCGGCACCGTAGGCGGCGGCTAAACGGCGACGTTCCACCGACATGGTGTCGGGCATCACGAGCATTAAACGGTAGCCTCGCACGGCGGCCACGGCTGCCAAGCCGATGCCGGTGTTGCCGCTGGTGGGCTCAATGATGGTGGCGCCCGGTTGCAGTCGGCCGTCGGCTTCGGCGGCTTGGATCATGGCCAATGCCACACGGTCCTTTACCGAGCCTGCCGGATTGAGATATTCCAGCTTGGCCAAAATGCGGGCGTGTAAGCCATATTCTGCTTCAATGTGTGTCAGCTCCAGCAACGGGGTGTTGCCGATGAGTTGATCGATGGAGGTTGCTATCACGGTGATCACTCCCTTCGGCTATATAGTGTATCACTTTTTTTGCTTTACTGTCAACGGGAATGGCAAAATGTGAACAAATAATAAAAAAATGTGCAAAAGCCTTGCATTTTTTAAAGAAAAGCCGCATAATGTGGTTACATTTTTTGAAGGGAAGAACGCGCGTGCTGGAACTGAAGCAAATTAAAAAAGATTATCCTGCCGGCGGCGAAACGGTGCACGCACTGAAGGGTGTGTCACTGCAGTTTCGCAAAAATGAATTTGTGTCTATTTTAGGCCCCTCCGGTTGCGGTAAGACTACCATGCTGAACATTATTGGCGGATTAGACCAATACAGCGACGGTGATCTGATCATCAACGGTATTTCTACCAAAAACTATCGCGACCGCGACTGGGATGCCTATCGCAATCATTCGGTGGGGTTCGTGTTTCAAAGCTATAACCTCATCCCGCACCAGAGCGTGCTGCAAAACGTGGAACTGGCGCTCACGCTGTCGGGTGTGTCCAAGGCCGAACGTCGCCGCCGCGCCAAGGAAGCACTGGTAGCCGTGGGCTTGGGCGATCAGCTGAAAAAGCGTCCGGGTGAAATGTCGGGCGGTCAGATGCAACGCGTGGCCATTGCCCGCGCCATTGTGAACGATCCCGATATCATTTTGGCCGACGAGCCCACCGGTGCGTTGGACAGCGAAACCAGCGTTCAGGTAATGGAAATCCTCAAAGAAATTTCCAAGAACCGTTTGGTCATCATGGTAACGCATAACCCGGATCTGGCCGAACAGTATTCCACCCGCATCGTGCGCATGCTGGATGGCGAGATCACCGACGATTCCGCTCCCCCTGCCGAGGAGGAAATGGCGGCGCCTGCGGTTTCGGAGAAGAGCAAAAAGACGAAGAAGCCCTCTATGTCGTTTTTTACGGCGTTCGGTTTGTCGCTGAAAAACCTGTTTACCAAGCGCGGTCGCACGGTGCTTACCTCGTTTGCAGGCAGTATCGGCATTATCGGTATTGCGTTGATTTATGCGGTGTCCAACGGTATGACCACCTATATCGACACCGTGCAGGAGGATACGCTGGCTTCCTATCCGCTTACGCTGGAGGAGCAGCACATGGATATGGGTACGCTGATGGCGACCTTTATTGATGCGGCACAGTCGCGTGAGGACCACGGCGACGATGCCGTGTACGAAAAACCGGTGCTGCACGATTTGGTGAACGCCCTGAATTCGGTGGAGGCTCATGAAAACGATTTAAAATCCTTTAAGGCGTGGCTGGAGGAAGAACGGGCCAATCCCGAAAGCAGCCTGCACACGGCAGTGAGCGGCGTGCAGTATACTTACGCGATGGATCTGCTGGTTTACACCAAGGCAGAGGATGGCACCATTATTCATTCCGATACCGAGGAGCTGATGCAAACGCTGCTGGCGCGGTATTTCGGGCAAAGCTTTGCTGAAAGTCAGCAGACGATGAGCAGCAGCATGACCTCGATGATGCCGAGCACGATGATGCCCGGCAGTACGCTGTGGCAGGAGATGCTGAGCGGAGATAACGGTAAGCTGATCAGTCCGTTGTTGGAAAAACAATACGACGTGGTGTACGGCTCGTGGCCCAATTCCTACAACGAGATCGTGCTGGTGCTGGATGAGAATAATGAGATCAACGATATGGCGCTGTATGCGCTGGGTTTGCTCTCGGAGGATGAGATCAACGCTATCGTCGACGCGGCTATCAACAAGGAAACGCTTCCCGATAACGATCGCAAGTGGACGTACGAAGAAATTTGCGCCATGGAGTTCCGCACAGTGCTGGGAGCCGATTGCTATACCAAGGATGAAAAGAGTGGTTTGTATACCGATCTGCGCGAAACCTCGGCGGGCCTCAAGTATCTGTACGATAACGGCATTGCGCTGAAGGTGTCGGGCATTGTTCGCCCCAACGAGGATGCGTTGTCGGGCATGCTGGTTGGCTCCATCGCCTACACGGGTGCCTTAACGCAACACGTAATTGAAAAGACAGAAAATTCCGCAGCCTTGAAAGCGCAGCTGGCCGACGATACCACCGACATTTTTACCGATCTTCCTTTCAAGGAGTTGTCGGGCGTGCTGACGGACAAGGAAAAAGAAAAGGAGTTCCGTGCACACGTGAAAGGCCTTAACAACAAGGGCAAGGCCGAAGCGTATATTAAGATCATGAGCATTCCGCCGCAGGAGCAGGTGGATGCTACGGTGAAGCAAACGCTGGGTTCCATGGACCGTGCGGCGATGGAGAAATCCATTACGCAGGCCTTGGCACAGCAAACGGGCATGAGCAAGGAGGAGCTTTCCTCGTACATTGCCGATATGAGCGACGAGGACCTGAAGGAGCTGTTTACGCAGGCGATCGTGGAGCAGTTTACGGCGCAGTACGCAGCCGGAGTAAAACAGCAGTTGGCGGCGTTTGATACGGCGCAGCTGGCTGCCATGCTGAAGACGGCCCTGCCGTCGTATACCACCAAGCAGTGCGCCGAATACTACGAGGCCGTGCTGGTGTTTTCGGAAAGTACCTACGAAGAAAACCTGCGTAAGCTTAGCTACGTGGACCCCGAGGATCCTGCCGGTATCAATCTGTATGCTGCCACCTTTGCCGAAAAAGACGTGATCGAAGAGGCTATTTCCCACTATAATGAAGGTATTGAGGATGAGTTGTCCCGCATTACGTATACCGACTACGTGGGGTTGATGATGTCGTCGGTGACCACCATCATCAATGCGATCACCTACGTGCTGATTGCGTTTGTGGCGGTGTCGCTGGTGGTGTCGTCTATTATGATCGGTGTGATCACGCTGATCTCGGTGCAGGAGAGAACCAAGGAAATTGGTATTCTGCGCGCGATCGGTGCCTCCAAGCGCAACGTGTCGAGTATGTTTAATGCCGAAACGATGATTATTGGGTTTACTTCAGGCTTATTTGGCATCGGGTTAACGTATGCCTTGTGTATTCCCATCAATCTGATTTTGAACGCGCTTACCGGCATCGCCAATCTGCGTGCGGCGCTGCCGATCAACGTGGCGGTGGTGCTGATCGTGATCAGCGTGCTGCTCACGCTGGTGGCCGGCGTGATCCCCTCGCGCAGCGCGGCGCGCAAGGATCCCGTTGTGGCACTTCGCACGGAATAACGATGACCGAAAAGGCTTCCGACTCGGAAGCCTTTTCTTTTTACTTGCCCTGCGATAACAACTGTGCTATACTGGAAACCGTAAGTAAGGAGGCTGATCGCATGAAAAAATCCGTTTATCCGTCGCGTTTTTGGCCGGCACTCATTATTTTCAGTTTGGTTGGTCAGATCGCGTGGGTCGTAGAGAATATGTATTTCAACGTATTCTTATATAAAATGTTCAACGCAGGGGCTTCGGCCATATCCACCATGGTGGCGGCTTCAGCTGTGTCGGCGGCGCTGACCACGATCGTGATCGGTGCGCTGTCGGATAAGCTGGGTCGCCGTCGCGTGTTTATTTGCGGCGGCTACGTGCTGTGGGGTCTTACCATTGCGGCGTTTGCGCTGCTGCGGGTCGATCTCATCGGTGCTGCTTTTCCCACAGCGGTGTCGGTATCGGCGGTGGCGATCACGCTGGTGATCGTGCTGGACTGTGTGATGACCTTCTTTGGTTCGGCTGCTAACGATGCGGCATTTAACGCGTGGCTCACCGATGTCACGGCAGGCGGCGGGCGCGGTGCCGCAGAGGGTGTGAACGCTATGATGCCGCTTTTGGCCATTTTGGTGGTGTTTGGCGGCTTTATGGCGTTTGATCTGGACAAGCAGGAAAGCTGGACCATGATCTTCTTAATTATCGGTGCGGTGGTGCTGGTGATCGGTGTTTTGGGCTTTTTTCTCATCCGCGAGAGCGGTGTTCGCCAAGAGGAGAACAACAAGTATTTTCGCAATATCGTGTATGGGTTCCGCTTGTCAGTGGTGCGCAAAACGCCGTTATTCTACTTAACGCTGGCGGCGTTTGCGGTGTTCAGTATCTCCATTCAGATCTTTATGCCGTATTTGATTTTGTATTATAACGTTAGCCTGGGAATGGAGAACTACGTGCTGATCATGGCTCCTGCCATTTTGATTGCTGCCGTGGTTACGGCTGCGTATGGGCGCGTGTACGATAAGGTGGGCTTTTTGCGCGCCATCGTTCCGTCGCTGGCGATGCTGTGCAGCGGTTACATTGTGCTGTATTGTTTCCGCCAAACGGCGTTGGTATTTGTAGGCTCGCTGCTGATGATGTGCGGTTACCTGACCGGCATGGCGGTGTTTGGCGCCATGCTGCGCGATCGCACTCCCGAAGGAAAGGCCGGCATGTTCCAAGGCTTGCGCATTGTGGCGCAGGTGCTGATTCCCGGTGTGATCGGTCCGGCCATCGGCGCAGCGGTGCTCAGCAATGCGGAAATGGCGCTGAACAGCGACGGTACGTATTCGTTTATTCCCAATCAAAACATTTTCCTGGCGGCGCTGGTGGCCATCGTTTGTTTGCTGCCTCTGTTGTGGGTATTGGTTCGCCGTGAGCGAAAGGAAGAAAACGCATCATGAGTAAAACTACGGTATTATACGCAGCTGCAGGTGAAGCGCTTTGCGGAACACCGTGGAATGTATATCCGCGTCCGCAGTTGAAACGCGATTCTTTTTTGTGTCTAAACGGGGAATGGGAGTTTGGCGTGGGCGATATGCCCACCTTCGATCGCACCATTCGTGTGCCGTTTGCGCCGGAGTCGCTGCTGTCGGGCATTGGGGAAACGTTTCCGCACGAGCCTACCTTGTGGTATCGCCGTCGGTTTACGGTGCCGAACGGTTTTATAAAAGATCGGTTGCTACTGCATTTTGGCGCCGTGGATCAAACGGCAGAGGTGTTTGTCAATAACGAGCTGGTGGCACAACACGTGGGTGGCTACGAAGCCTTTTCCTGCGATGTTACCGACGTGCTGCAGGAGGAAAATACGATTACCGTGCGAGTGCAGGATCGGCTGGACGGCGTTCTGCCTTACGGTAAGCAGCGCCACAAGCGCGGCGGTATGTGGTACACGCCGGTGTCGGGCATTTGGCAAACGGTGTGGCTGGAAAGCGTGCCGGAGCAGTATATCCGCAGCCTCACCGTAAACGTCACCACGACTTCGGCAACGGTAACGGTCGAGGGCGTGCAGGAGGGTGTGGTAACGGTGGCTACCCCCGCAGGCGAGCTGACGGTGCCGCTTACGGCGGGTGTGGCACAGATCGCGCCGGAAAATCCGCAGGTGTGGTCGCCGGAAACGCCCTACCTTTATGATTTTACGGTAACCACGGCCGACGATACGGTAAAGTCGTATTTTGCATTGCGCACCTTGGAAACAAAGACGGTAAACGGCGTACCGCGCCTGTGCCTTAACGGCAAGCCGTATTTCTTCCATGGGCTGCTGGATCAAGGCTACTGGAGCGATGGCTTGTTCACGCCTGCTACTCCCGCATGCTACGAGCAGGATATTGTAGCCATGAAGGCACTCGGCTTCAACATGCTGCGTAAGCACATTAAGGTGGAGCCGGAGCAGTTCTATTACGATTGTGACCGCCTGGGCATGGTGGTGTTTCAGGATATGGTGAACAACAGCGATTACCGTTTTTTGCGGGACACGGCGTTGCCGACGGTTGGCCTTTTACGCCGTGATGACCGCCACTTGCACCGTAACTCGGCTTCGCGCTGCGCGTTTGAGGAAGGGATGGCGCAAACGGTGCGGCAGTTGTACAATCATCCGTGCATTTGCTACTGGACGATCTTTAACGAGGGCTGGGGCCAGTTCTGTGCCGACGAGCAGTATCATCGTCTGCGCGCGCTCGACAACAGCCGCTTCATTGACAGTACCTCCGGCTGGTTTCTGGCGAAAAACACCGATGTAGACAGCCGCCATATTTATTTTAAAAAATTAAAGGCGCCTGCTTCCGACAAGCCGTTTGTGCTGTCGGAGTTCGGCGGGTATTCCTACAAGCCGACAGGCCACGTGTTCAACACGGAGCAAACCTACGGCTACGGCAAATGCGAAACGCGGGAAGCGTTTGTGGAGATGGTGCGGCAGTTGTATACCGAACAGGTGCTGCCGCTGATTCCGCAGGGATTATGCGCCGCGGTGTACACGCAGGTTTCGGATATTGAGGACGAAACCAACGGCCTGCTTACGTATGACCGCCGCGTGCAAAAGCTGCTGCCCGAGGAGTTTGCGGATATATCGAAGCGGCTTGTGGATAGCGTTGAATGAGGTGATGACAATGGGTGCCAAGGATGTTGTGGCGGCTCGTTTTATGGAACTCTGCCGTGCGCGGCAGATCACGCTTGGAGAGCTTTTCTCTACGCCGGAATTTGATGCGTTGGAGCAGGAGATCAAGTAAGCATGCCTTTGTCGATGAAAGCGAAACGGTTGTGGCTGAGAGTGATTGCGTGGCTGTTTCCGGAGCGGTGTATTTTCTGCGATGAGCCGATTCCCTCGCTAACGCTGTGCTGTGAGGACTGCCGCAGAGAGCTATTGCTGATAAAGCCGCCGCTGTGCCCGTATTGCGGTATGTCCAAAACCGATTGCAACTGTCGGCGGCGTCGGCATCGGTACGATCGTGTGGCAGCGCCGTTTTATTCCGATGGCGCGGCGCACGAAGGACTGTTGCGATTAAAGCGTATTGACGACCCGCAGGCGATCGCCTATTTTGCCGATCAAATGGCTGCAACGGTGCGGCGTGAGTACGGTGAGGAGTCGTTGCACGTGGCGGCGGCGGTTCCTATGATGACAGCCGATCGCTATGAACGTGGGTACAATCAAAGCGAATTGCTGGCGAAAGCCGTGGCCGAGCGGTTGGGTATTCCGTATGTGGCGGTACTGACCAAATGCTACGCCACACAACCGCAAAAAGCGTTGAGTGCGTGGGAACGCGCCGGTAACGTGTTGGGTGCCTACGACGTGGAGCAAGCATCGCTGATAGTCGATAAGACCGTGCTGCTGGTGGATGATGTGCTCACCACCGGTGCCACCACGGATGAATGTGCGAAAATGTTAAAGCTGTACGGAGCGGCGCGGGTGCTTTGCGTGACGGCGGCGATCCGTCGTCCAAAACCGAAAAAACAATAAACAGCGGCGGCAGGAGTGTTCCTGCCGCCGCTTTTCCATTTACAAAGATTCCACTTCTTGCAGCCAATCGAGGGTGTCCTGCGGAACCCAGTTGTTATTGCCGTCTTCCCAAAACGCCTTCCTGTCGCGCTTGTTCATACAGTCGATTGCTCGGTCGACAAACTCGCGGGAGGGAACCACGGTGAGCTCGGCGTTGCCGCAGGTGGTTTTGTGCAGCTTGCCTTCGGCGGCCAGCAATTCACCAATGTACAGGCTATCCAAATGCCACCAAACACCGCGTTCGTTCCAGCGCTCATAGCACCAAACGCGGTCGATCAGTTCTTGATAGCGCGGGCTCTTTTTCGCTTTGTCCTGCCACTCCTGCATAAAGCGATATTCCGCCAAGTGACGCATGGTGCAGGGGCGCAGGTCGCGGCCGATGATCAGCACCTTGGTGTTAAGCTCGTACATTTTCTCCCACGGTGAATCGGCAGCAAAGGGCGTTTCACCGTAAATGCCATGCCGCAGGCCGGATTCGCCGTGCGTTGCCGTAATGTAGGCGGCGTGCTTGCCGATAGCGGCAACGGAATGTGTAGCCTGATTGCTGCGCAGTGCGCCGGGCAGTTTGCGGAAATAGTTGGTAAGATACCCCACGTCAGACGGAGCATCCAAATGCCAGTTTTTATATACGTTTAACCAATCGTTCTGACACAGGGTGGGGAAGATGAGAGTCCCCTCTTCGCCCAGAGCGGCAAATAAGCCGCGCATCACGCTTTCGGCACCGTTTTCCACTTCGCCCAAGCTTTTAAAAGAGGAATGAACGATCAACGAATCCCCCTCGTGAACGCCCAATCGCTCCATTGCTTGTTTAACGTCTAACCATGTGACCACGCTACCACTCCCTTAATTCTTTTTTTCATTGTAACAGCATCCTTTGCACATTGGAGTGGGGAATTGGACAAAAAAAGTGCAAAATCAGATTTTCGTTTGGAAAGTAAAAGTTTTTAAACGAATGTTTAAAAAAACAGAGTTTAGGGTATTGACAAATTTTAGCACGCGTGCTAAAATTAGGCAAAGAGCAGAAATTAGGATGGTGATACCGTTGGCGCGGATTAATAAAGCAAAGCTTACACGGATCGAAATACTGCGTGCGGCAACACGAAAGATCTTGGAGTTGGGGTATTCCAACACTTCAGCCAAAGCAGTTGCCGATGAATTGGGAATGAGTACGGGAAACCTGACCTTTTATTTTCCAACCAAAGAGCATATTCTTGCAGAAATGGTGGGAATGCTCTGTGACTTCCAGTGGAAAATGATGGAGAAGGAAGCGGATGAGGGGTACAGCTCACTCATGGCTATCTGCTTAGAGTTAACGGCAATGGCTGCCATGTGTGAAGAAAATGCCATCATTAAAGATTTTTATTTAGCTGCCTATTCCAGCCCGATGGCGCTGGAAATTATTCGTAAAAACGATGCGGCTCGTGCCAAAACGGTGTTCGCCGATCGATGTAGCACATGGACGGAAGAACAATTTGCCGAAGCGGAAATTTTGGTTTCGGGAATTGAATACGCCACGTTGATGACAACCGATAGCTCCGTATCCGTCGAAATACGCATTGCCGGAGCGTTAAATAATATTTTAACCATCTACGGTGTTCCCGAGGATATACGCCGCGCAAAGATCGATCGAGTGCTCTCGATGGATTATCTGGAGATCGGGCGCCGCATATTTGAGGGATTTGTACAGTACGTTGAAGAAACTAATGAGCACGCACTCGAAGAGTTGCTGTTGCTGCGAAGAACAACGGAATAACAGGAGGAAGCGTTATGAAACAGAACTATCGAATCACCAAGCGATTGATGAGCGTCGTGCTCTGCTTAGCACTGCTCATTTCGTGCCTGCCGGTGTCGGTCTTTGCAGCCACAGCGGGCACCAGCGCCGTTGCCGACGGCAATACGATGGACAGCTGGAAGAACCTCTTTTCCACCAGTTCCATCAGCACCGAAAACGCCGGTAAGGTGTGGACGGATAAATCCGTTTTTACCGATGCCTCGGCATTTGCCGGTACGGGCATCACTAAGGACGAGGCCGATAGCTTCTTGGTGGCACTGTCCACCATTGGTTCCAGCATGTCCATCACCGGCATGACGGCATCGCCCACCGATACGATGCTCGTGCTCGATGTGTCCGGCTCCATGAACGATAACGCGGGCAACAACGATGTCGCGGAGGCGTTGGTGGAATCGGCTAACGAAAGCATTAAGACGCTGTTGGAGGCCAACGAAAACAACCGAGTCGGTGTGGTGCTGTATTCCGGCACATCTTCCAGCAGCACCAATAGCGATGCGGCGATTCTGCTGCTGCCGCTCGGCCGCTACACCACCGGTTCCGACGGCGAGTACCTCAACTACGTTCTCACTACGCAGCAGACCGGCGGTAACGGCTGGTGGAATCCGGTAGAAACCACAACCACGGAAACCATCCAACTGGATGCCGATACCGTTGTGCAGGGTACCACCTCGGCTCCCTCCGTCTCGGTAACCGCCAAAGAGGTCGTGGGTGCTACCTATATCCAGAAGGGCGTTATTTTGGCGATGAACCAGTTCACGGCCGCCGCCAACACCACCACGGTGACGGATGAAAACGGCACGATGACCCGCAAGCCGGTTATGGTGCTCATGTCCGACGGCGCTCCCACGCTGGCCAGCACGGCGTTCACCGCTCCCGAACAGTACAATTTGGGTAACGGTCAGTCCTCCAGCACCAGCGCGGCGCAGGGCTTTGTTACGCAGTTAAGTGCAGCGTATGCCAAAAACCGCATCGAGGCAAAATACGGCACCGATTGCTTGTTCTATACTCTGGGCCTTGGCGTTACGGGGAACACCATTGCTACCAGCGTTCTGGATCCGGCGAACTCCAACGCCGGTATCAACGAGTTTTGGACGGAATATAACGATGCGGCTGTCGGCGGCACCGTTAGGGTGCAGGGCAACGGTTACGATGCCCGCCGCGTTACCAAGATCGCTGATACCTTGGAGCAGGTGTACGTTGATAAGTATTTCGCGGTTAACAATGCTGCTGCCGGTGGCTTGTCGCAGGGCCTGAAGGATGCGTTTGCCGATATTGTTGGTACCATCCAGCTGCAATCGCGCTATTATCCTACGCTGATCTCCGAAAACGAAGAGCTTTCCGGCTATGTCAGCTTTGTGGACCGTATCGGCGAACACATGGAGGTTACCGATATTAAGGGTATCCTTATCCACAACACGCTGTTCTCGGGCGCCGATCTGGCCAGCAACTTCGTGGATGCCGGCGGCGATCTGGGCACGAAAGACAACCCCAGCGAGTTAGGTCTGGAAATGGTTCACGCCGTACAGCAGCGCTTGGGAATCCAAGATATCAGCACGGCCGAAACGCTGATCCAGCTCGCGTACATCAACGGTCAGCTCTACTATAACAACGCCAACGATTTCTCTAACTATATTGGTTGGTACGCCAACCGCGCGGGCGATTTCCTGGGCTTCTACGACGAGAACTCCACCGAACTGCCCGCCGCCACCGGTAACGCGGCTACCGATCCGGTGTTTACGGTGAAGTCCTACGGTTATTTGGGCGAAGTGGATGCTGCGCACGGCGTGGCTAAGTCGGACATGATGTACGCCACCGTGCAGGTGCGCACCAACATTGCCACCGGCGAACAGATCGTTACCTTCGCTGTGCCGGCGGCACTCATTCCGCTGGTTACTTATAACGTGACATTGGATGAAAACGGCGCTCTGGATGCACTCACCGTTTCGGGTGCCGAGCATCCCATCCGCTTGGTGTACGAGGTGGCGCTGGACAAGGCAATCAACCCGTTCACCGTGAAGGATCTCGTGTCGGCTGCCTATTTGGCCGACCCACACAACGTGGGGCCCAACGGCGAGGTGTATGTGTACTCCAATCAGTGGGATCACAGCAACACCGCCGGTTACGGTATGGTGAATACCTACACGTATTTCAACCCCGCCCGTCAGAACGACAAGTACTATTACACGGAAGATACGCCCGTGTACGCCGATGCCAACGGTACGCTGTACACCGGCGCAACTAAACCCTCCGGCACGAAATATCGCGCCTACACCGTTTATGAAAAGAACGGTAACACGCTTACCGCGACGGTCAAGTACCGCGAGATTTCGGCAAACGCCTTGAATACGGCTATTCAAAGCGCTACCGGTTGGTATATCCCGAAGGGCGACGTTCACACCAACCTGGAAGGCTACACGGTTTATAAGGGTGGTTTGCCCAACTACGTTGCGGCCAATAACGTGACTGAAAGCTTGTCGTATGCGTACCTGCCGTTTGTGGATATCACCAATCACACGGTAAACGACACCGGCTATAACTTCTACGTCGGCGCTACACTGGGCAACAACGGTCGTTTGGCTGTTCAGCCCGAAACCGGTATCAAGTTGACGAAAACCATGGAGAACGGCGTTGCCGCTCCGGCAGATGCCTTCACCTTCGTGTTGACCAATTTGACCGACACGAACGACAGTGACACCTATCCCGCCTATTTGGTAAAGGCCGACGGTACCGTCGACAGTACGGTTACCGTTCCCTTCGTCAACGGTCGTGCGGTTGTGCAGCTGCACGCCGAGGAAACGCTGTATATCGGCGGTATGACCGCGGGCGAGATGATCCGCGTGCTTGAGCAAGAGGTCGTGGATTACGTGGTACAATCGGTCAACGGCAACACCACGCTGAAAGCGGTCGATATCACCGTTACCAATAACGTGCTCAGCGAGGCACACTTTGTCAATGGCGAGCGCGGCAAGGGTCATCTTACGGTGGCCAAAGAGGTTACGCACGATTTCGGCGGCAACTATACGATTCCGGCCGGTAAGACATTTGATATTACCGTCACGCTGAGCGGTATCGGCACAGCCAACGCCACCTTTGCTGCGGCGCAGACGGGCAGTACCATCACCAGCGTAACGACGGATGCGAGCGGTTCGGTTACCGTGACACTTGGCCACGACGAACAGTTTGAGATCTTCGATCTGCCCGAAGGCACGGTTGCAACCGTGGTGGAAGCCACTCCGGGCAGCGGCTTTACCGCTACCTATTTTGAAGGCGGCACGGCGGGCGACGGCGTGGTTACTATTGGTGATAACACGATTACCACGGTGACTGTGCTGAACGATTATACCGCACGCGAAGTGTATCCTGTGAATATCCAAATTGGCGGCACCAAGTTCCTCGTTTATGAGGATAACAGTGCGGCAGCTTGGGGCACTGCCGAATTTACGATCGAACTGCAGCGTAACGACGCTGACGGCACCGGTTGGAAAACGGTGGATACTGCGGTTGTGAACGATGCGAACCGCACCTTTACCTTCGACGTTTCCAACGAACGCTACGAGGAACCGGGCGCCTACGCCTACCGCGTGGTAGAAGTGATTCCCGCGACGCGTTTGGACGGTATGCTCTATGATCCTACGGTGCACACCTTTACGGTGCACGTGACCGATACGGATATGGATGGTCAGCTGGAGATCACGCGCGTTCATTCCGAGCACGCCGATAAAGACTTTACGCAGTCCGCCGGTGTGTGGGCGATTCAAACCGATTTCACCAACGTGCAGTACACCACGGCTCCGGCGGTTGCACGGATCAACCTGCAGAAGATCCTGACAAACGATTCCAAGAGCACGGCGGTATCGCTGGCCGGCTTTGAATTCGGTCTGTTTACGGATGCGGCCTGCACCACGCCGTTCACGGATGCCCTTACCGGCGTTCAGGCGATCGACGTTCCCACAACGGATTCCATCGGCGAAAGCCGTGTTGAGGTCATCTTCGATGCCACCGGCACCTACACCTTCTACCTGAAGGAAACCAGCAGCGGCAACGCCTACATGGATTACAGCGATACCGTTGTGAAGGTTACGGTTGAGGTGGTTAACACCGCCGGCGGCCGCTTGGCAGCAAACGTCGTTTATGATACAGCTACCAACGTCAACGGTGAGCTGGAGTTCACCAACGTTTACGATCCTGCCGATGCCACGCTGACGATCGACTTCGTCGACAAGATCCTCGACGGCCGTAACATGAACGCTAATGAATTCACGTTCGAACTGCGCGCTGAGGACGGTACCAAGCTGTTAGAGGGTAAAAACGCAGCGGCTGCGGCCGGTAATAAAGCAGCGGTTACCTTCGACGATACGCTGAAGTTCGATACCGTCGGCACGTATTACTATCAGATCGTGGAAGTCAGCGGTGACGGCAACGGTGTCACTACCGATAAGTCTACTCACTGGGTCATGGTTACCGTTGCGGACGTCAACGGTCAGCTTACGGCAAGCTACGTGGTGCTTAGTGACGTTGGCAACGCCATCGTGTTCACCAACACCTACACCGCAACGGACGTTACCTACGCCATCAACGGCGACAAGACGCTGAACGGCCGTCCCTTGCTTAACGACGAGTTCACGTTCGTCATGACCGAGGTTGCCGACGCTGACGGTACGGCTAAGCCCAATGCCGAAACCTGGACAGCCAAGAACATGGCAAACGGTACGTTCCATTTTGATACGATCACCTACACCGCTGCCGGTAAGTACTATTATGAAGTGTCTGAAACGGCGGGCAGCACGCAGTTTGGTGTTCGCTACGACACGAACGTGTTTATCGTCACCGTCGAGATCGTTGACAACGGCCGTGGTGCTCTGGAAGTAAGGCCTGTCACCTATAAGCTCAAGGGCGGCAACGCGGAGAACACGCTCGCTTTTGTAAACACCTATACGCCGACGGCCATCACCGCGCCGATCGTTGGTGATAAACTGCTCACGGGTAAGGTTCTCGGTGCCGGTGACTACAGCTTTACCTTGTATGAGTCCGATGCTTCCTGGACCTTGGGTAACGAGATCGAAACGGTTGACAACGCGCAGGATGGCAGCTTCTCCTTTACGGCAATCGAATACAAGAAGGCAGATGCCTACTACTATCTCGTTAAGGAAGTCGGCGGCGGTACTACCGTAAACGGCGTCACCTACGACGATGAGGTATACCGTGTTCGCGTTACGGTAACGGATGACCTGGTCGGCCAGCTGCATGTGAACACCGTGGTGTTCGACAGCAATGATGTTCCGCAGTCGGGCGTTGTGTTTGAAAACGTCTACGCCGTTACCGGCAATGCTACGGCAACGATCAAGGGTAGCAAAGAACTGAAAAACAAGGCTCTCGCAGATAACGCCTTCACCTTTGAACTGTACGAGGCTAACGGTTCGTTGACACCCACGGGTACTCCCGTACAAACGGCTACCAACGTAAGCGGCGAGTTTACGTTCACCATCAACTACGGTCCCGAAGATGCTGGTGCGGATTTCTATTACCTCGTTAAGGAGAATATTCCTGCCGGTGCTGTGAACAACGTGCTGAACGGTGTCACCTATGATCCGGCGGTATATGCGGTGAAGGTTGCCGTGAAGGACGATGGCGACGGTACCATGAGCACGGAAGCCCCCGTATATTACGAGGTCGTGAATAATGCTCTGTCTACCACCTCGGTAGCGAAGCCTGCGTTTGAAAACGTGTACACACCCACTCCCGCTACGGTGGATATCGTTGGTAATAAGGTCCTCAAGAAAAACGGTAGCGAGGTCGAATTGGACGGCAAGGAGTTCGTGTTCAATCTCCATCAGGTGAAGGGTACCGACAAGGTGCTCGTGGCCACCGTTAAGAACGCAGCCGACGGTACGTTCACCTTTGCCGATCTGACCTTCGATGCGGTGGGAACCACCGTTTATGAGATCACCGAGGGTGACAGCCCGTACGATGAGATCAATAAGGATGCGACGGTATACACCGTTACCGTTACGGTGACGGACGATAACGGCACGCTGAAGGCGACAACGGCCGTTGAGGCTAACGGCAAAGCAGCGGATAAGCCGGTGTTTGTAAACGAATACAAGCCCGAGCCCGTACCGCAGCCCAATCCCGAACCTCAGCCCGAACCGCAGCCTCAGCCGGAACCGCAGCCTGAACCCGATCCGGAACCTGTACCGGAGCCGGAGGACGAGCCGCAGACCGGTGTTGCCGGCAATCTCAATCTCCTCTTCGCCTTGCTGTTCATCAGCGGCGCTACCTTCTCGGTAACGGCCGTGATCGGCAAAAAGCGTAAGCAGGAAGGCTAAACCAAATAAAACCGGCGGATGAGAACGCTCATCCGCCGGTTTTTCTTTTACGATAAGTTATTTTTTGCTTTTTTCCTTGGCGCGTTTGTCGTTGATGATCTGCATGTGCTCGGCCGTAATCAGCTCCACATTGTTTTCCTTGGCCCAGTCGACACATCCTTTAAGAACGAGGGGAAGGAACACGCGCGGTACCGCTAATACGGTTTGAAGGGCATCGTCGGTGAATTTCACCTTGTCGTCCACGCGGTCAGCGGCGTAGCGAACCGACTCGAGCGAGGCCTGCCGCATTTGCAGCAGTTCGGCTTTCATGGCGCGCTTGCGGTGGAACCAGAAGTTTTTAGAATCGCGATATCCGTAATCCACGGGCAGGGGAGGAAAGTCTTTGGCGCGCACACCGTTAATGATCGCATCGCGGTATTTTTTCTTCATCAAGATCTTGTCAACACGCAGAATGAAATGAGCGCCGAACTTGCTGGTGATTCCGTTAAAGTCGTGATACGGCCCCTCGTAGCCGTTCAGTTCGCCGGCTACATCCTTGCCGGCACCGTCAAGCTCGCGCATCCACGTGCACTCAATTGCTTCAATAGCCTCGGTGAGTACCATCGGCCGCGCTTCGCCGCTTTCCTCCTCGATCATGCTTTTTTCAAGCTTAAACTTGCATTTCGGCATTTTCTCCGAGGGCTTATCGCCAGGCCACGAAAGCTTAACAGCCTCTTTAAACGTGGAGGGCTTATCGTCAATAAAATTCAGCGTGCATTTGCCGTTGCGAAGAATGTTTTGCGCCGTGTTGGAGGAGTTTCTGCAGCACAGCAGCATCGCGTAGTAATCCTTGCCGGCCACGTAATACGGCTGCACCAGCGAATACGGCCCCAGGTTGGTGGTGCCGTCCTCACACAGCGTGCTGATAATGACCGTAGGCATTGGAAAATACAGCGAGGTCTGATAAAAATTATCAACGATCCGAAGGTTTTCAAAACTACTCATGGTCCCGCTTCCTTTCAACGTTCGTTACCACCAGTATAGCGCCTTTTCAAAAGAATATCAAGCAGTTTGCAACGCTTTGCAAATCATAATTGCCGTAAAATGCCATCATGAGTTTAGCTATATTGTTTTACGAATGTGACTTCGGAAATACATAGGGAATTTTCAAAAAATCTTGCAAAATTCCTGCACACAAAAGAAAAAACCGCTATTCAAGCGGTTCTTTCTCATTTGGTGGAGCTGAGGGGAATCGAACCCCTGTCCGAAAATCACTTACCAAGGCTTTCTCCGAGTGCAGCCCGTCTTTTAAGATTCCCCTCGCTCAACGCCGGTGGGCAGGCTTTGAGCTACGGTAGTCGCTACGGCGTGACGGGCGAAGCGACAGTCGCCCGTTCACGTTCACCGCTGCATGACGCCCCTATCCCGACCGCGGTACTTCGGGTAGGGACGGCGGCCTAATTAGGCCGCGAGAGCAACTTTAGAGTTGTCGTTTATTTTTAAGATTGCAGATTTTATAGCGGTTCTGCACCGCTACTCGCTTACCAAGGCTCACAATCCCCGTCGAAACCTTTGCAGCCCCCTATACGGATGTTTGCCGTGAATATAGTATAGACAAAACGCATCGGCTTGTCAACCCGATGCGTTTGTTTTTTCTTGCCAATTTGATTCGTCGAACACGCGAATACCGTGTTGCTCCAGCAGTGCTGCAGTAACTCCGCGGCCAGCGACCAGCCGTTTGGAAAACGTGCCGTCGTACACGGCGCGTGATCCGCAGGAAGGGCTGTTTTGTTTGAGTATGGCTTTGGTGATGCCGTGCTGCAAGCAAAGCGCCAATACCTGCTCGGCACCGCGGCGGTATTGCTCGGTGACATCGACACCGACGGCGTTAACCACGCGATCGCCCTGAATTTCGGCCGGTGGGCGAGGAGTTGGCAGGCCGCCCATACACTCGGGACAGACCGGTAGTGCGCAGCCGCTTTCAACCAATGCGGTTAAAGCGGGCACAGCCGGTTTGGCCGCGCCGTCGTACCGTGTGGGGTGTCCGCACAAGCAAGCGCTGACGACGTATTCTACGTTGCTCATCAGAAGTTACGCACCAACGAAATGACCTTGCCGAGAACCACCGCTTCCTTCACGATAATGGGTTCGAACGCATCATTTTCTGGCTGCAGACGAATGTGATCCTTCTCAAAATAAATGCGCTTAACGGTGGCTTCATCGCCCAACAGCGCCACGACGATATCGCCGTTTTCGGCGGCCGGCGTTTTACGCACGATGACGATATCCTTATCCAAAATACCGGCGTACAGCATACTGGTGCCCGACACGCGCAGAGCAAACAGCTCGCCCGGTTCGTAGCCACCGCCGGAGTAGGGGACATAGTCGGTTACTTCTTCGACGGCGGTGATGGGGATACCGGCCGTGACCTTGCCCAGCAGCGGCACGCGCGCCACGGTTTCGCCGGGCATACGAATGCTACGGTTTAGGCGACCGTCGCGTTCAATGTAGCCGCCTTCCTCCAGCACCTTTAGGTAGGTGTGAACGGTGGACGTGGATTTGATGCCTGCGGCGGTGCAGATTTCGCGTACCGTGGGAGGAACGCCGGTTTGCGCGCGCTCTTGCAGGAACGATAACACCTTTTGTTGTTTAGCGGTTAAGGGCTTCATACAATCACCTCTGAAGCTATCATAACACATAATTTTCAAAAAAGCAAACATTTGTTTGTTTTTCTTAAAAATTTTTCTCACAATTTATTTACAAACCATTCACAAACAAACCGAGAAAGTTTGTTATACTCTAACTGTACTCAGGAAGACGACGGAACCGCACCGGACGAGCTTCCGAAAAAATGAGTATAATACCCCTCCTCAAAACACCCCTCTAACTAAAGCAAAAGGGCTGCTCACACGAGCAGCCCTTTTGCTTTAGTTTTTATCCGATCCAAACACCGGCGCTGTTAAACGCATAGGGTTTTCCGCCGATGACATGCACGCCGGTTACCATGTAGCCGTTGGCATCCAGGTAATACCACTTGCCACCGTCTTTTAACCACGAATTCTTGAGCATACTGCCTTGGGCGTTCAGATAGCACCAGCCAACCGAGTCACGCTTCCAGCAGTTGGTTACGGCATAACCGTCGGCACCCACGTAGCACCAGCCGACACTGTCCTGCACCCAGCGGTTGGTGGCCATTCTGCCTTCGGCGTTGAGATAGACCCAACCCACGCTGTCGCGCATCCACTTGTTGGTGACACAGTAGCCGTTGGCACCTACGTAGCACCAACCCACACTGTCGCGCAGCCATTTGTTTGTAACCATGCGGCCGTCGCTTCCCAAATAGCACCAACCCACGCTGTCTTTTTTCCAACAGTTGGTGACACAGTAGCCGTCGGCACCCACGTAGCACCAGCCCACGCTGTCGCGCACCCAAGTGTTGGTCATCATGGCGCCATCGGCACCCACGTAGCACCAGCCTTTATAATCCTTTTTCCACGTGTTTTTTGCAGGGACGCTGTTTTGGTAGAAATACCATTTGTCGTTTTCACGTATCCAACCGTTTTTGGCGTTTACCACGTTCACGGTAAAGACATCAGTGTAGTTTCCGCTGCTTACGATGATGGCGTGTACGCCGAGTGTCGTGGAATATCCGCTCACCGTAAAATCGGTTACGGCTTTCTTGGTGCCGTCGGCATACAACAGATTTGCGGCAATATCCTGCGCGGAAAGCGTTTCGGTTTTTAAGTATATCGTTTTCTTGGGTATTGCCTCAAAACCGATCACAACGGGGGAGAGATCGACGAAAATATCGTCATAGTCGTTGACCAAGGCATCGGCAATGGTTTGGTTAACGACGGGTTCGAACGAGGTAAGAACTGTTTCGAGGGGAGTGCCTTGATTGACAACCTTGGCACAAATGTTTGTTAAGAGCGTCTTGTCGAAATTGCCGCGTTTTTGCTTAATGCCGAAGAAGGGAGTGAACAGAGTCCCTTTATCCATCTCGTTAAGACAAAGCTGCTTCACATCCTCCGACATGGTTTGAACGGTGGCAAGAATGTTGTTATTAGCCGACATAAACTTCGCAAAAGCAACTGCGCACCGAGCACCGGCATCGGATGTGGCAAAGGAAGCGCCATAGGCGTGCTGTTCGGCAGTGGCGGTGGTTCCGTAGGGAGAGGGCAACGGAATAACACCAAGATCATCGCCCAGCGAGTTTTTTAAGGTGTCATAGCTATACACCGCTGTGATAACCGAAACCAGCTTTTTGCTTGAAAACAACTCAATACCGCTTTCGTATTGGTTGTCGGGGTTGGCGATCTTACCATCGCCGCTACAGATCTTGCTCAGCATAGCAAAGGCTTCTGCCAGTTTGGGATCCTCTCGATTGTACACGAGCTCACCGCGCTCGTTTGTTGTGATCAAACGAGTGCCGTAAGAGGCGAAAAGCGGGACGGAATAATACGGCGATAGGGTGTTAAGGCCCCACACGTTGTTTGGCGTGTCCTGCGAATTCTTTAAAATATCGTATAAAGCCTCCCACGTCCATTGACCGTTGTTATACAGCGTGAGGGGATCGGTTTCCACCATAGCCTTATTGTAATAGAATAAATACATTGGCTGCTCACGGTTGCCGCCCACACCGTAAATGTTGCCGTGTACGGAAAATTGCTGCATGACCCCTGCCGAAAAACCGGTTTCGGTCTCGTCGTCCCACAGGTCGGCGGTGGTGACATAGTTGTTTAACGGTTTGACGGTGCCGTAATTGATGATAGCCTCGTTAAAAATAAGTGTATCCAGGTGTACGATATCGATGGGGCAGGGTTTTCCCTGTAGTGTATCGTTCGAGATTTTTTGATACACGTTGAAAATATACGATTGTGTAGGAACTCCGACAACGTTAATGTTAACGTTATAGGCTTGCTCGAAAGCATCGATTTTAGCTTGAACTTGTTCGGAAACGGTGGTGCCGTAATGCGCGTACGTGAAGGTTTCTCCGCCGAAATCCAAGTTTGTTTCCACAGCAGGACCTCGGTTTATGATAATGCTCGGGAACTCGGGAGCGGATGTTTCTGCACCGACAGAGGGGATCGCTACCGAAAACAGCAGGATCACCGATAGCAGAACAGCGACGTACTTTTTGATAACTTGATAACTCATACCAAAGCCCCTTTCTTCCTGTTTTGTGTACAATTAAATTATACGGTTTATTCAGCCTTTTGTCAATTGGATTATCAACGAGAAGGAATATGCCGCCGTCTGCGGGCATATACATGGGACAAGATGGGAGGACAGGCCGATGACGAACGAATTTGATACACTGCTTTTGCTGCTGCCGGAGGAGCTTCGCAAGGGCCTTTCGTGCTTACCGCAGGCAGTCAAGCAGCAGGTGCACGAGATTCGCTTGCGGTCGGGACAGGCCGTAGCTGTGAGTATCGGGGGAGCTGAGCGTTACGTAGCGGCCGACGGTATGCTTACCGAATTTGCGGGCGGGGCGCTGCACTGTACAGCGGCGTGGCTGCGCATGATCGTTGACCGCGCGTGTGAGCAGTCGGTCTATGCACATCAGGAGGAACTGCGGCAGGGATACTTGCCGGCACCGTCGGGGTGTCGCATCGGCGTGGCCGGGACGGCGGTGGTGGAACACGGCCGGATCATCAGCTATCGTCAGATCACGTCGCTGTGCCTGCGCATTGCGCGGGAGCATCGCGGTTGTGCACACGAATTGGCACAGCGGTTGTGTGAGGATGGCGTGAGCGGTGCATTGATTTGCGGAGAGCCATCGAGCGGAAAGACCAGCCTGCTGCGCGACCTAATAAGGGAATTCTCCACCGGCGGTATATCGGTAGCCGTGATAGACGAACGCGGCGAGTTGACGGGCGGCTGCCCGCTGCCGTGCGATGTGTTACGCGGCGCTCCCAAGGCGGCAGGGATCGAGCAGGCGCTCCGTTGCTTGGCACCGCGAGTGATCGTGTTTGACGAGCTGGGCGGTGCCGATGAGGTGCAAGCGCTGCATACGGCGCTTGCCTGCGGCGTGCCGGTGGTGGCTTCGGCGCATGCACGGCAGCTGCATTCGCTGTTGTACCGTCGAGGAATGACCGAAGCCCTGCGCAGCGGGGCATTTTCGTGGTTGGTGCAGCTGCGCGGAGTGACGAAACCGGGGGAGGTTAGCCGAGTTATACGAACGGAGGAATGGTTGCGTGAAAGGACTCGGGATGCTGCTGTTGTTGTTGACGGGGCTGGGATTGGGGCTCATGGCAGAGCGTAAATTACAGCGGCGGGCATTGTCGTGGATGTTACTGGCGCAGTTGGCGGAGCAGCTGGGAGAGCGTATCCGCTGTACCTCGGCGCCGTTGGCGGTGGTGTGGCAGGAGCTGGCGATGTGTTCGGAGCTTCAGCGATTACCCTTGCTGCGTGGTGCTGTGGCTACCGATGATGTGCGCCACGCCTTGCGAGAGGCGGTAGCGGCGAGTGCCGACGAGATGGCGCTGACCGCCGACGATGCCTGCTTGCTGACGGAATTTGTTGACGGCTGCGGCACCGCAGACGTAGCAGGCGAGGTGTTGCGTTGCAGACAGTATGCGGTGCAGTTCCGCGAACGAAGTGTACAGGCGCGTGCGGAGGCGGCGCATCGGGGACGGTTGTATATCACACTGGGCTTTTGCGGCGGCAGTATGGCGGCGCTGCTGTTAGGAGGTTAAGTATGGAAGTCGATCTCATTTTTAAGATCGCGGCGATCGGAATCATTGTCGCCGTGCTCAATCAGGTGCTGATTCGCTCGGGACGAGAAGAGCAGGCGATGCTGACTACGTTGGCGGGACTTATTGTGGTGCTTACCATGGTGGTGACTGAGATCAGCGAGCTGTTTCGCCTGGTAAAATCGGTGTTTGGGCTATGACGGGCTGGATCGCCGCTGCGGTAATTGCCGCGTTTCTGGCCGTGATGCTGCGCCGTTACGCCCCCGAGCAGGGGCTGGCGGTGGGACTGGCAGCCGGGGCAATGCTGATGATGGCGGCACTTTCCGAGGCATTGCCACTGTTTCGAGAACTGAAATCGCTGTTGGAACGTGGTGGCCTGTCGGGGGAGTACGTAACGATCCTCTTTCGGGCGCTGGGGGTTTGCTTGTTGACCCAGCTGGCAGCCGATGCTTGCCGCGATGCCGGTGAGCAGGGGCTATCGGCTAAGGCGGAACTGGCGGGCAAGCTGGCACTCTTGGTGCTGGCGTTACCGCTGTTTCGCAAAATGGGTGAGATCGCACTTGCGCTGATTGGAGGAACGGTATGAAAGCGGCAGCCGTGGTTGTAGGGCTTTTCTTGCTTTTCGGAGGCTTTACTGTGCGTGCCGAAACGGTGGAGGAACTATATAACGAGCAACTGGAAGCCAGCGGCGCCGAGGAGCTGATTGCCGCCTTACCGGAGGAAACGCAAGCACTGTTAGAAAAACTCGGTTTGAATACGTTGGAGCCTGTCGACTTGGAAGCACCGCACACGGAAACAGTGCTGAAGCAGCTCATATCGCTGGCAGCGGAGGCGTTGCGCGGGCCGCTGAGCACGGCGGGTATGGTGTTGGCGACGGTGCTTTTGTACGCCTGGGTTGAGGGGATGCGACAAACCCTGCGTTCGGAGGAAACGTCGGCGGTGTTCGGCACGGTGTGTGCTTTGGCGGTGTGCGGTAGTCTGCTTTTGCCATTGACGGCCTGCGTAAAGGCGGTCGGTGAAGCGATGGCATCGGTGGGGGTGTTTATGGCCTCGTTCGTTCCCGTATATGCGGGGGTGTTGCTCAGCAGCGGCCATTCAGCAACCGCTTTGTCGTTTCAATCCGTTGTGTTGTACGTATCACAGCTGTTATCCTGGTTGGCGGGCGGGGTGATCACTCCGTTGCTGACCATCGCCTTGGCGTTGGGCGTGACCGGTTCGGTCACGCCGCACGTGCGCCTTGGTGGTGCCGGCAAACTGATTGGAAAAACAGCCGTATGGATACTCACGCTGGGGATGCTGCTGTTCACGGGATTGCTGTCACTGCAAAGCTTTACCGGGGCGGCAGCAGACAATGTGGGTGTGCGTGTAATGAAATTTTCCATTGCCAGCTTCGTGCCGGTGGTGGGCGGCTCGCTGAGTGAGATGTTTTCCACGGTACGAGGGTGCTTGCAGCTGCTCAAGACGGCGCTGGGCGGCTTTGGTGCGGCGGCCTCGGCGCTGATCGTGCTGCCTCCGTTGCTTCGCTGTTTTGGGTGGCAGCTGTTGCTTGCGGTATGCCGCATGGCAACGGATCTGTTTGAGCTGCGGGTAATGTCGGAAATTCTGGAGGCGGCGCACGGTACCGTGAAAAGCCTTATCGGTATTCTGTGTGCCTGTGGGGCGTTTCTCATTATTGCCGTAACGGTCGTATCTACGGCCATAGGAGGATAACATGGACGGAATACGTGCGTGGAGCACCGCGGTGTGTCTGTCGGCCTTAGGCTGTGCGGCCTTGCAGCTGCTTGCACCGCAGGGGAGTTTGGGAAAGGTGTTTCGTTTGGTGGCGAACACGTTTTTTCTGTGTTGTATGCTGCTGCCGCTGCTGAATATCGGTTCCTTAACGAAGCTGGACATTCGCGATATGCCCGAAGGAGTGGTGTCGTCGCTGCTGTCGGACACGGTGAACCGCCAATTGGAACGGCAGGTGCAGGATACGGTTACAACACTCACGGCACAGGCCTTAGCTGAGCGAAACGTGACTGCCGAAAAAATTCACGTGGAAACGGATATTTCCGCTGAAGGGAGCATATACATTCAACACGTTGCCATTACCGTGGACAAACAAACCGTTCCGATCGCCAAGGTGGTAGGGGAGGTGTTATCAAAACAATGGGAGGTGCCGATCGAGGTGATAGGCGAATGAACGAACAGAAAAAAGCGGATCTTACGTTTCGGTCGTTATGGAGCGGCTTGCGGGAGCGATTGAGCGGTGAGCGGGGACGTCGATGGTTATTTTTGATGGGTGTAATAGGGATCGCTTTGTTGGCACTTTCGGAGTTTCTTCCCGCAAAGACCGAAACCGCAGCAACGGAAACGGCGTCGGCAGCTGACTTTGTTAAGCAAACCGAAGAACGCTTAACGGCATTGGTCAGCCGCATTGAGGGCGCAGGTGAGTGTTGTGTGTTGGTAACGCTGGAAAACGGTGTGGAATACGTGTATGCTACCGAACAAAAAAGTAATACCGACCGCCAAGAGGATACCGACGGCAGCGGTACACGTTTGACCGAGCGCGACGACACCGAAAGTGCAGCAATCGTGGTGGACACAGGGAACGGTCGCACAGGCTTGCTGGTTACCGAACTTCAGCCGACGGTACGGGGTGTGGTGGTCGTGTGTGAAGGTGGCGATCGGGAAGAGGTGCGCCGTCGCATTATCGAAGCAGTAACCGTGGCGATGGATCTGTCGTCAAAGCGGGTATGTGTGACAAAACTAACATAAGGAGAGGTTGACCTATGAAAAAACTTTTCGGCAAAAAGCAACTGGTGCTCGGCACGTTGATCGTGGCGTTGGGGTTGGCGGTATATTTGAATTATTATTTTGCACAGTCGCCGTCGGGGCTGTTGGATACCACGCCGCCGCAGCAGGAGCAGGATAAGAATTTGGGCGATGCGCTCAATGTGAATACCACACCGGAGGAGGACGTGGATTACTTTGAGCAGGCACGAAAGAGCCGTGAGGAAGCACGCGAAGAAGCGACGCAAACGGTAAAGGATCTGTTGGGCGACGTAAAAGCGACCGACGAGCAAAAAGCAGCAGCTACGCAACAGGCGATCGCCATCACCAAGGCTATCGAGCAGGAAAGCAAGATCGAGAGCCTTATTAAGGCGAAGGGCTACGAGGATTGTGTGGTGTATATTGAAAACGAAAACTGCAGTATCGTGGTGAGTGCCGAGTCGTTAACGGTGCAGGATACGGCTAAAATTTCGCAAACGGTGACCTCTCAATCGGATATTTTGGCACAAAATATCAATATTGTTACAGTAAATTCATAAAAAACTGTTGCCCCGGAGATACTTTGTGGTATATAATAGAAACACAAAGCATAAAGGGAGGACATCAAGTATGGATGTTAAGGAATTCCAAACCTCAGAGGGCTGCTGCATTGTTTCCGAGGAGGTTATTGCTGCGATCACCTGCACGGCGGCTGCCGAGGTGCCCGGTGTAGCCGGTATGGCCACACGCCTAACTGATATTCGCGGCCTGGTTACTTCTCAGGGTAACAAGTCCGTTGGTGTTATCAGTAACGACAACGAAACCGTGATTGATGTCTACATCAATCTCAAGGCCGGTGTGCGTATTCCGGAGGTGGCCGGCAACGTACAGCGCAAGGTTAAGAACGAGGTCCAGTCCATGACGGGCAAGCCCGTTACCAAGGTGAACGTGCACGTTGAGGGTATCGTTCTGGAAGAGCCGAAGGACGAAGA
The DNA here is from genome assembly GCA_017503785.1 of Clostridia bacterium. Lineage (GTDB taxonomy): Bacteria > Bacillota > Clostridia > Oscillospirales > Acutalibacteraceae > RGIG3009. The sequence continues at coordinate 46,554 of JAFVSK010000008.1, forward strand.
GTAAAACACAGGCCGCACGGCGGCTTCGGAATTTGAAAACAGAAAGGCATGGTTGCGCATGACCAGACGGGAAGCAAGAGAGCTGGCGTTCATCTTGCTGTTTGAAAGAAGTTTTTCCGGCGAAACGATTGCGGAAATTCTGGAAAACGCAGGAGAAGCACGTGATATTATCGGCGATGTGTTCGCGCTCTCCTTGGCAGAGGGTGCTGTTGAGCACACTGAGGAGATCAATGAGATCATCTCCGCCAATGCACACAATTGGAGCCGTGAACGTTTATCGCGCGTGGCGCTGGCAATTTTGCGCTTGGCGATCTATGAAATGAAATGGGTAGAGGATATCCCGGTAAGCGTATCCATCAATGAAGCCGTGGAGCTGGCAAAGCTGTACGGCGGTGATACAGATGCCTCGTTCATCAACGGCGTTTTGGGCGGTATCGCCCGACGCGGCGAGGCGTAATATGGCACGGTATCTGGGGCTGGATACCAGCAATTACACGACCTCCGTCGCGGCTTTCGAAGCCGAGACGGGGGCGCTTTGGCAAGTAAAACAACTTTTACCCGTCAAGGATGGCGAGCTTGGCTTGCGGCAAAGTGACGCCGTGTTCCACCATGTGCGCCAGCTTCCCGAGCTGTTTGAACGGCTGGTCGGTGAAGCGGGCGATTTGTCGGCGGTGGCTGCGGTTGGTGTGTCCGATCGACCGTCACAGGCCGAGGGCTCGTATATGCCGTGCTTCTTATCGGGTGAGGGAGCGGCACGTCAAATTGCCGCGCTGCTGGGGGTTCCGTTGTATCGGTTTTCGCATCAGCAGGGTCACGTGATGGCCGCGCTGTACGGTGCGGATGCCCTGTCGTTGCGCACGGCGCCGTTTTTGGCATTTCACGTGTCCGGCGGCACCACCGATGCGCTTTTGGTGGAGCCCGATGCCGATACCGTCATTCGCTGTAAGCGGGTGGCAGGCTCGCTCGACTTAAAAGCAGGCCAGCTGATCGACCGCGTGGGCGGTATGTTGGGGCTGCCGTTCCCGGCAGGGCCGGCGCTGGAAAAACTGGCGCAGCCGATCGAAGGAAAGCTGCCGCGCCCCTCCATGGACGGGACAAGCTGCCATTTATCGGGCGTAGAAAATCAGTGCCGCAAGCTGTTGGAAAGCGGTGCCTCTCATGCCGAGGTGGCACGGTTTTGCTTGCTCAGCGTGCGTGCGGCCGTTACGGCAATGACGGAACGCCTGCTTGCGGAATACGGCGAGCTGCCGGTGGTGTATGCCGGCGGTGTGATGTCCAACGCGCATTTGCGCGAAGTGTTTGAGAAGCAATTCGGCGGTCGGTTTGCACCGCCGGTCTATTCGGCGGATAATGCGGTGGGTATCGCTGTGTTAACCGCTTTAAAGGCGGAGGGAGAATAAATGACTGTAATTACCGTCAGTCAGCTCAACCGCTACGTGAAATCGCTGCTGGAGGGCGATGCGAATTTAGCCTGCGTTATGCTCAGCGGTGAGGTCAGTAACTTTACCAATCACTACAAATCGGGGCATTGGTATCTGTCGCTCAAGGATGAAAACGCCTTGGTCAAGGCGGTCATGTTCCGTTCCAACGTGCAGCGCATGTCCTTTGTGCCCGAAAACGGCATGAAGGTCATTGTGAGAGCACGCGTGTCGTTGTATGAGAAAGATGGATCGTTCCAGCTGTATATAGAGGATATGCAGCCCGATGGTGCCGGTGCACTGCAGGTGGCGTTTGAGCAATTGAAGCAACGCTTGTTTGAGGAAGGCTTGTTCGATGAAAGCCGCAAGCGACCGCTGCCGCGGTATCCGCAGCGGGTGGGTGTGATCACCTCGTCAACCGGTGCTGCCGTGCGCGATATCCTGAACGTGCTCGGCCGCCGTTATCCGCTGGCCGAGGTAGTGCTGATCCCCACGTTGGTGCAGGGCGACGGTGCTCCGGCACAGCTGTGTGCAGCGCTGCAGCGATTTGAAGCAATGAAAGCGGCGGGCGACCCACAGACACCGTCGGTAATTCTCATCGGCCGCGGCGGTGGCTCGCTGGAGGAATTGTGGGCCTTCAACAGCGAGCAATTGGCGCGCACCATTGCGGCGTGCACCATTCCCGTGATCTCTTGCGTGGGTCACGAAACCGATTTTACCATTTGCGATTTTGTGGCCGATCTGCGCGCCCCCACGCCGTCGGCAGCGGCCGAGCTGGCCGTGCCCGACAGCAGCGAGCTGCTTGCGCGGCTGCAATTGTTAAAAACTGCAGCAGGGCGCGAAACGGCAGCCTTGGCAGCGGCTCGTCGCCGTCGGTTGTCGGAGCTGGCTTCGCGGCGATGCTTGTCTACGCCGCTCTATTCTGTGGAGGAACGCGGGCTTCGGTTGGACCGGGTCACGCGCCGCTTCAGCGCATCTGCCGAGCGCATTACCGCCAAAACGGGATTGCGTTTGGCTACCGCTGCCGGAAAGCTGGATGCGCTCAGCCCCCTGCGTGTGTTATCGCGCGGGTATGCGCTTGCCGCCAAAAACGGCACAGTGCTTCGCTCGGTCAAGCAGGTGGCGGAGAACGATACCATTGATTTGCGATTACACGACGGCACGCTGCAGTGCCGTGTCGATAAGAGGATGTGACGAAATGGCTGAATTAACGTTTGAAACCGCAATGGCTCGCTTGGAGGAGATCGTTGCCTTGTTAGAGGGCGGCAACTGCACGCTGGACGAGTCGCTGAAGCTGTTTGAGGAAGGCACGAAGCTTACGGCATTTTGCAGTGAGCTGTTAAAGAATGCCGAGCAAAAGATCGTGCAGCTGACACAGGGAGAGGGCGAGTAATATGGCATTGTACACGGCTCGGTTAACCGAGCATTTAACCGCGGTGGAGCAGGTGCTGACTGCCGCTCTCCCCGTTGCCGACAGTGAGGTCAGTGTTGCTCCGTTAATGGCCTACGCCTGCGAGGGTGGCGGCAAGCGTATCCGTCCGGTGTTGCTGTTGGAATTTTGTCGCTTATGCGGCGGCGACACGGAGCGGGCTTTGCCGTTTGCGGCGGCGATCGAGTTTATTCATTCCTATTCGCTGGTGCACGACGATCTGCCCTGCATGGACAACAGTGCCCTGCGTCGCGGCAAGCCGTCGGTGCACGCAGCCTATGGTGAAACCATGGCGCTTCTGGCAGGCGATGCCTTGCTGAATCGTGCGTTCGAGGTGATGCTGTCGCCCGAGGCAGCCAAGGGTATGGAAGCAGCGGCGTTGCGTGCCGCCTATGAGCTGGCCGACAAAGCCGGTATTCACGGTATGATCGGCGGTCAGGTGCTGGATTTAGCCAGCGAAGGCAAAACCATTGATCTTGCAACGCTGCAAGCACTGCAAGAGGGGAAAACAGCCGCATTGCTCACGGCGGCGTGCCGTATGGGTGCCATTCTCGGCGGCGGCAACGAGGAACAGATTCAAGCCGCCGGTGAATACGGCTATTACGTAGGTCTGTGTTTCCAAATTGTGGATGATATTTTAGACGTTACCGCTACCGCCGAAGAGCTTGGCAAGCCGGTGGGAAGCGATACGGAAAACGAAAAGAGCACCTATGTGTCGCTCTTGGGATTAGAGGAGGCGCGCTGTCGCGCGGCGGCGTATACCGAAAAAGCCAAGGAAGCCTTGTCGGTATTCTCCGAGCAACGAGCCGACCTGTGTGAACTCGCAGATGCGTTGCTGGTGCGTTCTCACTGATAAAGCCAAGGATTGTGGAGGGGTTTTATGAATACGCCCATTTTGTCAACCATCCAATCCCCCGAGGATGTTAAACGCTTGTCGCGTGAACAATTGGAGCCCTTGTGTGAAGAGCTGCGTCAAACCATCGTGGAAACGGTGGCGGCGAACGGCGGGCATTTGGCATCCAACTTGGGTGTGGTGGAGCTGACGGTGGCGTTGCATCGGGTGTTTTCCTGCCCGCAGGATCAAATCGTGTGGGACGTGGGGCACCAATGCTATACTCACAAATTGTTGACCGGTCGCCGTGACCGTTTTGAAACGTTGCGCAAAACCGGTGGTGTTTCGGGCTTTCCGAAGCCGGGAGAAAGCGATTGCGATGCGTTTGTAGTCGGCCATAGCAGTACGGCCGTTTCGGCGGCAAACGGCATCGCCAAGGCTAAAGCGCTAACCGGCGACGAGGGCTATACCATTGCGGTGGTAGGCGACGGCGCCATGACCGGCGGCTTGGCCTATGAGGGCCTGTGCAACGGTGGCCGCAGCCACGACCGCTTGATCGTCATTTTAAACGATAACCAAATGTCTATCAGCCGCAACGTCGGCTTTATGGCGCGTCACTTGTCCGAACTACGCGCTTCCGTGCAATACGTGCAAACCAAAAAAGGCTTCGGTAATGTCATTTCTGCCATACCGCTCATCGGTAAGCCGTTATATCGCGGAATGGTAAAAATAAAGAGTGCCTTGAAGGATACGCTGTATAAAAGCAGCGAAATGTTTGAGGAAATGGGGTATTATTACCTTGGCCCGGTTGACGGTCATAACCTGCGTGATCTCACGCGTGCGCTGGAAACAGCGAAGCATATCAACCGTCCCGTGCTGCTGCATGTGGCCACGGTGAAAGGGCAGGGCTACAGCTATGCGCTGGAAAACCCCGATACGTATCACGGTATTTCTCGCTTTGACGTTGCCAGTGGTCAGGCCGAAAAAGGTGCTCCCGGTTTTTCGCAAGCAGCAGGCAAATGCCTGTGCACCTTAGCTGAGCAGGATCCGCGACTGTGCGTGATCACGGCTGCCATGATGAGCGGCACCGGCCTTACGGAATTTGCTTCGCGCTATCCCAAGCGCTGCTTCGATGTGGGCATCGCCGAGGAGCACGCCGTCACCTTTTCTTCCGGTCTGGCCGTGGGTGGTGCGTTGCCGGTGTTTGCGGTATATTCCACGTTTTTGCAGCGTGCTTACGATCAGCTGCTTAACGATACGGCGATCATGAACAATCATATCGTGCTGGCGATCGACCGCGCGGGGATCGTGCCGGATGACGGTGAAACGCATCAAGGCATTTTTGACGTTCCGTTTTTAACCACCGTTCCGAATACGACGATCTATTCGCCGTCGAATTTTGCCGAATTGGAAATTAATTTAAAGCAAGCGCTGTACGACACCGAGGGTATTGCTGCCGTGCGGTATCCCAAGGGTGCCGAAGCGGCAGGGCTTTCCACCTACGAGCCGGATTATCAGCCCTACACCATGTACCGTGACCCCATGGCAAGCACGCTGGTGATCACCTACGGTCGCTTGTTCGGTAATGTGTTGCAGGCGGCCAAACGCCTGCGCTCCAAGCACCCGGTTTCGGTGCTGAAATTAACGAAGATCTGGCCCATTCCCGAAGACGTGTTCAAGCTTGCGGGGTTGTATTCCCGCGTGATCTTCTTTGAAGAAAGCTCCTATAACGGCAGTATTTCCCAACAATTTGGGGCGGCACTGCTGCAACGGAAATACGGCGGCACGTATGAGCCGTATGCCATCCATTCGTTCATTCCCACCTGCTCGGTGGCCGATGGCCTGCGCGCTACGGGTCTGGATGCCGAAGGCATGGTGCGCCGCATTTTAGGGGAGGCGAACGGCCGTGCCGAATGAACAACGGCTGGACGTGTGGCTGGTAGCAAGCGGTTTGGCGAGCGGCCGCGATAAAGCCTGCGAGCGTATTCGTGCAGGTGAGGTCACCGTGAATGGTACGGTGGTGTGTAAGCCGGCGTATCGTGTAGCTGAAAACGACGTTGTCTGCTGCAACACGGCCGATACCTACGTCGGCCGAGGTGGCCTTAAACTGGAACACGCCCTAGCGCTTACCGAACCGTTAACGCCCGGATGTGTAGCCATGGATATCGGCGCTTCCACCGGCGGCTTTACGGAATGTTTACTTCGCGCCGGTGCTTCGCGGGTGTTTGCCGTCGACGTTGGCCACGATCAGTTGCATCCCACGTTGCGGGATGATCCGCGCGTTACAGATCTGTCGGGAACCGATGCCCGAAATCAAGAGCAATTGTTGCCCTTTGTTGCGCCCGAGTCGGTCGACGTGCTGACGATGGACGTGTCGTTCATTTCGTTGCGGGCGGTATTGCCGGCGGTGTTTCTGTTTTTAAAGCCCGATGCGCGCTTGTTTTTACTTATTAAACCGCAGTTTGAAGCGGGCCGAGCCGATATCGGTAAAAACGGCATCGTCAGTGACCGTCGCGTGCATTGTCGCGTACTGCGTGAGTTGTGTGATTTTTTTGCCGAGCAGGGCTGCGCGCTGGAGCAGCTCACGGCTTCGCCGATTACCGGAGGTGCCGGTCGGCAAAACGGAAATATTGAGTATGTTGCGCTTCTTCGCCGCCACGGTCGGCACGTGGTGCCGGATATTCGTGCGTTGGTGGAAGAAAGCTTTGCAAAATTGCATTAACGGAGGTGTTTCTATGAAGGTGGCTGTGATCCCCAATTACCAAACGGAGGACGGCGCCGTGGCGCTTGAACGCGTGTGCGCGGCTTTAAAAACGCTGTCGGTTCCGTTCTGTACCCCCAAGGATACGGCATTTCCGCCTGTGGATATGGACGATTGTCTGGCAGCGTGCGATGCCGTGATTGCGCTTGGCGGTGATGGGACGATCATTCATTGCGCCAAGCGCGCCGCTGCTTTCGGAAAGCCGGTGCTGGGCATCAACAGCGGCCGCTTGGGATTTATGGCCGGCTTGGAAATGAACGAGCTGGATCAACTGGAACGGCTGCTCACGGGGGAATATATCGTGGAACACCGTATGCTGCTGGATGTTACGGTGGGGCAGGTACATAGTCGTGCGCTGAATGAAGCCGTGGTATCGCGCGGAGCCTTATCCCGCATGGTGGAGATCGGCGTTGCCAATAACGGCGCTCCCGTTATGGCCTATCAGGCCGACGGTGTCATCGTTGCCACGCCCACGGGCTCCACGGCGTATTCGTTGTCGGCAGGAGGCCCCGTTGTGGATCCCGAACTGGAATGCCTGCTGCTCACGCCCATTTGTCCGCACTCGTTGTATACACGACCGTATCTGTTTCAAAAGGATGCACAGTTAACGCTTACACCCGGTCATCGCAAGGACGTGCCGGTGTTTGTTACGGTGGATGGGGAAGAGGCCATTCCCGTGCCCGAGGGAGGCACCGTTCAGGTGGCTCGGTCGGAAGCAACGGCGGCACTCATTCGCATGAAGCCGATCTCGTTTTATGAAACGCTTGGTCAAAAACTGATGAACAGGAGGGTATGACGTATGAAAACCAAACGTCAATCCCGCATTTTAGAAATCATTAACAGCCGCCGCATTGAAACGCAAGATGAGCTGATCGTCGCCCTGCAGGAAAGTGGGTTTCCTGTAACGCAAGCCACGGTATCGCGCGATATTAAGGAACTGCGGCTCATTAAAACGCTGGACAACACCGGTGCCTATTGCTACACGGTGGCCAAGCCCGAAACGGCGCAGATCTCCTCGCGCTTCCATTCTATTTTTCAGGATGCGGTGCGCAACGTGGATTTTGCGGGGAATTTGGTGGTCGTTAAGTGTATTCCCGGTATGGCAAACGCCGCTTGTGCCGCCATGGATTCCCTGCATTGGGACACGGTGATCGGCACGTTGGCGGGCGATGACACGTTCGTGTGCATCACCAAAACGCAGGAAAAGGCAATCGCTTTGGTTGAGGAACTAAAAAAATTACAGAGGCTGGATTAACGTATGCTGGACTGCTTGTATATCGAAAACATTGCGGTTTTCGAAAAGGCGACCATCCAATTTCATACAGGATTTAATGTGCTCACGGGTGAAACAGGCGCCGGTAAATCGCTCATTATTGATGCCATCAACGCCGTGCTGGGCGAACGCACCAGCCGTGAATTGGTGCGCACCGGCAGCGATACCGCGCGTGTTACCGCCGTTTTTTCGGCAATCTCACCGTGGGCTGAACAACAGCTTTCACAGTTGGGGTTCGCCCCCGATGACGACGGCAGTATGCTCATCACACGCACCATTGCGGCCGAGGGAAAAAGCAGCTGTACCGTGAACGGTCGGCCTGCCACGGCGGCACTGTTGCGTGAGATCGGCAAGGTGCTGCTCGATCTGCACGGTCAGCACGAAAATCAGCGGTTGCTGTCGGCCGACCAGCATTTAGCCTATTTGGATCGCTTCGGCGATCTCGCAGCATCGCGAGATGCCTACGCGGCAGTCTATCGCGACTGGAAGCGCGTGCGCGGTGAATTGGCGGGCGCCGATATGGACGAGCAGGAAAAAGCTCGTCGTTTGGATATTTTGCGCTACCAGATCGAAGAGATCGAAGCGGCCTCCCTGCAAGCGGGCGAGGAGGAAGCGTTGCAGGCGCGGCGCACCTTGTATCGCAACGCCGAAAAGGTGGCAGGGCAAATGCAAAAGGCCCGCGCACTGCTGTTTGGTGACGAAGACAGCGACGGTGCGGTTTCGCTGGCCCAGCAGGCGGCTGCGGCAGCCAACGGCGCGGCTCGCTATTTGGAGCAGGCCGAGGCTCCTGCGGCGCGGCTGCAGGAAGCGCTTTACGAATTGCAGGATGCCGCCGAGGAGCTGGAAGCGGCGGCAGAGCTTTTGGAGTTTGATCCCCGCGAACGCGACGAAGCCGAGGAACGCTGGGAACGGATTCGACGCCTAACGGCCAAATACGGTGCCACCACCGAGGACGTGCTGGCGTTTTTAGAGCAGGCACGCGAGCAGGTGCAAAGCATCGAATTGTCCGATGAGATCACTCGTCGGCTCACAGAGCAGGAGCGAAAACTGTATGCTGCGATGGAAACGGCAGCGGAAGCCTTAACCGAGCAACGGTTGGCGGCTGCCGAACGGTTTGCCGAGGCAGTAAAGCAGCAGCTCACATTTTTGGATATGCCGAACGTGTCGCTTGTTATCGAACGGAAAGCAGCGGAATACACCGCCACGGGTGCCGACCGCATTGAGTTTTTAATGTCGGCCAACGTGGGTGAGCCGCCCAAAGCCATTGCCCGCATTGCTTCGGGTGGTGAGCTGTCCCGCATTATGCTGGCCATCAAGGCGGTGCTGGCCGATGCCGACGAGATCGACACCCTCATTTTTGACGAGATCGACACCGGCATCAGCGGTCGTGCCGCACAAAAGGTGGGGAATCGCTTGCGCCTTACGGCCAACAGCACCGTGGCCGAGCGACATCGACAAGTGCTGTGTGTAACGCATTTGGCGCAAATTGCCGCTCAGGCGCAGCATCACTTTTTAATTGAGAAATCCGTACGTGACGGACGCACCTTCACCGAGGTGAAGGAATTGTTGCCCGAGCAGCGCGAGCAGGAGCTGGCGCGTATCATCGGCGGCACGGTAACCGAAGCGAACTTGCAGGCCGCCCGCGAAATGTTAATGATGTAAAGCAAGGATGGGTATGCGATGAATAAAAAACTGCATAACGAGGATACCGATTTTTTGTTTGATGCCATTCTGCAGCTGCGCACCCGTGAGGAGTGCTATCAGTTTTTCGAGGATCTGTGCACGGTGCAGGAGCTCAAAGCGTTGTCGCAGCGGTTGGCTGTTGCGAAAATGTTGGACGATAAATGCGTGTACACGGATATTGAAAGTCGTACCGGTGCTTCCACGGCTACCATCAGTCGCGTAAACCGTTCGTTGCAGTACGGCTGTGATGCATATCGTATGGTGTTTCGTCGTTTGGATGAAAAGGATGAGCAGGCATGAGTGGGTATCGGGAGCTTTCTGAATTTTACGACCGCTTCATGACCGACGTGGATTACACGGCCTATGCCGACTATCTTACGGCTCTGTTTGAACGCTTTGGTTTTCATCCGCAAACGGTGCTGGATCTGGCGTGCGGTTCGGGTAATTTGAGCGTGGAATTAGAAAAACGCGGTGTCGATATCGTCGGGGTTGATGCTTCGGAGGAGATGCTGGCGCGTGCCGCCGAAAAGCTGCCGAAAGCGTTGCTGTTGTGCCAGGATATGCGTGAACTGGATCTGTACGGCACGGTCGACGGTGCGGTTTGCACGCTGGACAGTCTTAACCATCTGTGCAGCACGGCCGATATCGCCGAGGTACTGCGACGGTTGCGGTTGTTCGTACAGCCGGGCGGATTGTTTGTGTTCGATGCCAATACGCCGTATAAGCACCGTGAGGTGTTGGCCGACCGCGCATTTGTGTTTGAAGAGGACGGCGTGTTTTGCACGTGGCGCACGCGGTACGTACCGCGGCAGCAGCGCGTGGATATGCTGTTGGATTTTTTTGTAGAAAATGAGGACGGCAGCTACGAACGCTACGAGGATACCGTGAGTGAGCGAGCCTATTCCGAACGCACGTGGCGGCAGCTGTTGGCCGATGCCGGCTGGGAAACGCTGGCCGTGTACGGTGCGATGACAGAAGACCCCCCCGCCGCCGATTGTGAGCGTTGGGTTTTTGTGGCACGAAACACCCGCACCGAACAAGAAGCGGTTCAGGGCTTATAAGGGATATTTTAAAGGAGATAGGCATACACTATGAGTAAAGCAATACGGTGCTTAACCACCGATGCCGCCGTGGTGGCGGTGGCGATCGATGCAACCGATATGGTGGCACGTGCAGAAGAAATACATCAAACCTCGGCTGTGGTCACGGCGGCACTCGGCCGCCTGCTGACGGCGAGCTCGTTAATGGGCATTATGCTCAAAAACACCGACGATTCGGTTACGTTGAAGGTGAACGGCGGCGGTCCGGTGGGGCAGCTTATCACCGTGGCCGACGGCCGTGGCAACGCCCGCGGTTACGCGCAAAATCCGGTGGTGGAAATTCCTCTCAAGCCCAATGGTAAGCTGGATGTCAGCGGTGCCGTGGGTACCGATGGCTTGCTGTACGTGTTGCGTGATACCGGGGCGCCGGAGCCGTATGTGGGGTGCACGCCGCTGATCTCGGGCGAATTGGCCGAAGATATCACCTCGTATTATGCGAGCAGTGAGCAGATCCCCACGGTGTGTGCCTTGGGCGTGCTGGTGAATCCCGACCTCACGGTGCGTGCTGCAGGCGGCTTGCTGATTCAGTTGTTGCCGTTCTGCCCCGAGGATATCATTGATCGCCTGGAAAAGAATATCGGTGCACTGCGTCCCATGACCGAGCTGCTGGATGAGGGAAAAACGGTGGAGGAGATTTTGGCCATGGCGCTGGAGGGCTTGCCGTTCGACGTGGTCGACAGCTTTGAGCCGGAGTATCGCTGTGCCTGCTCCGACGAAAAAGTGCAGGGAGCGTTTTACGCCATGTCGGACGAGGAGCTGCGTTCGTTGCCGGACGAGAATAACAGCGTTGAAGTGACGTGCAGTTTTTGCGACCGTGTGTATCGGTTTACGGGTGAGGATCTGGAGCGCCTGATTGCCGACAGAAACCGGAAAAAACAAGAAAAATCATAAGAAATTCAAAAAAGTTGAAAATTTTTGGTTGACATTTGGTTTGGAATGTAGTATTATAGTTTGCGTCGCCAATGGCGGCACACAACTTGGAAGCATAGCTCAGCTGGTAGAGCACCTGCCTTACAAGCAGGGGGTCACAGGTTCGAGCCCTGTTGTTTCCACCAAATGTGGCCCGGTAGTTCAGCTGGTTAGAACGCTAGCCTGTCACGCTAGAGGTCGACGGTTCGAGCCCGTTCCGGGTCGCCACATTTGCCTCTGTAGCTCAGTCGGTAGAGCAGGGGACTGAAAATCCCCGTGTCATTGGTTCGATTCCGATCGGAGGCACCATTTTGCGGCTTTAGCTCATCTGGTAGAGCGCCACCTTGCCAAGGTGGAGGTAGCGAGTTCGAGCCTCGTAAGCCGCTCCACATCGCAAAAAGCGTCAGCCGATGGCGCTTTTTGCATCTATGGCGACATAGCCAAGTGGTAAGGCGTGGGTCTGCAAAACCCTGATTCCCCGGTTCAAATCCGGGTGTCGCCTCCAAAAGAAAAAACGTCCATTTTTTTGGGCGTTTTTTTCATTTTTAAGCCGTTTTTTTAGCCAAAAACGGCTTTTTTTATGCCAAATGGGTGAGTTTGACTGAAAAACACCTTTGAAACATAAAAATATACAAGTTTGAGCAACGAAACACCGTTTTTAACATAAAAATATGTAACTTTGAGCAAAACCTATTTCAATACCGCA
>JAFVSK010000032.1 GCA_017503785.1 Clostridia bacterium
ATCTGTGCGTTTGTACCGCCTATTTTGCGGTCAATGCTCACCGCCGCCTGCATCTGCATCGTGTCGGTCATATGGCTGTAGATATCCAGCGTCGTTGCCGCGGAAACATGGCCTATGGTTGCCGACAGCGTTTTCACGTCCATACCGTTTTCGAGCGCCATGGTTGCGAAGGTATGCCGCAGATCATGGAACCGCACGTGCTTGCATCCCGCTCGCTTGAGCAGGATCGACAGGATATCACCAACGGACGTAGGATACCTCGGCACGTCGGGATTTTGCGGTGACGGAAACATCCACCGTGAGCTGAACGTTTCCTTATATTTTCTCAGCACCTCCACCAGCGACGGCGGCAGTACCACCGTGCGGATGGAGCTTTTTGTTTTCGGCACGGAGATCTCAATTTTACCGTTCACCGCACACGCTTGACGGACGATGTGTAGCTCGCCCGTTTGGAAGTTGAGGTCATCCCATTGCAGTCCCATCAGCTCCCCTCGTCGCATTCCCGTGCCCAGTTCCAGCAGGAACAGTTCGTAATATCCGTCCTCTTTGGCTTGGGCGAGGAACCGCTGTAGCTCGTCTTTGGCCAGCACCTGCATCTCCCGCGCTTTCTTGGGTGGCAGTTTACACCCGATGGCAGGATTGACACGTATCAGCCCTTCAGCCACCGCTTTTTCAAGCGCCATGCGACAGCTTGCGTGGCAGGCACGCACCATGCGGTCGGACAGTCCGGAACCGTATTTCTCTACGTACTGTTTTCTTCCGTTTCGCTTCAGCCGTGCATAGAACTGTTGAAGATCGTTCTGCGTCAGTTTGTTCAGCGGTATCTTGCCGATGTCGGGGATGATGTGATCGTAGATTCGGTTCTCGTAGTTTTGCTGAGTCAGCGGTCGGATGGCAGGCTTGGAGTAATTCTCGTACCAGAACTCCATCCAATCGCCGAACAGCATATCCGGCTTGCACCGCGTGCTCGGCGGTCGGTATTCCTCTTTCAGATTTTCAAGCTTCTCGGCGCACTCGGTCTTGGTGTGAGCGAGGACGTTTTTGGTGATCGGAAGTCCTTTGTCATCGTAGCCGACCACCACTCTGCCTTCCCACCGTCCGTCCTTGCGTTGCCGTAAAGTACCTTTTCCGTTTTGTCTGCGTTTTGCCATTTTATCACTCCTTTATGATAAGGTCTTCCATGAATCCACCGACGATGCCCGACGCTCGCTTCTGCATATCGGTGGTCACGTGGGTATAAGTGTCTAGCGTGAAGCTGGCGTTGGTATGCCCGAGGATTCGTGACAGCGTTTTAGCATCCACGCCGCCCGTCAGCGCGTGAGTGGCGAAGGTGTGCCTGAGATCGTGGAAGCGTATCAGCGGTAGTCCCGCTTGCTTCAACAAGGTTTTCATACGGTTGTAGGGATACTCGGGATGCATTACTTCCTCGGGTCTGTAGATATTCGGGAAGATCCATTCACTCATCGCTGTTTTCTTTCGCTCTCGCAGTATCTCCGCGGTGCTCGGCGGCAAGAGGATGTTGCGCATTCCCGTTTCAGTCTTGGTATCACCCCAGGTCACACCGCCGCCTTTCTTTCTCTTCACCGTCCGCGAGATCTTCAGCCGTCCCGTCGCTTCATCGAAGTCCGACCATCGCAGTCCGCAGATCTCGCCGAGCCGCAGTCCCGTGGTCAGCTCGGTGTAGAAGAAGTCTCGCCACACCTCGTCCTGCATCACCACGCTCATGAACTTTTCGAGCTGTGCTTCGGTGAGTATCTGCTTGGGTGCGTAATTATTTTTCGGGATGGTGGTGCCGTCGGTGGGGTTCTTGACGATGAGCCGTTCCTTCACCGCCGCGTCCATCGCTTCGTGGAGCATCATGTGAACACTGCGCACCGTGCTGTCGGCAAGCTCGTGTCCGCGAAGAGGATGCGCCTCCTGCCGACCGCTCTTTTTGATTTTGTTATACATTCTCTGCACGTCGGCGGTGGTGATGAACGCTACCGGCTTATCACCGAGGTAAGGTCTCACGTGCATGCGGATCATCGAAGCGTAGCTGTCCCAGGTGCTCTCGCGGATGGTGAAGATCATATACTCGTTGAGCCATCGGTCGA
>JAFVSK010000009.1 GCA_017503785.1 Clostridia bacterium
AGGAAATCTGAACCCCCCAGTCCAGCTCTGATAATAAAAAAAGCGCGTAAAATAAGGCTATTTACGCACCGGATAATTATGGTAAGGGTTCGAATTCATACGCAAAAACAGCAAAAATATCTTTTTTGTAGCCCATAGACAAACAAAAAGAGACACCCAAGAGGGTGTCTCTTTTTGTTTGGTGGAATGAAGCGTTCCCTTACGGGAACATTAAGCAGCCTTTGGCTATGAAGACACTTACGCTAATGAAGTGTGCCTACGGCACGATAAGGAACGCTTTGCTTCATAAATTCGCAAAGCGAATTTGCATCATGGCGGCAAAGCCGCCGCTTCATATTTGCGTAAGCAAATGCTTCATTTACAAACCATAATATTTATGATATACTAAATTTGAAAGTAGGTGCTTTTATGCGTGACGATAAATTATCTGTTCAGTCTATGGACTTCGCCGTATCAATTATAAACCTTGTAAAAGAACTCAAACTCAAAAAAGAAAATATAATCTCTAACCAAATCGGAAGAAGTGGCACCTCTATCGGTGCAAATATCCGCGAAGCGCAGTATGCTCACGGCAAAGCGGATTTTGTATCAAAACTCCAAATAGCACTTAAAGAAGCCAACGAAACAGGTTACTGGCTTGAACTTTTATATAAAACGAATTACATTGACGAAGCAACCTATAAAAATCTCGATTCCGCTTGTACAAGCATTCGTGTAATGCTTATTTCATCAGTAAACACAGTTAAATCTAAACAATAAAAACAGCAAAGGAGAATATAAAATGAAAAAATTATTTAGCATTATTGCTTTGATTCTCTTAATGTTAACTTTATCAGGATGTACCGTAAATTGGTTTGATAAGCATTATGATGTTCCTTGGTTTGTGATTGCGATTCCTGTTATTATAATTTTTATAGTTGCTCATATTCATATTATGTCTGGAACTTATGTTTGTCCAGAGTGTGGTGCAAACTTTAAACCAAAATGGTATCAAATTTCTGCATATTTTCATTTTATGGGTGAAAGGCTTATTAAATGTCCAAATTGTAAAAAATCAAATTACTGCAAAAGAAAGTAGTGGCATCTAAATAGCTCGGAACAGCCAAAAACAGGAAACCGACCCAACAGGGTCGGTTTTTTGCTTTTCATAAGCGTTGCACTTTGCAGCGTTTCCTAAATATATGATTTCCTTATAATCCGATGCCGTATTTTGGTTGCCTTTTTATTGATTTTACTACCCTTATGTGATAGGATAGAACAAATAGCAATCTTAGGAGAACACAACATGAAAAAACGCATTCTGTATCTAGGTGGGTCGATCACGTGTGGAGCACGTGCGAGCGACTACGAACGGTCGTGGGCGCGGTTGTCCTTTAACGGGTTTTCTCGTGCCTTGTACGGTGACGATGTCGAAATGCTAAATGCTTCCATTTCGGGTACGGGCAGCCGCGTGGCGGCGTTTCGCTTACATGATCACGTGCTTCCCTACCACCCAGATATGGTGTTGGTGGAATTTGCCGTCAACGACAACGAGGTATCCAAGCAAGACCGCGAGATGGTGATTGCGAGTATGGAATACCTCGTGCGCACCTTAAAAGCACAAAACCCCGATGTGGCGATCACCTTTGTCTACGCCACTAACCGCGATGGCGAAAACGCTTCGCACGCGCACACGGTGGTGGCACAACATTACGGTATTCCCGAAATTGATCTGCGCGCCGCCGTGCTCGACAAGATCCATACGGGAGAGAATTCGTGGGATGATTTTTTGGCAGATGCCGCACATCCTGTGGATGCTGGGCATCGCTTATATGCCGACGTGGTCACGCAAACGATCTTAAGCGACCCCGCACGCTTCACCGCACCCGTGCGCGAGCGTGAGCCCATCGCGTCATGTGCGTTTTGCGCTCCGCGTATGCTTATTCCCAATATCGATGAGGCGGACGGTTTTACGATCGGCGAAGCCGACGATAATTCGCAGTTCAAGCGGTTGCCCACACTGTTTGTACAAAAAGCCGCAATCACCGAGCGCGTGGGTGCCACGCTTATCTTCTCCTTTGAGGGCAACCATTTCGGCGTATATGCCCGTATCGGCGGAAACGGCGGAAGAGTACGCGTGGAGATCGACGGCGTGGATCATGGCACGATTGAAGGGTATCATCGATACGGTGAAGGCACCGAGATTGGTGGCGAATACATTTCGCGGTTTTATGTACGTGGACTGACCGATGGCGTACACCGTGCAACACTGACGACCTTGCCGCCGCATCCCGATTCGGTAGGCAGTAAGGTCTGCATTGCCGCGTTTTTGGTGGATTAACAATCACAGAATAATTATTTTTAAAAAGGCACGATCCGAATCGTGCCTTTTTATCCTTTTTTCCTCAACCCTTCACAATTGTTTGCAATCCCCCTTGCTGCTGTGCTGCTGTAAGAAAGACCAATCGGAGGTCAATCTATACATCGCCAATAACGGCAAAGGAGACGGAACTCCACTCTTTAAGGCGGAAGGAAAAACAATCCAATATGAATGTTGTTACATGCTCAAAAAACACAACGGTGACTCAAGCGGTAGCGGCGGTGGGTGGATTCAATTTCACTTGATGCGTCAGCATCAAATTTCACAATTCACGAAGTGAACTATTTCACCGTGAGCGAATGCGAACGATTTCATTAAAATCTCTGCCAAGGTGGATTCGAAAGGCCGTTAAGAAAACAGTTCGGAAAAATGCTTGAATAGTTTAAAATAACTCTAAAGTATTCTTAAACAAATCGTGACTTCTACATTCTAATGTGCATAATTACTGTTACCCCAAAGAAAGTCGGCAGTAATATATTTTGCGATAAGCCGAACAAAAAACAAAAGGCTGATTTAGCGAGTATGTTTTGCTAAATCAGCCCTTTTTTATTTTTGCTCCTTCAATCTTGCTTTTGCTTCTTCAACGGTTTCGCCGTCTTTTGTGAGATAAGCATCCACAAACTTGTCTTCAATTTTGGTGTAACCGTCTACAACGCTTTGTTCGATCTTCTTGTAGCCCTCTACAACACCCTTTTCGATTTTTTTGTAACCGCCGGTTACGGCTTCGGCAATTTTTTCATTCGCCTTTACAATTTTTGATTTAGCCATATCTGTATATTTTCCTCCAATCAGATTGATTCCGAGAAGCAGTACAATGATCCATACTGCTGTTCCCGTAAAAACGTTTAGTAATACGATTTCCGCTGCTTCCATCCCCGGAAAGGACACAAGCATTGATCGTTGCATTGTGTAAACGGAAACACAGGCATCGGCCAACGATATATTGCGGAGTGTCCTTAGCGCCGGAGAATCGGAATGCTTTGCTTTCACCATACCGATAATCGAAATGGTGATTTTAGTAAACGTGTACGTGGCAATGGTGATCATTACAATTTCGTGAAAAGCGGTGCCCCTGTCTTTAATAGCAGACAGCACGTTCACACCGACTATGCAGAACGAAAGCACCACCAATAAAATTCCCGTAATACGCCGTGCAAAAAGCTCGGTGTCATAATCGCCATTTGCTTTTCGCTTGACCTGTAACACAGAAAACCGTGTGATTGCCAGTACGGTATAATACGCACCTACCGTAATAAACCACCACGAATGTGAAAGAAAACCGATAATGCAGTTGCCGAACGCATAAGCGGCGTTAAGTGCAAGACTTATATAAGGACTTCTTATACGGTTTAATGCTTTCATTTGATACCTTTAATCATCGGAATGAGTGCAAGCAACATAATGATACCAATCAAACCGATGAGGGTGCCCCCAATGATCTGTTCCCACACAAGGCATATACACATACCTAAGCCAAGCACCAATGCGGCAACAATGGCATACGTGATGCGGAACACCGTTTTTCCGTTCATCTTCGGCAGCTTTTTGTTTTCCATTTTGCACCAGATAAGCACTGTGATGATGCTGAGCACGATACCGACAGCACCGAAAATGATTCCCTCTGTGAAGGCGTTCCATTCAGGCAGAAGCGCCATACACATACCGAGTGCGAAAAGCACTCCGCTCACAGTTCCAAGGATCAACGCAACAAAACTACTCTTTTTCATGTTAAGATCTCCTTTCATTAAACCAACACTTGTGTTGGTATTGCATTTATAGTATACTGGTTTTGCTAAAGCAAAACAATCGACAATCAAACAACAAGTGTTGGAATAAAAGCAAAGCGTGACCATCAGTGTTGCCAAAAGTGTTGGAATAATGGAGAAGTGTTATGAACGTAAAGAACAATAAGCGGCGCAGAGAGTCGCAGGAGAAAATTGAAAGGGCGTTTATCGAGCTGCTGCAGACCCGTGAGATCAAGGACATTACGGTTTCGGATCTCATTAAAATAACGGAATTAAATCGCAGCACCTTCTATGCAAACTACATTGATATATTCGATCTTGCCGATAAAACAAGAGAGAAGCTCGAAAATGATTTCAGCAATCTGTTTGCGGATTACGATTATTTCAACGAGCGCTCAGGTGCGCTAAAGATGTTCAAGCACATTAAAGAAAACCAAATTTTCTATAATACCTATTTCAAACTGTGTTATGACGACAAACATCTTATCTCGATATATGATACAAGACGAGCAGAAAAAGAACAGATCGACAGCAATATCAAATATCATATTGAATTTTTTAGAAACGGTCTTAATGCTATTATTAAGCTATGGCTTGCCGGCGGATGTCAGGAATCTCCCGAAGAAATGGCCGAGGTCTTAAAAAAGGAATATCGCGGAAGATAAATTTAGCAAACCGACAGATAATGGTCCGTAACAGCTAAACAAAGAACCGACCCGATAGGGGCGGTTCTTTGTTGTGTAGGTGCAACAAGAAAATTTTGAATATATCTTGCTTGATTTTGGATTTTGTGATATTATTAGGCCGATAATGCATTGCTATGTCTTTGTTGCGGAGCGTTGTCGTTGTATCGGTTGTTATTTGCTGGCTTCACTGTCCACATTGCCGATTTTGGGGCTTGCAGGCTGCGCTCTTTGCGGCTTAGCCGTGGGGATCATGTGGCCGGGAACGATCGGTGTTTCCTCGCAGGAGTGCCTGAGAGGCGGCACGGCCATGTTTGCTTTTTTGGCTTTGGCCGGTGATTTGGGCGCGACGGTTAGCCCCACCATGGTGGGTACTCTTTCCGAACTGGCAGGCGGCAATTTAAAGATCGGCTTGCTGGTAGCCACGCTGTTTCCTGTGGTGTTAGTTGTGGGGTTGCTTGGTTTAAGACATATAAGAAAAGGCAATGCAAGGGCGTGCGCCCGTTAAAAGAAATGTAAGGTGATAGAAATGAAATCGAAAGTAAAAGACAGAGGCTTATTTGTTGCAGGTGTTGCGATCTGCTTTGCGGTGGCGGGCTTGTCGGTTTTGGTGGAAAAGCTGATTCCGGGCGAGCTGCTGGGAGCCTCCATTGTTGCCCTGTTCATGGGTACCATCATTAACAGCTTTTTTCATCCGGCGTGGATCAAGCCGGCACTTAAATTTACGTCTAAAAGGATTTTAAAGGTTGCCATTATTCTTTTAGGTGCATCGCTGTCGATCAACACGATTATGTCGGTGGGGAAGATGACCTTTTTTGTGATGATCTTTACGTTTGCCATGTGCTTTGGCGGCGGCTATTTCGTGCGCAAGATTTTCGGTCTTAACTGGAAATTGGGCAACCTGATCTCGGCCGGCACCGGCATCTGCGGCGGTTCGGCCATTGCGGCTATCGCTCCCGTAATTGATGCTGAGGATAAGGATATTGCTTTCGCCATGTCGTCCACGTTCCTTTTTGATATGGTGATGATCGCGCTGTATCCGCTTATGGGTAGAGCGTTGGGACTGTCAGATATCGCCTATGGCATTTGGGCGGGAACGTCGGTGAACGACACGGCCAGCGTGGTGGCTTCGGGCTACGCTTTTTCGGAGATCGCCGGCGATTTTGCTACCATGGTTAAGCTTACCAGAACCATTGCGATCATTCCGACAGTGCTGGTGTTTGCCTACGTTGGTACTCGCATAAAGCAAAAGGAACTGAAAGCGGCAAGCAAAGGCCAAAAGGTGAATTTGGTGAAAATCATCCCGTGGTTTATCGGTGGTTTCCTGCTGCTGGCGGTTATAAACAGTGTGGGCTTGATCCCTGAGGCGGCTGCCGGTGTAATCAAAGGGACCAGTAAGTTCTTGATGGTTACCGCGTTGGCGGCGATTGGCTTGGGAACGAGTATTACCGACTTTAAAAAGGCCGGACTAAAGCCGATGTTCTACGGTATCACCATTGACACCTTGGTAACGCTCACAGCACTGATTGTTATTTGGTGCATGGGGTTGCGATAAGCGAAAAGAAAGGTTTGCTTAAGAAAGGCGGTTACTTTACTTATGAAGAACGTATTGTTGGTAGGCGATTCTATTCGTTTGGGATACGATAAAGCCGTTAAAGCATCTTTGGACGGCAAGGCAAATGTGTATTTTCCGGAGGAAAACTGCCGCTTTGCTTCCTACGTGCTGCGCTACATACACGAGTATAAAGACTTGGTAAAAAACGGCGATGTTGACGTTCTTCACTGGAATGCCGGTTTGTGGGACTGCTTGCGCCTTTTTGAAGAGGAGCCGCATACACCCATCGACGTGTATGCGTATTATATTGATCGCATTTGCGTGCGCATCAAAAAGGTCTTTCCCCATGCTCGCGTGATTTTTGCAACGTCAACGAGCGTTCAATCCGAGCGGATGTCGGTGAACTTTAAACGCTATAACGAGGAGATCGAACGCTACAATGAAGCGGCCGTAGCCGTTGTGAAAAAACACGGTTTCGAGGTAAACGATCTGTATGCGGTTTCCGTATCGCTGCCTGCAGAAGCACATTCGGATGCGGTGCATTATTACACACCGATGGGGACGGAAGCGTTTACAAAGCAGGTGTTATCCTATCTTGCTCCGGCATTGGAGCTGCAAGAGCCGATTTGTTACCGAGAATCGCTCTATACAAACAAACCGATTGGTATTTGAACAGCAATAGGAGTGATACGATGCGTGCCATGTTTATGAGGTATCCCGGAGGGAAAGCCAAGGCCGTTACGTTCAGCTACGACGACGGTGTTCCGCAGGATAAACGCCTGGCGGCCATGTTTGATGAATACGGTTTAAAAGCAACCTTTAATTTCAATAGCGATAAATCTCGGAGTGTTTCGTTTTCCAAGGAAGAAATTCACGAGTATTTTCTCTCAAAGGGGCACGAAATTGCCGTTCACGGCGCTTTCCACCGAGCGAACGGTCATTTGCGGCCGATCGAGGGAATACAAGACGTGCTGGATTGCCGGTTGGAGCTGGAGGAAAAATGCGAGCGTATTATCCGAGGGATGGCGTATCCGGATAGTGGAATACGGCGAATGGGAAACTTGGGAACCTATGAGCAGATCAAAAATTATCTCACAGAGTTGGATATTGCGTATGCCAGAACCTTAGGCGGCGACAACGATACCTTTCATCTGCCGGAGGATTTCCATGCGTGGATGCCCACGGCTCATCATAACAACCCTCATATTATGGAGTACATTGTTAAGTTTTTGGAAACGGATCTGTCGTCGAACGTGTACTACGCTAGGCGCGCGTCGATTTTGCTCTATATTTGGGGACATAGCTATGAGCTCGATAGGGAAAATAACTGGGAGCATATGGAAGCAATTTGCAAAAAGCTGGCTGCCAACGAGGAACTGTGGTATGCTACCAATATAGAAATATACGATTACGTGCAGGCGTATAAGCAGTTGCAATACAGCGCCGACGGACGTATGATTTACAATCCTACGGTACTGACAATCTGGCTTGATGTCGACGGTGTGCTGTACAGCGTGCCGTCCGGCAAGACGATTCGTATAGAAGGTTAATAAACGGAGGTGCTTACCATGATTCGATTGATGACTCACAACGTATGGAACTGCGACAACAATCATCCCGCTTGGGAGGCTAAGGGGGAGGATTGTTCGGCTGCGGCGCGAATTGACGGTCTTATCCAAATTTACCGCGATACACAACCGGATATCATCGGCTGTCAGGAGGTTTCCGGCCTGATGGCGGATCTGTTGAAAGAGCGCAGTCACGAGGCAGGGCTGGACTACACGCTCATTTGGGGGCGCTACACGCCCATTTTGTATCGTGCCGATAAATTTGAACTGGTGGATTCGGCGTTTGGTACCTATCCGGAGCATATCGAGGGCTTTGAGGGGACGTTTAACGATGTGCGCTCGAAGGCGTGGAATTTGGGTGTGTTCCGCGAAAAGGCGAGCGGTAAGCTGTTTATTTTTTGCACCACGCATTTGTGGTGGAAATCCGGTGATGTGAGCAAAAACATGTCCGCCCCCGATTCTTACCAGGCTTTTTCCAATGAGGCGAGAGAATATCAGATCGCATTGCTGGTAAAAAAAGCGCTGGAATACCGCGAAAAGTACGGATGCCCCGTTGTGCTGGTGGGTGATTTGAATACCGATTATAACTCCAAGGCGGTGGCGCATTTGTTTGCCAACGGGTTCCGCCACGCGCACGATATCGCTACGGAGTATGCCGAAGAAAGCGTGGGGTATCATTATTGTTTCCCTGCGGGTTACGAGAAGCAGTATTACGACAAGCCGTTTGAATGGGCGATCGATCATATCGTACTGCTGGGCGAGCCCGAGGGCGCTGTGAAGCGTTTCGAGCGCTATTCGCCCGACTATTATTTGCCGATCTCCGATCATTCGCCGGCATACATTGATTTAGAACTTTAAATATTGAATAAAGGAAATATATTCGTCAAGAAAAACAATATTTTTTGTTGCAGTTTCGGGTGGCTTTTTTAATCGTTCTGTGTTATGCTTTGCTTAATTCAAGTATGAACGGAGAATGCTTTGTGAAAAAGGTAGTAGCGCTGTTGCTGATTGCGGCGATGCTGTTCACGGTTACGGCGTGCGGCGACACGAACGCTGCAAGTAAGGCTGAGTTTGAGCAGCTGTTGGTCGAGCGGAATGTGCCCGAGCTGCTTTCCCGTGAGGAAATGCTGAACGTGCTGCAAACGCAGGTGTACGGCAAGATGCCGCCGGCAATGGAGGATCAATATTTCTCGGTACAGGAGAATACCATTGATAATTACTGCGGCGGTAAGGCGGTACATCACAAAGTGTTTGCACGGGGTACCATTAACGGCAAGGGCTACGGCTTTGGCTTTAGCGTGGTGCTGCCGACAACCGAGGGTAAGCATCCGTTTTTTGTACATATCAAATTCAGCGGCAACGCGACCGACAGTCAACAGCCCACCGAGGAATTGGTGGATAACGGC
Source organism: Clostridia bacterium (assembly GCA_017503785.1). GTDB lineage: Bacteria > Bacillota > Clostridia > Oscillospirales > Acutalibacteraceae > RGIG3009. Next base: position 9,317 of record JAFVSK010000009.1, read on the forward strand.
TTTGCCGTGTTGTCTTTCAATTACGAGGCGGTTACCAGCGACGATTCCGATTTTACCGACGGCTTGGCCGGCGTGTTGTATGAGGACGGCGTGCGTGTAAACGACGATGATCCGGGTAAGATCGCCATGTGGGCGTGGGCGGCACAGCGCGTGATGGATTATGCCGAAACGCGTGAGGATGTGTTGGATCTTGATCGTGCGATCGTTTGCGGTCATTCGCGGCTGGGAAAAACGGCGTTGCTGGCGGCAGCCACCGACGAACGGTTCACCTTTGCCTATTCCAACAACTCCGGTTGCAGCGGCGCGGCGCTCTCGCGCGGTAAGGAAGGCGAGGATCTGGAGCGTATTCATAAGACTGCCTCGTATTGGTTCTGCAAAAACTATAAGCAGTATATCGGTAAGGAAGAAACGCTGCCGCTGGATCAGCACTATTTGCTGGCAAGCATTGCGCCGCGCAAGGTGCTGGTGGGCAGCGCTTCCGAAGACAAAACAGCCGATCCCATTTCCGAACAGCTGGGTTGCCTGGCAGCTTCGCCGGCATTCGAAAACGGATTCGTGTACACGGGCGTGGCACAGATCGGCGATAAGTTCTTCGACGGTGATATTGCCTATCATCTGCGCAAGGGAAAACACGCCTTCACGCGGGACGACTGGCATCGCCTGATTGAATTTGTAAATTTGAAAACCGAAAAGAAATAACGAAAACACCGCCGATCATCTGATCAGCGGTGTTTTTTAACTGTTATTTTTTAAAAAGTCGACAAAGCTTTTTACGTTGCCGTAATAGGCTTTGGCGTTGTAAAAGGCATATACGGTGTAGGTTTCGTTAAAATCGGTAACGTCCAGATTTTTAACGCCTTGGTGGTGGCTTTCGGCGCGCCCTACGCCGATGCCGAGCCCTGAGGCAATGAGCTTTTCGTAACACTCAATATCGTTGCACAGTACCGATACTTGCGGAGTAAAGCCGGCGTGGTTGCAGGCCTTGGCAAGAATGCGGTGCATATTGCTGTCGTGTCCCATGGAAATGAACGGGCGGTTGCATAACTGTCGCAGCTGCAGCGCTTTATCGCACAACGGATCGCCGGCGGAACACTTTAAGTGTAATCGCATGGTAAACAGCTCAAAGCGCTCGTAGTCGGGGTAGTGGTCATTTTCTTCGTCGATGATGATATCGTATTCTTCCAACGCGGTTTCACCGAAATCAAACACCGTTTTAAAGGAAATATGCGGATGCTTGGTGCTGTATTCAATGATCAGGTCGGTGATGCGGCGACGCATGCCGCGCACCAACAGACGGATCTCGCGTTGATCGGCGTTATGGGTGGTGAGGGCGTCCACCGCATCGTCCAGCGCCGAAAACGCCGCACAGAGCGATTGCTGCAGGCGTTTGCCGTTGGCATTAAGCGTGACACGGTTGGCTACGCGATCGAACAGGCGGCAGTCAAGTTCGGTTTCTAAGCGTTTTATTGAGGCGGATACCGACGTGGTGGGGACTTGAAATTTGCGGGCTGTTTCGGCAAAATTTTCGGTTTTGGCGCTTTCGAAAAAGTAACGCAGCTGCAATAATTCCATAACGATCTCTCCTTACATCAATCAGCATACCACACTTTTAACGATGGTGCAAGTACATTTTAGGCAATTATTTACAGTTGTGTATGGGCGTGCTACAATAGCGTCAAGGGAGATGAGATAATGGATGTAAAAATGCTGTTTTTGAACAACAAGGCAATGGATGAAACCGGTGCTTCCGATATGAAGGCGGTTATGCGTGACGTGGAGCAGGTGTATATCCTCAACCAGCAGGGCGACGTGATCAACCCCGGTAAATGTGTGCTTCGCTGGGGTAAAACGGTGGAAGATGAAAACGTGATGGGGCGTATTAATGCAATGCCCGGCTATATCGGCGGCGAGTACGATATGGCGGGTATCAAATGGATCGGCAGCGGCCCGATGAACTACAAGCAAGGCTTGCCGCGTGCGAGCGTGACGATCATTCTGAACGATCCCGATACGAAGCTTCCCATCTGCGTGGCAGACGGCACGGCAATCAGTACCATGCGTACCGGTGCTTCCGGCGGTGTGGCCATTCAGTATTTGGCCAAAAGCGATGCCGCGGTGATGACCATTTGCGGCGCGGGCGCACAAGCGCCGACGCAGCTGGAAGCGGCGCTGCTGGCGCGGCCGACTATCCGCACGGTGTACGTGTATGATATTCGCCGCGAAAGCTCCGAGCGTTTTGCCAAGGCGATGAAAGAAAAGTATCCGCAGCTTACGCTGATTCCCACCGACGACGTGGAAGCGGCAACGCGTTGCAGCGATATTATCGACTGTGTAACGCTGGCCAGTGAGCCGTTTATCAAGGGCGAATGGCTGAAAAAGGGCGCACTGGTGATGAATATGGCTGACTACGAGGTGGATAACGAGTGCGTTAAGCGTGCCGATAAATTGGTGGTGGACTATTGGGAAAACGTGAAGCACCGCATGATCAGCACGGTGGCGTTGATGTGGCGTGACGGCTTGCTGAAGGATGAGGATATTCACGCCGAGCTGGGTGAGATTTTGCTTGGCACCAAGGCTCCGCGCGAAAGCGATGATGAGATCATTTATTTCAACGCGGTTGGTGCAGGTATTATGGATATTGCCGTGGCAGCACGCTGCTATCGCAACGCCAAAGCATCCGGTAAGGGAATCACGTTACCGTATTGGGAATAAACAAAAAAGACCGCGAAGGCGGTCTTTTCCTTTTTGAACGACCTACAGGAAGGGCTTGCATTTTTTTGGCAGCTGTGGTATTCTCGTAGTAAAGGAGGATGAGTGTTATGGAGGAAATGACAACCAATCAGGAATTTGTGCAGGAGGCTGAGGTCCAGTCCGTGGCCGAACAGCCGGCTGCGGCGCCGCAGCCGGTTTATCCCCAGGCTCAGCCGCAAGAGAAGAAGGACGGCGTGGTCAACTTCTGGACGTTCTTGGGGCTGATCGTTTTGTTCGCGATTCCCATTGTTGGGTTTATTGCGTGCATCGTGTTCATGTTTGCTCCCAAGAAGCAAAGCTTAAAGAACTATGCTCGTGCGATGATGGTATGGATGGTTGCCAACGTGGTGTCGACCGTGTTGGTCGTATCGCTCGTTTTGTCCCTGCTCGGCGGTATGTTGTTGCCGTCGATCAACGAGGCGTTAAATACCGAATTCGATAGCTTTGGCGAGGTGCTGAGCATTGCCGGTGCTGCTGCACGAGGCGATTACGGCAGCGTTCTTTCGCATTTTGAAGATCAATTGATCGATCAGATGGGCGAGGAATACGCTCCCTTTGTGAAAGAGCTGTGCAGCGGCGATTATAACGATTTGTTTGCCAAACTGCAAAACGGCGACTACGATTCCATTGCCAACAGTATCGAAAACGGCGACTACGACGGTTTGCTGGACACACTCGATAAAGAAACCGCCGATGAATTTGTTAAGGAAATCCAAGCGGCAGCCAACGGTGACGTGTCGGATGCACTGAATGAGCTGAAGAACATGATCCCGACCTTTTAAATGACGAAAAAATGAGCAGGCAACCAAACGGTTGTCTGCTCGTTTTTTATTCCTTAAATTCTGTCGGGATAGCGCTCGGCGGTGATGATACCGTCTTTTACGTGCAGCTTGCAAATGCGAGCGGTGCGTTGTTCAACGTAGGTGTCGTCGGCAAGATCGCGATGGTCACGTGCGTGGTAGATCGCATAATATTGCCCTTGATATTTAATAACGCTGTGGTGGCCCGTGCCTTCCTCAAACTCATTTTTAATGAGTACAGGGGAGAAGTGACCGTTTTCCGTGTGCTTTATAAATTCTACCTTGGTTAGATCGGGCTCGTTAGTTTTGGCAGCGGCGTAGCCAACGTGATAGGTGTCGTTTTGATAGTTACCGCCGCTGTACATGAGGTATTGCCAGTCGCCCTCTTGGAACCAAAAAGCACCTTCCAACGTGTAGTGGTTTTGATCCAGCAGAAAACGCTCCTCCTCAAAGGTGGGTACCAGCATCTCGCGCGGCTCATAGGCGGGAGTGTAAGGGTCGAGCAGCTTGTCGACAAACAAACGCGTACCCTTCAGTACACAGTTGGTGTTGTTCTTGGCATACCACAGGAATAGACCTGCTTCGGTTTCAACCACGTGGGAATCAATCGAGAAATGATCGTACAGACATTTGGGGTTGGTGAACGGACCCAGCGGAGATTTTGCCGACAATACGTGCATATACTGGCTTTGATTTTTTGCCCAACACGACACGTATAAATAATACGTGTCTTGATACCGAATAACCGACGGCGCCCAATAATCGCAGCGGTTATCAACGCTGCCGACAATGCCCTCAAAATGCCATTCGCCGAAAATGTCCGTTGCAGAATAGGCTTCCACGCCATCCATAGCCGTAACGTAAAGATAGAACTTGCCGTTGTCTTCAAAAATAAACGGATCGGGTTGATGCTTATCGGGTGTGTTAAAAGTCAGTTTCATGTAATTTCACCTCAAAATTCACGATAAAAATCATTCTTCAGCTCCGACATTACCAAATAGCAGGTCTTGCCGTACAGCAGGGCTGCCGGAACGCGCCACGGTACACCAATGTAATAATTATCGGCTACCATGGTGCCGTCGGCGTAGATCTGTGATACGTCACACGCATCGGGGATCTCGATAAAGCCATCGGCGGTGGAAACGGTGAGCTGCTTCCAGATGCGTTTACGCTCGCCGTTCATTGTCAGCTCACGCAGATACGGCGGGGTGAACGGCTCGTCGATTGCTTCGGCAGTGAGCACGGCCTGCTCAAACGGACGGGTCTCGCTATGCTTCTCAAAAGCGGTGCCGTTCCAAAGGGTGTAGCAGAAATCACCGCCCTGTACGGCGCAAAGCTCACCGTTGTATTCGTACAAGTCGCAGTCGCAACCGATATACAGCTTGCCGGAAAGCTTGCGAGCGTAGGCGGCTTGTTCGGCGGTCAGCACGACGATGTTCACATTTTTGTGAGCGATAACGGTGTTGCACGCAGCGTCGATCGTGGTGCCCTCAAAGCGGAAGGTGGGCTTTACGCCGGGGATTTTGGCAAAGAAATAGGTGTTATCAATGCGGCAGAGCGGTTGTGCGGTAGCACAGATGAGATCGTTGCCGCCGAGATCCATGTGGAACGGCAGGAAGAAAGCAATATCACCGCACACGTCGATAGCGGGGAACTCCACGTCCAAAGCTTGGAAAACGACATCGTGCACGTCGGCCAGCTTGGTTAACCGCTGGTAATGGTTCACAAACACCAAACCGCCTTTGCCGTCGGTGCGCATGCCGTAGCGCAGGGAGGTGGTGTCGTCGCGTGCCACGCTGTCGGTGGGTTCCACAAAGCTCATCGGTGCCAGGGTGGCATCAAAATCATTAACGAACAGGTGCAGCATGTTCAAGTAACGATACTGGCCGCGTACCTCGCCGTATTCCGAAAGCGGTGCTTGGAAGTCGTAGGACAGTACGGCATAATCGTTGGGGTAGCCGGTCTCCTTGGTTTCTTGTGTGGTGGACAGCTTGCCAATGGGATTGGTGCCGCCGTGGAACATGTAATAACCCACCAGATTGTTGCCGCAGCCCAGCTTTGTTAAGGCGATGGAATAAATGTCCATCGGTTTCACAATGGGACGGCGATGGTGCGTTACTTCGATACCGCCGCCCAGCTCGCAGGTGGCAAACGGATACCGTTCATACGGCATTTGCCAGCCGCTTTCGTTTTCGGGAACGATCATCAGATCGGCACCGATGGCGCCGTCGTTGCGCATGCCGGTGAAAAAGCTGTGTACCGACGGCGGCAGCTGTTCGGTATGCTCAAACCAGGGGCCTTCACAATAGCCGCCGAAAACGGGAACAAATTCCTCAACCGGCATTTCGGTGCCGGCGGTGCCGCCCCAACCGGTGATGGTGTAGATGGGGGCGCGGAAGCCACATTCCAGTGCAATTTTTTTCAGTTCGGCGAGATGCGGAGCGTTGCGCGCTAGTTCGTTTTCGATCTGCAGGCCGACAATGTTGCCACCCTCGCAGAATTGCAGGCCTTGGATCTGTTCAAACACCTTTTGATAGAAAATGCGAACGTAGTGCAGATATTCCTCATCGTTGGTGCGGGTTTCACAGCCCTTTTCCATCAACCAATCGGGGAAGCCGCCGTTGCGACATTCGCCGTGAGCCCACGGCCCGATGCGCAGGAACACGTCGAGCCCGGTGTCGCGGCAAGCTTCGATGAAGCCGCGCAGATCGTTGTTGCCGCTGAAATCAAAGCAGCCTTCGACTTCTTCGTGGTGGATCCAAAACAGATAGGAGGCAACCACGGTGATGCCGCCCGCCTTCATTTTGGCAAGCTCGCGACGCCATTCGCGGTGGTCGTAGCGGGAAAAATGAAATTCACCCATAACGCCGATCCACGGAGTACCGTTTTTGGTGAAATAACTGCTGGTAACGTCGATGGTGTTGCCGGCGGGGTCGGTGTCGCCCATTTTTAGATGGCCGGTGAGTAGTTCCGGTTCCTGATAGGCTTTAAAGGTGTATTTCATGATAAAGACCACTCCTTGACTTTTTTCAAGTTGATTTTATCATAGTTTAAACTTTTGTGCAATCCTTTTTGTGCAGTCTTGCATGAAGTATCCATGATTTTGCAAAAATTCTCCATGTAAGTATACCTTGCCAAGCGGCGGCGCATTTTATATAATGTAGCCGGAGGTGGTTGTATGAAGCAACTGGATCGCGGCTTTTTTCGCCGTGACTGCTTAGAGGTGGCACGTGACCTGGTGGGGAAGCTCCTTGTTAACGGCAACGTACAGCTGCGCATCACCGAAACCGAGGCGTATCGCGGCGAAGAGGATACGGCTTGCCACGCACACAAAGGCCGCACGAAGCGCACCGAGGTTATGTACGGTGAATCAGGGACGATATACGTGTATTTGTGTTATGGTATGTACTGGCTGCTGAATATCGTTACCGGTGAGGTGGACGAGCCGCAAGCGGTGCTTATCCGTGCTTGCGAAACGGCAGAGGGCCCCGGCAAATTAACCAAAGCGTTGTCGGTAACGGGAGAGTACAATCGCCGCAGTGTGGGGGAGGAAAACGGCCTTTCTGTGTGGGACGACGGTTTTCGCTGCCCAATAGAAACGGATAAGCGCGTGGGGATCGGCTATGCCTCCATTGAAGATCAAGAACGGCTGTGGCGTTTTAAATGCGGTTCTTGAATTTACCCTTGTTGTATGATACAATGAACCGTGAGGTGTGAAAAATGAAGTTAAATTATAAACGTACAATACTCATCGGCTTAGCTTTTATGTCCATCTTGGCATTTTGGCAGTTCTACGATCAGGTGATCCCTTACGTGCTGGAAAACGTGTTTGGCTTGCAGACCTTTGCAGCCAATGCCATTATGTCGATTGACAACGTGTTGGCCATTTTTATGCTGCCGCTGTTTGGCACGCTGTCCGACCGCACGCGTACCCGCTTAGGTCGTCGCACACCGTATATCCTGTTTGGCACCATTGCGGCGGTGATCCTGATGGTGGTGCTGGGCCTGTTTGAGGAAGCGCGTCACTTTATGGGCTTTACCGTGACGCTGATCTTGCTGCTTATCGTAATGGCGACCTATCGCACGCCTGCGGTGGCGTATATGCCCGACGTTACCGAAAAGCGCCTTCGCAGCGAGGCAAATGCCATTATCAATTTGGTAGGATATCTGGGTGGTATTTTCTCCACTGTTGTGATGATGTTCCTGCTGCGCAGTGACAAAAATGCTGCAGGTGAAACGGTGTATGCCGAAGATCAATCCTTCCTGCCGGTGTTTTTGGTGGTGGCAGGGTTTATGCTGTTGGTGGTACTGGTGATGGTGTTCACCGTGCGTGAAAACAGCTTGCCGCACGTGGTAGACGAACCGGAGGAGCAGGAAATTACCGCCACGGGGAAGCTGTCTCGTCCGGTTATGCGTAGCCTGGTGCTGATTTTATTGTCGGTGTTTTTGTGGTTTATGGCCTATAACGCCGTGACGACGGCCTTTTCGCGGTATTGTGTTGACCAATGGAAGGTTGACTTGGGTGCCTCGTCGGGGTATTTGCTCACGGCAACCGTAGCGGCAATTGCCGCGTTTGTGCCGTTGGGCTTTTTGTCGCGCAAGCTGGGTCGCAAACGTGCCGTACTGTTGGGTGTGGCGTTAATGACGGTGTGCTACGCTTCGGCAATGCTGTTCACCAAGGCCAGCCCGCTGATGTATTTGATCTTTGCACTTGTCGGCATCGGTTGGGCGTGCATCAACGTGAACTCGTTCCCGATGGTGGTGGAAATGTGCAAGGGCTCCGATGTGGGTAAGTACACCGGCCTGTATTACACCTTCTCCATGGCGGCACAGATCACCACACCCTTGCTTTCGGGCTTCTTGATCGATCGCTTGGGCTTCGGTTATGCCGTGCTGTTCCCCTATGCTGTGCTGTTCTCGGGCTTGTCGTTTGTGACGATGCTGTTTGTCAAGCACGGCGATGCCCGCCCGCAGGAGGGATAAACTATGGTTGTTTTTGCTTGCGTTACGGGAGCGCTATTGTTGTTATTTTTATTTCTACTCTTTCCGTCGCTGCGCCGTCATCCTGACCGTGCGTGGCTCCGTGGGCTGTATATTGCCCATCGCGGATTGCACGATTTGAAGGAAAACACCCCCGAAAATTCCTTGGCAGCCTTTCGGGCGGCAATTGAGCATGACTTTGCGATTGAGATCGATATTCATTTGACGGCCGACGGCGAGGTGGTGGTGTTTCACGACGATACGCTGCAGCGTATGTGCGGCGTTGACGGCCGCCCGGAGGAGAAAACTCTTGCCGAATTGAAGCAATTGCGCCTGCAGGGAACGGACGAGCAGATCCCCACGTTGCGGGAATGCTTGGACACTGTAAGCGGTAAGACACCGCTGTTGATTGAGTTTAAATGCTCTTCCGGCTCGTGTAAGGCGCTGTGCCGCGCTGCCGATACGATTCTCTCGGCTTATCAGGGTGCGTATTGCGTGCAGTCGTTTTATCCGCCGGTGCTGCTGTGGTATCGGCGGCACCGCCGCGAAATCTGTCGCGGTCAGCTGGCTTCTGCTTTCCCAAAAGAAGCAATACATAAGCAGCTGTTAGGCTGTATGGTGTTCAATTGCTTGGCCCGCCCGGACTTCGTGTCCTACGATCATGGCTACGCAGGTCATGCTTGCCGCCGCTTGTGCACACTGCTGGGAGCACATCCGGTGGGGTGGACGTTTAGAACACAAGCGGAATTGGCGGAAGATAAGGCAGCATTTGACACCTATATTTTTGAAGGCTTTTTGCCGACTGTTGAGGAAGAGTGAGTATGGCAGCGTGGCAGATCATCGCAAAAATACATAACGATTTTTCCGATAAGTTCGGTATCCCGCGCCAAAGCGGCTTGGTGCCGGAGCTGCAGTCGCTTATTGTGTTTGAAGAACCGTACCGTAATCGTGAAGCCCTGCGTGGAATTGAGGAGTATTCTCATTTGTGGCTGCTTTGGCAGTTCTCCGAGGTTCAGCGCGAGGGCTGGAGCCCCACGGTGCGCCCACCGCGGCTGGGTGGTAATCGGCGGATGGGCGTGTTTGCCACGCGGTCGCCGTTTCGCCCCAATCCCATCGGACTATCTTCGGTGAAGCTGCTGGGCGTGGAGGAAACTGCACAGGGGCTCGCCTTGCGGGTGGCCGGCGCCGATCTGATGGACGGTACGCCCATTGTGGATATTAAGCCGTATTTGGCCTACACCGATGCACACCCCGAGGCCGTGGGTGGTTTCGCCGATGCGTTTGTGGATTATCGTCTTTCTGTCACGTGTGATGAAGATCTATTGAAGAAGATCCCGACGGAAAAGCGCGAGTCGCTGCTGGCGGTGCTGGAGCAAGATCCGCGTCCCTCGTATCAACACGACCCCAAACGGGTGTATGCGCTGGATTTCGGCGGTTTCACCGTGCATTTTCGTGTGGAGGATACAACGCTTATCGTTTTGGAGATTCAATAAAAAAGTACCCGAACGTGGTGTTCGGGTACTTTTATTCTTCAAACGGATTGCTGTTGTCGAGGATGATATCGGCATCATCGTCATCCAAACCGTACAGCTCGCGTTGCGTGCGTTCGACAGTTGAGGACATGTCGGTGATAAATTGCAGCTTGTCGCTTTGTTCCAGCTGACGGTAATACAACACCAACAACTGTTCTTCGGTGCTTAGTGCACCCAGATTGGCGGGGAGTGGGAGAGGGTTATAAGCAGGGGTGCTTTCGTCCGAAGGTGTGGTGCCGAAGAAGGCATCCACGTTGGCGGGGCCGCTGTCCCATAAGTCTTGCAGGCCGTATTCTCTGCCGAGCAGCATATCCAACGAAATGCACAGCATCGAAGCAATGCGGCGCATGCGGTTGAAGGAAGGATACACACGGCCGGATTCGTAATAGGCCAAGGTGGAACGATCAATGCCGGTGGCTTCGGCTAAGGTATCTTGTGTGAGTGAGCAAGCACTGCGAATATCTTTTAGTCGTTCGCCTAAAAACGGGATAATTTCTCTTTCTTGATCCGACATGGTAGCCCTCCTTTCTTTGCATCATAGTAATAGTAAACCATAATTCGACAAATTTTGCAAGAAAAAATACGCATATCTGAAAATTTCTCTTGACGAGGCGGCGGAACTTTGCTATAATACAAACACTGTCGTGCTACCGTGGCTCAGCAGGTAGAGCAGCTCACTCGTAATGAGCAGGTCGTCCGTTCGAATCGGATCGGTAGCTCCAAAATCCCGAATGCGTAAGCGTTCGGGATTTTACTTTTTATGTAGCAGGATTTTCATATTGCGCTTTGCGGCGGTGAATGGTATAATGCAAGTGATAAAATCAAAGGAGGTGTGCGGAATGGCAAAAAAGGTGCTCGTTGGTATGAGCGGCGGTGTCGATAGCTCGATGGCGGTATCGCTGTTGCAGGAGCAGGGCTATGCGGTGTCGGGTGTCACACTGCGCTTGTGTGCCGATCCGCATACCGTTACCGAGAAAACGCTGCAAGCCGAGCGTGATGCGGCCGATACGGCGGCTCGGCTCAACATTTCTCACGTCGTGTGGGATTACAGCGAGCATTTTCGCAGCACGGTAGTGAACGATTTTGCGGCGGTATATGCGGCCGGTAAAACGCCGAATCCCTGTATCGTGTGTAATCGCTGCGTGAAATTCGGTAAAATGCTGGATGATGCACGGGAGGCCGGCTACGATGCCATTGCTACAGGGCATTACGTGCGTTCGGAATGGGATGAACAACGCGGTCGCTGGCTGCTGAAAAAAGCGGCCGATCCGGCACGCGATCAAACCTACGTATTGTATATGCTCACGCAGCATCAGCTGGCGCACACGCTGTTCCCTTTAGGTGAATACTATAAGCCCGATCTTCGTCGCATGGCGGAAGATCGTGGTTTTGTCAATGCACAGCGCCCCGACAGTCAGGATATTTGCTTTGTGCCCGACGGGGATTACCTGGGCTTTTTGCAAAATGAGATGCGGCTTTGCTGTAAAAGCGGTCATTTTGTTGATGAGCAAGGCGCGGTGCTTGGTATGCACAAAGGGGTGGAAGCCTACACTATCGGCCAGCGTAAAGGGCTGGGCATAGCGTTCGGTGAGCCGCGCTTTGTGATCGCCAAAAATGCAGCGGATAACACGGTGACCTTGGGCAAGCGTGAAGCGCTGTTTTCCAAGGAGTTGTACGCTGAAAATGCCAATTGGATCGCTATTCCTGCGCTGACCGAGTCGATCCGTGCCACGGTACGTACTCGTTATCACCAAAAAGAGGCGGCGGCCACAGTGGAACCCTATGGTGATAACGGCTTCCGCGTGGTGTTCGATGAACCACAGCGTGCTTTAACACCGGGGCAGGCGGTCGTGTTGTACCAAGACGAGCTCGTGGTGGGCGGCGGCACCATTATTTAACAAAAAAACCGACCGTTTCGGTCGGTTTTTCTTGAAAATTACAGGGTAGTCTTTTATAATGAATTACAGAGTGATCTGAATTTCCGGATACACAGCCACGGTTTCTCGCAAGCAACAGTAAAAGGCTTCGATGGCAGCGTTGCTTTTTGCAGAGCTGTCGGTCAAAATAGATACCTCGCGTTGCGGCAGGGGAAACGTGGTTTTTAACTGCCGTATTTCACAGTGGCGAGCCACTAAGCCGGCGGCAACGCTCACAGGGACGATAGCCCAGCAGTGCTCACGGTCCATGAATTGCTGCAGGTGTGCCATGATGGAAATGCTGATTTGCGGATGCAGATCGCCAAAGGTTTGCTGATGCCAGCGCGCGAAGCGATTGCTCCATTCAACGTACACCTCGTGTCGCAGCGATAATTGCTCGGGTGAAACTTGTTCGTTATACGGCGCGTTGATGCCGCAAATGAGCACCATGGGTTCCACGAAGGCCAGCGTTTGAGTGATTTGCTTGTCATCGAGTGTTCCTGTGGTAAAGGCGAGATCGGTGGTGCCGTTCCGAATACTTTGACTGGCGGCCTCAATTTCCATATCTTGAATTTCCAACCCGATCTCGGGATAGTTTTGCAAAAACCGCTCATACACATCGGGCAGCAGGAACGTGTCGAGACTGTTCAAGGAAGACACACGCAGGCTCTCCGGTTGCTTGTGGCAAACCTGAAGCATTTGCTGCACTAAGGCCTCGTATTGCGTGGCGAGCTCGTAAAACTCCTTGCCTGCGGCGGTAAGCACCATTTCGCGGCTGCCCTTTTTGCGAACAAACAGCGAGCCGCCCAATTCGTTTTCCAGCGTTTTAAGCCGAATACTGAGCGAGGGCTGTGTGATAAACAGCGATTCCGCGGCGCGGCTGGCTGTTTTGTGGCGACAAATTGCTAAAAAACACTCGATTTCCGTATGGGTCATGCGGATCTCCTCCAAATATAGAGTTCATTCTATAATATAACATAGAAATAACAATTTTACAACCCCCAATATTTCTACTATAATAGGCTCGTTCGAGTCTTGGGGGTGTCTGTATGAAAAAAACGGTTACGATTGCCAAAAAAGAGAAAAAGGCAAAACCGATCAAACCCAAAAAGCAGTTAAAAAAAGGCTGGTTTTGGAAGCTGTTGGGTGACTATGCGGTAATCACCATCAGCGCGTTGTTGTATGCATTTACTTTTAACTTCTTTTTTGAAACCAACAATTTGGCAATGGGCGGCTTTTCGGGTATCGGCCAGGTGCTGCATCATTTCTTTGCCTTTTTAACGCCCGGTGTGGTGGTGTTCGTTATGAACGTGCCGCTGATGATCATCGGCATTAAAAAGCAGGGCTGGTCGCTGCTGTTTACCACCATTTACGCCATTACCGTTACCTCGTTCTTTATTGACGGTATGAACATTGTGGTAGATAAGCTGGGCTGGGCCTATCCGCCCATGGATCCGTTGCTGGCTTGCCTTTTCGGCGGCGTGCTGTGCGGCGCTTCGCTGGGCTTGATGATGCTCAAAAACGCCACCACAGGCGGCACCGAGCTTGCGGCGCGGCTGTTGAAGTACGTATTTCGCAGCTTGTCGATCGGTAAGCTGTGCTTGGCCATTGACGTTACGGTCGTGTGCATTTATGCTGTTTCGTACGGCATCTTTGAATCGGCACTGTACGGTGCCATCGCTATGTACATAGCCAGCATTGCCATGGACATGGTGGTGTATGGTACTAACAACGCCAAGGTCGCCTATATCATCAGCGATCGCAACGAGGAGATCAAGCAGAAACTGCTGGAAATGGAACTGGGTGTTACCATTTTGGATGGCCACGGTGCGTTTACCGGCAACAATAAGCAGGTACTGATGTGTGCGGCCAAATCGGCAAAGATCGCACGGGTCAAAAATGCCGTGGTCGAGATCGACCCCGAAAAATCTTTTATCATCGTAACCGACGCCAAAGAGGTGTATGGTGAGGGCTTCGGCGAATATAACGACGATACCCTATAAAACGTATTAAAATGTGTTAGGAGGAAAACACAATGGTATTTGGTATTTTGAAAGACATTAAAGAGGGCGAAAATCGCGTAATCTGCACCCCGATCGAGGTTGCTTCGATCGTAGCGGCCGGTCACACGGTGCTGGCTCAGCGCGACTGCGGCGTGGGTTCCGGCTTCTCCAACGAGAAGTACGAGGCTGCCGGTGCCGAGATCGTTGACACGATGGAGGAAATGTACGCTCGCTGCGATTTCCTGGCCAAGGTCAAGGAGCTGTTCCCCTGCGAATACGATCTTCTTCGTGAGAATCAGCTGGTGTATTGCTGCATTCATCCCGCCGGTCATCCCGAGGAAGTGGATGCCATTCTGAAGAGCCGCTGCATTGCGCTCACGGCGGAAGACAGCCACCGTTACGGCTCGCCCAACTGTGAGGCTGCCGGTAAGCAGGGTGCGCTGTTCGGCCTTGAGTCGATGCTCTCCATCAACGGCGGTAAGGGTAAGTTTGTCGGCGGTTTCGCCGGCGCTCCCGGCATGAACGTGCTGATCCTGGGCGGCGGTGTTGTCGGTCAGGGTGCTTTGTCGGTGCTGTATGCGCTGGGCGCCAACGTGACGGTGATGGATATCAACGCCGGCGTGTTGCGTATGCTGAGCGATCGCTACGAGCAGAAGATCAACACCATGTTCTGCACCAAGGAAACCATTGCTGCCCTGCTGCCGCAGACCGACATGGTCATCAACTGCGTAAAGTGGCCCAAGCAGCGCAAGGATTTCCTCATTGATAAAGAGATGCTGAAGACGATGGAGCCCGGCAGCGTGCTGGTGGATATCTCCAACGACGATCCCGGTGCGATCGAGTCCAGCCATGAAACGCATCACGACGATCCCCGCTACGTGGTGAACGGCGTTGTGCACTACTGCGTGAGCAACATTCCCGGTGCGGTGGCTCACTCCACCTCCGTGGCGCTGGCTGCCGAAACGCTGCCGATGCTGCTCAATGTGATGAACAACGGTTTGGAAGAGGCCTGCGTGCGTGATGGCTTTATCCGCCGCTGCCTGACGGCCTATAAGGGCTACCTCACTCACGAGGAGACCAGTGCCATTCAGAACCGTCCGTGGATCCGCCCCGAAGATATTTTGGGCATTGCCGACCGTGCTTTGGATCCCGCACCTCCGGCAACGACCACGCGCAGCAATAACTTCATCAAACTGTAAGAGGTTATCTATATGAAGGTTGACTTGGAACGGTTTCTCAAGGAACTGGAAACACTGGTGAATATCGACAGTGGGCAAGGCAATCCGGAAGGAATTACAGCGGTAGGCGATTTTTTCGCCGACCGCTTTTCCTCTATGGGGTGGATCGTTGAAAAATACGACCTTCGCCCCGACACCGGGAATTGCACCGTGGTGAAAAATCGCGAAGCAGAGCGGTACGACGTGATGCTGATCGGCCACGTGGATACGGTGTTTTCTTACGGCGAGGTCGCCAAGCGTCCGTTTCGCCGTGATGAGAACAACTGCTACGGTGTGGGCGTAATTGATATGAAGCAGGGCTGCTTGTCGATGCTGCATATTCTGGAAGCGCTACCGCCCGAGGTGAACGAAAAGCTGAATATTATCGCTGTCTTTAACCCCGATGAGGAGATCGGCAGTCGGTATTCCAAGCCGATCACACAGCGATACGCCAAGCTTTGCGACCGCGTATTCGTGTTTGAAGCCGGTGGCTCCAACGGTGCAGTCACGGTGGAGCGCAAGGGGCAAACAGCACTCGCCGTTACCATTCGCGGCCGTGCCGGTCACGCCGGATATATGTTCGAGGGGAAATCGTTGTCGGCCGTAACCGAAGCGGTGTATTGGATCAACGAGCTGCAGAAGTTTCATTCGGCCGAGCGGGGGACCAGCGTGAACGTGGGTACCTTCCACGCCGGCGAAAAGCGCAATATCGTTGCCGAGGAAGCCCGGGTGGGCTGGGATATTCGCTACGAGGAAAAGGAGGTCTGCAGCGAACTGGAGTCCTGTGTTGCCGACTTGGTGCGCCATGCTGAGGCGGGGGGATATCAGGTGGAGTTTGCCGTGCGCAAAACAACGCCTGCCCTGGTGCCCGACGAACGCACCTGGGCCTACGTAGAGCGTATGTGCGCTGTGGCCGAGCGGATGGGGCGTCCGCTTTTGCTGAAAAAGCGGGGCGGCTTGTCAGATGCCAATCATTTGGCAGCCTGCGGCCCCATTTGCATTGACAGCTTGGGCCCCACGGGTGATTTCGATCATAGTGATAAAGAGTATTTAGCCATTGATACCATTCAACCGCACACGGAATTTGCCTATGAGCTGTTGTGCGATCTGGCGGAGGGTAAGTGATAGTATGCATTTTCAAACAGATTACAAATTAGAAAACTATATTTTAAACGCGCGGTGGGAGGAGCTGCCCGCCGAGGTGCAAGAACGCATGAAGGGTTGCTTTGTCGACCTCATGGGTGCGTTGGTGATCGGCAGTCGCAGCCGCCAGTTTGAGGTTGGCCTGCGGCTGGCAGAGAGTCTGTTCGGCAAAGGTGACATTCCTGTGATCGGCTCGGACAAGCGGTTTGGCTTTGCCGGCGCGGCCACGGCGATGGGGCACTCTTCCAACGCATACGATATCGACGATGGTCACAATATGACTCGCGCTCATCCCGGTACGTCGTTTGTGGGTGCCGTTTTGGCGGCTGCGTATGAGAAAAATGTATCGCGCAACGAGTTTTTGGCAACGATGCTGGTGGCGTATGAAGCCACCATTCGCATGGGTGCAGCGCTGATGGATTACTATCAGTATGCACACAGCAGCGGCACGTTTGGCGCCGTGGGCGTGGCAGCCGGTGTGGGCCGTTTGTATGGATTTACGAAGGAACAGATCAACAATGCATTGTCGGTTGCTGAGTTTAACGCACCGCTGGTTCCCGGTATTCGCAGCGTGGAATATCCGTCGATGAACAAGGACGGCGTGCCCTTCGGTGTTATGACGGGTGTGTTGGCTGTGCTGAATACGTTGTGCGGTTTTGAGGGGAATAAGCACATGCTGGAGGCAGATGAGTATCGCCATTATTTGGACGACCTGGGCGACTATCATCAGGTGATGGCGCTGTACTTTAAGCCCTATCCCTGCTGCCGTTGGGCGCATCCTGCCATCGACGCGTGCGTCGGTCTTATGCGGGAGCACCATTTGTCGGCTTCGAATATCGAGCGTGTAACCATCCATACCTTCAAGCGTGCCACCTTGCTGTCGAAGATCGTGCCGCAAACCGCCGATGAAGCGCAGTATAACATTGCGTATCCCGTAGCGGCTTCGCTGGTGTACGGTGATTTCGGCCTGATGCAGGTACGTGAGGAGAATTTGAACGATCCCATGGTGCTGAACATGATGAAGCGCCTGTCCTTTGTTGTGGACGAGGACTTGGATGCTCGCTTCCCGGCCGAGCGTATTTGCCGTGCCGAGATCGTTACCAAGGATGGTCGTCACTTTATGTCGGACGAATGTGAGCCGCGCGGCGAGGCGAAGGAGAATATTCGTTTGCCGTGGCTGTGCGATAAGTTCCGCCGCATTACCGGCCCCGTACTTACCGAAGCAGGGCAGGAACGGTTGCTGGCACTCATCACCGGTGAGGACGATCTGCCCATCCGCACCATTGTGGACGAGGCAAACAACGAAGCCTTTTGGAAATAATAAACAAACCGCCTTGGAGCATGCTCCAAGGCGGTTTGTTATCGAACGAGGAATAGGCCGACGCCGAAAAACACAAGCAGTAGCATAATGATAAAGGTTGTTGCCGTGGCAGTTCCTTCGTCCAGCTTGCAGACAATCAGTAGAAAGCGCAGGGCGTAGGCTAATGCAAAAAGCAGAAGCAGCCCCACAATATAAAGTGCGCCGTATCTCCATAATCGTCCGATTATCAGCAGTAAATAGGAAGCAGCATAACAAAGGGAACTGAAAATGATATTGCCGCGCACCGGAGGTAGTTCATTGCCGCACTGAACACAACGGACGGCGCGATGGTGCCAGTGATAATATTTCCCGATTTCACAAAGTGCGGTAAGCAGGGACAGGAGGCAAGCAATGCCCCCGGCGATCTTACCTGGGGAAACTAGGAAAACCGTGGGAGAAGCAATGAATTGCCATAGTATAAAAACAAAAAGCGCAAAAAATATGGTTGTACCAACAACTTGTGCTGTAAGAAAATTCTTTTTAACCCACCGATGCAGGGCGGAGAGTTCTACTGTGGCATCCGTTTCCGGCGAGGTTGAATTGCTGTTGTTACAGCAAAAAATGTGCAGATAATCCGTGGAAAATACCGATTTCCAGCCGCTGTGTTCGTATAGTTCCTGAAATCGGTGCTTATTAGCGGAGTATTCTTCTTCCTTGCCGATCGATGGTGGGGGAAACGAGGCAGCAAAACGGAGCGTTTGTGGTTCGGTGTATCGGAAAAGCCAGCGTTTGCCAGTTGAGGAAAGCCCCTCTACCATCCATCCTTTGGCTGCCTGTTTTTCCAAATACCGTTCCATTCCGGCGCGGTCGTACGGGAGAAAATAGTTGAATCGGTATTTTACATTTCTCATACGTTCTCCTCCTCAAAATAACGGCGGTAATCGACGGCTTGTGCGTTCAGTCGATCGTATTCTTCTTTCAGCATGGCACGGCCTTTGTCGGTCAGCAAATAGCTGCGGCGACGGCCTTCGTTTTTGGTTTCACGAATGATGCCGGATTCGGAAAACTGCTCCAGCAGATGGTACAGCGTACCGGAGCCCACGCGCACGCGGCCGTTTGTCATTGCCGGGATTTTATCTAGCATATCTAATCCGTAACATTCCTCACGTAGGCACAGTAGTACGTAAAACATTTGCTCGGTGAGGGTTTTAAATTTCTCGCGGGGCATGGGCTCACCTCTATTCTCGAATATCGAGTATTACAATTTTATTATATTCTCGAATATCGAGAATGTCAAGAAGTATTTCGAAAAATGGCGATTGACTTATTAAAAGTAGTGTGCTATAATATAACAAATTATAAATCTTGGGGGTTACCGAAATGACTCGTATTCAGACTTTGGATACTAAGAACCTGTGCGAAAGCGCAAAGAACGGCGGCTGCGGCGAGTGCCAGACTTCCTGCCAGTCTGCTTGTAAAACCAGCTGCGGCATTGCCAACCAGCAGTGCGAAAGCAAAAAGCAGGATAAGTAATCATTGCGCATAAATGCCGCCTGAGGGCGGCATTTTTTGTGGGGAGAGATACAGTATGTTACATTGCTATAAACTTGGCGGCCTTAACATTGTGCTGGATATTTATTCCGGTTCGGTGCACGTGGTGGATGAGGTGGCCTACGATATCATCGAAGCCTACGAACAAACGCCGCGCGAGGAATTGGTGGCTCACATTCTTGAAAAATACGCCGATCACGCTGACGTAACGCGTGATGAGGTGGAAGCGTGCTGCGATCAGGTTGAGCAATTGAAGCAGGCAGGTAAGCTGTTTGCCCCCGATACGTTTTCGGCGATGGCGGGCAGCCTTAAAGAACGCAGTGCCGGTGTGGTAAAAGCGCTTTGCTTGCACGTGGCACACACCTGCAACTTGAATTGCGCCTATTGCTTTGCAAGTCAGGGAAACTACCACGGCGACCGCGCTGTTATGAGCCTTGAGGTAGGGAAGCAGGCGTTGGATTTCCTTATGGAGCATTCTCCTGGTCGCACCAATCTGGAAGTGGATTTCTTTGGCGGCGAGCCGCTGATGAACTGGGATATGATCAAAGAACTGGTTGCCTACGCGCGGGTGCGTGAAAAAGAAGCGGGGAAAAACTTCCGCTTTACGCTCACCACCAACGGTGTGTTGGTGGATGACGACGTGATCGACTTTGCCAACCGCGAGATGAGCAACGTGGTGCTCAGTCTTGACGGCCGCAAAGAAGTGCACGACCGTTTTCGCGTGGATTACGCGGGCAACGGCAGCTGGGAAAAGATCGTTCCCAAATTCCAACGCTTTGTGGAAAAACGCGGCAACAAGAATTATTATATGCGCGGCACCTTCACCCATGCCAATCCCGATTTCTTGAAGGATATTGAGGAAATGCTGCGCTTGGGCTTCACCGAGCTCAGCATGGAGCCTGTCGTGTGCGCACCTGATGATCCCTCGGCGCTAACGGCAGATGATCTGCCGATTGTGATGCAGCAGTATGAGCAGCTGGCCGAATTGATGCTCAAACGCCACCGCGAGGGTAAGCCGTTTACGTTCTATCACTATATGATCGATCTCAAGGGTGGGCCGTGCATTTACAAGCGGTTATCGGGCTGCGGCTCGGGAACCGAATATATGGCGGTTACACCGTGGGGCGACTTGTACCCCTGCCACCAGTTTGTCGGTGAAGAGAAATTCAAGCTCGGCAACGTGTGGGACGGCGTGACGAATACCGCTGTTCAAGACGAATTTGCTGCCTGCAACGTGTACACCCGCGAGGAGTGTAAGGATTGTTGGGCAAAGCTGTATTGCTCGGGTGGCTGTGCCGCCAATGCGTATCACGCCACGGGCTCGGTGAACGGCGTTTACGAATACGGTTGCGAGCTGTTCCGCAAGCGTATGGAATGTGCCATTATGCTGGAAGCTGCTAAGACGATGGGGGAATGTTAATGAATACCCCCATTTGTGATTTCGTGCGCAAGTATGCGCAGTCAAATGCCGTGCGGCTGCACATGCCCGGACATAAAGGCTGCGGCGTACTCGGCGTGGAACCGTGGGATATTACCGAGATCGACGGTGCCGACGTGTTGTATCAAGCGAACGGGATCATTAAGCAAAGTCAAGAGAACGCGGCCTCGTTGTTCGGCACCGCCAAAACGGTATATTCGGTGGAGGGCTCGTCGCTGTGTATTCGTGCAATGCTGTATTTGGTGCGCGTGCTTGCCAAGGCGAGCGGCAAGCGGCCGTTGATTGCTGCGGGTCGCAACGCCCATAAGGTGTTTATGACAGCGGCGGCGCTGTTGGATATCGACGTTGCCTGGCTGTATCCCGAAAATCGGGAAACGCTGTTGTCGTGCACGCTCACGGCGCAGGCGATCGAGCAGTATTTAAGCAAGGCACAGGAGCTGCCGCTGGCGGTCTATCTCACCAGCCCCGATTATTTGGGAAATATGGTGGATATCGCAGCAATTGCCGAGGTGTGCCACCGATACGGCGTATTGCTGCTTGTTGATAACGCTCACGGTGCCTACCTTCGGTTTTTACCGGAGTCCTACCATCCCATCTCATTAGGGGCCGATCTGTGCTGCGATTCGGCGCACAAAACACTGGCGGTTCTCACGGGCGGTGCGTATCTGCACGTTGCAAAAACGGCTCCGCAGCTGTTTGTCGAGCACGCCGAAATCGCCATGTCGGTGTTCGCTTCCACCAGTCCGTCCTACGTGATTTTACAATCCTTGGATGCGGCAAACGCCCGCTTGGCGGGGGAGTATCCTGGTCAGCTTGCCGCACTGGCACAACGCGTGTTTACGCTGAAAAAGACCTTGCGCCAACACGGCTATAGGCTGGTTGGCAACGAACCGTTGAAGATTACGGTTGCCCCTAAAATGTGCGGGTACACGGGAACGGAGTTGGCGGCGCTGCTTTGTGAAAAGGGGATCGTGTGCGAGGCTTCCGATCCCGATTTTGTGGTGCTGATGCTTACTACCGATATCGGTACCGATGAGCTTGCGCATCTGGAAACGGTGCTGTGCTCCTTGCCGCTGCGTGAGCCTGTTGTGGCATGGGCGCCGTCGGCACCGCACACCGTACAGCGCTTGTCGCCGCGTGAGGCGCTGTTGTCGCCGTCGGAAGCGTTGCCGATCGAACAATGCGTCGGCCGCGTGTTAGCAGCGGCAACGGTTTCCTGTCCGCCGGCAATTCCGGTGGTGGTTTGCGGTGAGGAGATCAACGAAGAAGCGGTTCGCTGCTTTGCGTATTACGGCATTACCGAATGCCGTGTGATTTAAGGAGTGGTTGTGTGCGTACTATCGGTATCAATTTGCACGCCCGCGCGGGGCTAAACGATGAAGAGTATCTTCGCTCAATGGCAGAGTTTGGTTTTGGTGCCACCTTTACCGGTTCGCAGTGGACAGATCCTAAAAAACTGATTGTGTTTGCCGACCTGTGTGCGAAGCATGGGATCACCTATGAAACGATGCACGCCCCGTTCGGCCATATCAACGATATTTGGTATGACAACGAGGATGGCGAGGCCATGCTGTCGGAACTGACCGCTTGCGTGGATAACTGCGCATTGGCAGGGGTGGGCATTGCCGTGGTGCATCTGTCGTCCGGCTTAACACCGCCGTCGATTACGGATGTCGGTCGTAGTCGTTATGAAAAGTTGGTCGACCATGCGGCGTGCAAGGGTGTGAAGATCGCCTTTGAAAATCAGCGCATGCTGGCCAATCTGTCGTGGGCGTTGGAAACCTTTGGGCCCGACGTGGCCGGTTTTTGTTGGGACTGCGGCCACGAAAACTGCTTTACTCCCGGTCGCGAGTATATGCCGTTGTTTGCAGATCGCTTGATCTGCACGCACATTCACGATAACGACGGCGTATTCAACAACGACCTGCACCTGATTCCGTTTGACGGTACGCTTTGTTATGAGCGCGTAGCAAAGCAACTGGCAAAATCACCGTATACCGGTTCGCTGATGCTGGAGGTCATTGCTTCAACCAGCGGTCGGTATGAGGATATTTCCGCAGTGGAGTACCTCGAAAAAGCGGCTGCTGCAGCACGCCGTTTAGCGGATATGACGGTATCAAACACCAAATAACGCCCATACTAATGTGGGAGGAGAAATCATGAAAATTGCCTTTTTTGATGCCAAACCGTACGACAAACTGTCGTTTGACGAGCAAGCCGCTCAGCATGGTGTTACGTTTAAATATTTTGAAACCAAATTGAACGAGGATACTGTCGATTTGGCGCACGGCTTCGACGGCGTTTGCGTGTTTGTAAACGATACCGTAAACGCCGCGGTGATCGACCGTTTGTGTGAGATGAACGTTCGCATTGTAGCACTGCGTTGTGCAGGCTTTAACAACGTGGATATGAAATACGCCTTCGGGAAACTGCACGTTTTCCGTGTGCCGGCCTATTCGCCCTATGCGGTGGCCGAGCATACCATGGCGTTGCTGCTTACCTCGATTCGCCGTATTCATAAGGCGTATATCCGCACGAAGGATTTTAATTTCAGTTTATCCGGCCTCACCGGCTTTGACCTGCACGGTAAAACGGTGGGTGTTATCGGCACCGGTCGCATCGGTCGCGTGTTTATTGATATCTGCCGCGGCTTCGGAATGCGCGTGTTGGCGTACGATAAATTTCCCGCTGCAGGGCTGGATAACGGCGATACGGTGAAATACGTGCCGCTGGATACGCTGCTTTGTCATAGCGATATCATTTCGTTGCATTGCCCTTTAACAGAGGAAACGCATCATATAATCGACGAAGCGGCGCTGGAACAATGCAAGCGCGGTGTGGTGATCTTAAACACCTCGCGCGGCGCCTTGGTGGATGCAGAGGCGCTGCTTGCAGGTATCAAATCCCGCAAGGTAGGGGCGGCGTGCTTGGACGTGTACGAGGAAGAGTCCGATTTGTTCTTTGAGGACAATTCCGGTCACATTCTTGAGGACGACACCTTAGCACGCCTGATTTCAATGCCAAACGTCATCGTTACCTCGCACCAAGCCTTTTTAACCGAGGAAGCACTGGCGAACATTGCCGAAACTACGGTGAACAATCTTGTTCAGTTCCGAGAGACACAGCAATGCCCCAATGAACTGTGCTATCGTTGCGGTACCACGGAAGACTGTAAGGATGGAAAATGTTTTTAACAACGAAAAAATTTTCCAAAAAACCGCTTGACAACAGGCGAAAGAGTGATATAATGATGAATGGTTAGCGAGTGCTAACCATTCTTTACAAAAATCAGTTAGCCTAGGCTAATATCCGTTTTGATTTTGGGTGATGGTATGAACTTAAGAGAAGCTACGGAGGGTGTGGAATACACCATCCAACGAATCGAAACCGACGACGAAGAACTGGATGCGTTCTTGTTTTCTCTCGGTTGCTACAGTGGGGAAACCATCACGGTGGTATCGCATTTAAAGAGCAGCTGCATTGTGTCAATTAAAGACGGCCGCTATAACATTGATACCCAACTGGCCGAGGCTATTATTATATAAGTTTTTAAAAGCAATCTGAGGATTGCTTTTCTCAAAGATAACAGTTAGCGGTGACTAACTAAAGATAGAGTGGGCAGAAACAAGGAGGAGAGAGTATGAGAATTGCATTGACGGGTAACCCTAACTCGGGAAAAACCACCATGTACAATGCGCTCACCGGTCGTAACGAAAAGGTGGGTAACTGGGCGGGTGTTACCGTGGAAAAAAAGGAGCACCCCATTAAGAAAAGCTATTACACGGGTGAGGAACAGCTCATCGCCGTTGACCTGCCGGGTGCATACTCCATGTCGCCGTTTACCAGCGAAGAAAGCATCACCAGCTCGTATGTGCGTAAGGAAAACCCCGATGTGATTATCAACATTGTGGACGCCACCAATTTGAGCCGCAGCTTGTTTTTTACCACACAGCTGTTGGAGCTGGGCATCCCGATGGTGGTCGCGCTGAATAAGAGCGATATCAATGCGAAAAAGCAAACCAAGATCAATTCGGTTGCCTTGTCGGAAAAACTGGGCTGCCCGGTGATTGATACGATTTCCACCTCGGCCGAGGGCTTGAAAGCGGTTGTGGAGGCAGCGGTTACAGCTTTTGATAAGGAGCAAAAGGCACCGTATCATCAGGGCGAGATCGACAACACCGATAAAAAGGCCGTCGAAGCAGCCGACCGTAAGCGCTTTGAGTTCGTGAACGCCATCGTGCGCGAGGTAGAGACCCGCAAAGTACTTACCAAGGATAAGAACTTTGGTGATAAGATCGATGCCGTACTTACGAACAAATGGCTGGGTATCCCGATCTTTGCAGTGGTTATGTTCCTCGTATTCCAGATCTCGCAGGCGTGGGTAGGCGCTTGGATCGCCGAAGGCTACGAGTTCTCGAACGGCACGGTTATTCCGGGTCTGGTCACGTTGATCGATATGTTTAAGGAATGGGTCGCCGGTCTGCTGGAGGGCGGCAATGAGTTCTTGGTGGCCCTGCTTACCGAGGGTATCATCGGCGGTGTCAGTGCTGTTGTCGGTTTCCTGCCGCTGGTTATGGTAATGTACTTCCTCATTGCCCTGCTGGAGGATTGCGGCTATTTGGCGCGTGCCACGGTCGTGCTGGATCCCATCTTCAAAAAGGTGGGTCTTTCCGGTAAATCCGTCATTCCGTTTGTTATCGGTACCGGCTGTGCGATCCCCGGCGTTATGGCGGCGCGTACCATTCGCAACGAGCGTGAGCGCAACGCCACGGCAATGCTCACCCCCTTTATGCCCTGTGGCGCCAAGCTGCCGGTTATCGGCTTGTTTGCCGGCGCTTTCTTTGGAAACGCCTCTTGGGTGGGCACGTTAATGTACTTTGCCGGTATTCTTCTGATTTTGCTCGGTGCCTTGCTCGTCAACAAGATCGCGGGCCACAAGAACCGCAAATCCTTCTTCATTATTGAATTGCCGGAGTATAAAGCTCCCAGCTTCAAGCGTGCGTTCATGTCGATGTGCAGCCGTGGTTGGGCCTATATCGTAAAGGCCGGTACCATTATTTTGTTGTGCAATGCCATCGTTTATCTCATGCAGTCCTTCGACTGGAGCTTCCGGCTGGTTGCCGAGGGTGCTGAAAGCAGCTCTATTTTGGCCACGATCGCGGCTCCCATCGCGGTGGTGCTGGTTCCGATTGTCGGCATCAAAGCGTGGCAGCTGGCTGCTGCGGCGGTCACCGGCTTTATCGCCAAGGAAAACGTGGTTGGTACACTGGCGGTGTGCTATGGTATCTCCAATTTGATTGATACCGAAGCCCTGGAAATGGCCGAGGGTGCCGGTGCCGAAGTGGCAGCGATTTTTGGGCTCACCAAGGTGGCGGCACTGGCCTACTTGATGTTCAACCTGTTCTCACCGCCTTGCTTTGCGGCAATCGGTGCCATGAACGCGGAGATCTCGTCGAAAAAGTGGCTGTGGGGCGGCATTGCGCTCCAGTTGGGTGTCGGCTACTCAATTGGCTATCTGGTATACACCATCGGCACGCTGATCACAGCTCCCGCTACGCTCAACGTGGGCGCAGCCATCGGCGGCGGCTTGGCAGTGCTGGCTATGGCGGCAGTGGTCATTGTGTTGATCCGCAACGCCGACAAGAAGCTGAAAGCAGAGTATGCACTGAAAAAAACGGCTAAGAAAGAGCCGGTAACAAAGTAAGCCATGATCAATTATATTATTATCGCAGTTATTGCGGCCATTGTCGGCGGTGCTGCGCTGTACTTGTATAAGGCGAAAAAACGCGGAGAGACCTGTGTTGGTTGTCCGTATGCCAAGCAGTGCGGCGGTAAATGCAGCGGCGGTTGTGATACAACGAAAACAGAGGGCTGATAAAAGCCTGTTACACGGTGATACACATATAATAAAAACAGCAGCGCTTGGCGCTGCTGTTTTTTTGATTTCAGCCCATGGAAGCCGTTATAAGCAGAGAGATTTTTTTGGTACAGCTTTAAAACCAATTATTCAAACAAAAATATTTTTCGAGCATTTTATTATTTACAAAAAATAATAAGGCGTTTTGCTTGAGTGGTTTACTTTTTTTGCACTGTTTTGTATAATCAAGGAGAAAAAAGGGGGTATTAAAATGGATGCAATAGACCATCGGATTTTAGCTTGCCTAAAAGAAAATTCCCGAGAAAATGCTACCAATATCGGTGCCAAAATCAACCTGTCGCCGTCGGCAGTGATCGAGCGCATACGAAAGCTGGAAAACTCCGGACTCATTCAGCAGTATACGACCATTATCAACCAAAACGTGATCGGTCGCGACCTGATGGCCTTCATTAACGTGCGTTTGGAGCATCCCCAGCATTACGAGCATTTTGTAGAGATCATTAACAGCAATACGTCGATCGCGGAATGTTATTACATTGCAGGTGATTTTGATTTCTTGCTCAAGGTGGTTACCACCACGGGGAAAACGCTGGAGGAGATCTTAACGTATATTAAATCCATTGAGGGTGTTTCCCTTACGCGAACCACGGTGGTATTGTCCACCAACAAGCACGAGGTGTGCTTGCTTCCCGACGAATAGAATTGTTGAAAAACAATCTATATAAAATTTGTAACAAAGGGGTCAACGATTATGGTTATTGGTATTCCTAAGGAAATTATGCACGGTGAAGGCCGCGTATCGGCAATTCCGGAAACGGTTGCTAAACTGAAGGCAGACGGTTATGAGGTGCTGGTAGAAAATTCGGCCGGTGACGGCGCGTTCTTCAGCGACGAGGAGTATGCAGCGGCGGGTGCTACGATGATCGCCGACGTTGCCGAGCTGTATGCGAAAGCGGATATTATCCTCAAGGTTAAAGAGCCTCAGTTCAACACCGAAAAGAACCTGCACGAAATTGATATGATGCATGCCGGTCAGTACCTGATCACGTTTATTCATCCGGCATCGCCCGTAAACCACGAGATGGTGAAAAACATGGCCGCCAAGGGCGTTATCGGTCTTACACTGGACGGTGTGCCGCGTATTTCCCGTGCACAGAACCTCGATGCTCTGACCTCCATGAGCACCTGCGCCGGCTATAAGGGTATTCTGATTGCCGCTAACGATCTGGCGAAGTTCATTCCGCAGATCTTCTGTGCTGTAGGTATGATCAAGCCCTGCAACGCCATGGTTATCGGTACCGGTGTTGCCGGCTTGCAGGCATTGGCTACCGCCAAGCGTTTGGGCGCTATCACCTATGCTGCCGACATTCGTCCCGCCGCTGCCGAGCAGGCAATGAGCTTGGGTGCTAAGATCGTCGATACGGGCGTTCCCGCCGAGATCGCCGTGGGCGAGGGTGGTTATGCCAACGCACTGAGCGAAGAGTGGCTGGAAAAGGAGCGCGAGGCGCTGAAGGATACCATTAAGGAAATGGATATCGTGTTCTGCTCGGCATTGGTTCCCAGCAAATTGGCTCCCATTCTGCTCACTGAGGATATGGTGAAATCCATGAAGCCCGGTTCGGTTATCGTGGATATTTCCATTGACCAGGGTGGTAACTGTGCCATCACCGTGCCCGGTGAAACGGCGGTGAAGCACAAGGTCACTATCGAGGGTATTAAGAACATTCCCGGCATGCTGCCCACCAGCTCCACCTGGATGTTCGCCAACAATATCTACAATTTGGTGAAATACTTAACCAAAGACGGCGTGATCGCATTGGATACGAACGACGAGATCGTGCGCGGCATCATGACGACGATCGACGGTGAGATCGTACATAAGGGCGCTTTGGAAGCCATGAAAGCCTAATTGACGAAGGGAGAACCTGCGCCATGTATATGCCTTATATTTTGGTGGGTATTTTTGTGGTGGCCGCTATTGTTGGCTACTTCATCATCAACAAAGTGCCCACGCTGCTTCATACGCCGCTGATGTCGGGCATGAACGCCCTCTCCGGTATTACCGTGCTGGGTGCGTTGACCGTGCTGGCGGTAGCGCTGAAAGAAAAAGCCCCCGTAGTTAGCGTGATCATCGGGATTGCGGCAATCGTGTTTGCCATGGTCAATGTGGCCGGTGGCTTTGCCGTTACCGGCAGAATGCTCAAAATGTTCAAAAAGGAGGACAAGTAAGTGATTCCGAATACGGTCTATTACGTTATCAGTGCTGTCCTCGTTTTGGGTGTGCTGATTGGTATCAGCATGATGAGTAAGGTGAAAAGTGCTAACAGCGGTAATACGCTGTCGGCCGTGTGTGCGTTGGCCGCCATACTGGTGGTTATGTATAACGCCGAAATCCTCACCGCCTGGCAAGCCTGGCTTGGCATTGCGATCGGCGCGGTAATCGGCCTTTTTGGCGCCGTTAAGGTCAAAATGATCGAAATGCCGCAGGCGGTGGCGCTGTTGAACGGCTTGGGCGGCTTGGCCAGTGCGCTCGTGGCAATCTTGACCATTGCTCAAGTAACGGATGCCACGCCGAATAAATTGTTTGCCCTGTATACCGGCGCGCTGGCGTTGGTGGTGGGCTTTGTCACCTTCACGGGAAGCTTGGTTGCTGCCGGTAAGCTGCACAAGCTGCTGCCGCAAAAACCGGTTGTTTGGCCGGCTCACTCGGCGATCGTAGCGGTTACGCTGATTGCAACCGCGGCGGTGGTAGTCATCGCTCCCGAGTGTATGTGGCTCATTTCCGTTTTGTCGGCGTTCTTTGGCATGGCGTTTGCAATTCGCGTTGGCGGTGCCGATATGCCCATTACCATTTCCTTGCTCAACTCGCTTAGCGGTGTGGCAGGCGGCATTGCCGGTATCGCGGTGGGCGATCCGCTGTTGGTTGCCATCGGCGGTATCGTGGGTGCCTCCGGGTTGCTGCTCACCCAGATCATGTGCAAGGCGATGAACCGTAGCCTGCTCAGCATTTTGCTGGGCGGCAAAGCGAAAAAGGCAGCTGCTCCGTCTGTAAAGGCGGAGGAAAAGGTTCAAGCGAAAACGGAAGAACCGGCTGGCGTTACGGTAGATACGGTTCTTAATACGGCAAAAAAAGTCATGATCGTCCCCGGCTACGGCATGGCGCTCGCACAGGCACAAAGCGCGGTGAAGAGCTTGTCGGATAAGCTGGAAGCTAGCGGCGTGGAAGTTAAGTTTGCCATTCATCCGGTAGCGGGTCGTATGCCCGGCCACATGAACGTGCTGTTGTGTGAGGTCGACGTTCCGTACGATAAGCTGTACGAAATGGAAGCCGTGAACGGTGAGTTCGCAGAATGTGACGCCGCCATCATCATCGGCGCAAACGATGTGGTAAACCCCGCAGCCAATACCGCCGAGGGCACGCCCATTTACGGTATGCCTGTGTTGAACGCTGCCGAGGCCAAGAACGTTATCGTTTGCAACTTTGATACAAAACCCGGCTATGCCGGCGTGCCGAATCCGTTGTACGAGGCTCCCAACACCATCTTGATGCTGGGTGATGCCAAGGAAACCGTAGCGCAACTGACGGCGGCTATCGGTGCTGCCGCGGCTTCTGCTGAGGAAAAAGCCGATACCGTATCGGTGGGGAGCGTTTTGGGATCGGCAAAGAAAGTGATGATCGTCCCCGGCTACGGCATGGCGCTCGCACAGGCACAAAGCGCAGTGAAGAGCTTGTCGGATAAGCTGGAAGCTAGCGGCGTGGAAGTCAAGTTTGCCATTCATCCGGTAGCGGGTCGTATGCCCGGCCACATGAACGTGCTGTTGTGTGAGGTCGACGTTCCGTACGATAAGCTGTACGAAATGGAGGCCGTGAACGGTGAGTTTGCTGAATGTGACGCCGCCATCATCATCGGCGCAAACGACGTGGTAAACCCCGCAGCCAACACCGCCGAGGGCACGCCCATTTACGGTATGCCCGTGCTGAATGCTGCCGAGGCCAAGAACGTTATCGTTTGCAACTTTGATACGAAGCCCGGCTATGCCGGCGTGCCGAACCCGTTATACGAGGCCCCCAACACTATCTTGATGCTGGGTGATGCCAAGGAAACCGTGGCGCAGCTGATCGCTGCATTTTAACCAAAAATCCACTTCCCCCTTATATCGAGCAAGCGGCCACTCTTACTTGAGTGGCCGCTTGCTATTGTTTAGTGCGGATGAACACGACGGGCCAAAAACACCGGGCTGGTTTTGTTAAATTCGTTTTTACCGATGATATAATTTTAATTGAGCTTTTTGTGTCTTTATCCGTCTAAGGCCTTGACGAAATGAGAAAAGTGTGCTACACTTTAGCAAGTAGATATACTTGTATTAATGGATCCAGCTGTCTGCAGAGAAACCTGGATCCATTTTGTTTTTAGCAGTAAATTTATCTAAATATAAAAAAGGAGATAGAATTATGGAAGTTCAACTTCAGGAGCTTATTGAGCAGATCAAGAAGGACGGTGCGGAGGCTGCCGAGGCGGAAGCCAAGGCTATAGTTGAAGAGGCAAAGTCGGATGCCGAAAAGATTGTTGCGCAAGCACAGGCGCAGGCAGACAAAATCTTAGCCGATGCAAAAGCTGAAGCTGAGCGAATGACGAAATCAAGTGAGGATGCGATTCGTCAGGCTGGTCGCAATCTGCTGATCTCTTTCAGAGAAAGTGTAACAAGAGAACTAAAGGCTGTCGTTGGCGAACAGGTTACGGCAGTATATTCATCAGAGGCGCTCGCAAAGCTGGTTATCAGTATTGTTGAAAACTGGGCAGATCAGCCTGATGCTGAAGATGTCGCGGTGATCTTGAACACTCAAGACCTTAAAAAATTAGAAGATATCTTTGCGGCAGCTCTTAAAGAAAAGCTGTTAAAAGGTATTACGTTAAAAGCGAATGATAATTTTGACGGTGGATTCCGTATCGCTGTAAATAGCGGCAGTGCATATTACGATTATTCGGCAGAGGCGGTTGTGGATATGCTTTCGAATTATCTTAGTCCTAAGGTTACCGAGCTTTTGAAAGAGGCGAAGTAATAACTATGGCTGAATATTATTTAATATCGCAGTTGCCGTCTTTGGATGGGATAAGTGAAAACGATCCGCTTCCGATTACCGAAGAACAATTTACAGAGCTATGTAACCGCTTTTTAGAAAAAAAGTCACAGGAAGCTCTGGAAAAACTTACTTTATCACCTTCTAAAAAATTTGAAAGTTCGGGGTCTGCTTTGATTGATGCCTGGAACGAAAGAGAAAGAGAACTTCGGTTTGCGCTTGGTAAAGTTCGGGCCGAGAAAATGAAAAAAGTCTTTGACACAGAAAACAGGGTTTTTCCTGTGGAATATATCAAGGCAGCAAGTGCGGCACTAGAAATAGAAAATCCAATGGAAGCAGAAAAATATCTAAACAGTTACCGCTTGTCGATCTTAGAAACGTTAAGACCCATGGATAACTTCTCTGAGGAGTACATCTTCTATTATGGGCTTAAATTAAAATTGCTTCTTCGTATAAGGCAGTTTGATACAAAGAGCGGAGAGCAAGCATACAAAAATATATACGACTCCATTTTAAACGGAGATAGGCTGGAGGCAAAACAATGACCGAAAATAAAGGAAAGGTAGTAAGCATAAACGGAAACTTGGTGTCGGTAGAATTTGACGGCAACGTTTCTATGAACGAAATATGCTACGTTGTTGTGGGGGATACTACCCTTAAAAGCGAGGTTATCCGTATAAAAGGTAACGTAGCACAAGTGCAGGTTTATGAAATGACCGATGGCATTCAATGCGGGGATACGGTTGAATTTACGGGAGATATGCTCTCGGCAGATCTCGGCCCCGGATTACTCGGCCAGATATATGACGGACTGCAAAATCCGCTTCCTATTTTAGCAGAGCAAGCAGGTTGGTTTTTGGAAAGAGGAATTTATGCAGACGGACTCAATACGGAAAAGAAATGGGAATTCACACCGACTGCGACGGTTGGCGAGAGCGTTCGTGCGGGTGAATACATCGGCACAGTGCCCGAAGGTCCGTTTACACATAAAATTTTTGTTCCCTTTTATCTGCTTGGGAACTATACGGTAAAATCTATTGCCGACAAG
The DNA here is from genome assembly GCA_017503785.1 of Clostridia bacterium. Lineage (GTDB taxonomy): Bacteria > Bacillota > Clostridia > Oscillospirales > Acutalibacteraceae > RGIG3009. The sequence continues at coordinate 41,954 of JAFVSK010000009.1, forward strand.
GGCGAATATACCGTTAAAGAAACCATTGCGGTAGTAACCGATGAGCGAGGCCGCGAGATCCCCATATCCATGTCCTTTAAGTGGCCTGTTAAACGTGCGGTAAAGTGTTATAGCGAGAGATTGGCACCTATTGAAACAATGGAAACCAAGGTGCGCCTTATCGACTCGTTCTTCCCTGTAGCAAAAGGCGGAACCTATTGCACTCCCGGACCGTTTGGCGCAGGTAAAACGGTGCTACAGCATACCACTTCAAAATATGCAGATGTAGATATCGTTATTATCGCCGCCTGCGGTGAGCGTGCAGGTGAGGTTGTTGAAACACTTACCGAGTTTCCCGAACTGACCGACCCTAAAACCGGTCGTTCGCTTATGGAACGCACCATTATTATATGTAACACCTCCTCTATGCCCGTTGCTTCCCGCGAAGCTTCGGTTTATACCGCAGTAACACTTGCTGAGTACTATCGCCAAATGGGTCTTGATGTTCTTATGTTGGCAGACTCAACCTCTCGCTGGGCACAGGCGATGCGTGAAATGTCGGGCAGACTTGAAGAAATTCCCGGCGAGGAGGCTTTCCCCGCATATCTTGAATCGTACATTGCGGCATTTTACGAAAGAGCAGGTTATGTCCGTTTGCCTGACGGCAGTACGGGTTCTGTTACTATCGGCGGTACGGTATCCCCGGCAGGCGGCAACTTTGAAGAACCCGTAACACAAGCGACCTTAAAAGTTGTAGGTGCTTTCCACGGTCTTTCCCGTGAACGTTCGGATGCAAGAAAGTATCCTGCCATTGACCCGCTTATCTCTTGGTCGAAGTATAACAGTGTTATTGATGGTGAAAAGCTGGAATTTTGCAAGAGAATTCTTCATTACGGTGACGAGATCGGCTCTATGATGAAGGTCGTCGGCGAAGAAGGGACTACACTTTCAGATTACATTACCTATTTGAAATCTGAAATGCTCGATGCGGTTTATCTGCAACAGAACTCCTTCGATTTGGTTGAGGCAAATTGCGGAAAACAGCGTCAGCGTTATGTTACCGATAAACTCGTATATGTTTTAGGCAGCGATTATGCTCTTCCGAATAAAGACGATGCGAGAGGCTTCTTTAACCGTATGCGTCAAAAATTCATCGATTGGAATTACACCGAGTTTGAGAGCGAAGCGTTTAAAAAAGCAGAAACTGAGATCGATGAATTGTATCACAAAGGCGAAGGCAAATTAGCCGCGCCCACTGAAAAACTATTAAAGGACGGTGAATGAGATTGAATAAAGTATATAATCGAATAGAATCCATTACCGGTAATGTTATCACTGTCCGAGCAAATGGTGTTAAGTATAAGGAATTGGCACAGATCAATACACGCTTCGGCAAGTCCTTGGCTCAGGTTAATAAAATTGAGGGAGATATTGTTTCTCTGCAGGTTTTTGCCGGCGGTCAAGGCGTTTCTACAGGCGATGAAGTGCGCTTCCTCGGCCACGAAATGCGAGTGTCCTTCAGTGAAGATTTGTTAGGACGTATATTCAACGGCTCAGGAGAGCCGAGAGATAAAGGCCCTGCGCTTACGGAGAATATGAAACCCATCGGTGGCCCCTCTGTGAATCCCACGAAGCGTATTCTCGCCAATCGAATGATGAGAACCAACATTCCTATGATTGATATGTTCAACACCTTGGTTGTTTCTCAGAAACTGCCCATTTTCTCAATTTCGGGTGAGCCGTATAACCAACTTCTTGCCCGAATTGCCATGCAGGCAGAAGCCGATGTAATCGTTCTTGGCGGTATGGGTCTTAAATATGATGACTTCCTGTATTTCAAGGATGCGCTTTCCAAAGGCGGAGCACTCAGCAAAACCGTTATGTTTATTCATACCGCTTCCGATCCTACCGTTGAGTGCATGATGATTCCCGATATGGTGTTGGCGGTAGCGGAGCAATTTGCGCTTCAGAATAAGGACGTATTGGTGCTTCTTACCGATATGACCAACTTTGCTGATGCTATGAAGGAAATTGCTATTACGCAGGAACAGGTTCCTTCCAATCGAGGATATCCCGGCGACCTGTATTCTCAGCTTGCAGCCCGTTACGAAAAGGCGGTTGATTTTGCTGATTCGGGTTCGGTCACCGTTTTAGCCGTTACTACAATGCCCGGTGATGACGTTACTCATCCGGTTCCCGACAATACAGGATATATTACCGAAGGTCAGTATTATCTTAAAGGCGGTCGTATAGAGCCGTTCGGTTCTTTGTCCCGACTGAAGCAAAACGTAAACGGTAAAACACGGAAAGACCATCGAACACTTATGGATGCGATGATTCGCCTGTATTCTTCCTACAAGGAAACGCTTGAAAAGAAAAACATGGGTTTTTCTATGAGTCGTTGGGATGAAAAACTGCTGAAATACGGGGAACTTTTTGAAAACAAACTAATGTCGCTGTCTGTTAATCTTTCGCTTGAAGATGCACTTGATTTGGGATGGGAGATTTTAGCGGATTGCTTTGAAAAAGACGAAACCGGAATCAAGTCAGACCTCGCTGATGAATTTTGGCCTAAACGTTAAGGAGGTCTGTGGCTTTGGCAAAAATCAAACTAACTAAAAATGAGTTGAAGGTACAAAAAGACGCACTTAAAATGTACCGTAGATATTTGCCTACTCTAACGCTGAAAAAGCAACAACTCCAATCGGAGATCCGCACGATCGAAGCCCAGGCGAAAGCCGTGAGAAAAGAAAGAGAAGATCTTGAATTCGGCTTTCGTGAATGGATCGCTGTTTTCAGTGAAATGGATGCCTTCCCCAAGGGGATCATAGCTGTTAGCAATATTCGCAAAGGGAAAGGGAATATTGCAGGCGTGGATATTCCTACGTTTGAGGGCGCGGATTTTAAAAGAGGAGATTATGATCTTTACGAAACACCTCTTTGGGTGGATATCGCCGCAAACCATATGGAAAAGGCAATGTCCCTTGATTTAGAGGCGGAAGTGTTAGATGAACAGGTCAGACTATTAGAGATTGAATTGCTTTCAACTTCTCAAAGAGTCAACCTGTTTGAAAAGGTTAAAATCCCCGAAACCGAGGAAAATATCAAAAAAATATCGATTTATATGGCAGACCAACAGGTTAGTGCCGTAGTGCGTTCAAAAATATCAAAACGAAAGATA
>JAFVSK010000010.1 GCA_017503785.1 Clostridia bacterium
GCTGCATTTCTTCTTGATATATGGTCATTTTCGTTACCTCCGTTATTCTTGTGATAATAAAAAATCGGAGGACAGATCCTGTACCTCCGTAATGTTTGTCAGATAGGAAGGATCGACGATCACCTCGGATTCGTTCCTTCCGCTGAAATATGCGTATATATGCTTTTTATCGATCTGTGCTTCGTAGACCGTTCCGTTCTCGCCGAAGCGGTGGGCAAACCATTCGGCTGTTTCCTGATTCAGTGACCAGGATAGTGCCTTCACGCTTTTGGCGTTGTGAGGGGTTACCCCTCGGTAGACGGTCACCGTATCGTCCAAGGTCTTGAACTGGATATATTCGTCTTGCTCCATGAGGCAAGTGGGATCGGCTTGCTTGAACATCCGCAGGAGTTGGTTGACGGTGACATTCACATCCTGGTGCGGTGCTTCAGACCTCGTCCATGCACTGGCGAGGATTTGAGACATATCTTCTCTTGAGAGATGGGGCATTGCGAATTTCAGAAAGGTCAGCGCGTAGGGCTTGGTGACCATCATATATATCTCATAGGCGCTTTTGGCTCCATCGATGAGCTTGCCCATGTACTCTCGCCATCGTCTTTGATCGTCATCGCTCTCAGTAATGTTAAGCAGTCCGATTTCTCCGTCTGTATTTGGAGATGCAACAAAGCCGGAGTCTGTGAATGGGTGGCTGACGATTACGGGCGAGAGCTCTGTTTCGTGTATATCCGCGAAGAGCAGAGATCGAGCAGTTTGTTTGACCTTGACTAAGTCGGTTTGCTTTCGCATCGTTTTCCTCCTTTCAGCAGAAATAAAAAAAGCGCATGGATTTGTTCTTATCCATGCGCTCGGTGGCTTGTATTCGGTTTTGCGAGAGTTCAAATCTCTCGGTTTAGGCAAAATAGGCAGTTTTCATCTGTCATTCTACCTTTGTGTTTTTTGACCGTAAAAACGGCGAAAACCCCGATAAAATCGGGGTTTTCTGTGGGTGCATCTATTTTATGCAACCCTTTTGGTGGGGGAAGGTGGATTCGAACCACCGAAGTCAGTGACAACAGATTTACAGTCTGCCCCCTTTGGCCGCTCGGGAATTCCCCCGCGTCTAAACGCAAGATAGACTATACCACGCCCACGCCGAAATGTCAAGCCTCATTTTTCGAAAATTTCAAAAATCCTGAAACTTTTTTCAATTATCTCTTTGATTTCCCATTCTTTTCTGCTATACTAACCTGTATAGGACACAGGCCGCTTGTGCGGCAGAAGAGGAAGTGACAGTATGTGCGGCTTTTGCGGGTTTACCGGCGAACTCACCAACCGTGAAAACTACCTGCGCGAAATGGCAAATAAGATCACCCATCGCGGCCCCGACTCCGAGGGTCTTTATATGGATGACACCTTGTCCATGGCCTTTCGCCGTTTAAGCATCATCGACCTGGAGGGCGGCGATCAACCCATTGAAAACGAAGACGGCAGCAAGGTCTTAATGTTCAACGGTGAGATCTACAACTATCGCGATCTGCGCAAAGAACTTGTGGCTGCCGGTCACGTATTCAAAACCGAATCCGACAGCGAGGTGCTGCTGCACGGCTTTGAGGAATGGGATGCCGCTCTGCTGGATCGCGTGCGTGGTATGTTTGCCTTCGCCGTGTGGGACAAGCAAGAAAAATCCCTCTTCCTCGCACGTGACTTTTTCGGCATCAAGCCGATGCACTATGCGCTCCTGCCCGATGGGCGGTTGGTATTCGGCTCCGAGATCAAAAGCCTTTTGGTGCACCCCGACGTTCCACATGAATTTAACGAGGCCGCACTCGACAACTACCTCTCCTACCAATATTCCCTGCCGCGCGAAACCTTCTTTAAAGGAATCTACTGCCTGCAGCCCGGCCACTATCTGCGCTATCAAAACGGCAAGGTTGAGGAAACGCGGTATTGGGAAGCCATTTTTAACCCCGACGACAGCATGACGTTAGAACAGGCCGTCGATGCCATCGACGAGGTATTCACCAACTCCGTAGAAGCCCATCGCATCAGCGACGTTGAGGTTGGTTGCTTCTTATCGGGCGGTGTAGATTCCTGCTTTGTTGCCTCCTATTTTGGCGGCCAAAAGGCGTTTACCGTCGGCTTCGATAACGGCCAGCATTACAACGAAACCAACTTTGCCGCCGAACTGGCCGAAGAAGTGGGCATCGAGCACCACCGCCACCTCATCACTCCCGAGGAATACTGGGAGTCACTGCCGAAAGTACAATACATGCTGGATCAGCCGTTGGCCGATCCGTCCTGTGTGGCTTTGTATTTTGTGTCTAAGTTGGCCTCACAATACGTCAAGGTGGTTCTCTCCGGCGAAGGTGCCGACGAGTTGTTCGGCGGCTATCGCATTTATCATGAGCCGTTTTCGCTGGCCGGCTATCAGCGTCTCCCCCGCTGGCTGCGCCGCGCCGTAGCCGGTGTAGCGCGCGCCATTCCGTTCGATTTCAAGGGTAAGTCCTTTGTGATTCGCGGTTCCAAATCGCTGGAGGAGCGCTTTATCGGCAACGCCTACATGTTCTCCAAGCAAGAAAAGGCCAAACTGCTGAAAACCATTCCCGCCACCGATCCCACCACCCACACCGGCGAGTGGTACGACCGCTGCCAAGGACTCGACGATGTTACCCGCATGCAGTATTTGGATATCAATCGCTGGATGGTGGGCGATATTCTGCTCAAGGCCGACAGAATGAGCATGGCTCATTCGCTGGAGCTACGCGTACCGTTCTTGGACAAGCGCGTGTTCGAGGTCGCCTCTCGCATTCCGGTGAAGCACCGCATCGGCGGCGGCACCACCAAATACGCCATGCGTTTGGCAGCGCGGCGGCACATGCCCGAAAAGAATACGGCTCGCCCCAAGCTGGGCTTCCCCGTTCCCATCCGCATTTGGCTGCAGCAGGAGCCGTATTATAATAAAGTAAAAGAAGCCTTCCTCAGCAAGGAGGCCGAGCGTTTCTTCAACACCGAGGTACTGATCGGTTTCCTGAATGACCACTATCACGGTAAGCGTGATAACAGCCGCAAGATCTGGACGGTATATATGTTCCTCGTGTGGTACCGCCAGTATTTTGCTGAAACTTAATTTTTATTTACGGTTTTGAATTTTTATTCTGTAAAAATCCCGCTTTATACCGCAAAAAAACGCTTAAAATGCCCCTCGCGCCCCGCTCCGTCGTGGTGTGAGGGGCATTTTCTGTTTGGTTGCACAAAGTTTTTGCCTAAAACCAGCCTAAACAAGCGAATAAATATTCTCTCCGAAACTCAATTTTGATGCCGCTCTTTGCCAAAGCCTGCCGAAATGCTTTGGCAAATTCCACAAAAACCACCTCGTTTTTTAGCGTTTTTCCACAAAACCTGGCAAATAAACAGCAAAAAACACCAAAAAACGTCGACACGTCTTTGTTCACATGGCCACGCCCTCTTCTGTTGTGCACTTTGCACAAAAACTACGAGCTTTGCGCGTTTGACAAGAGCGGTTTTGTTAGGTATAATCGGCAAGGTCGCAAAAACACGGTTCATAAACCCCTGTTTGCGGCATACATTACTGATAGGACAACGCTTTAAAAAGGAGGATTCGGGTTCGTATGAACATACTGAAGATCCATTCTGAGCGCCGCGTTCCCGATTTTTCCACTCTGCTGGAAAAAGGTAAAGATATGGTAAAGCGCCACCCTGCTTGGACGGCAATTGCCGGCTTAACACTGGTAAGCTTTGTTATGATCTACGCGGTAACGGCCGCTTTAATGCCGGTTACCGTGGACGACAACGGTGCTACCCGTACGGTTTTCACTTTGGGCCGTACCCCCGAAACGATACTGGCCGGTGCCGGTATCTCTCTGGCCGATGACGATATTGTTACCGCTTCGTTAAACGGCCCCGACAAGCACATTTGCATTGAACGCGCCTTCGACGTGAGCGTGACGGTAAACGGCGATGCTAAGGTCGTGCGATTGACCAACGGTACGGTCAGCGATGCTCTTAAGCTCGCCGGCGTGCAAGCAGATTCCGCCACCGTCACCAACGTTGCTGCCAATGCTCCGCTGTCCGACGGTTTGAACATTTGCGTTGAGCAGCTGGAAGCCGTCACCCGCACCACCACCGAAGAGGTTGAGTTTGTTACCTCCTACCGCTATACCGACGAAAAGCCCGTGGGCAGTCGCGTATATCTGCAGGTTGGTAAGGCCGGCGAAAAGATCTGCACCTACACCGATTATGTAAAAGACGGTGAAGTTGTGCGCAGCGAGCTAGTTTCGGAAGAACTGACTAAGCAGCCCGTAAACGCTGTTGTTTTAGTTGGCCAGGGTAAGGGCTCGGAAATGGCAACGCTGTTCCCGCTGGACGAAAACGGCTTACCCATCAACTACAAAACCGTTTTGGAAGGCACCGCTTGTGCCTACACCGCCAAGCCGGGTGCCGTAACGGCAACCGGCACCGTACCGCAGATCGGCACGGTGGCTGTGAATCCGAAGATCATCCCCTACGGCTCCAAGCTGTTCATCGTATCAAATGACGGCTACGTTTACGGCTACGCCACTGCTGAGGATACCGGCGGCGCACTGCTCAGTAATAAGATCATCGCCGACTTGTATATGGACACCCGAGAGGATTGCTTCCAATTCGGTCGTCGTAGCGTAAAGGTGTATATTCTGGAATAAACTCTTGTTTTGGTATTTATCATGACAAAAAGCCTGACATCGTCAGGCTTTTTTCTTTTCGCTTTTGCAAAACAACTCTCGCACACCGATATACAGCAGCAGTATCCCGAACAAACGGCGCAACAGATCGGTATTCATTGCCGAAGCCACAAACGCCGCCGCCACCGATGTGGCAACCCCTGCCAGTGTGCACCAGAGCACCGCTTTGCCCTCCACGCGCTTATGACGAATATGCGATATCAGCGCCGCAGGAGCACAGCATAAAAAGTATAGCAGGTTGATCCCGCCGGCTGTATACTGATCCATCCCCGCCACTGCCGTCAGATACAAAATCAGCAGCGAACCGCCCCCGATGCCGAATCCGCTGAGAATACCGGTGAGCAGACCCACAACGATGGCTATGGCAATCTTCATAATAACAACACCGCCCGAACGCCGCCATACAACAGCAGAATACCGAATAAACGGCGTAAAAATGTGACAGAAGCCTTTTTGAACAGCACACCCGACAGCAAACCACCCAGCGCACCACCCGCCAAATAGGGCCATATACCCGCAAAATCGACGTTGCCGCGCAGCAGGAAGATCACCAGCGACACGGGTGAAAGCAGGGCAATGATGGCCACCGAGGTGGCAAACGCGTGCTTTTGCTCCATGCCCGTCCATTTCGTAAGCAGCGGCACTAAAAACAAGCCGCCGCCCGAACCGAACAAACCGTTGGCGGCTCCTGCCAGCGCCCCCGTAACCAAATACTGCGTTCGCTTTTTGATACCGCACACCCCCTATTACAGAGTAGTGTTCGCTGTGAATACGGCATTTATTCATCAACGCAAATGAAACGGCGGTCCGCTTTACGGACCGCCGTGTTTTTCTCCTTTATATGATTGAATGATTACGTTTTTTATTGGTTGAATTTTTGAAAGCTCGCAGTAGTCTACTTCATGGGACTCACCTTTTCTGTATCAGATTGGAGTACGCTCCTTCACTTGGCCCACCGGACTCACCTTGACCTTTCTTTATCATAATGTTGAAAATGGTTGGCATACAACTTGTCAAGCCATTGGACTCACCTTTGTTTCAAATTTTAGGATCGCTGCCTCTTAGTTCACGGGACTCACCTCTTTCTTGTTTTATCTCGTTCTGTCTTTCCTTTCGTCATCTATACTATACCACAGACTTTGTGCATTGTCAACACTTTTTTTAAAAAAAGTTAAAATATTTTATTTATTTTAACTTAACGAAAATGTGACAAGTTTCGCTTGACTATTATCTGAAATCGGGGTAAAATAAAAAGGTAGACCGTTAATGCAAAGGAGAATAAAAGTATGTCCGGAGAATATGGAAACGATCTCGTCACCGTTGTGGACGACGAGGGTAATCAGCATCAGTTCGAGGTGTTAGACGCCATCGAAACCGATACCGGCCGTTACGTGGCTTTGGTTCCGGTGTATGATAATCCGTCCGATCTCATCAACGATGACGGCGAGCTGGTCATCTTAACCGTAAAAGAGGAAAACGGCGAGGATCTGCTGCTCCCCATCGAGGATGACGATGAATTTGAAGAGATCGCCGAGATCTTCGAAGAACGCCTGGCCGATCTTTACGAAGTGGAAGAAATGGAAAGCGAACCCGAAGAAAAGTAAGCGCGCATTCTCCCCTGCTCTGTGCGTGGACCGTTCCCCTATAACCCTACTACACTTTGACGAAGGGAGCCCTGCTCGAGCGGCAGGTTTGCAGACCTCCCCACCTCGGTGGGACGAAGGGAGCGCGAAACCGCACGGCGGGCACCCACCTGCTAACGATAGTAGCAGGTTATCCCGGGGAGCATTACGGCAGAGCGGGGCCAACAAAGTAAACAAACCGCCCGATGCATACGCATCGGGCGGTTTTTGTTATTTATCGCTGCATTCAAAGAAATCTTACGAACTCAATACACGCGATTAAAATGATATATCAAAAAATTCGCAATACCAATCAGTACACCGCAAAGCAAGATTATTCTTGCAATGACAAAAGTATAGTTCCGTTTTCCAAGGGCACGTTCGTAGGCAGCCTGCTTCACTAACGTTGAGCCGAAAGCGTATAAAGTAATAAAAACCACACTTCCTGTTATCAAGCCCAATGGCACACAGAAAATACCAACCGGATAGAAAACATCGAAGAAAATATGCTGAGCACGGAACAACGCTATTCCTAAGCCTACCAAACCACCAAGACCCTCTTGCCCAAACAACGGTGCTTCTAAAATTGCGTACTCCTGAGGCAAGTATCCGATCATCAAAGAATAGGTGCAGCTGATTGTCGGCCAAATACAAAACACACCGTATTTCCATAATTCTCCACGGCAGGTTTCTGCAAGGGTCTCTTTAAAAGTGCGCACAAACCGAAATGATTGTCCTTGCTCTCTATCCGCTCTCGTCTGCATCAAATACCTGCTTTGAAACTGCTTACCTTTATGTAGCATTAAAAATAGATAAAAGTAAAATGTGACCAGTAAGCAAGCAAGAGTATGGTAGAGTCCCGAATACGCGTGTTCATACGAGGTAGGATCGGTTAATAAAGCAGGACGAATCCCCATTAATATAGCTTCTGTCAGCATCCATGAAAGTAACGAAAACCCAAGAAAACGCACTGCTAACACAAGCAGTTCTTTCAAGATAAAAAAGCAACGCTTTAACCACCGACACTTCATCTATCGTTCCCTCCTCGTATCAAGCCTACTGCACCAGCTTGGTCAGCCCGGTTTTCTTTATTCGGCAATGCTCGGTTGTGAACGCTGTGCCTCTGCGGAGATCTCACGGTAAAACGCCGCATACGCTGCCTCGCGGTAGGCCAATATAAACCAACTGGCAATCGCTGTTGCAAGGAAGCAAAGCACAACGATCGGCAGTGTTAACCGTGTGTACAGCGCCGTTGCGGTCACGAGAGGTAACGCCGCCAGCACGCTCCAGCCAAAGAAGCTGAGATCTAAGCAAAATAGCCGTCCTTTGTTTCCCATCATCAGTTCTTTTGAAGCCGTGATGGATTCCGTTGCCGTCATTCGCGGGTTTTCCAGCAGAATATACGGCGCCATTGCGTAGGCATACGCTTTTACAATGCCGGGAATTACGAACAGCAGCGACCATAAGGCTATAAAAATGTCGCGCAACAGTGCCATGCAGAACCCAGCCCCAAAGCGATCGAAGCAAGAAAAAACGTCGTTAACGGTTGCTTTCTGCCGATCGACAAGCTGCAGATTAAATCGGGCATAGCCCAAGGTTGCTGCACCGCCGAAAATAAATCGCACCAGGCTCATAACCAAGGCAAAAACGATCAACGCAGCCGCAAAAGGAAGGATGGCACGCAGCATATCATAAGCGCCCTCATACATGCCGCCCACAGCATCCACGGATTCTTGATCTCGTAGCAGGTCAATATTTACCCCTGTTGAGCTCGACGATGCCGATAGCGTTGCTCCGAACAGCGAAGCAACAAAACCGGTAACAGCCGCCAAAAGCCAGCGGCCCCTCAACGAATCTCGCGCAATGCGGCGAAAATCAGCAGCGTATTTCATGGGATCCCCTCCTTGTGCTTACAGAATAGGCTTATTCCTCGGCAACCGGTTCTGTAACTGCAGGCTCCTCGATCTTCTTGCCAAGGATCTCGGGCAGTTGCATGCCCGACATAGCAAACACCTCCTGCAGCGGCGGCACTGACTTCATCATACCCGACAGGAAATTCGCCGTAGCGCTCTTACCGTCGGTACCCTGGCCGTTATCCCACACGGTAACCTTGTCGATCTTGATATTCTTGATGGCATCCACCTGCACACGCATCAGTTCTTCCAGCTTATCGGCAATAAGCAGCTGCAGGGCCGCTTGAGCATCGCCGCCTGCCGATTTCACGATTTCAGCGAAACCGGCCGCCTGCTTCTTGAGGATCTCCTCGGCACCGCGCGCCTCGGCTTCCATCTTGGCATAAATAGCATCCGCTTCACCCTTGGCCTTGCGACGGATCTGCTCGGCTTCGGCTTCGGCTTCCAGCTCCATCTGGCGCTTCTTTGCCTCAGTACGCACGATAACGTCTGCTTCCAACGTTGCCTGTTCCTTGGCACGACGCGCTTCTTCGGCCGCTTTCTCCGCCGCATACGATTCCTCCAACGCCTTGGCGGCTTGGATCTTTTCAGCGGTAACCGCGATCTTCATAGCCTCGGCTTCGCGCTCTTTCAGCGCCGCCTCGGACATGGCGATCTTCATTTTGGCTTCGTTTTCACCCTGAATGGCCACGGAATCGGCATCGGCAACCTTGATACGCTGATCCATGTGCGCGTTCGCCTCACCGATCGAACCGTCGCGCTCTTGCTCAGCAACACTCCTCTTCGCATCGTTAATGGCCTTGGCCGCTGCTTCCTTACCAAGCGCTGCGATATAGCCCGATTCATCACTGATATCGGTCACGTTCACGTTGATAAGGCGCAGACCGATCTTTTTCAGTTCGGTTTCCACGTTGGTGCTGACCGCTTCCAAGAATTTATCGCGGTCGGTATTCAGTTCTTCGATATCCATGGTGGCAATGATCAAACGCATCTGACCGAAGATGATATCTTTAGACAGTTCTTGGATCTCCGACAGCTGCAGCCCCAGCAAACGTTCGGCGGCGTTTTGCATCACACCGGGCTCGGTGGAAATACCAACCGTAAACCGCGAAGGAACATCAATACGGATGTTCTGCCGCGACAAGGCGTTTGTCAGGTCGACCTGAATGGAGATCGGCGTTAAATCGAGAAACGCATAGGACTGGAACACCGGCAGCACGAACTCGGCACCGCCGTGGATACATTTCGCACTGCGATTGGTGCCGTCTTTGTTTTTGCCGATCGAACCGTATACGACCATGATTTTGTCGGACGGACATTTTTTATAGCGCGAGCAGACCCACACTAAAAACGACACGACCACCAGCACAATGGCGCATATCAACATAACTTCCATACTACATACCTCCGTTAAATTTGTATATTTGAACTTCCTTAGTTCCATTATTTACGCTTAACAACCAGCGTCGTTTGGCCGCTGAGGCCTGTTACCACGATCTCGCTACCCGTAGGGATCGGCGTTTCTTCATCGGTAACGGCGCCCCGCTCCACGTAGCTGCCCTGCAGCAAAATGTTTACCTTACCCTCGCCTGCACGCGCCGCAGGAACGGTGAGGTACACCTTTCCCGCAACGCCCAACGCGTTGTGGTTATCTAAATTACCATCGCTGCGCAAGCGCATTACCGTTCGCATCAAAAACGCGAGCAGCAGCATCATGGCAAAGCCGCAGATCGCCGCGATCGGCAACGACAACCAAAGCGATGAGCCGGCCGAATCCATCATCACGCCAACCCAGCCAAACACCACCAAGAACGCAATGATGCCGCGCACCGTAAACACGCGCAGGCCATCAAAGCCAAGCGGATCGGGGTCACTTTCAAGCACACCGTCGCCAAACACGCCGTCCGTGCCGTCGAGTTCTACGTCGGTATCCAGTTCCACGTCGGGTGTGTCAAGCCCATCGGCTGTCTCTGTGCCGATACCGATCAGCATCAGGATGGTTTGAATGAGCAACACCACCGTTGCGGGAATGGCAATGCACGCAAACACGTGCGATACCGCACTTAACGACTCCCACCAAGCAATCATACGAAACACCTCTCCTCTTAATAATCCAGTTGCGATAACAGTTCCTCGGCCCGTCGGCGCGAAAGCGATGCGTAATGCGCGTTTGCCATTACCTGAAGAATTTTTACCAAACGCCGTTTAGCGCCGGGAACAGGCTCGGTATACGTTGCTGCCACCGCTTCTGCCGCATCGCGAACCGATTCGCTGTCCAAGATCATACCGCCGCCCTCGGCGATAAGATCGGTATACATGTGGTAGAGCTCGCTATCGCCTATCACGTCGTCGCTTTCGTCGTTTAGGCACCCGTTAAGGTAGCCGAGAAGAGTACAAATGCGATCGAGATGCAGCGATTCACGCAGCATGTTTATAATTACTATACGAGCAAATTGATTTTTTGAGTACATTCGTTTCACCGGCGAAGACACAAATCCGCGCTTTACCCAGTTTTGAACAACGTGCGGCTCCAGCCCCGTCATGACCGACACCTGCGATAACGTGATGCCGCCGGTAGCAAAAATGCCATCGAACATACGGCGAGACGTTCCCACCTCCACGGTCGACACTTCAATGGTCGTTCCCGGTAGCGTTGTCACCATCTTCTCACCTCCTACTCAAGTTCAATTTGATTGTATCACACGGTCAAATGATTGTCAATAGTGGTTTTGCGATTTTTTTAAAAATTCAAGCCCGCAGTCTACAAAACTGCGGGCTTGCTGTTATGATTCTTTTTGAGGAATGAGCGGAACGTAGTCGATCGCCTCGGCCACGGGTTCGCGCATCCACAGCGACGGCGTTACGCGTAAGGTAAAGCCGCAGCCGGGCTCTGCTCCCCACGCCGACATATCCGCACGCGGCAAGGCGTAGGCTGCCATGATCAGCATGATCACACCACCGTGCGTGCACACCACAACCTCTTCGTCACCGTTTTTCATGGAGTATTCCACCAGCGTTTCAAACGCCGCCATTACACGGGCTTGGAACTCCTCGGAGGCTTCACCGCCGGGAATTTCCTGCAGATCACCGGCCAACCAGCGACCAAACTGTTCGTCGCTTTTGAGTTCGTCAACACGGCGGCCGTCCCACACGCCGAAATCACATTCGGCCAGCCCCTCCATCACCGTGGGTTGACTGCCCGGATACAGCACCTCCAGCGTTTGACGGCAGCGCGACAACGGACTGCAAAAAAACGCCGTTGCTTTGGGATAGATGGCTTCTTCCTTTTTATCCAGCAGATCGCGCAGGCCGCGAGCCGACAGCGGAAGATCGGTTTTTCCAATGTACAAGCCTTGTTCGTTCGCCTCGGTCATGCCGTGACGGATGAGATGGATCTTATAGTTTTTCACAAAAAATCCTCCAAAAAGAAAAATTATACTTTACAAATTGTATCACGCGCGCTATAATCGAATACGCACCGTATAATTCGGGAGCCTATGTAACAGGAGAAGCCCTATGAACACAACCTTCCCCCGTGTGCTGACTTTGCTGCGCAAGGAACGCGGATTAAGCCAAAAGCAAGCAGCAGCCGAACTGAAAATATCACAAGCACTGCTGTCGCATTACGAAAAAGGCATTCGCGAATGCGGGCTGGATTTTGTGGTGCGCGCCGCCGATTTTTACGAGGTATCGTGCGATTATTTGCTGGGGCGCACCGTGGATAAATCAGGCGCCGTTATTTCGGTAGACGATATCCCCGACGGTGAACCGACCGACGGCGAAGCACATTCCTCCGGCAACGTGGTGCCGGTGCTCAGCCGCAAGCTGGTGCTCAACGCCGTGAACCTCTTGTTTGGACTGCTGCAACGGTATAACAGCAAGGAACTCACCGTCGAAGTCTCTGCCTACCTAAACACGGCGCTCTACACCATGTTCCGCGCGCTGTACGCCGCCGATAAACGCAATTCCGAGGCGCTGTTTTCGGTACCGCACGAGCTGTACCAAGCCGCTGCTGCCGGAACCATGAGCTTGTGCGCTGCCCGTGTGGCCACCCTGGCACCGCAAGCGCTTCCCAACGAGCAAGTGCCGGTGCTGCTCCCCAACGAGCTCGCCAAGGTGTATCCCTTGTTTGCCACCTCCATGCTCAACCTGCTCAAAAACGCCGAACACAAAATCGGAAAAGTATAATAGCATCCACCCTATTGGGTGGATGCTTTTTTATTTAAATACCCAACCGCGCTGAATACGGAAGCTGATGATGAACAGCACGATATCCACCGCGACCTTGCAGAAGGTTTCCGTAAACTTCGTAACCGCATACAAGCCACTGGTAGCAAATGCCGAAACCGTAACCTGTGCGATGCAAAGGAGCGCATATCGCAGCATACTGCGCCCTGTTTTGGCTTTGCTCTTAAACACGCCACGGCGATTCACCGTGAAATTGAACAGCGCCGACAGCACGCGTGCAGCAAACACGGCAATCACAATAGCCTGCTCTGTGGAAAGCGCAGGAGCGATCACCTTGGTAATCAGCTGCAAAAACCACGTATACAGCAGAATATCTACCACAAATGAGGAGAGCGATGCTAAAATAAACTTAGCAAACACCGAATAGATGCGCAGCGAATCCTTGAGCGGGTTAAAATGCGAGGATTGGTTGTCCTCAATATACACCGTTTCGATCGGTACCTCGCGCAGAGGAATTTCGTGTTCCTTGGCGTCGAGGATCATATTCATCTCAAACTCGTAGCGTTCACCCTTGGTGGACAAGAACTGCCGCATGGCCTGCGGTGAAAAGCCGCGCAGGCCGGTTTGCGTGTCGGACAGCGTGATGCCGCACAGGATCCGCAACAAACGGCTGGTAAGCACGTTGCCAAAACGGCTGCGCGCCGGCACGCCGGTGGTTTTCGGCGAAAAATCACGGCAACCGAACACCAGCGACTCGGGATGTGCCATGGTTTCTTCAGCCACCGCCCGAATATCCGGCACGCGATGCTGACCGTCGGCATCGACCGTTACCGCAGCAAGAAGTTCCTTTTTCTCCGAAAGAATGTGATGAAACGCCGTTTTCAGCGCCCTGCCCTTCCCTTGGTTAACCGCGTGCGTCAGCACGGTACAGCCGTACTGTTCACGGGCCGCGCTAAAATACGGATCGTATTTTTCGGCGCTGCCGTCATTAACGACGATAATATGCCGAAATTCCGCTTCTCGCAAATCGGCAAGCAGCGAAAGTAATTTCTCATCGGGATTCAGCGACGGAACAATTATCGCCACCTCATGATAGGTTGCCATGTACCTCACCTCTTTTCTGTTATTATACAAGACGGTGAGTGATTTTTCAACCGTTCGCGACAAAATAACAGAAAAAAAAGGACGGCCATGCCGTCCTTTTTCTTATTCTGCTTTCAGCAACGCTTTATACAACCGAATATACTCGTTTGCCGAGCGACCCCAACTGAAATCGCTGCGCATTGCGCGGTCCACAATGAGCGGCCAATCGGCTTTGTTGTGATAGGCTGCCAACGCCCGCTGAATGGCGTGCAGCATATCGTCGGCGTTGTAGGTTTGGAACGTAAAGCCGTTGCCTTCGCCGTCACCGCAATCGTGGATAGAGTCTTTAAGGCCACCGGTTTCGCGTACCACCGGCACGGCGCCGTAGCGACAGGCAAGCATTTGCGACAAGCCGCACGGCTCACTCTTGGACGGCATCAAGAAGATATCTGCCGCCGCATAGATCTTCTGCGCCAGCTCGGGAACAAAGCCCGAACAGAAGCAGAACTTTTCGGGGTACTTGGCATAGATCTCGCGGAAGAAGGTTTCATACACCCATTCGCCCGAGCCCAACACCACCATTTGCACATCCTCCTGCAGCAACTGCTCTTGAATGTGCTTCACCAAATCAAAGCCTTTGTGCGAGGCCAATCGGCTAACCATACCGATCAACGGTACGTCCGCACGGATCGGCAAACCCAGCCGCTCCTGCAGCGCACGCTTATTCTCCGCCTTACCGCTGCGATCATCGGCCGAATACGGCGCATACAGCGCCGGATCGACCTGCGGATCGTTTTTCACGGTGTCAATGCCGTTAAGAATACCCGTCAACTTCCATTCGCGCAAGCGCAAAATGGGATCCAATCCATGCGAGAACCACGGATCCAAAATCTCCTGCGCATACGTTTTGCTCACGGTGGTCACGCGGTCGGCCGCTTCAATGCCTGCCTTCATCAAGTTGATAGCACCGTCGTGCTCCACAAAATCTCGTGCACTCTGCGGCAGACCGAACACATCCTCCAAAATTTCCATACCGTACTTGCCCTGGTACTGAATGTTATGAATGGTATACACGGTACGAATACGGTTATACGGCTCCTCTTTGCCGTAGAACAGCGTTTGATACACCGGGATCAATCCGCATTGCCAATCGTTCGCATGAATGATATCCGGCTTAAAGTCTACGTATTTCAGCATTTCCAGCACCGCGCGGGAAAAGAAAGCAAATCGTTCGGCATCGTCGTAATGCCCATACAGACCGGCACGTTTGAAATAATACTGATTATCCAGCAGGTAATAGATCACGCCGTTGTGCTTTGCCTCAAACACGCCGCAATATTGGCGGCGCCACGCCACCGGCACGGAAAAGCTGGTTAGAAACGTCATTCCGTCACGCAGCTCCTGCGGGACCGCTTCGTACAGCGGCATTACCACACGGCAACCCACCAAGCGGTTTCGCAGCGCCTTCGGCAGCGAACCGGCCACGTCGGCCAACCCACCCGAAGCCGCAAACGGACGAGCCTCGCTGGTTGCATATAATACCTTCATGATAACGCCTCCTTATACCATGGAATTTTTGCGGATCGTTACGGGATAATCCGCACAGCCCTTTAATTCGCGGCCGTCACGTACACACACGTATTTATCGGTCACCACGTAATCGATCTTACTGTTAGACCCGATCATGCTCCCCTGCATTAGAATACAGTTGCGCACCTGTGCACCGCGCGACACGTGCACATTGCGAAACACAATGGAATCCACCACTTCGCCTTCGATCTTGCAGCCGTCGGCAATCAACGAGCCGGACACATCGGCGTGCATACCGTACAACGCCGGCGAACAATCGCGCACCTTGGTGTAAATGGGGCGATTGGGCACAAACAGTTTTTCGCGAACATCCGCATTAAGCAACGCAAAATTTGCACTTACATAGCTTTCCAGCGACGAGATGACCATCGTATACTCCGGAACGATATAGGCATACAAGCGGCGATCGGCCACGTGGCGCTGCAAAACGTCCCACTCAAAGCTGTGCTGGTTACGACTCACCGCCATATCCACAAACTGCATCAGCAGCTGGCGAGATAACACGTACAGTCCCAAGCCATACGTGACGGAGCCGCTGCTGTGATCGGTAATGATCATATCCGTAATGCGACCGTCGTCGGCGGTATCTACCACCGGCGAAAACAGATTTTTCGGCAACTCGCCCTCACAGCACGCCACCGTAATATCGGCACCGCTTTCCACGTGCGCGTCGATCAATCGGCGGTAATCAATGTTACCGACAAAATGGCAATCCGATAAGATCACGAACTCCTCTTTGGAATTGCGCAGGAACGTCATCACACCGGCCAGTGAGGAAATACGGCCGTCGTACTGCTCCTCCCCACTGCCGAACGGAGGCAGAAAATACAACCCCTCCGTTTTACGCGACAGATCCCACGCTTTACCCGAACCGATGTGATCCATCAACGATTGATAGTTGCTTTTGGTAATAATACCCACCTTGGATACACCGGCGTTTACCATATTGGACAGCGCAAAATCGATCAAACGGTAACGTCCGCCAAACGGAACGGAGCCCATGGCACGCACGCCGGTAAGCTCCGGCAATGCATCGTCGTGCATATTGGAAAACAACAATCCTAACGCTCGGTTGTGACGCATTTACGCTTCCTCCTTTACAACGTCGCTATCAATCATCGCTTTGGCAGGGACCACGCAGTCGGCGCCCACCGTAACGCCGGCGGCTACCACCGAAACGCCCCAGTCTTCGGCTTGAGGCACGTTTTCCGGCAATTCACCCACCACGGCATTTTCGCCGATCACGGCGTTTTCGGCTACGATCGCATACTGTACCGTAGCACCGGATTTGATAACGGTGCCGGGCATGATCACCGAGCCACACACCGTAGCACCCTTTTCCACCGTAACACCGGCAAACATCAGCGAGCCCTCCACGTTACCGTGAATGTTGCAACCTTCGGTGATCATACTGTTTTGCACCTTGGCGGTATTGCTGATATAGTGTGGCGGCAGGCCGGGCGTGCGCGAATAGATGCGCCAGGTTTCGTCGGACAGATCCAGCGGAATGTTGGGGTTTAAGAGATCCATATTGGCATCCCACAAGCTGTCGATGGTGCCGACGTCTTTCCAATATCCCTCAAAGCGGTAAGCAAACATCCGCTCACCGGCATCCAGCATGGCAGGAAGCACGTTTTTACCGAAATCGTTTTGCGATTTCTTGTTCCGCTCGTCTTCTTCCAAGTATTTCCGCAGCTTTTTCCAGTTAAACACGTAAATGCCCATGGAAGCCAGATTGCTCTTGGGCACGGCAGGCTTTTCGTCAAACTCATAAATAGAGCCGTCCTCATTGGTGTTCAAGATACCGAAGCGGCTGGCCTCCTCCATCTCCACCTCAATAACAGCGATGGTACAATCCGCCTTGTTTTTCTTGTGTTCGGCAATCATTTTAGCATAATCCATCTTGTAAATATGATCGCCCGACAGCACCAGCACATATTCCGGATCATAGCGTTCGATAAACACCATGTTCTGATAAATGGCGTTCGCGGTACCCTTATACCAATCGGCGCCCTTGTTGCGCTGATACGGCGGCAGCAGATGCACACCCGCATCCATGCGGTCGAGGTCCCACGGCTGACCGGACCCGATATAGTCGCTCAGCTCCAACGGCTGATACTGGGTAAGTACGCCCACCGTTTCGATGCCGGAGTTCACACAGTTCGACAGCGGAAAATCAATAATACGATACTTCCCGCCGTACGGCACCGCCGGCTTGGCAATGGTTTTGGTAAGTGCATATAACCGACTTCCCTGGCCACCTGCGAGCAGCATAGCCACACATTCCTGCTTGCGAAACATTACGCAAGACCTCCTTCGGGTTTCTTTTTAGCAAGCGGCAACCGCCGCTTAAGTTTAAAAAATTGTACCGACAACGGCGGCAACGTTAGCGTTGCTGATTGGTCGAAGCCGTGCATGGGAACCTTTTCGGCTCTCACCGTGCCGTGTTCACAGCCACCACCGCCAAAAGCTTCCGCATCGGTGGAAAACACCTGCTCATACAAGCCGTATGCCGGCAAACCAATGCGGTAATCCTGCCGTTGCACCGGCGTGAAGTTGCACACTGCCACCAATTCTTTTCCGCTGCGATCAATACGGCGGAACGCAACTACGCTTTGCGCGGCATCGTCGTTGGCAATCCACGAGAAGCCCTCCCACGAGAAATCGTTTTCCCACAGCGGTGTCTGTTCTCGATAGAAAGTATTAAGCGCTCGCACGTAGTTCTGCAGTGTTTGGTGCGGCGGATAGTCTAACAGCAGCCAATCCAGCTCTTGCTTATAATTCCACTCGATAAACTGGCCAAACTCCGTTCCCATAAACGTAAGCTTTTTGCCGGGATGCGCCATCATATATGCTAAAAACAGCCGCATGCCGGCAAACTTTTCCTCGTAATTGCCGGGCATTTTGTTAATGAGCGAGCACTTTCCGTGCACCACCTCGTCGTGTGAGATCGGTAACACAAAGTTTTCGGAAAAAGCATACACCAGCGAAAATGTCAGCATTTCTTGCTTATCACGGCGGAACAGCGGATCGGTGGAGATATAGCGCAGCATATCGTTCATCCAACCCATGTTCCATTTAAAGTTAAAGCCCAAGCCGCCCATATCGGCGGGGCGCGATACCATCGGCCACGCCGTCGACTCCTCGGCAATCATCATCGTATGCGGAAACGCGGCAAACACCGCGGTGTTTAAATCGCGCAGAAAGGCAATGGCGTCCAAGTTTTCGTGGCCACCCTCACCGTTTCTGACCCATTCGCCATCCTTGCGGTTATAATCCAAATACAGCATCGAGGCAACGGCATCCACGCGAATACCGTCAATGTGATACTTTTCCAACCAAAACAACGCGTTGGAGATCAGGAAACTGCGCACCTCGGGCTTTCCGTAATCAAACACGCAGGTTCCCCACTCTTTATGTTCACCCTTGCGCGGGTCGGCATATTCATAGCACGGGCCGCCGTCGAAACGATAAATACCGCATTCGTCTTTAGGGAAATGCCCCGGTACCCAATCGAGGATCACGCCGATCCCCTGTCGGTGGCAGCGGTCAACAAAAGCCATCAAATCGCGTGGTGTACCGTACCGCGAGGTAGGCGCATAATATCCCGTAACCTGATACCCCCACGAACCGTCAAACGGATGCTCTGCCAGCGGCATCAATTCAATGTGGGTGTAGCCCATGTCTACCACGTAGGGGATCAGCTCGTCGGCCAGCTTTTCGTAGGAAAACGTGTTGCCGTCGGCATACTGCTTCCAAGACCCTGCGTGCACCTCGTAAACATTTACGGGAACGTCATAAACACCGACCTTGGCTTTTTTCTTATACCAAGCAGCATCGCTCCACGGATAATCGGGCAGCGTGTACACGCGCGAAGCTGTGGCAGGCCGTGTTTCGTAATGATACGCATACGGATCGGATTTCATGACACCGGTTCCGTCGGCCCCCACCACATAATATTTATAGACGTCGAATTCCTGCACCAGATCGGTACGACATTCCCACACACCGGAGTCTGTTACCCGAGCGAGCGGTAACGCCATGGTATTCCACGCATTAAAATCTCCTACCAACGCCACCGACTGCGCGTGCGGTGCCCAAACGCGGAACACATACCCACCTTCACACGGATGACAACCGAGCACATCGTAGGCACGAAAGTCATATTGATCAAATACGGTATCTACCGATGCGCTCATACAAACACTCCTTTAAGGCAACAATATCCCATATTCCTTAATATTGTATCAATTCGCACGGCATCTGTCAAGCAAAATTGGGTGTTTTCTTACAACTATTCCAATATTTAACTTTCGTTTTTGTGCACAGTGCACTAA
The DNA here is from genome assembly GCA_017503785.1 of Clostridia bacterium. GTDB lineage: Bacteria > Bacillota > Clostridia > Oscillospirales > Acutalibacteraceae > RGIG3009. The sequence goes on from JAFVSK010000010.1 coordinate 19,452, forward strand.
TTTTCGGTAGGTTTTTTGAACAAGTAGCCCCTGCGACCCTTTCCAGTATACACCCTCTCTTTCAGCAAAACACGTCGAACACTGCGCAAAATAAAAAAGGCCCCGAAGGACCTTTAATAGCGGACAGGGCGATTGGTTTCCGTCCCCAACCCAAAACTGATCTGCAGCGCCTGATCAATACGATTCATGGAGTATTCGTCCAGACGACCCATATGTTCTTTCAGGCGCCGTTTATCTAACGTGCGGATCTGCTCCAGCAAAACCACCGAATCGCGAGATAACCCGCTATCGGCGGAATTGACCTGAATGTGCGTGGGAAGTCGTGCTTTATCCTTTTGGCTGGTAATGGCGGCAGCGATCACGGTGGGGCTAAACCGATTTCCCACATCGTTTTGAACGATCAGCACCGGCCGTATCCCTCCCTGCTCGGAGCCCACTACCGGGCTGAGATCCGCATAGTAAATGTCACCGCGACGAACAGGTTGCATAATTCTCTACCCTTTCTGTTTTCCGTTTTTTCTGCAAGGATAGTGTTACCCGAAACACCGATAATTAAACCATGTGTTTACATTTTCAATGTATGCTCGTCCGTGCGATTTGACAGTCATAAAAGAGTGTTCCTCCGCATACGGTGTACGAAGGAGGTATGCTTATGCGCCATGAATGGTACGACCGCTGTGCAAACAGCGTAAGTGAGGCACTGTCCGTATTGGATTTTCTGCGACACCGTGAAGCGATCACTGCCGCCACTGTCGAAGCGCTTCACCGCCGTCGTCATACGGCCGACATTGCCTTGAAGGCTGCCTTTGAAGAACTACGGAGGGCGTTCATCACCCCTGCCGACCGCGAAGATCTTTGGCTGCTGTGGCAAACCGCAGAACAGATCACCGAGGCTGCCGAGGAGATCGTACTTTCCTTGATCCGCAAGCAACACTCCTGCCTCACCCCCAACGACACGGCCCAACTGGCCGCCGTCACCGCCGAGTGTCGCGCCTTGCACGAAGCCTTTGCTGCACTGCCCGACTACCCCCACAGCGATCGCGTGCTGCAACACGTGGACACAGCTGAACGTCTTCACCGTCAAACCGAAAAAATCACAGGCCACCCCCTTACCGATGCCGCATTGCGCCATGTGTCAGCCACCTGCGCCACCGCCACTCGTACAATACGGTACGCGTTGTTAAAGATGACGTAAACCCAAATCAACACCGTAGGGAACGACCTGCGTGTCGTTCCATTTGCACAATCTAAAAAACGCGTCACCCTGAGCGCAGTCGAAGGGTCTCCTTGTTGCAGCGCCCCCCCCCTTCGACTACGGGCTGCGCCCTCCGCTCAGGATGACTCGCTTTAAAAACATGCGAACCTTGACGGGCGGCAGGCTGCTGCCCCTACGTAAAAACCGCCCCTTGACGATGCCGCAATTTTCCAGTATACTGATACTGGAATTTTAGTTCACGGAGGGATGGGTATGAACAAGACGATTGCCCTGCTGTTATCGCTGGTGCTGGTACTTATATTGCCGCTGGGGGCATTTTCGGTTGCGGCCCAAACGGAGATCTCTATAAACGCCAATGAATTTTTTTATAACTACTGTACCGACTATTGGGGCGATCCCATTACCAAAGTAGACGCACTAAACTATACCTACATTTTAAATGGCGGTGAATATTGGCCGTATTTACTTCAACGAGATGAAGTAAACGCCATCCTGAAAAGCAACGGTCAACCGTCGTTCGATCAGTTGTTGAATGATGCCGTAGCTATAGCTGCCGATATTTTTTACAAGGAGCATTGCACAGATTCGTGGGGCAATCCCATCAAAACGGTAACTGACGATAGTTTTTCGTTTCCTTTGTTGGGAAAAAGCGAGTGGGAAAACTTTTTAACCGCTTGTCAAACAGCCGTAAACACCTTGCTGGCTCAAAACGAGCAACCGACGTTCGAGAAAATGCTGGCATCTGCAACGGCAATAAGTGAAGAGCTTAACAGTCGCGCAGAATCGTGCGAGCACGCCTATACCGGAAATTGTGATAACACGTGTGATCTTTGTAATTCCAAACGAATGGTTTACAAAAAGCATCAGTACCACGACCAAGTAGACGTTGATTGTAATACATGCGGCACAATGCGCCAAATCACGTTTACCGGTTGGTACAGCCAATCCGGCAAGTGGTATTATTATGAAAACGGCACTGTAATTACGGACTGTTGGAAGCAAATCGACGACAATTGGTATTACTTAAACGCCGAAGGACACAAGCTTGTTGATCAATGGCGCCAAGACAGCTTTGGCTGGTGCTATCTCGGTACCGACGGCGCGATGAAGACCAATGCGTGGGTGCGTGACAGTGTGGGCTGGTGCTATGTGGGTGCTGATGGTTACTGTGTCACTAACTGCTGGAAACAAGACAGCAAGGGCTGGTGCTACTTGGATGCGCAAGGGCGTATGGCCACCAACAAGTGGATCCGGGACAGCCAAGGCTGGTGCTTTGTTGGTGCTAACGGTTATTGCGTGACCAATTGCTGGAAGCAGGACAGCCACGGCTGGGTGTATCTCAACGCGGCAGGGCGCATGGCCACGAACTGCTGGGTGCAGGATAGTCTTGGTTGGTGCTACGTGGGTGCCAACGGTTATGCCGTCACCAACTGCTGGAAGCGCGACTCGGTGGGTTGGTGCTACTTGAACGCAAATGGTAGCATGACCAAGTCGCAGTGGTTGTACGATAGCGGCCAGTGGTATTATCTGGATGCCAATGGTTACATGGTGACCGGCACGCGTGTGATTGGTGGTAAAACCTACAGGTTTAACGCCAGCGGCGTGTGGGTAGGATAAATTGAATCGGTAAAAAGGCACCGCCGTCAACCTTTCGGTTGACGGCGGTGTTGTTGTATTATTTGGGGGATTGTACGGGGTATTGCCCCTCATCCGCCTTTTTGATATCGCAATCGCCGTCCGCTTCAGCACCCGCCATTTCCCGCCACGTATCCGCGCAAAAGGAACAACGCCATGGTTTTGGTGCACTTCATCAGTTCCTCACAATCAATATGCTCGTTGGCCTGATGCGCACCGCCGCCTTCGGGCGAGCCGTACGGCATCCCGAAATTCATACTATTCCGGCCACCGTGCAGCATAAAGTCGGAAAGATCGGTAAGATCGTGCCCGGGTACATCATGGTGCGCGCCTTGAACCTCCTGCACCGCCGCAGCCAAGATTGCCGCTTCACGGCTATCGTCAGGCGTTTTCCCATAGGCAAAAAAGCGCGTGCGCCGCTCGAACGGCGTACAGCTTAATCCCTCTGCTTTCAGTTTCGGCTGCAATGCCTCATAAAGCTTTTGCAGTTCTGCCGCCGTTTCGTCCTTGGTCATATCGGTATACACCGCAAACTTCACCGTTGCCGTCTTATCGCCCTCAACTCCGCCCAGAAATGCCGACAGGCGCACCGCTGTTCCCTCGCGCCGATGCAACGCTTCTAACGCCTCGATCACCAGCCGCGTGCCGTGGAACACGTCAAAGATAGAGGCAACCCCCGCCATTACGTTGTGGGAACGCACCTCAATGGCATAACACGCACCACCGCAGGCCTCTTTTTCTAAACCCGCACCGTCGATATTGATATACGCTTCACACGGATATTTCAAGCACAACGCCAGCGGGCCGTTGCAGCCGCCGTATTCTTCATCGGCATATGAGCCGATCAACACGTTCTTTTCCGGTGTAAGTCCCAGTTCTTTAAACGCTTTCAGAATAAACCACGGCATCACAATACCGTACTTGTCATCGCCTACGCCGCGGCCGTAGATCTGCCCATCGCGGATGCTGCCCGAAAACGGAGCTTCATCCCACACCGACACATCGCCCACAGGCATGGTGTCCATGTGCCCTGCCAGCATCACACCGTTCACGTTCTGTTTACCGCGGAAGATCGCTACCAAATTTTCACGATGCTCGGCATCGCGGCCCGTTTGATACTCGGGATTCGCCGTTACCCCGGCCACGGAAGCAATGGTATGGCGATCGACCTCCAAGCCGATTTCCTTGCAGATCGTTTCAAAAAACGCCTGTCCTGCATTTTCGTTGCCGTGCGTTTTAAAATTTTGGGTGTCGATCTGCACCAATTTGGCCAAGGTTTCAAACAACTCGTTGCGATGCTCATCCAAATAGGAAAGCACCTGCTTCTCCAAGCCTGTCATTCAATCGCCGCCTTTCCTCATGATTAGACCATAGCACGCGGCGGCAGCCTTGTCAACCGCTCTCACCAAAAAGCATTAAAAAAAGCAAAAAGCACCGTCAAACGGTGCTTTTTTGTTTATTGCAGCATAGCTTCAAATTCTTCTTGATCAATAATACGAATTCCCAGCTCCTGTGCTTTTTTCAGTTTGCTGCCGGCAGCCTCACCTGCCAGAACAATACTGGTTTTCTTTGACACGCTGCTCGACGTTTTACCACCGTACTGTTCGATCAGCGCTGCCGCCTCATCGCGAGTGAGCGTGGGCAGCGTACCCGTGAGTACGAAGGTCATTCCCTCGAAGCGACGGTCCGTCTGCTGCATGGTGCTCGCCATATTTACACCGCAATCGCGCAAGCGTTCAATCAACCGCTGCGACGGCTCCAGCGCAAAGAATTGCAGCACGTTATCGGCCATGATTTCACCAAATCCGTCGATCGACAGCAGTTCTTCACGACTTGCCGCCATCACCGCCTCCATCGTACCGAAGCGCTGGGCAAGCAGCTTGGCAGCCTTTTGCCCGATATGGCGAATTCCGAGAGCAAACAACAAGCGCGACAGATCCGCCTCACGCGAGGCGGCAATGGCAGTCAGCAGGTTATCGGCCGATTTATCGCCCTTGCCCTCCAGCTGCTGAATTGCTTCCCGCTCCAACGTGTACAGCTCGTCAATACGAGAAACCACGCCCTCGTTTACCAGCTGCTCCAGCACCGCCGGGCCAAGGCCCTCAATATCCATGGCATCACGCGAGGCAAAGTGGATCATCCGCTGCAGACTTTGTGCAGGACAATCGGGATTACTGCACCGCAGCGCCGCCTCGTCGGCTTCGTGCGCAACAGGCTGCCCGCACGACGGACACACCGCGGGCAGTTCGTACACCTCGTTGCCCACGTGCGTAACCACCCGCACCACCTCGGGAATAATATCGCCTGCCTTGCGCAACACCACGGTGTCGCCGATATTCAGCCCTTTTTCGCGGATAAAATCGGCGTTGTGCAGCGTGGCACGGCTCACCGTTGTTCCTGCCAACGTAACCGGATCAAATACGCCGGTGGGAGTCAGCACACCGGTGCGCCCCACGGTGATCTCGATATCCCGCAGCACAGTGGTCTTCTCCTCGGGCGGATACTTGTAGGCCACCGCCCAACGCGGATATTTGCTGGTGCTGCCCAGCTGTTCACGGTCGGCAAAATTGTCGACCTTAATGACCGCACCATCAATATCAAACGGCAGGCTGCCGCGCTTTTCACCAATGTGCGCGATCTCCTCCAGCACCTCATCCACCGAACCGGTGCGACGGTAAAACGGAATGACCGAAAAGCCCAGCTCACGCATACGCTCCAGGGAATCGGCGTGAGCCGTCACCTCTTCGCCCTCCACCAGCTGCAAGTTAAACACAAAAATAGACAATCCACGCGTTTTGGTAATTGCGGGATCTTTTTGCCGCAGCGAGCCCGCTGCCGCATTGCGCGGATTTTTAAAGGTTTTTTCGCCGTTTTGCTCCTGCTGCTCCACCAAAGCGGCAAACTGCTCCCGCGGCATATACACCTCGCCACGCACGATCAACCGTTCGATCGGCTGCTTGAGCCGCGCAGGAATATCGGCAATGGTGCGCAGATTGGCCGACACATCCTCACCCGTTTGCCCATCGCCGCGGGTGGCACCGCGATAGAACACGCCGTCGCGGTATTCCAGCGCAATGGAAAGACCGTCGATCTTCGGTTCCACAACGTACACGGGGTTGGGAAGTTCCTCGCGCACACGCGCATCAAACTCGCGCACCTCGTCCAGTGAGAACACGTCTTGCAGGCTGCCAAGCGGCACCTCGTGCTGCACGGGCGTGAACTGACGCGACACCTCGCCGTGCACCCGCTGCGTGTAGGAATCGGCCGTAATAAGCTGCGGATACGCTTCCTCCAACGCACGCAGTTCCCGTGTGAGCGCATCAAATTCATCGTCTTCAATTTCGGGGGCATCTTCGTCGTAATAGCGACGACTATGGTATTCAATCTCTGTTCTCAGCTGCGCAATACGCGCACGCGCACTTTCAAAATCCATACTTCCACCTCATTTATCTTTAGTATAGCAAATCCTATCCGTTTTTTCAATCCGCTGCGCCGAAAAACTTCTGCATTCCTTCCCCAAAATCTACCTGAAGCACCGTTTGCGGCACCTCACCCACCAACACGGTTTCGCACACTAAAAATCGCGTTGCCAATTCAATGGTCACCCGCTCCATCGGCAACGCAGCCGTTACCATCACTGTCATATCTAAATAAATGCTATGATTCGTCTGGTTAATACCGGCATCGCTGAACTCACCCGACAGCGTGGTGATCGCCGTGCCCGACGTGTGGATCGTGATGGGAAGAAACGGTCCGCGACCGGTAAAGAAACTGCCACCCAACAAACTGCCCAACGGCAGCTTCACCGTTTGTTTTTCTCGTGCTGTCAGCTCGCGCATCACGGCATTGGACACCTCGGCCTTTAAGCGATTGATTGCCGTCACGTCCGTTTCGGCCGACAGCACGTGTCCCTCGCTGTCCCGCTCAATAGCCACGAAGGAATGATACGCCGTATCCGCCTGCGACAGCACCTGCTCCACTGCGGTATGCACCGCCAGCATGGCGCTGCGGCGCGCCGACATTTGTCCATAGCTTTGCACGAGCGGCCGCAAACGGCTATCTGCGGCCACCAAGCCCGCCACCAGCAACAGCACCACCAAAAAAAAGCAAAGCCCCGCTCGACGCTTGCGGCGATTGCGCCTTCTCATTCAAACAACGGCTGCAGCTGTACACCGACCTGCGCAGCGTGAATAGCGGCTGACAGCTTGGTAAAATCAGCTACCAGAGAATTGGGCTTATTCGCCGCGTCGTCCTGCGACATCGGCACAAAATACAAATGCTTGCTGTTTTTCAAAAGCGCAATATTGCGCATTGAGAAGCCCAGAGCATCGTTGGTGGACACCGCGATCACCACCGGGCGACCGCGCCGCAGCTGTGATTTCACCGCTAAGGTCACAGGCGTATCGCTAATGCCGTTCGCCAAGCGTCCCAGCGTGCTGCCGGTGCACGGCGCTACCACCAGCACGTCAAAATAGCCTTTCGGGCCAATAGGTTCCACGTCAGTAAGTGTCAGCAACGGCCGATTACCAGTGGCAGCAGTAAACCGTTCCTGCCAGTCGCGTGCCAAGCCAAACCGCGTATCGGTCGTGGCAGCGCACACCGACAAAATAGGCGTTACCGACATTCCCTCCTCGGTTAACCGTTCCATCTGCTCCAGTGCGCGATGAAAGGTGCAAAACGAGCCACACAGCGCAAACCCTACTTTGAGTTCCATTCCGGCTCCTCCTTAATCATATTCAGCACCGTCTTCTTGATAATGACGCCGGCGCTCTGCGGTGCCACTCGCCCCGGCAACGATAACGCCCAAATAGTTTTCAGCCGCAGCTCGGCAGCCGCATTGAAATCCACCCCTCCGGGACGAGAGGCCAAATCAATCAGTAATGTACTTTTATCCAATCCCTCCAGCACCTCACGCGTAAACAGTTTATACGGCACGGTATTAAAGATCACGTCGTAGCGCTCGCGGGATACAGCGTCGATCTCAACCGAGCGGCACCCTTGTGCCTGCGCCCACGCACGGTCGGAGCATCGCCGCGCCGCCACCGTTACGCTCGCATCCAGCGCCGTCAAGAGCCGCGCCAGCACCCTGCCGATGCGCCCGTAGCCTGTAATTAAGCAGCGCGAGCCCGCCAACGTAATGGGCAATTCCTCCATTGCCAGCTGAATAGCCCCCTCGGCTGTGGGAACCGCATTCAGTACCGCTAATTCTTCGCGGCAGAAGTAATCTGCCGCCGTTAATCCGCGCAGCGACAGCTCACGACGAAAGGCATCGCTGATCTGCCCACCAAACAACAACTGATCCTCCCGCACCGCCTGCACCACCGTTTCCAGCGGAATAGACACCCGCGAAAACGGCGCGTTCACGTTCACGCCGTCGGTGCTCACAGGAAGCGGCAGTATCACGCAATCGGCCAAGGCAATGGCCTGTGCAGCATTGGTGCACGCCGTTACGCACGCCGGCAATTCGGTGCCGTCAAAGCCGGCGGTGATCACACGGTAGCCATCCGCTGCCAGAGCGCCCGCCAAATAGGCCGAGCGCAGGTCGCCGCCGATCACGGCAAAGGTTTCGATCGTTCGCATATAACTCCCCCTTAAACAAAAAAGACCTCATAGGACGGTTTGTTCCATCCTATGAGGTCTCAGCTTGTTCGGTTCTTACAGGTTATCACGGCGAGTCAACAACGCCGAAAACGCCTTGTGCGCCATATACACGTCGGTTTTCGAGATCACCTCAAACGGTGCGTGCATCGACAGCACAGGCACGCCCAAGTCAACGGTGTCCACATTCAGTTCAGCAACGAACTTGGCCACTGTTCCACCGCCGCCAACGTCCACGCGGCCCAGCTCACCCACCTGCCACAGCACGTTGTTTTCATCCATAATGCGACGATAGAAGCCCATCAATTCGGCCGAAGCATCGCTCGATCCGCTCTTGCCACGGGCACCGGTGTATTTCGTAAGCACGACACCGCGATTCAATGCTGCACAGTTGCGCGCTTCCACCACTTCGGGATACAAGGGGTCCATTGCCACGTTCACGTCGGCCGACAGGCACAGCGAGCGGCTCAACACGTGACGGCCCTCTTTGCCGAACACAGCAGCCAGATCGTCAACAAAGTATTTCAAGAAGTTCGATACCATGCCCGTGTTCCCCTCCGAGCCGATTTCCTCTTTGTCGGCCAGCACGGTAAGTGCCGTATAGGTGGGAACTTCCAAATCGAACAACGCCGTCAGCGCCGGGTAGGCACACACGCGGTCATCGTGGCCGTAGGCACCGATCATGCTGCGATCCAAGCCCACGTCGCGAGCAGTAAAGGCCGGAACGACCTCCAGCTCGGCCGACAGGAAATCCGCTTCTGCAATACCGTATTTTTCCGAAAGCAGTTTCAAAATATTCAGTTTTACTGCTTCGCTGCCTTCGTCACCGCCAAGTGCTTGCGAGCCGATAAGAACGTTCAAATTCTCACCGTCGATCACTTCGGCTGCGGGCTTCTTCATTTGATTAGCACCCAAATGCGGCAGCAGATCGGTAATACACAACACCGGGTCGTCGGCCGCCTCGCCGATCGTCACCGTCACGGTGGTACCGTCGCGCCGCACGATCACGCCGTGCAGGGCCAGCGGAATGGTTGTCCACTGGTATTTCTTAATACCGCCGTAATAATGCGTATCAAAATAGGCCAGATCGTGATCCTCGTACAACGGATTGGGTTTCAGATCCAACCGCGGAGAATCCACGTGAGCCACAGCAATAGACACACCCTCGTCAATCGGTTTCTCACCGATCACTGCTAAGATCAGCGCCTTGCCGCGGTTGTTCACGTACACGCGATCGCCGGGCTTTAACGACACCGTGCGATCAAACGGCACGAAACCGCGCTCCTCAGCCAAGCGCACCGCCTCTGTCACGGCTTCGCGCTCGGTTTTGGCGACATCCAAGAACTTCTTGTACGCTTCGCTATAGGCAAAAACCGCGCGAAGCTCTTCGTCGCTTAACACCTTATAGGCGTTTTTCGGTTGATAGCACAGCTGCTCACGCAGCAATTCGCCTTGCGTTTTCTCCGACATTATAAATCCTCCCCATCTGTGTTATACATAGTTTGATACAATTCCTGAGCCTTTAATACACGCTTTACATAGTTGCGCGTTTCTTCAAAAGGAATTTCTTTTAATGTAACTCCGTCGTTGGAATAGTCGGGGTCTTTCAACCACTTGGCCACGTTGCCGCTACCGGCGTTATAGGCAGCCAAAGCGGTTTCCTTCACCTCAAACTGTTCCATTACCACTTGAAGCACTTTGCAACCGCAACGAATATTCACCTCGGGATCGTACACCCGCTCCGGCGGTTCGGGCTCACCGGGCAACAACGTTTGCACCCATTCGTAGGTGCCGTCCACCAGTTGCATCAAACCTTTGGCACCTGCCCCCGATTCAGCCTCAGGGTCAAAATGGCTTTCCGTATGGATCACCGCATACACAAGCGACGGCGGCAAACCATATTCCGCAGCGTACTTGGTAACGTACTCTTCATATTTCAGCGGAAACACCGCCTTTTGAAAAGCACGATACCCCCATGTACTCCCCACAATCACGATCACAACCGCCAGCAGTGCAAACAGCACGCGCCGAAGACTCCGCTTCATACCAACGCCTCCTTGCAAAAGGCTTTCACAGCTGCTTCCAACATTGGCAGCTCGCCGTTGTTTTCGATCACGTGTGCCGCACGTTCGGTATAATACGCCTCTGCAGGCTGCGCCTGCATACGCGCCGCGGCCTGCTCGGCTGTTAAGCCGTCACGTTCGCAAATACGCCGACGGCGCACCGCTTCGTCTGCCGTAACCGCCACCGTGGTATCGCACAGCGCATCGGTTCCCGACTGAAACAGCAGCGGTACATCCAGCACAATGAGCCGCGCACCACGGGCGCGGGCTGTGTCAATCTCGTCTTTCATCATAGCGATCACTGCAGGGTGAACGATGGCGTTCATCGCCTCGGTAGCCTCTTTAGAGGCAAAGGCAACCCTTGCCAAGGCAGCACGGTCAAGCGTACCGTCCTCATGCAAAATCGAAGCAGAAAACCGTTCTGCGAGTGCTGCCAAAGCGGGCGTTCCGGGCTCCACCGCACGGCGCGCCAGCACATCGGCATCCACGATCACCGCACCGCGTGCTTTCAGCAAACGCGACACTTCACTTTTTCCGGCACCGGTCGTACCGGTCAGGCCGATAACCACCGTTTTACTCAAGCGTGATCACCTCAAATCCGGCAGCGCGCAACAAGCGGTTATACACCGCCAACCCGATCCCCTCGGGGGACGGACACGCCGTATACGCCAGCGCGGCACCGCGCTCATCCAATTGTCGCAGCGCTTCAAACACCTGCTGCGCCTGTGCGGCAGGATCCTCCCGCCGTCCGTAAGTAAGATACGGAACGGTAAGTCCCGCTTCCTCGCCGTCAAAGCACAGCGCCATCACGCCCTCCGCCGCCTTATCGTTCACATAGCGAACGTACGCCTCAGCCGTGCCGCGCACCAGCACCACGCGTGCCGCGGGAGCATAATGCTTATATTTCATGCCGGGCGACGCCGCTTCGGCACCTTCGCGCAGCGGTGCCAGCACAGCCTCATCAATATCTACCGAGCCTGCCACAGCCTCCAGCATTGCCACCGTTACGGCACCGGGACGCAGCAGCCGCACGCGATCGCCGCACACCGACACTACCGTCGACTCCACACCGACCTCACAGGCGCCACCGTCTACAATAGCAGCAATACGTCCGTCCATATCCTCCGCTACACGGCGTGCATCGGTGGGGCTGGGACTACCCGAACGGTTAGCCGAGGGAGCTGCCAACGGACACCCCGACAACTGAATCAACTTCTGAGCTACCGGATGCGACGGCATACGCACTGCCACGGTAGACAACCCTGCCGTAACCTCATCGGGCACCGTAGGCGCCTTGTTAAAAATCATGGTCAACGGGCCGGGCCAATACGCCGCAGCCAACGCCTCCGCCACAGGAGGGATCTCGGCAACCAGAGGAGTCAATTGTTCCTTGCTTGCAATATGCACGATCAACGGATTATCGCCCGGTCGGCCCTTGGCCTTAAAAATGGAAGCCACCGCCGCACCGTTGCGGGCATCTGCCGCTAATCCGTATACCGTTTCGGTAGGAATCGCCACCAGTTCACCGTCGCGCAGCAATGCCGCCGCGATGCGCAGCTCCTCCTCCCGATCAGTTAAGTGTTGTGTTTGCATATTCTTGCCCTCTTTGCAGCTTTTCGGCACGATCGGCCGTTATCAGCGCTTCTATCAGTTCATCCAGCGCGCCGTCCAGCACCGCCTCCAGCTTATACAGCGTTAATCCGATGCGGTGATCTGTCACGCGCCCTTGCGGAAAATTGTAGGTGCGAATGCGCTCACTGCGATCGCCGGTTCCCACCTGCGATCGGCGGTCGGCGGCAATGGCCGATCGTTGCTCGCTTTGCAGTTGTTCATATAAACGAGAGCGCAGTACACGCATGGCCTTTTCTTTGTTTTTATGCTGGCTGCGTTCATCCTGACATTCCACCACCATGCCCGTGGGCAAATGGGTGATACGGATAGCCGATTCCGTTTTATTAATATGCTGACCGCCCGCACCGCTGGAGCGGTAGGTGTCGATCTGCAGATCGGTGGGAGCAATGGTCAGCTCCACCTCTTCCGCCTCGGGCAGCACCGCCACCGTAGCGGTAGACGTGTGAATACGCCCCCCTGCTTCGGTTTCCGGCACGCGCTGCACGCGATGCACACCGCTTTCGAATTTTAAGCGACTGTACGCGCCGTGTCCGGTAATCATACAGCTCACTTCCTTGTAGCCGCCAAGCTCGGTCTGGTTTGCTCCGACAATTTCCAATTGGTAGCCGTTTGCCTGCGCATACAGCGTGTACATACGCAACAAACTTCCGGCAAAGAGCGCCGACTCCTCGCCGCCTGCGCCGCCGCGGATCTCCAAGATCACGTTGCGATCATCGTTGGGATCCTTCGGCAGCAACAACAGCTTCAGCTCCTCGGCCAACCGTTCCGCTTCCGCTTTGCCGTTTTCCAATTCTTCTTCGGCAAGCTCACGCAATTCGCGGTCGAGCTCACCCATCTCCAACAGTTCCCGCGCCTCGTTCTCGCGTTCTTTCGCTGCCGCATAGGCGCGATACGCTTCCACGATCGGCTGCAGATCACTGCTTTCTTTCATAAGAGAACGGTACAAATCTGCCTGCGCCACCACGGCAGGGTCGCACAAGCGAGCCATCAGCTCCTCATACCGTTTTTCCACTTCTCGTAATTGATTCAGCATGCAAAACACTCCCTTTTGTTATCTTCTCAAAGGGATGTGCTACTCTTCGCTGCTCCGTTCAAGGCTGCGCACGTTTTTTTCGGCCTTAACGCGGGGAATCATCAATTCATGACCGCAGGCTTCACAGCGCAAGCGAAAATCCATACCGATACGCAGCACCCGAAACCGTGCGCCACCGCACGGATGCGGCTTTTTCATAACCAAAATATCGTTCACTTGAATGTCCACGGTCACACCTCCCCATTTTCCTTTAAGTATATCACACCCTCGTTGACTACGCAAGTCATAACTTGCCGAAACAGCACAAAAACGGCAAACACAGATCTGCCATTTTTCTACAAAGAGTTTGAAGTCGCGCATTGACAGAACTCGTATTTTGCGGTATACTGTTTTGTTGGGATTACTACCGTTTATCAGGAGGTATCGGAGTATGAAAAAAGATGTTGTTATTGTCGGTGCAGGTCCTGCCGGTATTTTTACGGCACTGGAAATGCTCCGTCGCGGTTCCAAGCAAAGCATTGTTATCGTCGAGAAGGGGCAACCGGTCGAAAAGCGCCGTTGCCCGAAATCTCAGGTAGGTCATTGCGTAAACTGCAAGCCCTACTGCCATATCACCACCGGCTTCTCGGGGGCCGGTGCTTTTTCCGACGGCAAGTTGTCGCTCAGCTATGAGGTCGGCGGCGATCTGCCCTCGCTGGTTGGCGAAGATCTGGTGCAGGATACCATCGACTACGCCGACAGCATTTATCTGGAATTCGGGGCCGACACCCACGTGGAAGGCCTCGGCAACACCGAGGAAGTTAAAGAGATCCGCAAACGCGCTATTCAAGCGGGCCTAAAACTGGTGGACTGCCCCATTCGCCACATGGGCACAGAAAAAGCGCAGAACATTTATCTGTCGATCGAACGCTACCTGCAGGAGAACGGCGTAGAAATGCTGTTTGGCTACGAATGCACCAATTTGCTGCTGCAGGGCGGAAGCTGCCTTGGCGTTACCATCACCGACGGCAAGGCCGAGCTCAACATTGAAGCCAAGCACACGGTCATCGCCACCGGCCGCCGCGGCGCCGATTGGCTGGAAAAGATCTGTGCCGAGCACAACATTGCCCACCAGCCCGGCACGGTCGATATCGGCGTGCGTGTCGAGGTGCGCAACGAGGTCATGGAAAAGGTGAACAAAACGCTGTATGAATCCAAGCTCATCGGCTATCCGCAGCCCTTTAAAAACAAGGTGCGCACCTTCTGCCAAAACCCCGGCGGCTTTGTAAGCCAAGAAAATTACGACGACGATCTCGCCGTGGTCAACGGCCATTCCTATAAGGAACTGAAATCCAACAACACCAATCTGGCCATTTTGTGCTCGCACAACTTCAGCGAGCCGTTCAACCAGCCCATCGCCTACGCTCAAAAGATCGGCGAGCTCACCAACATGCTGGGCGCGGGCCACATTTTGGTGCAACGCTTCGGTGATATTTTGGACGGCAAACGCACCTGGCAGAAGGAGCTGTCGCAGTCGAACCTGCGCCCCACCCTGCCCGATGCCGTGGCAGGCGACATTACGGCCGCCATGCCCTACCGCGCCATGATCAACATTATCAACTTCATTCAAGCGGTCGACCACGTGGTACCGGGCTTTGCTTCCTACGAAACGCTGCTGTATTCTCCGGAACTGAAATTCTACAGCAACCGCGTTCGCATGGACACCGATCTCAACACCAACGTCAAGGGCCTGCATTGCTTGGGCGACTCCAGCGGCTGGACGCGCGGCTTAATGATGGCTTCGGTCATGGGTGTACTGATGGGCCGTAAGATCGTCGACAAGGAATAAGCTGCTTTATGAAACAGCTCACCATTGCCAAAAACGATGCCGGCCAGCGTGTGGATAAGTTTTTAACCAAAGCCTTCCCCAACCTGCCGGTTTCCATGATGTATAAGTACATTCGTCAAAAGGATATCAAGGTCAACCGCAAGCGCTGCACCAATTCGCAGCGTTTGGAGGAGGGCGATATCCTCACCATCTACGCCCCCGACGAATTTTTAGAGCAAGCCGCCCCCGTATACGAATTCATGTACGCCGGCACCAAGCTGGATATCGTGTATGAGGATGAGCACATTCTGTTGCTCAACAAGCCTGTCGGCCTGCTCGTCCACCCCGACGACACAGAATACCGCGACACGCTCATTTTCCGTGTACAACGGTATTTGTTTGAAAAGGGCGAATATCGGCCGGATACCGAAGCCAGCTTCGCGCCCGCACTTGTCAACCGCATCGACCGCAACACCTGCGGCATCGTCATTGCGGCCAAAACAGCAGCGGCGCTGCGCATTTTAAACGAGAAGCTGCGCCGTCGGGAAATCGAAAAATACTATCTGTGCTTGGTGCACGGCCACTTAGACAAGCCGGAGGACACCCTGCACGGCTTCTTGGAGAAAAACGAAGCCCAAAACCGCGTATACGTATCCGAGCGGCAAGCGCGCGGTGCGCGTACCATCGCCACACGCTACCGCGTGCTGGAGGAACACGGCGGTCTGTCGCTGCTGGAAATTGAACTGCTCACCGGCCGCACCCATCAGATCCGCGCGCATTTGGCCTCCATCGGCCACCCGCTTTTGGGCGACGGAAAGTACGGCACCAACGCGCTGAACAAGGGTACCGGCTTCACCAAACAAGCCCTGTGCTCCTATCGGTTAAAGTTTGCCTTCACCACCGATGCCGACGAATTGGCCTACCTAAACGGAAAAGAATTCACACTTCCCTCCGTTTGGTTCGCCGACGAATTTAAAAACGGCACGTTATAAATCACAAAGCAGCACCGCCGCCAACCGTTTGGTTGGCGGCGGTGCCGCGTTATCTGTTCAATTTATCCAACCCACACGCCGCTGGCGTTAAACTTGTAGGTCTTGCCGCCGATCACGCGCGTGCCGGTCACCATGTAGCCGTTGGCATCCAGATAATACCACTGGCCGCCATCGTACAACCATTGCGACTTGGTCATGCTGCCATTGCCGTTTAAGTAGCACCAGCCCACCGAGTCGCGCTTCCAGCAGTTGGTTACGGCATAACCGTCGGCACCCACGTAGCACCAACCCACGCTGTCACGTACCCAGCAATTGGTCGCCATGCGGCCGGCAGAGTTGAGATACACCCAGCCCACACTGTCGCGCTTCCAGCAATTGGTTACACAATAGCCGTCAGCGCCTACGTAGCACCAGCCTTGGCTGTCCCGGATCCACTTGTTGGTGGCCATGCGCCCCTGCGCATCCAAGTAGCACCAACCCTTGCTGTCCTGTTTCCAGCAATTGGTCACACAATAGCCGTCCGAGCCAACGTAGCACCAGCCCACACTGTCACGCACCCAGGCGTTCGTGAGCATGTAACCATTCGGGCCAACATAGCACCAGCCCTTGCTGTCAGCTTTCCACACGTTCTTTACCAATTGGCCGTTATTATAGAAGTACCATTTGCCGCCTTCCAACACCCAGCCATTATCCAAATAGTGAACCGTATACCCATTATTCAAAGCAAACGTTTCAGCAGCAGAACCTTTATAGCATCGAATGGTTGTCAGTGAATCACAGCTATTAAAAGCATACCACCCGACAGAGGTAACACTTTTAGGGAGCGTAATGGTTTCCAAGCGAAAGCATCGCTCAAAAGCATACGCGCCAATCGCTTTTATCCCCTCGCAAAGCACGACCTCTTTAATGTTCGAGCAGTTAGAAAACGCTTCGTTATCAATACGGATCCCGCCCAGAACGGTTACTTTTTTCAAGCTCTTGGGCACGCCGCCACTACCGAAGATCCACTCAAAATTGGTATTGTCTGCACCGGCGGGCTCTTTGCCCACAAACGGCAGGGTAAGACTTTCAAGACTGCTGCAACCGTAAAAAACACCGTACTCAATACTCGTCACACTATTGGGAATTGTCACCGAGGTAAGGCTGCTGCAATACTCAAACGCATCCTCCCCAATGCTCGTCACGCTGTCACCGATCGTCACCGAGGTAAGGCTGCTGCAACCGTAAAACGCAGAACTCCCAATGCTCGTCACACCGTTGCCGATCGTCACCGAGGTAAGGCTGTCGCAATCGTAAAATGCACGATACCCAATGCTCGTCACACTGTCAGGAATCGTGATCGAGGTAAGGCTGTCGCAATCTCTAAACGCACTCCCCCCAATGCTCGTCACATTACCGTCATCCGGAATCACACTGGCTTTGCAACCCAAAAACAGCGTACCGCTGCTCGTTTCAATAATACAATTGCCGGCACTGTGGTACTTACTGTTACCTTGTGCCACTGTTAGGTTGGCAAGGCTGTTGCAACCGTTAAACGCCCCACTTTCAATGCTCGTCACGCTGTCACCGATCGTCACCGAGGTAAGGCTGCTGCAATCGCTAAACGCATACTCCCCAATGCTCGTCACGCTGTCGGGAATCGTCACCGAGGTAAGGCTGCTGCAATCGCTAAACGCATACTCCCCAATGCTCGTCACACCGTCACCGATCGTCACCGAGGTAAGACCGGTACAATTGTAAAACGCAGAATCCCCAATGCTCGTCACGCTGTCGGGGATGGTAATCGAAGAAAGTCTGATACAGTTGGAAAACGCACCCTGCCCAATGCTCGTCACGCTGTCAGGAATCGTTATCGAGGTAAGGCTGCTGCAACCGGAAAACACAGAATTCCCAATGCTCGTCACGCTGTCAGGAATCGTTATCGAGGTAAGGCTGCTGCAACTGGAAAACACAGAATCCCCAATGCTCGTCACGCCGTCACCGATCGTCACCGAGGTAAGGCTGCTGCAATCGTAAAACGCCCCACTTCCAATGCTCGTCACACTGTCGGGAATCGTTACTGAGGTAAGGCTGTCGCAATTTCTAAACGCACTCCCCCAAATGCTCGTCACACTGTTACCGATTGTCACCGAAGTAAGGCTGCTGCAATCCTCAAACGCCCTACCCCCAATGCTCGTCACACTGTCGGGAATCGTTACTGAGGTAAGGCTTCTATAATGGTAAAACGCAGAACTCCCAATGCTCGTCACAGGATACCCGCCAAGCGTATCGCGAATAACAATATCCCCGCTGATGGAGGTATTGCTACCTGTAATGGTTGCCTCACCATTGGACACCGTATAGGTATAATAACCGTCGGTGTGTTCCGTTGCCGCACTCGCCGTAAAGCTGAACGCACCCAGCGATACCGCTACCACCAGCAGCACCACCGTAAGCAACACACTTGTCCTTTTTTTCATTGGTACACCACTCCTCGGAATAAGTTATAGTATTATCATACCACACCTTGCCAAAAAATACAAGCGCGGCGTTCCGCCACACCTAGGCCCCCTCCCCGAGGGGGCTGTCGCCGCAGGCGACCGGGGGAGTTGCCTCACATTAACACAATCCAAAGCCAGCCCTGTAGGGACCGGCGTCCTCGACGGTCCGCCAAAGCTTGTACAAATGCGAAGAACGGGACGGTGTGGGCACCGTCCCCTACAAATATCCCTTTAAATTTATGCAAACCGCAATGCTCACTCCGCAATAGCAATACAACCGGCCAAGCTGCCGCGCCGGCCGCCTGTGGCACGGTGCGACCAAAACACGTTCGGGTGGCAGCGCGTGCACAGATCGGTCACGGTGATATGCTCGGCTTTCACGCCGGCCTCCACCAACGTGCGGCGGTTGATCTCCCATAGGTCAATATAGCTCTTGCCGTTCCCCACCTCGCGGGTACAATCGGCGGCAAACGCGATCGCCTCGGCGAAAGCAAGCCGCACAGGCTCGTCCACCTCAAAGCAGCACGGACCGATCGACGGACCCACCGCCGCAAGAATATCCTCGCGGCAGCAGCCGTAATCTGCCACCATACGCTCCACCATCACGGCGCCCATTTGTGCCGCGGTACCGCGCCAGCCGGCGTGCGCCGTGCCCACCACACGTTTTACCGGGTCGGCAAAAAACAGCGGTACACAATCGGCGTACTGCGTAAACAGCACCACGTTGGGCTCGTTGGTCAGCAAGCCGTCGATATCGGTGTAGCCACGCTCGCGCAGCACCCCGCGGCCGCAGTCGGCGGCGGTGGCATTGTACACAACCGTGTGATGCTCCTGCGCCGATACCACGGCACGGCGATGGTCCACGCCCACCGCTGCGCAAAACCGTGCAAAATTTTCTCGCACGCGGTGTTCATCGTCACCGCGCGTAAAGCTCAAATTCATGCTTTCATAAATGCCCTCGCTCACACCGCCAAGGCGTGTGGAAAACCCATGCCGCACAAACGGCACGGCATCAAAGGCGGGAAAGCTGTAGTATACCACGCCATTGGTTTCATGAGCCGTTAGCATGTGGCTTGTCGGCAAATTGTTCATTGTATATCACCCAAAGCCAGTATACCACACTCAGATACCGAAAATCAATTTTAAAAGTAACAACGTAATAATTCCCGGCACTCCCAGCGCTGCACAGGCAACGCCTGACAGCCAGTTGATCCCCAGCGACACGCCTGTGAACGCGCCAACCACGTCCACGGCCGCCAAGGCGCACGCACCTTGCAGGGTGCTGCCAAGCAAGCGGCGCACCGGGCGACCGCTGCGAAACAGCGCCGCCAACAGCACCACCGCCAGCACACCGCCCACACCGTACAACACCATTTGAAGCCACAGCGACATACACACCCCTCCTCCCTTCACTGTACGCTGCCGAGGAGGAGAATATGATAAAACGCCCTGCGTTTCGCAGGGCGTTTGTGTTAGTTTTTCGTGAAATACCACGTGGGGCACAGCTCATGCAAAATATCAAGATGCGCTTCACAGCGGATAAAGTGGTTGAAGGTTTCGTTATCGTCCTCGGTGGCAGCCTCGGTGTAGCACCGCCCCACCACCAGGTCCATATACAAATGGCGTTTCGATTCGCAAAATTCGTGCCAATGCTCGCGCCACGTACCGTCAAGCAGCGTGGCATTGCGCTCCTCAAAACCCTGTACAATGGCCGCTTTCTTTTCGCCCTTAGCCAGTGTAATGCCGTTTTCCGTGCAGGTGATCGGCACAAACTCCACCGCATTGCTTGCCGTATCGTAGCACACACCCATTGAATCCGGCCACGTGGCGTGCTTGTTTTTGGGGCTCACGAAATGCGAGTTGCCTTGGCCGTACAAAATGTGGCCGCCCTCATAATTCTCATAACAACCCAAGCAATGGCTGTGCTGGCACAGCACCAAATCGGCACCGGCGCGCACCATGGCGCGGCAGGTATCCATGAGGCGCGGCGAGGGATACTGGCAATATTCACAGCCGCCGTGGTACATAACAATCACGCGGTCGTTTTCGGCTTTGGCGGCGCGAATGTCCTCAATGGTATCGAACGGCGAAAACGGGCGGCTGCCCATTCTGTCGGGGCGCGCATAGCTGTATTCATGCTCGCACACCGCAATAACGGCCACCGACTCGCCCTCTTTGGTAACAATCAAATTGCGGCGGGAATCCTCGTAGTCCTTGCCGTAGCCCGTTACGGTAATGCCGGCTTCTTCAAAATATCCCAACGATTCCTCGGCAGCCTCCAAACCGGCATCAAAAAAGTGGTTGTTAGACACGCCAACGTAATTCACACCCACTTCTTTTAACACCTGCACCATGCGCGGTGTGGCGCGCAGCACGGGACCGCACTTTTTCATGCTGCTCTCCCCTGCCGTGGGAGCGCACTCCACGTTCACGATATTGATATCGTTCCCCTCAAACAGCGGGCGCACGTCGGTGAACAGCGACTCGGTATCGCCGTTTTCGAACAGCGGTTTGCTGGTGGTGTTCGGGCAAACGTCACCCAATAAAAACGCTTTCATAGGCTATCCTCGTTTCCGTGTTATCGTTCTCTTTTCAGTATAGCAACTTTCGCCAAGGCTCACAAGAGAGAAAATCACGCAGCTTTTGGAAAAAATCACAAAGTTTCCGCTAAAATCTTCACAATTTCGGGATAAATAGACTCGTCACACGAGCTTTTTAAGGTGACTTTTGCGGCTTCGCGCGCTTCCTCCATTGCCCCGCGCGGCGCAAACGATCGGTCAGCCGCCTGCAGCATCGACACGTCGTTGCCGCTGTCGCCGGCGCAAACCAACGTGTGGCACTTCGTCATTTCTTTCAGCTTGAGCGCGGCTTCGCCCTTGCCGTAGCCCAGCGGCACCATCTCGTAGGCATAGGTAAACCCTTGAAATGCGGAATAGCACTTGTCGATCTCCAGCTTGGAAAACAGGGCTTTAAATTCGGGAATACGCTCTTTAGCCATCCAAAACGCTGCCATGGCGGTGTTTTCCGGAATATCGGATAGTGAATGGATTTCTTCAAAGCGGTCGCTCACGTATTGACTGTGGATCATCGTAAGCTCGTTGGGGCGATAGTAGGCAATATACTGCGGAGTTACAAATTCCGCATCGCAGTAGTCGGCGTGTTCTAAAAGCAGCTGCACCGTTTCGGGCAAGCGTTCATCGAAGCGGCACTGCCACAGCACGGTATTCCCCTCGCCCACAACGGCACCGTTTGAACCGATCAGCGAGGTGTTGGCAAGCTGCAGCTTAGCATTGATCTTTACCACGTCCGGAAAGGTGCGACCCGAGGCCATGGTGAACAAGCCACCCTCGCGCTTAAAATATTCCAGCGCTTCGCGGTTTTCGCGACTGACCTGCCCTGCTGTATTATACAACGTGCCGTCGATATCCGAAACGATCAGCACACCCGAAAACTTTCCCATCATGACCTCCCAAAAAGAAAACTCCCTATGCAAGCATAGGGAGCTCTGTGTACAACATAACTTACTTGCCCAAGAACTTGGTGATCATCATACCGGCGAGGACCAGTACAAAGAAGATGATGGCCAGCCACTTGGTCCAGCGAGCCAAGAACGCATCCAGCGTGCGAGCGCGCCCCTTATCCATAAACGAATCGGCAGCACCGGCAATGGCGCCCAGATTGGCCTGACGGCCCTCCTGCAGCAGCACTACGGCGATGATGATAAGCGAAAAAACAATGATGATCGCGCCGATCACGATTTCCCAAACTGTCATAACAAAGATCCTCCTTGACCTTATGCACAAAATTACGGATAATATGATACCATACCTTCCGCAAAAACGCAAGTATATTTTTTAACAAAGTGTATCTTTTTGCGCAAAATGGGCAATCTAACCGTGGCACAGATACATGACCGACTTGCGTTTGCGGTATTTGTAGCCAATTCTTGCCGGAAAGTCACACTTTCCGGCAAGAATTTTTTATAACAGGGTCATTTGCTCACCGACATCCTCGGCCGATAACAGCGCACCGGCAGCCGGCAGCGTGCGCGTACGGTAACGCGAGGCTTTGGCCACCATGCCCTCGGTAAACGGCACGACCGACTCCAAGGAGTGCTGCTTTTTAAGAGTCATCACCTGCACGCCCTGCGTGCTGCGTGTGGTTTTCACCGCCACGGCACCGGTGTGCACGATCAAGCGGCGGCCTGCCGTGGATGCCAAGAAGAACTCGGTATCCGCCGGGATCTGGAACATAGCCACCAACGGCGATTTATCGGAGAAAGCGCCCACCAGCTTGCGGCGGTTCGCTTTTGTGGCATACGACGACAGTTCCACCTTGGCTGCTTTACCGTTTTCAAAGAAGAACACCAAATACCCGCTGTAATCGGTGGTGACTGCCATATACACAGCGCTTTCGCCCGGTTCAAAGCCAAGCTTGCTGCCCACGTAATCGCCCAGCGAGCTGGCCTTGGTGTCGGCAAAATCGGCGGCTTTGGACTTGTACACCGTACCGGCGTTGGTGAAGAACAGCAATTCCTGACGGTTGTTGGTTTCGATCGTTTGCGTAATGCGGTCGCCTTCCTTGAGCTTATGCTCGGCACTCATGCGCAGCGACTGCGGTGTGATCTTTTTGAAATAGCCCTCTGCCGTGAAGAACAAGGTGCAAGGATAGTCGGGAATATCTTCCTCCTCGGCTTCCTTTTCCTCCTCCAGATCGGTGGCATAGATCAGCGTGGTGCGACGCGGCTGACCGTATTTCTTGGCCACAGCGCGCAGTTCCTCAATGATAATGGATTTCACGCGGCGGGAGCTCTTTAAGATCTCCTCCATCTCGGCGATATCCGCTTCCAGCTGCTCCACCTCGCTCAACCGCTTCAAAATGTACTCGCGATTGAGGTGACGCAGCTTGATCTCTGCCACGTATTCCGCTTGAATTTCGTCGATGCCGAAGCCGATCATCAAATTGGGGACCACCTCGGCCTCTTCCTCGGTTTCGCGCACAATGCGAATTGCCTTATCAATATCCAGCAAGATCTTCTGCAAGCCCTTCAACAGGTGCAGTTTTTCCTTGGCCTTGCTGAGATCAAAGCCGACACGGCGGCGAACGCACTCAATACGGAACCAGATCCACTCATCCAGCAGCTCGCGCACGCCCATTACCTGCGGCACGCCACCGATGAGCACGTTAAAGTTACAACCGAACGAATCCTCCAGCGGCGTGGAAGCATACAGCTTGTTCATCACCTTATCGGGATCGCTGCCGCGCTTCAAGTCGATCGTGATCTTCAAGCCGTTCAGATCGGTTTCGTTACGAATATCGTTGATCTCACGCAGCTTACCGGCTTTCACCAAATCGGTCACCTTGGTGACGATGGCTTCCACCGTGGTGGAATACGGAATCTGCGTGATATCCAAGCAGTTATTGGACTTATCAAAATTATACACCGCTCTCACACGGACACTGCCGCGACCGGTGTTGTAGATCTTTTCCAGATCCTCACGGCGATAGATCAGTTGGCCGCCGCTGGGGAAATCGGGTGCTTGCAGCGTGGACAGCAGATCGTGCTCGGGATCCTTTATCAGCGCAATGGCGGTTTCGCACACCTCTGCCAAGTTGAACGAGCAGATATTACTGGCCATACCAACCGCGATACCGAGGTTATTGTTCACCAAAATGGACGGGAACGTTACCGGCAGCAACGACGGCTCTTTCATGGTAGCATCGTAGTTGTCGACAAAATCCACCGTTTCTTTATCGATATCGCGGAACAGTTCGGCCGCGATAGGGGCCAGCTTCGCCTCGGTGTAACGGGAAGCAGCGCACTCGATATCCGACGAATAGGCCTTACCGAAGTTACCCTTGGATTCCACGTACGGATGCAGCAGCGCCTCGTTACCGCGGGACAAACGCACCATGGTGTCATAAATGGCGGCATCGCCGTGCGGGTTGAGTCGCATTGTCTGACCGGCAATGTTGGCGGATTTGATAAGACTGCCGTTTAAAAGGCCCATCTTATACATGGTGTACAACAGCTTACGATGCGACGGCTTGAAGCCGTCGATCTCCGGAATGGCACGGGACATAATGACGCTCATTGCATAGGGCATGTAGTTTTCACGCAGGGTATAGGTGATCTCCTGCTGCTCCACCTCGCCCGCGCCGGCAATATGTGCGTTCTCCGGCAGTTTTCCCTTCTCAACCTTGGCAGGCTTTTTCTTTTTGGTAGCCATACGTTATGTCCCTCCTCTCATTCCAGATCCAGCATATCCAAATATTCGGCGCCGTGCTCGGCGATCATGCGCTTACGACCCTCCAAGTCGTCGCCCAACAGCACGTCGAACATCAGTGCCGTTTCCTCCACGTCGCACGGGTTCACCTTAACCAAGCGGCGCGTAGCGGGATTCATAGTGGTAAGCGACATCATTTCCGGTTCGTTTTCACCAAGACCCTTCGACCGCTGAATGGTGTACTTCACGTCACCGATCTCGTTGAGGATCTCGGCCTTTTCGCGGTCGTTATAGGCAAAATAGGTGTCAGTCTTGGTGTTGATCTCGTACAACGGCGTTTCGGCAATGAACACGTACCCCTCGTCAATCAACGTCGGGGTCAAGCGGTACAGCATTGCCAAGATCAGCGTGCGAATCTGGAAACCGTCAACATCGGCATCGGTACAGATGATGATTTTTGAAAAGCGCAGCAGCGACAAGTCAAACGTGGACAAATTCTTGTTCGACTTTGACTTGACCTCCACGCCGCAGCCCATTACCTTTAACAGGTTCACAATGATCTCGCTCTTAAAGATCTTATCGAATTCTGCTTTTAAGCAGTTCAAAATTTTACCGCGCACGGGGATGATGGCCTGAAATTCCGAATCGCGCGCCTGAATACACGCGCCCATAGCCGATTTACCCTCAACGATAAACAATTCGCGCTGCTGCGGATCACGCGTGCGGCAATCCACAAAGCCCGGCACACGCGAGGCAAGATCGTTGCCGGTCTTGAGCGTTTTCTTAAGATCCAAGCGTGTGTGCTCGGCCTTTTCGCGACTGCGCTTATTGATGAGCACTTGATCGGCAATACGGTCGGCTTCGGCCTTGTTTTCAATAAAATAGATCTCCAGATTATGACGCAGGAATTCCGTCATGGCCTCTTGAATAAACTTATTCGTAATGGCCTTTTTAGTTTGGTTTTCGTACGAGGTCTGTGTGGAGAACGACGAGGAAACCAGCACCAAGCAATCCTGCACGTCCTGGAACGTGATCTTGCTTTCGTTTTTCAGATACTTGCTGTTCTGCCGCAAATAAGCATCCAACTGCGACACAAATGCCGACCGCACAGCCTTTTCGGGGGCACCGCCGTGCTCCAGCCAGCTGGAGTTGTGGTAATAATCGAGCAGCATCGTTTTGTTGGAGAAGCACAAGGCAACATTGAATTTCACCTTATATTCCGGCTTATCCTCGCGGTCACGACCGCGGCGTTCACCGCTCCACACCTGCACGTCGGTCATGGCGGTGTCGGCTACCAATTCTTTAAGGTAGTCTTCAATACCGTTTTCGTAGATAAACTCTTCGGTTTCAAAGCTACGACCCTTTTGCTCACGCAGCACGAACAACAGATTCGGGTTCACGATTGCCTGGCGGCGCAGAATATCGCGAAAATACTCCTGCGGAACGGCAATATCGGTGAACACCTGCAAGTCGGGCTTCCAGCGAATGGTAGTGCCGGTATCACGCTTGGCATACGGCTCTTTTTGCAGGCCACCCACGTTTTCGCCGTGTTCGAAATGCAACGTATAACGGAACCCGTCGCGCCGCACCTCTACGTCCATGTATTCCGAGGAATACTGCGTGGCACAAGCACCCAAGCCGTTAAGGCCCAGCGAAAACTCATAGTTTTCGCTTTCGTTGGTGTTATATTTACCGCCGGCATACAGCTCACAGAAAATGAGTTCCCAGTTAAAGCGATTTTCCTTCGTGTTGAAATCCACCGGCATACCGCGGCCGAAGTCCTGCACCTCGAACGAGCCATCCTCATACCGTGTGGTAATGATCTTACTGCCGTGACCCTCGCGCGCTTCGTCGATGGAGTTGGACAAAATTTCGAACACAGCGTGCTCGCAGCCCTCTAATCCGTCGGAGCCGAAAATAACGGCCGGACGCTTACGGACACGGTCGGCCCCCTTTAAAGAGGTGATACTTTCGTTATCATACTTTGGCTTTTTTGTTGCCATTCTGCGTTCATCCTTTTTATGCTGATTTCCAAAATATAGGGGTCTATCATTCCTATTTTATACTATATATGGACATTTCGTCAAGTTTTACTCAAAGATTTTTTATCACAGCCTTGCTCTTTTTTAGAATACATAAAAAAAGTTCGTGCTTTTTCGACAATGATACTGTATAATAAAAGATACATTACCGAAAAGGAGGGGACTACATGGCAAACGTCACCTTGGAACAGCTCATCCAAGAAACCGCCGAGCAGAGCACAGCCGCTAAATTGCCGAAAAGGCGCCGCAAGCGCGTTCCGCTATGGAGCAAGCTGTTGTTAGACGTGCTCGCTGCCGCTGTTTTACTGTGTGCCTTTGCCCTGCCGCATCACGTTCTCCCCCGCACCTACGCACCGTTAACACCACCTTCCACCGAACCGGCTCCCGAGCAACCAAGCGACACCTCCATGGGCGCCAAGTTTGCCGAAAGGTTTACCGCCACTGTGGTACAGAGCGAAAACAAGTATTCCTCACCGAACATCTCCCTCACCGTTGAGAAAAAAACGCAGGGTGAGGGTGACAAGCTGATCACCTACTACGTGGCCGATATCTACATTCGCACGATCGAATGCTTCCAAACCGCCTTGGCCGGTAACACCTACGGCAAAGGCATATCGGAGCCGTTTTTGGATATTGCAACCGCTCACAACGCCATACTGGCGGTATCGGGCGATTACTACGGTCGCCATTACGGTCCCGTTATTCGCAACGGCGTGCTCTACCGTGATACCACCGCCAGCGCCGACGTGTGCGTGCTGTACAAAAACGGCGTTATGAAGACCTTTGCCAAGGGCACCTTCAACGCCGGGGCCGAAATGCAAAACGGTGCTTGGCAAGCATGGAGCTTCGGCCCCGAGCTGCTCACGGCCGAGGGAGCCTCTAAAACGCGATTTAACAGCTCGCTCACGCCCAAGCATCCACGCTGCGCCATCGGCTACTACGAGCCCGGCCACTACGCCTTGGTGCTGGTTGACGGCAGAAAAGACGGTTATTCCACCGGTATGACGTTAACCGAGCTTTCCGCTTTGTTTGAAAGTATGGGCTGTTCTGCCGCCTATAATCTCGACGGCGGTCGTTCGGCACAAATGGCCTATGCCAACGCCATGGTCAACCAGCCCTACAAAGACGGCCGCGACGTGAGCGATATCCTTTTCATTGGGGAGGTAGCTGCCAAATGAAACGCTTTACCGCCTTTCTGTCACACACCTGCTTCGTTTTATCGCTGGTGCTGCTCACGCTACTCATTGTAGATCGGTTTAATCCGTCGATGGATTTCATTAACAACGATTTCAGCAAGCTTTTCCTCGCCGTGCTGTGCATGGTTGCCGCACTGTTGGGAATTTTAGTATTGATACAGCAATCCCGCTCCAATCGTTAACAAATTTTAAACGTTTGACAAATCGGTTGCATCCTGCCGAAAACTGCGGTACAATACGGATGCAAACCTTTTTTAGAAAGTGTGACTGTATGTTTTTTTACGAAGGACAATCCTGCCCCGTTTGCGGCAAGCATTTTGGAGAAAACGACGATATCGTTACCTGCCCGCAGTGCGGTTGCCCGCATCATCGGGAATGCTGGATGCAGGAGGGGCATTGCCATTTTGCGGCCGATCACGGCACTGAACGCCAATGGGCGGTAGGTGCTGCTCAGCCTAAGAAGGAACCGGCCGTTTCTGTGGTGCGTTGCCCGAACTGCGGCGGCGAAAACCCCGAATTTGCCGAGATCTGTGGGCATTGCGGTCGCGATCTCGACAGTATCGACTGGTCCGAAAAAGAACCCGAACCGTCGGCACAGCAATACACACCGCATTCTCACGCTGCGCCTCCGCCGTTTAATACCTCGTTTCAAGCACCGTTTCAGGTGGGGGTGCAGGATCCTTACGGCGGCGTCCCGCGCACCGAAGAGATCGACGGCATCACCGTCGACGAGATCGTTGAGCTGGTGGGGCCCAATTCGGCGTATTATCTGCCGCAGTTTCTCCACATGAGCCGTACCGGCAAAAAGGTTTCGTGGAACGGCGCCGGCTTTCTGCTCCCGCACAACTGGCTGCTGTTCCGCAAAAATCTGCTGTGGGGAATCTTAGCCTCGGTGCTGTGGTGTATTTTGTGGGCAGTCAACTATGGGTTATACTTTGTAGCCGATTCGCCGGCCTCCTTGCCGTTGGAAACGCAAAAACTGGTACTGCTCATCTCCTCGCTGGCGTTTTTGGTTGAGATCCTGCTCCGATTGGCCGTGGGACTTTTCGGAAACTACGCATATATGCAGCTGATCTTGGATAAAGCACGTAAGCTGCGCACCAACCCGCAGCCGCAATACAATCGCAGCTTTCGTGTGTCGGGCGGCACGTCGTTTGCCTTGGCTCTTCTCCCCTACGCCTTGCCGTTCCTGCTCACGTACTGCCTGCTGCTCTTCGCACCGATTCCATAAAAAAAGCCGCTAAAAGCGGCTTTTTTCATATTTTGAAGGCTGATTACATAGGCTATAGACGAGGAGGTCGACACCTATGAAACGGTCACAAATTCAATGGAAGCCCTTGTTGTTCTTTTTGCTGTACACCTTCATTTTGGCAGGCTTGGGAACCTGGTTGGGCATGCCCACCACGAAAGGCTTGGTGCAACCGCCGCTGGCACCGCCCGATTGGCTGTTCCCCATCGTCTGGACGATTTTGTATGCCTTGATGGCCGTCGCCGCCTATCTCGTATTCATCAGCGGTGATATAGACCGCGGGCAACCGCTGCGGCTGTATCTGCTGCAGGTGCTGGTGAACGTGCTGTGGCCGCTGTTCTTCTTCCGTTTAGAATGGCGTTTGTTCGCGTTTATTTGGCTGCTTTTGTTGCTGGTGTTGGTCATTGCTACCGCCATCGGCTTCAAGCCGATTTCACGCACGGCGTGGTATTTGCTGCTGCCTTATATCGCTTGGCTGTTATTCGCCGGTTATTTGAATTTGAGCTTTTACTTGCTGAACCGATAAAAAAGAACCTCCCTCGGGAGGTTCTTTTTCTATAACTTATAACAAAGCTTGTCCGTTCACGATCAATTTGAAACGCAAGCCCAGGCGCTCCGCCGCCTTGCGGCACAGGATCATGCGGGCTAAAAAGATCTCAAAATAATCCATCACCGAGCCGTATTCCGTGTCGATGGTGAGATCGAGCTTTACGACCGTGCGGTCATCGTTAATGCGCAGTTCCGATTTGCGCACCGAATAATTTACGCGGTCGTGAATATCGAACGTGGTGGCATCGTTATTACGTACACGGCTGCGGCGCACATCTGATTTATCGGCTAAGATCAGTGCCGCAGCTACTGCGTTTACAGGTACGCCGTTCCCTTCATCGTGGTTGCCGATTGCCGTGGTGATGGTGGCAATATCCTCGGCCGGCATACCCATATCATCTAAAATGCTGAAGGCCATGATCGCCCCGCTCTGCGAATGTTCTGAGCGATTGACCAAATTGCCGATATCGTGCAAATATCCGGCAATGCGCGCCAATTCGATCTCATGCTCGGAATAGCCCAGCGTTTCCAGCAGATAGGCAGCCATTTTGGCCACGTGGGTCACATGGGCAAAGCTGTGCTCGGTAAACCCCTGCGCTAGCAACGATTCATCGGCTCGTGTAATGTAGGCCCGAACGGCAGCGTTATCGCGGATGCTTTCAAACGTAATCATAGACATTCTCCTTTTCACCACCTATAGTATACACGGTATTCTGTGTTTTGGCAAGGAAAAAGCGAAAAGGCACTCCTTTTCGCTTTTTGATCAACATTCAATTTCAAACAGTTCGCGCGGATAGTCGGTTAAATTCTCGGCACCGCCTTGCTTCACGCACACCACATCTTCTATGCGCAAACCGATGTGCTCAACATTCGAACCCAAAAAAATATCGGCGCAAAACGTCATATTTTCTTCTAAAACGAAGTCGGCGCTGGTCTCTACCCAAGGCGCTTCACCCTCCATTGTGCCGTTGCCGTGGAACGGACCGTACAATAGCCAATCTCCGTAGCCCATTGCGGTAACGTTATCAACATGGAACTGTGCTACTTCGGCAGCCGATTTCCCCACCTGTAATTGGGCGATCGCATCCTGCTGTGCCTTATATCCCACTTCGATCAATCTCTTTTGTTCTTTCGAGGCTTTACCAAAAACCACAGCACGACCGATGGTGGAAGCGTAACCGTCTACACGTGCACCGATCTGAATAAACGTAAGATCGCCTTTTTGAATTTCTTTATTACGGGGACGACTGATTGCTTGATCGGAGCCCTTACCCGTAAGTACCCAAGGCGGATAGGATTCACGTTCGGCACCCAGCTCGTGCATTTTTCCCAAAGCCAAGCCAACCACTTGTTGTTCGGTCATACCAACGCGAATGTTTTGAAGAACAAAATCAAAGGTTTCCCGCGTGATCTTGGCTGCAGCACGCATACACGTCAATTCATTTTCGGTTTTTATCATACGAATGCGATTGACAAGCTCATCCGCCTTTTCCACACGTACCTCGCCTAATGCTTCGGTCAAAGCTTCATACACACCAATAGTCATCAGCGGCAATCCTGCTACGCCGAAACGAGTGATGGTTTTTTCTCCCATTGCTTCGGCAAATACCGATGCAAAGGTATCTAATTTCTTGCCCGGATATTCCGGTTCAGACGATTCCCGAAACGCTTTCAGCAAGCGTACTTTCTCGATCATCGTACGGTCCGTAGCGTAAGTATAGCTTTCGGGGCCAATGAGCAAAATCGGCTCTCCTTCGGCGGGAATCAGCACACCGGCCGTTTCAAACGAGGGCCAATAATTTGAAAAATAACGAACATACTGCGGTTCGGCTTCATTGCCGTAGTTAAGCAGCAAATCATAGCCCTGTTCTTTCATTTTTGCCTGTACTTTTTTTACACGCTCAGCAAATTCCTCGCGCGGGATTTTCGGTAAAATCATATTACTCCTCCTTACCCAGCAACCAATCGGCCGGATTTTTCACCAGCAAGGTGTTTATTTCTTCGGCTGTAATACCTTCCTCTTCCATCATGGGAACGATATTTTTCAAAATGTGGTCGTATCCCCATCCACCGTAAGTGTGCAACAATTGCTTTAAACACAGATCACACGAAAGCAACAATCGGCCTACGTAACCTTTTTGAATAAGATGGTTTAGAAATGCCACCCGTTGCACGTCGGTTACAAAGGAGCCATAACCGGAATTACGCACCTCGCGTCGGATGTAATATTCTTTCCCGAAATTGTCAAATTCCACGTAGACACCCTTTTTCAGCAAAGCGAGAACGTAGTCCTCACGATTTTCAACATCAATGTGACTAATGCAAATGCGTTGAGGATCTACGCCGGCATTCAGCAATATATCCGCCGCTTCCAATCCATTGGTTGTCCACGGATTGATGTGCACGTTAATAGCCACGCCTGTGGCCTGTTGTGCCAGTGCCGCTGCACGCAACACCCGGCGCTCTCGTTCATCAAACACTTCGCTAACACCGATCTCTCCAATGTAGCCCGCACAAATATCGGTGCCGTCCACACCCTGCCGGAGCTCACCGATCATGGTATCGGCAATCTGCCGTTCGGTCATTTGCAGCAACGCTTCGGGATGGGTTTCTCCCACGTAGTAGCCCGTCCCCATAACAATGTGCAACCCCGTTTTTTTCGCAATACGGCGCAACGCTTGCGCATCGCGACCGATTCCGGGAAGCGAGGCTTCCACCACCGTACTACCGCCTGCCGCTTTAAAACGTGCGAGTTCCTCTGCCTGTAATGCTTCATCATCCAACAAAAGGTTGTCCTTCAACGCATAGCAATCGCGGTTAAGGGTTCCTAATGTCCACATTTCCACCTTTTGAGTAGCCGGATCCGCGATGCCTTCTACCGACTTTTCGGTATAAAACGCGGTAAGATCCAGCAAAACATGTTCATGCGTGGTTACCACACCCAGTTGCTCGCGGGCGACCGCGCCGCATACCGTTTTTAAAAGCACAAACAACCACCTCTCTTTTTCCTTTATTGTAACACTATGATCCGCCTAACCACTATAACAAACCACTTAAAACCGTTGTACAAAATTATGCAAAATTCAAACAAGTCTCCTTTTGCTATTGACAAACCCAAAAAACTCGGTAAAATCAAATCCAAGGAGGGAGTTTCATGAACGAAGCCGTTACCTGTATCTACCGCGTAGGCGCACGCAGCACGTTGCCGCAAGGCTGGCAAGGGCAGAATTTAAGCCTGCCCGACAGTAAATTCTATTACATTGAAAAAGGCGAAATTGAAATGGAGATCTACGGCGAATCGTTTGTGGCAGGCCCCGGTGATCTGCTATTAATTCCCGCCCACGCCGTACATTCCTGCCGCCTTACCTCATCAAGGTATGCCGAGAAATCGTGGTGCCATTTTTCATTTAAAAACGGCATTAACGACTTTTTCGAAAACTACTCTCTTCCTCCTGTTTTACACGTAAAAGATCGAACCGCCGTTTCACGACTGTTTCGATTGCTGTTTCACTCCCACAGCTTACCATCGGCACAGAGCACACTTACCTCCACTACCGCTATTTGCGGTTTAGTACAATATTATTTTGATAACTCTACTGTAACCGTGCATCCCACCGTAAGCGACCGTATAGGGCGCGTGGCAACCTATATTGAAGAACATTATACCGAACCGTTAACCTTGGAACATCTTGCCGCAATCGCCAATTATTCCCCTACTCATTTGAGCAAGCGGTTTAAAGAAGCTACAGGATTACCTCCCATTCGCTATCTCAATAACATTCGTATAGAACAGGCAAAGTATTTATTGCAATTTTCCGACGAGTCCATCGGAAAGATCATGGAAAAAATCGGTTTTACCGACACCTCGTATTTTTCCAAATTCTTTAAAAAGCTGTTAGGATATTCACCGCAAGCGTTTCGGGAATTATATCGAACCGCACCCATGAAAAAACGGTAATTTTTTGCATTTTCGGCCAAAATAGTATAAAATACTCATTTTCGCTTGTCGAAAATCATTCACTTTTAAGACAAACCCGCTCTGCTCTTGACTTTTCAAAAAAAGATTATAAAATCAAGTGTAGAGGTGGGATTATGAAAAACACGATGTCCTGTACCTATCGTTTCGGTGCACGCAGCGTTCTTCCTCCGGACTGGGAAGGCGATAATCTGAGCGTACCTGCCAGTAAGCTGTATTACGTGGAAAAGGGCGAACTCGTTGTCGAGATCTTCGGCGAAACCATTGTGGCCACGCCGGGCGATCTGCTGCTTATTCCGGCAAACACGCTGCACTCGTTTTATTTAACGGAGTCGCATTACGCCGAAAAATCCTGGTGTCACTTTGATCTCAAGCGCGGCACGGCCGATTTCTTTGAAAATTACACGGTGCCGCCCTGCCTGCACGTGGATGACCCCACATTGGTCGGTGAGTTGTTCCGTCGGCTGCTTACCTCCAACAAACTCCCGCCCGAGCAGCAAGAGCTGGTATCCACCTCGGCAATTTGCGGCTTGGTAGAGTACTATCTGCGCCACACCAGTGTTGTGGAACGCGAAATTGCCGACGACCGTATCCACGCAGTTATCACCTTTATTGAGCAACGCTATGCCGATCCGCTCACCTTGGAGCAGCTGGCCAAATTTGCCAACTACTCCCCCAATCATCTCGGCAAGCGGTTTAAAGATACCACGGGCTATCCGCCCATGCGTTACCTCAACAACGTGCGTATCGAACGTGCCAAGCTGCTGCTTCAAGGCACTACCGAGCCTATCAGTGTGATCATGGAACGAACCGGCTTTACCGACGCCGCGTATTTTTCAAAATCCTTCAAAAAAGTTATCGGCTATTCACCGCAAAAATTTCGCAAGCTGCACCGCAGCTCACACAGTAAATAACTGTACTCTAAACCGCCTCGGGTTGTGCCATTCACACGACCCGAGGCAGTTTTCTTCATAGTTGGTTTTGTGAAAAAAGAATCTACTATCAAACTTTTTTGGTATAATCACCAGAAAGGTTTATTAATCACCAAACGTGAAACATCACAGGTTCTACAACTTTTGTTCCGGCCCCCTATCGTTGACAAGCATTAAAAGTTTTGCTAAACTAAAAATATAAGATGGATCGTTGACAAGCATTAAAAGTTTTGCTAAACTAAAAATATAAGATGGAAGGAGATGGTTCCCATGGTTTCACAATTGTTTATGGCTTACAAATCGATGTTATCCTGTGAAAGGGGAACCAAAAATGAAAAAGAAATAAAGTTGTAGCGGTTATGCTATCTTTTGTTCCCGTTGGAACCGGAACATATACCATTAAGGTTACAAAGGTTAGTGCGCCTTCAACGGAGCCTACAGTTACCTTTGCTTTAGCTTGGAGATAACAAGGAGGGTGGTAGTATGAAACGCTTCTTTGTGTTGGCATTAACAATGCTGCTGTTAACAGGCTGTACAAATGAGATTCACGATGCAAAAAGCATTGATTTGGCAGAGAAAAACCTGCCATGGACGGAACCGATAACTGCACCCTTCGAAGTAAAAGTTCCGCCGAAATCGCTGCCGGCTATAGAGCTTTTGTTTACCACGGAGAACTATGAGTTTTACCGCTCGGATATGAATTCAATAGAGTTTGTGTACACCAACGGACACAGCTTTACGAAAGCCGAGTTGCAAGAGTTAATCGATGCCAAAACCGTTACCCCCGAACAGGTTGCCGCATCGCTGCCGCTGTGGATTGTGCCAAAGCAGGTATCACCAACCGACACCGGAATGGAACGATTTGGTAAAATGCTGTCGTTTTACGGCGACAATACCGTGTCAGTGGTACAAAAAGAAAGCCGCGTACAGATTTACCCACCCTACGATTTCGTTGGGGAATTTTATGAAGATCCGATGCCAAAGCTTGGAGGTGACGAGCGCTCATTGGGATATTATGTAAATGTCACACATTTACAACGATTGGCAACAGCAGCTGCTGTTACTATAACAATTCCCGACGATACACAAAACCTCTCTGTAGGCGACTCTCAATTTGTTTCCAAAGCTGCAATTGAAGCGTGTGGGATAGAGCTTACCGTTGTTAGGGATGAACAGTTGGATCAAGTAACAGAGTTGGTTATTACATTACCCTAGTCAAATGCACAAAATATGTATTACATAATAAAAGCGCCCTATAGTAATTGAAATTTAATTATCGAAAAACAAAAAGCAGGTATGCTCACAGCATACCTGCTTTTTGTTTGCTTTTAATACGTAAGAGTAAAATGCGTGCGTTCGACAAGGTCGGTAGTGATATTGCTGCCCACGCGCACCAAGTGGATACGGCGCTTGCCACTGTCTACCGCCATCACGGTAAGACAATCCTCTGCCTTGGTATCGCGCTCACGCGGGAGATCGCAACCGTAGTTTTGCCAATCGTCGTTCGCGCTTGCTGCAAATGTGATGATATTCTGATCGGGATACACCGCACTCTTAGCAATGATATCGCGATGCACGTGGCCAATGATATACGTCACAAACACGCCCTCACCGCGTGCCGTAAAATCGGCATTCACCGTCAGCGTGGGAAGATAAGAAAACGCCTCAATGGGAGCATACTCCTTGACAAGCTTCTCGCCCTTTGTCCATGCATTGATGACATCCGGCACCAGTTCGCTTTCGCCATACAAGACCATCTCTTTGTCCAAACCGCCGCGCTCCTGTGTCCAGTTGCCCTCAAGCTTCACGCCTTTATCCGGATAGCCATGCCGCGCCACAACCACCTGATAATCCTGTGGTACAGCCGCCAGCGTATCCACCAGCCAATCCACCTGCTCCTGATTTAAGCACTCGGCACCGCGGTGGATCACAAAATTGCCGTTTTCATCCCGATCCTCGGGAGCCATATAGTTATCCATCACGATGAGGGTGATCTTATACTCATCGAAATTCACGGAATAGTAGGTCTTATCAATATTCGGCAGACCGATTTTTCCGCGCGTGGTGCGAATAAACTTCTCCAGCACCTCGGCCTTGGTGCCGCACAACTCTTTTTTAGTATTATTGCCATTATCGTGGTTGCCGATGGTGGTAAAGAACGGCTTCTTCGAGGAATTGACCGCCAGATAGTACCACGAAGCATCATTTTCGGTATAGTTAGCACCCTGGATATCCCCCAGGCAGATACCACAATCCAAGGCATCCATCGCGTTCAGATAGTCGACGGCACTTTGCATTTGCTTGGCACAGCGGTGAATGTCGGTAGAAATCAGCATAGCAAACCGCTTGGGCTTTTTCTCGCCGTGGCCATAGACTCCCACCCCTGCTGCTGCGTTGACAATGTGTTCAACATCACGGTTTCTTTCCACAATCGCGCTCATTGTAATTCCTCCTCGTTATTAATACGTAAATGACGTATAGGTTCGATCGACCATGGTGTTCGTTATATTCGCACCGATGCGCACCATGTTAACGCGCCGATGCTTAGTATCTACTGCCAACACCGTTAAGCAATCCTCGGCCTTGGTACCCTCCAACCGCGAAAGATCGCTATCGGCATTCGACCACGTATCACTTCCCGAGCACGGGAACGTGAGAATGGTTTGATCGGTATACGGCGAGGCGGTACCGCGATGATCGCGGTGCACGTGACCAATAAGATACGTAACAAACACGCCCGTACCGCGCGCCGTGAAATCGGCATCCACCGTAAGAGTGGGCAGCCCTTCATATTTGGGCAACGGCTCATACGCCTTTTTCAGCGTTGTGCCGTTTATCCACGCGTTCACGATATCCGGAACGACGTTGCACTTACCATAGGCGGATTCGTGCACGTAAATACCGAAGGTTTCCTGTGTCCACGCACAAGGAGTTTCGATTGGCTCATCAGGATAATCGTGCCGCGCAATTATCACGTGACGACCCTGCGGCACGACTTTCAGGGTTTCCACCAACCAATCCAGTTCCTCCTGGTCCATGCACGACAATCCGCGATTGTACCGAAAATCACCGTTTTCGTCCCGCACGTCAGGGGTCATATAATTGTTAAGTACGATCAATACCACGTTATATTCTTCAAAATCAACGGCATAATACGTTTTATCCAGTTCGGGCAAGCCCATGTGTTCACGTAACGGCAACAGATACTTTTCAAAAAGCTGTTCTGTTGTTCCCGCTTTCTCAGCATCGGTGCGGTTGCCTGTGTCGTGATTTCCGATAACGGTGAAAATACGTTTTTTTGAGTGCAGCACGTCGTTGATATACCACTGTGCATCATTTTCGGCAAAATGGTCGCCCATGTGATCGCCTAACGAAATACCCACGTCGATGCCGTCCTTATAGTTCAAGTACGCCACCATGTTGGTCATTTGCTGATAGCTGCGATGCACATCCGACATTACCAACATGCCGAAATGCTTTTCGTGCTGCTGTCCGCACTTGTAATGCCCCAAGTTCAGCGCCGCATTCACAATGTGTTCTACGTCGCGAT
The DNA here is from genome assembly GCA_017503785.1 of Clostridia bacterium. Taxonomy (GTDB): domain Bacteria; phylum Bacillota; class Clostridia; order Oscillospirales; family Acutalibacteraceae; genus RGIG3009. Next base: position 57,629 of record JAFVSK010000010.1, read on the forward strand.
TGCGTGCAATGATGGTTTCTTTCATGCCGCTCGCCTCCTCGTGCTGACCTTATTGTATCGCTTTGCACAGCGTTTTGCAACAGCGAAAAATCACTTTTCAAAAACCGAAAACGTTTACGAGGCCGCTTCGTCCTTACCCAGTAAAAACACCGCCAACAGGATCAACATAATGCCGACTACCGAAAACGCATCCAGCGCTTGGTTCAGCAAAAATACACCAAACAGCGTGGCCGCCAACGGCTCAACAATTGCCAGCGAAGCCGCCGTACCGGCAGGCAAGGTCTTCATGGAAAGCGTATACAAAATATACGGCAAAAAGCACGTCATCACACCAAACAGTACCATCAGCGGCAGCATCATTGCCGGCTTTGTGCTCAGCACCCCTGCCATGGACGGCACGTCGCAAAGGCACAGTGCCACCAAGGTCATGGCCAAAAAGCCGTATAGCGTGGCCGAAACCGGACTGCTGCCGCGCTGCATGGCGACCTTGGTGAGCAGATTATACGCCGCATAGGAGATTCCCGACAGTATGCCGAGAGCAATACCGATAAGATCGAATTTGAGGCCCCCCACTACTCCCGACACCAAGCAACAACCAATCAGCATACAAATCAGTGATATCAGCTTGAGAGGGGTCAGTTTTTCTTTTAAAAAGAGTACGGAAAACAGCATTACGTACACGGGAGCGGTGTACATGAGCACCACGGCGGTTGCTACCGAGGTCATTTGCATGGAAGCATAATAAAACGTAGCGGTGCCGAAGATTCCCACGCCGATGCCGGCAAACAACAACAGCTCCGTCCATTTCACACGAAGCAGCTTACGGTCGCGAAGCAGCACGTACACCAGCATACACAAAAACGATACCATGCCGCGCAATGCCGTCATTTGCAGCGAGGTGATTCCATAGGGAGATAAAAAGTTCACGAACAGGCCCGAGGTGCCCCACAGCACGCCCGCGGCAATAATCAAAAGAAACGCTTTGGTTTTCATTCCGTCACCGTCCACAGTCTTAGCACAGAGCTCGTCCTTCCCACTCGCGTTCAGGCTCCACGCCCATAATCGCCGCAACGGTGGGGGTAATATCTAAAATCGAAACATTCTCCAGTTCACGCCCTGCCTCGAATTGCGGGCCGCGGAAAAACATAGGAATGGTCATATCCTCCGGAAGATCGGTACCGTGCATACGTTCGTGCCCACCGTGGTCGGCGGTGATGATCACGGTATACTCGTCGCCAAATTCTTCGATCACGCGTCGGGCGTTGTCGATCGCCAGCGAGATGCGGTGCAGATATTCCTCGCTCATCCAGCCGGCATCGTGGCCGCCCTTTTCATCGGTTTCGACCTGATATAAAAACACAAAATCCGGCTTGCGCTCGCGAATGGTTTTTACGGCTTCATCCGTCAACAGCGTATCCACCGATTCATCCATGTAGGCATTAATATGCGTGGCGAACTTGCACGTTGTCGGCGGAGCTACGTCGCGAATCGGCTCCCAGCCATAGAAAAACGCGTTCACGCTGCCGTAGCTGCGCAATTTTTCAAACAAGCCCATCACCTGATGCACCTGCGGTACAAAGGTGTTGGACACAACGCCGTGCCGCATCGGCGGCAGACTGTAGAACAACGACATGTGGCACGGCAACGTGATGGACGGAAACACCGTTTGCGCCGCAAACGTGTAGGCCGCCTCTTTTTTTAAGGTTTCCACATACGGATTGCCGCATTGCTGCAAGCCGTCAGGCCGCATACCGTCAATCGAGATCAAAATGACTTTATTTTGCATACTTACCACTCCTTTACGTTCGCGTCAGTTTTGCTACCGTTTCTACGTGCGCCGTGCGGGGGAACATATCCACCGGAGTAACCTTTTGGGTAACGTAGCCCAACGCTTCAAACTGCTTCAGGTCACGCGCCAAGGTAGCAGGATCACACGATACGTACACCACACGTTCAGGCGCCATTTGCACCACCGTGTCGATAAGCGCCGTATCGCACCCCTTGCGCGGCGGATCCAACACCACCACGTCGGGCTTCCAGCCCTCGCCTGCCAATTGCTTGGCAGCTTTGGCGGCATCGGCCGCCATGAACCGCGCGTTGGTAATGCCGTTTTCTGCAGCGTTGCGAACGGCATCCTCCACGGCGGCAGGAACCACCTCCACACCCACCAGCTCGCGAGCGCGGTGCGCCATCGACAGACCGATGGTGCCGGTGCCGCAATACAGATCCAGCAACGCTTCCTCTCCGGTAAGCGCTGCCGCTTCGGCTGCAAGGCCGTACAGTCGCTCGGCCTGCGCACGGTTTACTTGATAGAATGACAGGGGCGACAAACGGAAGGTCAAACCGCACAAGGTATCCACGATAAACGGTTTACCGTACAGCGAATAGCACGTATCCCCCAGCACCACGTTGGTATCCTCGGCATTGAGGTTCACCATCACCGAGGCCAATCCCGGCACGGTGTCTTTCAAGGCGGCCACTAACGTATCGGCATGGGGCAGCTTGCCGTGTGTGCACACGAGGCACACCATCCGCTCACCGCTTTGCTCGCCTTCACGGATATATACGTGCCGCAAAAGGCCTTTACCTGTCGTTTCGTCATAAATCGGCACGCGATTTTCCTTGGCCCATTTCACCACCGTGGTGAGTGCCGCCTCAAACACAGCGGGCTGCAACAGACAATCGCGCTGTTCAATTACGCGGTGACTGCGCGCCGCGTACAAGCCGGCAATGGGCCGATGCTCACCCGGTACCACCGGATATTGCGCCTTGTTGCGATAGCGGTTCGGCTCATCGCACGGAACAATGGGCTGCGGCACCACCGACAAGCCGCCGATGCGCTGCAACGCATCGGCCACGCGCTGCCATTTGCAGCGCAGCTCGGCCTCGTAGGTGATATGCCGATACACACAGCCGCCGCATTTTCCAAACGCCGGACAATCCTGCTCGGGCAACCGATCGGGCGACGGCTTGATGATGGTTTCCTTTTTGCCGTAGGCCAAGTTCTTTTGCACCTTGACGATACGGCAGGAGATCTCATCCCCCACCGCCGTAAACGGAACGAACACCGCCATGCCGCGATCCTCGCCGGGCGGCGTGTAACGCCCGATACCGCTTCCCTCCGCGCTCATGGCGGTAATGGTCAGCGGAATTACTTGATTCTTCGTCAGCATAACGGTGTTCACCTCTGCATTACTGGTTCATTACATCTCGAATAAATTCATTTGACTGGAGGACGGAAGCGCGCCAAGCGCACCCAAGTCGCTCAACGATTCCAAAACGGACTTGGAAATGCCCGAACGCACCTGCAAGTCGTCACGCGAGAGGAATTCGCCCTCCTCGCGTGCTGCCAGCAACGATTCGGCAGCCGCGCCACCCAAGCCTTTCACGGCGCTGAACGGCAAGCGGATCTTACCGTCCTCGGGCACAAACTTGTACGAATGTGAGCGATACAGATCCACAGGTAGGAACTCCACACCGCGCTGCATAGCTTCATAAATAATGTGCAACGCATCGGCCAAGGCCAATTCTTTGGCACTGGCTTCACCCTTTTCCATTTCGCGGATACGGTGCATTTCCGCCTTCACAGCCGCCTTGCCGCCCTGCACAAACTCGGCATCCACGTCTTCTCCGCGGCCGGTAAAATAGGCTGCATAGTAGGCTGCGGGGCGGTGCACCTTATACCACGCCACACGCAGGGCTGCCGTGCAATAGGCCGCTGCGTGCGCTTTCGGGAACATGTACTTGATCTTCATGCACGAGTCAACGTACCAATCGGGAACATTGTGCTCCTTCATGGCTGCAAAATGCTCCTCGGTGAGCAGTTTGGTGGCCTTGCCCTTACGCACGATCTCCATGATCTTAAACGCCATCTTCGGCGGCAGGCCCTTGTGCATTAAGTAGGTCATAATGTTATCACGCGTACCGATAACCTCGGAAATGGTGCACGTGCCTGCGCGGATAAGCTCCTGCGCATTGCCAAGCCACACGTCGGTGCCGTGCGACAGACCTGAGATCTGCAACAAGTCGGCAAACGTGGTGGGACGGCAATCCAGCAGCATCTGCCGCACAAACGGCGTGCCCATTTCGGGAAGCGACAACGTACCCGTTTCGCACTCGATATCCTCCACCGTAACGCCGAGCGGTTCGGGCGAGGTGAACAGCTTGTACACCTCGGGATCCGACATGGGCACGTCCATTACGCTGATACCGGTGTATTCCTCCAAATACTTATACGTGGTAGGAATAACGTGGCCCAGGTTATCCAGTTTCAGAATGGTATCGTGAATGGAATGGAAGTCAAAGTGCGTGGTAATAACGTCGGAGTTGGGATCGTCGGCAGGATGCTGTGCCGGACAAAAATCTTCAATGAGATAATCGCTCGGCACCACAACCATACCACCGGGATGCTGGCCGGTGGTTTTCTTTACGCCGGTGCAGCCCACGGCCAAGCGGGCAATTTCGGCATTTGACAACGGCAGATTCCGCGTTTCGGCGTACTTTTTCACATAGCCGAACGCTGTTTTATCGGCCACCGTGGAAATGGTGCCGGCCTTAAACACGTGATCGCTGCCGAACAGCGATTCGGTGTATTTATGCGCACGCGTTTGATATTCGCTGGCAAAGTTCAAGTCGATATCGGGCGTCTTATCGCCGTCGAAGCCCAAGAAGGTTTCGAACGGAATTTCCTGGCCGTCACGGTCCATCGATTTACCGCATTTCGGGCACGCCTTTTCCGGCAGGTCAAAGCCCGAGCCGTAGGAGCCGTCGGTAATAAATTCGGAATGCTTACAGTGTGAGCACACGTAGTGCGGTGCCAAGGGGTTAACCTCGGAAATACCGGCCATGTGCGCCACAAACGACGAGCCGACAGAACCACGCGAGCCAACCAAATACCCGTTATCTACCGAGTTTTTCACCAGCTTCTGCGCGATCATATACAACACGGCAAAGCCGTTTTTGATAATGGAATTGAGCTCCTTCTCCAAGCGTGAGGCTACCAGTTCGGGCACCGGATTGCCGTAGATCTCTTTGGCGCGGTTCCAGGTGATCTCCGTCAACTGTTCGTTTGAGCCCTCAATGTGCGGCGGGTAGTTGCCGCCGGGAATGGGACGGATCTCCTCGATCATGTTCGCAATGCGATTGGGGTTTTCCACCACGATCTCATACGCTTTTTCGGGATCGAGATAATCGAACTCCCGCAGCATTTCATCGGTGGTACGGAAATACAAGGGCGGCTGGGTATCGGCATCGGCATATTCCTGCGCCGCCTGCAGAATACGGCGGTAGATCTCATCCTCGGGATCCATAAAGTGCACGTCACACGTGGCACAAACGGGAATATTCAGCTCCTCGCCCAAGCGAATGACGGTGCGATTACACTCCTTCAAAAACTCCTCGTTGTCATACAACGGAGGAGCCAGTTCCTCACCGTCCTTGTTCAACGTGGGGCGCAGCATAAAGGCGTTGTTGCCCAGCGGCTGCACTTCCAGAAAATCGTAAAACTTGGCGATCTCACACAGCTCGTCCCACGGTTTCCCCTCGACGATAGCGTGGAACAGCTCGCCCTGTTCGCAAGCACTGCCCACGATCAAGCCCTCACGCAGCTCGATCAGCTTACTGCGCGGAACGCGAGGACGCTTATAATAAGTTTGCAGATTACTGAGCGTAATGAGCTTGTACAAATTCTTGAGACCCACGTTATTTTTAGCAAGCAGGATCTGGTGGTACGCACGCGGTGTATGCACGTACCCCTCCGGTGCCAAGGCGTTTAATCCCTGCAGCGTTTGGATGCCGCGCTCTTCTTTCAGTTCTTCCGCCAACCGCAAAAACACTCGCGCCAGCATCGCCGCTTCATCGCTGGAGCGACGACGGTTGGGCACGTTCAGCTTCAAATGCTTGGAAACCGTTTCCAGCTTATAATTTTTTAAATCGGGGCAGCGCAAATAGGCTATGCGCTCCACGTCCACCGTGGTAAAATCGCACGTCACACCGCTGCGACGAGCGGCTGCGCGCAAAAACCCAATATCCTTGTGCGGGTTATAGAAAAGCACCGTGGGGGCTTCGCCGCAAAATTCAAAGAACTTCTGCACCGCCTCCGATTCGGTGGGGGCACCGCGAAGCATATCGTCGGTAATTCCCAGTTTTTCCGCCGTTTTCGGCAACAGCGGAATACGCGGATCGGCAAAGGTAGCAAAATCGGCTGTCACTTCCCCGTCGCGCATGCGCACGGCACCGATCTCAATAATACGATCGCGGCGCGGATTATCACCGTTGGTTTTGATCTCAACGGCAATGATCTCACTTGCAAAGTCGCCGTCGTTCTTGCCGTCCACCACGGGCAGGGTATCGTCTTCGTAGTACCCCTCCATGCCGTACAGCACCTTAATGGGCATCCCCGCTTTTTTGGCATCGGCCGCAGCCTTCATCGCTTCGGGATAGGCCTGTGCAACGCCGTGGTCGGTAATGGCAATGGCCGGATGCCCCCATTCGGCGGCTCGCATTACCAGCTTGGAGGCATCGGTCATGGCATCCATCATGGACATTTTGGTGTGGAGATGCAGCTCCACGCGCTTACGCTCGGCCGTATCCTGCTTTTTATAGCGTGCAACCACGGCCATGGCCTTGGGATTCATCACGTTCCCCTTGCTGAACGTATCAAATTCATACAAACCGCTGACCAAGACGTTCACGCCGTCCTTTAACGACTCCAACGCCTGCAGCTTCGCCTTATCGCGCTTCACATTCGTCCACGTAATAACGGTAATGGATTGCGTGCCGTCACTGATATTAAACGTATGGCGGATGGTCGTCCCCTCACGGAAGGCGCGAGTTTCATACCCAAACACCTCGCCCCACACCGTGGCAGTAGACCCCTCTTGCAATTTGTTCAGCGGCAACGGCATTTCACGCGGAATAGGCCCAAAAAACGAAACCGCCGTTTCGCGGTAGATGGGCAACCCATCCGACGGAGCCACCGTGGGATCCTGCGGTTTTAAGGGCTTTACAGGCGCTGCCTCCTCCTTTTTCTCTTTGGGTGCCGCCATCAACGCCTCTTTGGCGCGCTGAGCAGCCTCGCGCGCTTCGCGCTCGGCATCCTCCTTCATGCGGAGATATTGCTCATCCTGCTCGTCCACGCCGTCGGCGCCCTGGAACGTGATCGTTACCGGATGGCCGAACAGCTCGGCCACCACATCGGCAAGCATGCGGTCGGTGTGGGTCGTCTTTAACATATCCAAACCGCCGTGCTTCAATTTCACACAAAAGCCATCGTCGGTGTGCACGTATTCCGCATCGTTAAACGTACCGTTCACCGCCACGCAACGGCGCCGCAAATACGCTACCACCGTGGGAAAGCATTCCTCGGTAAGTGTTTCAAACGGATACAGCGGCATCAACTCGGCCGCATGCAGATTTAAACTGAACGCCAGTTCCTTCTCCAAGCGCTCCAGCTTTTCATACGGAATAAACGTATCGAGCTGCAAACGAATGCGCAAAAAACGGTCGGCACGATTGACCTGCATATTCAGCACCGTTGCCGATGCCACACAATCCAATAAGTCGGTATTCTTTATGTACGGTAAAAATAAGTCTTCAATTTTCGGACAGCTCATAACGACTCCACTTCTTTGATCAATTCCTCCACGGCATCCTGTTCAGGCACCGTGCGGATCACTTCACCTTTCTTAAACAATGCCACCTTGCCGTCGCCGCCGGCAATACCGATATCGGCCTCGCGCGCCTCGCCGGGGCCATTCACAACACAGCCCATCACCGCAACGCGAATGGGCTTGTGCACGTGCTTCAGCCGCTCCTCCACCTGCGCGGCAATACCGATCAGATCAATGCGCGTGCGGCCGCACGTGGGACACGAAATTAAGGTAGGCTCGCCCGGCAACAGATCCAGTGCTGCCAAAATGCGGCGGCCTGCCTCCACCTCTTTCACGGGATCGGCCGTGAGCGACACGCGAATGGTATCGCCGATACCGCGCAGCAGCAGCGACCCGATACCGATGGCCGATTTCATTACTCCCATTTGTTCGGTGCCGGCCTCGGTCACGCCCAAGTGCAGCGGATACGGACACGCCGCCGCCGTGAGTTCATAGGCTTGTACCATCGTTTGCACGTTTGAGGATTTGATGGAGATCACAATATCCTCAAAATCAAACTTTTCCAGCAATGCTGCGTGATACAACGCGCTGTCGCGCATGGCTTCGGCGCACGGGTGACCGTATTTTTGCAAGATCTCCTTTTCCAGCGAACCCGAATTGACACCGATGCGGATCGGCACACCGCGAGAAGCGCAAGCCTTCGCCACCGCCTGAACGCGGCTGTCATCACCGATATTGCCGGGGTTAATGCGGATCTTATCCACCCCCGCAGCCACACTTTCCAGCGCCAGCTGATAATCAAAATGAATATCCGCCACCAGCGGGATATCCACTTGGGATTTCACGGCATCCACCAGCCGCACAGCCTCTTTATTCGGAACGGCAATGCGCAAAATATCGCAACCGGCATCGCGCAGGGCCTGTGCCTGACGCACCGTTCCCTCAAGATCAGTAGACGGCACGTTCCCCATTGATTGCACCGCAATGGGTGCTGTACCGCCGATCGGTACACCACCTACGTTGACAGTTTTACATACGCGACGCTGCATACTTTCCACCTCTTAAGCAAACAACTTCAAAATATCGTTAAACGTAACGATGACGATCAAGATCAACAACAATCCTAACCCAATGGCGTGCACCCAGCCCTCGTATTTCGGGGGCACGCGGCGACGGGTGATACCCTCCCACAGCAAGAACAACAAGCGGCCGCCGTCCAGTGCCGGCAACGGCAGCAGGTTAAAGATACCCACGTTCACCGTCAGCATGGCAACCAGCATTAACACGTTGCCCAAGCCAACTCGCCACTCCTCCTGACGTACGGCATCCTCCACCACGTCGCCGATGGCATCCACCGTGCCCACCGGACCCGACAGATCGTTTAGCCCAAATTGGCCGGTAAACATCCCCTTGAGGGTGCGCCACACCGTTACTGCCACGCTGCATTCGGTTCGCAGTGATTCCGACAGCGTGGAGCCCACCGTTTGCGGAATGGCATTTACGTAAAAATCGTAGATCAGCGTATGGCGGCCGGTGTTCTCATCGTACACACGCTCAAACTCCACCGCCGGCAGTTGCAGCACTTGTTCGGTACCGTCAACCTCGCGCCGCACCGTCATTTCAAATACACCATCGTTACCGGTTTGCAGCAAAAACTGAATGTCAAACGAGGAAAACACGCGCTGACCGTCAATTTTCACCAGCGCATCACCGGGGCGAAGACCGCTTTGATAGGCAGGGCTCTCCTCTTCCAACACCGAAATGGCGGTACCGGTGTAATACACGTTACCGTCGTTCGACGGTACGGTGCATACCCCGTTGTAGACCAACAGTACGGCAAAGCCCAAAATCAGATTCATCACAACGCCGGCCACGGTAATAACGAACCGCCGCCATACAGCCTTATTGAGGAACGACCGCGGATTATCCTCGGCAGCGGCTTTCTCCTCCAAGCTGAGCTCGCCGCCACCGGCGGCATCCTCACCCTCCATGGCACAAAAACCGCCGAGCGGCAGCAGGCGCACGGTGTATTTGGTTTCTTTCTTACCGAACTGAAACAGCTTGGGACCAAAGCCAATGGCGAATTCATTCACCTGTACGCCCACCGCTTTGGCAGCCAGAAAATGGCCCAGTTCGTGAATCACAACAATTATGCCGAACACGACCACCGCCGCCAATAAACGGCCAACGTGCACTAGTACCGTAAGGATACCGATCACCTCATCCAATAGCCGAAGGAAGTCGCACTCCTAACCGCCCATAGGGCGGCTTTTCGGCATAAATTTTGTTTTGCCGCTTGAAATACACGCTGTATTTCAAGCAAGTATACCGCCGTTGCCGTGAAAATTGTTATTTTGACCGGTTATGGTTCGGCAGCCTCACGCACACGGCGGCGACAGACCTCGTCTACCGCTAAAATATCTTCCACACAGGTTACTTTCGGCAGCGGCTGCTCCAACACCTGCGCCACCGCCTCGCCGATCTGTAAGAAGCCGATCTTTCCCGCACGGAAAGCGGCGTTGGCTTCTTCGTTGGCGGCATTCACTGCCGCGGGGTACGCACCACCCTGCGCAAGTGCACGGCGGCAATAGTCGATCATCGGGAACGCTTCGCCATCCGGCTCATAAAACGTAAGCTTGGCAAACGCAGCCAGATCCAGCTTCGGCACCGGCGAAGGCACCCGCTCGGGCCACGTAAGTGCATACTGAATGGGAATCCGCATATCCGGCACACCCAGCTGCGCCAACACCGAATTATCGTTATACTCCACCAGCGAGTGAATCACACTTTCGCGGTGAACTACAATATCTATATTCTCCTGCGGCAGATCAAATAACCATTTTGCTTCAATTAACTCCAACCCCTTGTTCATCATGGTTGCCGAGTCAATGGTGATCTTCTGCCCCATGCTCCAGTTAGGATGCTTGAGCGCATCGGCCAACGTTACCGTGCGCAGTTCTTCGCGGCTGCGTCCAAAGAACGGACCGCCCGAAGCGGTAAGGATCAAGCGGCTAACACCCATATCTGCCACCGATTGCGGCGGTGCCCATGCACCGTGCGCCGTGGCCTGCAGGCACTGAAAAATGGCCGAATGCTCACTGTCTACCGGCAGAATACGCACGCCATGCTCACGCGCTGTGCGCATGACGAGCTCGCCGCCCGCCACCAGCGTTTCCTTATTGGCAAGGGCCACGTCGTGACCGGCCTTGAGCGCCGCCAAAGTGGGCTGCAAGCCCACCATGCCAACCACCGAGTTGAGCACCACATCGGCATCGTCGCGCTGTGCCAGCGCGCACAAGCCGTCCATGCCCGAAAGGATCTCCACCGACAGGTCGGCCACCCTTACACGCAGATCACGCGCCGCCGCCTCGTCAAACAAGGCAGCCGCGCGAGGCTTAAATTCTCGAATCTGCTCTTCCAAAAGCGCAGCATTGGAATGTGCCGCCAGCGCGGTTACCGTGTAACCGCGCAGCCGCGCCACGTCTAACGCCTGCGTACCGATAGAGCCGGTCGAGCCCAATATTACCAACCGTTTTGACATACCAATCGCCCCTTTAGATCAACGGCATGTAATGCGCTGCCGCATACACCGCAGGCAACACGAACAACAAACTGTCGAACCGATCCAGCATACCACCGTGACCGGGGAAAATTTTTCCAAAATCCTTTACACCGCACACGCGCTTGATCAGCGAAGCAAACAGATCGCCCACCACCGACAGCGGCGCACACACCAGTGTAAGCACCAGCACCGAGGTGTAGGAAATACTGTCGGATGTTTTCAGCACGGCAATCTGATAGACCCACGCTGCCAACGCACTTACGATCAGCGCCACGGCAATACCGCCAATTAAGCCCTCCACCGTTTTCTTAGGCGACAGCTTGGGACACAGCTTATGCTTTCCAAAAAAGGTGCCCACAAAATAGGCTCCGGTATCCGTCATCCATGCCATAAGCAGCGCCAAGATCACGTAAAACAGACCATCGCTGTCACGCGTGGATACGGTGCGCAAATAGGACAGGCAGGCCAAGCTCAAGCTCACCAGCGTTGCCAGTCCAAACACCGCCGCTGCCTTTTTAACGGAAATTTCCGAACGGTACAGCAGCATCGTGCCAGCCAGCAGCACCGCGTACATAACGCAGGTGGTTCCCACCGCTGCGGCCGACATCCGCGAAAAGAACGGTGCCAGTGCCGCAAAAGCCAGCGCAAGGCTTTCCAGCCCATTGTGCTTCAGCATGGAGGTAACGGAAAAGATCTCATATACGGCAATCACAGCGATAAGCGAGGTGGCGATCGTTAACACGATCGACCACGGAAGCAGTAGCACCGTTAAGAACAGTGCGCCGGCGATAACTCCCGTCAATATTCGCGTTTTCATACCGTTACACTTCCTTTCAAACACCGCCGAAACGGCGGTGACGTCCGGCATACTCTGCCAAGGCGCGATCCAGATCCTTCGTAGTAAAATCCGGCCACAGCACGTCGTCAAACACGTACTCGGCATAGGCGCATTGCCAAATGAGGAAATTCGACAAGCGGTATTCTCCGCTCGGCCGCAGGATCATATCCACCTCGGGCTGACCCGCCGTGTATAAATGCTCGGCAATGCAGGCTTCATCAATTTCCTCGCTCGACAACGTACCGGCTTTTACTTCATCGGCAATGCGGCGCATTGCCATGGCCAGCTCGGCACGACCGCCGTAATTGATGGCGAGGTTAAGCACCATGCCCGTTTTATCGGCTGTGGAGGCTTCCGCCTCGGCCATCAGTTCTTGAATATCGGGAGCCAGCACCGACCGATCGCCGATGAACTGCGTGCGGATATTCTCGTTTTTAAAATCCTCTAAGGATTCTTTGAGATACTGCCGCAGCAGATTCATAATGGCGTTAACTTCTTCCGCAGGACGCTTCCAATTTTCCGTGGAAAAGGTGTAAAAGGTAACCGTGCCGATGCCACGCTTTTCACAATGCTTGGCAATGGTACGAAACACCTTGGCACCGGTAACGTGCCCCGCCTGGCGCGGTAAGCCGCGCTTCTTGGCCCAGCGACCGTTGCCGTCCATAATAATGCCCAAATGTGCGGGCACCACGGCGATCTCCTCTTCGGTTTTACGTTTGGAAAACAAGCCCACGGATATTCCTCCTCAATTCACCTTATGCAAGACGATGACCGGCGGAAGCAGCCCTCTGCCGGTCACACGATCAGATCTCCATGATCTCTTTTTCTTTCTTGGCGGAAATGCCGTCGATCTCCTTGCAGGCTTTATCGGTCATATCCTGCATTTTCTTTTCGGCATTCTTCAAATCATCTTCGGTGATCTCGGATTTCTTCTTCATATCCTTCAGCTTATCCAGCGCATCACGGCGAATGGAACGAACCGCCACCTTGGCGTCCTCGGCGTATTTGAACACGCCCTTCACCAGCTCGCGACGACGCTCTTCCGTCAGCGGCGGGAAGTTGAGGCGCAGCGCACTACCGTCGTTCTGGGGATTGAGGCCCAGATCCGAGGTTAAGATCGCCTTTTCAATGTCGCGCAGGCTGCTTTTATCCCACGGGGTAATGAGCAACGTGCGCGGTTCGGGCACCGAAATGGCCGCCATTTGCTGCAGCGGCGTGGGGCACCCGTAGTAATCCACCGTAATGCGATCGAGCACCGCAGGGGTGGCACGGCCGGCACGGATGGTGGCGTATTCATTCACGAGCGAGTTAATGCTCTTGCCCATTTTTTCTTGGGCGGTATCAAAAATCTTCTGCATAATCGTTCCTCCTTATGAATGGACGACCGTACCGATGCTTTCGCCGGCAACGGCACGAACAATGTTTTCGGGTTGCTCCAAATTGAACACCAAAATGGGCAGGTTGTTTTCATTACACAGGCTGGCGGCAGTGGCATCCATTACCTTCAGATCGCGGTTGAGAACGTCCATAAACGACAATGTGTCGTACTTCACGGCGTTGGGGTTCTTTTTAGGATCGCTGTCGTACACGCCGTCGACCATGCTGGCCTTGAAAATAATATCGGCGTTGATCTCCAGCGCACGCAGCGCCGAGGCCGTGTCAGTGGAGAAATAGGGGTTACCGGTACCGCAGCCAAACACCACAACGCGGCCCTTTTCCAAATGGCGCACAGCCTTGTTGCGAATGTAGGGCTCGGCGATCTCGTGCATGGCAATTGCCGTTTGCACGCGCACCTGACAGCCAAGCTGCTCCAGCGAATCGGCCAGCGCCAACGAGTTGATGGTGGTAGCCAGCATGCCCATGTGATCGGCACGGGTACGTTCCATTTCGCCGCTGGAACGGCCACGCCAGAAGTTGCCGCCACCCACGACGATGGCGATCTGCGCACCGGCATCCACACATTCTTTAATGGCGGCACACACGCGGTTCACAATATCAAAGTTGAGGCCAAAGCCCTGTTCGCCCGATAATGCTTCGCCGCTGAGCTTAAGTAATACGCGTTTGTACTTCGGTACCATAACTTCCACTCTCATTTCTGCAGTATATTCTCGCTTTATTTTACTATAAATCCGGGGTACTTGTAAAGAGATATTCATAAATTCTGACGAATTTTATTCTTTCAGTTTAAACTGGCTTTTTTTGAAAATATATGCTATACTGAAAACAAACCTGCGGAGGTGACGTTATGTCGGACTGTTTATTGCATATTTGCTGCGCTCCCTGCTCCATTCGCTGCATTGAAACCCTGCGCGAAGAAGGCATTGAACCGGTGGGCTACTGGTACAACCCCAACATTCACCCCTACACCGAATACCGCAGCCGCAAGACCACGCTGCAAGCCTACGCCGAGTCGATCGGTATGCGGCTGATCGTGAACGACGATTACGGCTTACGCTCCTTCGTGCATGCGATCTATCCCCATTTGGAGGACCGCTGCGAGACCTGCTATCGCCTGCGCATGGAAGAAACCGCTCGCCGCGCTGCCGAAGAGGGCTTTGCCTCGTTCAGCACCACTCTGCTCATCAGTCCGTATCAAAACCACGAGCTGCTCATTGCCACCGCCGAGGAAGCCGCCAAAAAGCACGGTGTAACCTTCCTGTACCGCGACTTTCGCCCCTACTTCCGCGAGGGTCAGCAAAAAGCGCGCGACAGCGAACTGTATATGCAAAAATATTGCGGCTGCGTGTTCAGCGAAGAAGAGCGCTATCGAAAGAAGAAAAGGTAAGAAGCTCCTGCGGAAACACCTCGGTGCCGCACACGGTTACTGCATAACCGGGAAGCGAATATTCCCGCAGCTGCCACGGTGACGGCGCGAGCAACGTATCGCCGCAACCGATAGGCACCGATAACCCGCCGGACAGCCCTACCCCTTGAGCCTTCAGCACGCTTTCCTTGGCAGTCCACAGCCTAAAAAACGCTTGCTGCCGTTCGCTTTCCGTTAAGGTCTTCAGCCACGTCACTTCCTGCGGTGAAAAATACCGTTCTGCCAAGCGTTCCGCCTGCACGGCTCGCTGCCGTTCCACGTCAATTCCCACGGGTGACTCGGCCAGTGCGCACACACCCCACTCACCGCTGTGTGACAAGCTGAAATGCCACTCCGGATGCAAGCGAAGGCGCGGACAACCGTGCTCATCACGCACAATGGGCTCTGCAGCTTCGCACAAACTTACCGTATTTAAGCACACCTTGAGTGCCAATCCGGCGCACAAACTGCGCCGACGATCGTCCTCGTGAACGAGAGAGCGCACGCGCGAACGCCGATCGGCTGACACCGCCGCCAAACAGGCTTCAAATTGCGACGCTGCACGCACCGCATCGGTATGTACTGCTGCAATCACCATGCTGCTCCCTCCTTTATTTAGGAGTATACCGCATTTTCATCATTTTGTCCAGTTACGGAGGTATCAATTATGCAAAGAATTGCTCGCTTCGAACACGTTTCCGCCACGCGGTTTGCCGCCGATTGGGCCGACACCTTCCCCACGGCCCCCACGCCCGCACTCCCTGCATTGCCACGGCGCGCCACCACAGGGTCTGCCGGCTACGACTTTCACATTCCCGCCGCTCTTACGTTAGCGCCCGGTGAAACCGTTAAGATCCCCACTGGTATCCGCGCCAAAATGGACGACGGTTGGGTGCTGCAAATTTTCCCTCGCAGCGGCTTGGGATTTAAGTATCGTGTGCAGTTGAACAACACCGTCGGCATCATCGACAGCGATTACTACCATTCCGACAACGAGGGGCATATTCTTATTAAGATCACCAATGCCAACACCGAGGGAAAAACGTTGACCCTCGCGGCGGGCGATGCCTTTGCGCAAGGGATTTTCCTGCCGTTCGGCATCACCGAGGATGACGACGCGGCGGAAATTCGCAACGGCGGCTTCGGAAGCACGAGCAAACGGTAAAAAATTCCGTTTTTTTTATAAAAAAGTATTGATTTTTGCGGAAGAATATGCTAAAACGACCTTGTCAGAAAGAATACACCCCGTTTCAGTCTGAAAGGTGTGAACCGTTATGACGTTGGAAACCGCATTGTCAAACAAAGCCATCCCCAAGGAATTGCTGCCGCAGATCAAAGCAGCGGTTCAACAAGAAGAAACTCCGCATATCGTCCTCATCGGCGATCTGTTCTTAAACGCAACATACGGCAACACGGCGCTGGTCATTACTGACCGCCGTGTGCTTTGCGTGTCCGAGAACACGTCCGATGAGGTTTTTTCTTTGCCTCTTGCCGAGGTGAAGCACGTGAAGGTGCGCCGCTTGTACGGCAACGCTGTGTTGCGCATCAATCACCGCAGCGTGTTCCGCTGCACCTTTGCCATTGTGGCGGTGCTCGAAGCCGTTGCCGCCTATTTGGACACCGCCAAGGATAACGGCGATCTGGATACCGCACGCGACGCGGTGCAAACAGCCTTGGATAAGGAACTGGCGTTTTGCCCCAAGTGCGGTCGCGCCTTGCTGCGCCCCGGTGCCGAATGTGTAAACTGCATGAGCAAAAGCCATCTGCTCAAGCGCTTGTGGGGATATATGTCGCCGCAAAAGTGGCTGCTCTTGTTTTGCATCGCCCTCTCCATGCTGACCACCGCCATGGCGCTGGTGCCACCGTATATCACCAAAACCTTGGTGGACGATGTCATTCCCAACAAGGACCGCGGCGGCTTGTTTGTGCTGGTGGGGATCCTGTTATCCGTATACATTATTCAAAACGTGAGCGGCACGCTGCGCGTGTACTACATGCGCATTGCCGGCGACCGTTTCCTCACCGACCTGCGCAACGATATTTACCGCAAGGCGCAGTACCTGCCGGTGCGGTTTTACGACAAAACCAGCACGGGCTCCATCTTTTCCCGCATTGCGAGCGACACGCAAACCATCAACACCTTTACGCTGCGCATGTCGCAGGAAGCGGTGGTGCAGTTCTTTACGATGATCGGCATTATGATCATCATGTTTGCACTCAATTGGAAGCTCACATTGCTGTCGCTCATTCCCGTGCCGGCAGTGGCGTTGGGAGCGCGTATCTTTGCCAAAAAGATCAAGCCCGTATACCAACGCACCTGGCTGAAATGGTCGGCGGTAAGTTCCATCATTTCGGACACGCTCCCCGGTATTCGCGTTATCAAATCCTTTACCGGTGAAAAGCGGGCGGTGGACAACTTTGTAAAACACAACAACGAATGGCTGAAAGAGGATAAAAACGCCGCTCTGGCCTCGGGTGTGTTCCCGCATACGGTCACCTTTTTTGTCACCTGCGGCTCGCTGCTTATTTGGTGGCTGGGCGGTCAGTGGGTAATGGACGCCCCCGAAAGCACCTCACTGGGCTTGCTGGTGTCGTTCATTTCCTACGCTTCCATGTTCTACGGCCCTGTGAACTTCTTTGCCGGCTTGTCCGACAGCTATCAGCACGCCCTTACCTCGGCCGAGCGGTTGCTGGATATTTTGGATGCCGAACCCGAGCACGATTTCGGCAAGGGCCATGCACTCCCCTCCATGGAGGGTCGCATTGAATTCCGTCACGTTAATTTCTCGTTTGATAAGAGCAAGAAAACATTGGACGACGTAAATCTGGTTATTGAACCGGGCGATATCGTGGGCATTGTGGGCACCACCGGTTCGGGCAAGAGTACACTCATTAATTTGCTGATGCGCTTCTACGATAATTACGAGGGCGAGATCTTGGTAGACGGCAAGGATATTCGCCAGATCGACCTGGAATATTACCGCTCGCGCATTGGGTTTGTGCAGCAGGAGCCGCTGATGTTCCACGACACCGTGTTTAAAAATATTGCTTTCTCCGATCCGGATGCACCGGTGGAGGCGGTCATTCACGCCGCCGACGTAGCCAACGCACACGACTTCATTGTGCGGCTCCCCGACGCCTACGACACCGTGCTGGGCGAACGCGGCACCGGCCTTTCCGGCGGCGAGCGGCAGCGCTTGTCCATTGCACGTGCCGTACTAAAGAACCCCTCAATGCTGGTGTTCGACGAAGCTACCGCCTCGGTGGACAGTGAAACCGAGCACTTGATCCAAGGGGCCATTGAGCGCCTCATCCACGGCCGTACCACCTTAATGATCGCACATCGGTTATCGACACTGCGCAAGGCGAATAAGATCGTTGTGGTGGATAAAGGGCGCATTATTGAGTGCGGCACACCGGAGGAGCTGCTGGCGCAAAAGGGCAAGTATTATCGCTTGATCCAAATGCAAAACAGTCAGAACACCGACGTGATCGACCTTGAGAAATGAGGTGACCGCTATGGAACGTATCTATATTGAAAACGACAACGCCCGCATTACCAAACGCGAAAACGACTTTCATTTAGACGTAGAACTGTATTCGGGTGAGGTGTTTGAAAACGTGGAGGCCCGCCGTCTGTTCCCCACCACCGGCCCCGACAAGTACATTACCCTGCTGAACGAGGATGGCAAGGAAACCGCCGTAATACGCGATTTAAATTCGCTGATGCCCGACAGCGCCTCCGCCGTGCGCACGGCACTGGAGGAATATTATCTCATCCCCCGTATTCGCACCATCACCAAGGTAGAAAGTAAGCCCGGCGGCAATTACATTCACGCCGAAACCGATCGCGGCTCCTGCTCGTTTAAGGTGCAAAGCCGCCAACAGGATATTAAGGTGTTGTTTGATTGTCGCGTGTTGATCCGCGATTCCAACGATAACCGCTATGAGATCCCCGATTTCCGCCTGCTCGATCGCAAAAGCCGAGACAGCCTGCAATTATAAAGGAGTGTGCTTCACCATGAAACTTATGTTAGCTATCATTAACAACGACGACGCGGCCAGCGTAGCTGCTGCACTCACGCAAGGCGGCTTCACCATTACGAAGCTGTCTACCACCGGTGGCTTCCTGCAAGCCGGCAACACCACGCTGCTCATCGGTGCCGAGGAAGCAGACGTGGACCGCGCGCGTGATATCATTCGCAAGGAAAGCTTTACTCGCCAAAAGAAAGTGCCTACCAGCGCCTCGTTCGGACGCGGCTTAGCGCCCGGAGATCAGCAGGTGGAAACCACCGTGGGCGGCGCCACCGTGTTCGTGCTGAACGTCGAAAGCTTTGAGAAAATGTAAAAAGAGCGGTAACACAAATGTGTTACCGCTCTTTTTAAACCTCGTATTGATCGGTTTCGTAAATAGTGCACGGATAGGTGCGTTCGCCGTTTTCGTTCAAGAAGGGCGACAGATCGTCGTTCTGATACCGCTTACGTTCCGCCTCAATGCGGAAGTTAGGAATCGTGTATTCCGCTCCCTTGTGCAGGCTGGAGCGCCAGCCGAGAATTCCCACGGCTGTCATCGCCGCAGCGCGGTACACATCGAAAAACGGTTGGCGATTTTCTTTAATGCAATGAATAAAGTCCACCGTGATATAATAGTCGCCGCCGTTGTGCCAGAAACAGCGCGCCTTTTCTGCCTCATAGGGATAGGGCGTGTCGTAGCGTTCAATGGGTTCCTCCCAAATGTTGGGGCGCACCTGCACGCGGAATTCATCGCCGCGAACGGTTTCGGCACACCCATTGGCACAGGACAGCCGATACCAGTTGCCGTGTCCGCCAAACTTACACCAGCCGGTCACACGAGCCAGAGAGTTATCGTCCATACCCACCAGCATAATGGAAGCAACATCCTTCACAGGCTCATCCTCGCGCTCAACGCGCACGGCATCGGTGTAGATGCTACGGGTGTTGACCGTTTTGGGCATCGCACCGGTAATGTACATGAGCGGTGCCAACGAATGTGTGTGATAATAGCACGACGGCATCAAGGCGCGCCAGTGAGTCGCCGTAGGAGTGAACAGCGCATACTCTTTGGGTGTCATGGGATGAACGTACTCACCCTCCATGTAGACAGCACGACCAAAATCGCCTTTTTGGTAGTGCTCCTGCAAATACATTACCGACGGGAAATACGCAAAATTCTCGCCCAGCATGTACAGGCAACCTGTTTCCTCAACGGTGCGGCACAGTTCCACACATTCCTTCATGGTTACACCGGGCAGTGTTTCGCTGTAAACGTGAAGTCCTTTTTTCATTGCGCGAATAGCAAAGGGCGCGTGATCGGTAAAATAGTTACACAGCACCACCGCATCCATGGGGGCTTCTAAAAATTCATCAAAATCGGTGAAATACTGCGTATCGGTGTCGCAGTATTTTTTGATCTCCTCCAACCGCTCGACATTGGCATCGCACACCGCACTCACCCACGCTTCGCCGTTGAGGGTAGCTGCATGAGCAATATCACTACCGCGGAAGGCGCCGAAAATTCCTAAACGCACCTTACCGGTGTTGTCCTCACACAATCGTTTTTGCACCCGAAATTCGGCATCGGTGCACAGCACGTTAGTGTAGCCCTGTTCACGCAGGATCTTTGTCCAGCGCTCCTCCATATCCTCCTCGTACAATACCGGATGGAAGCCGGCGCGCAGATAACTGCGAATAGCCGGAATGCGCCAATCGTCGGTGGTAAGCCACGCACCGTCACAGCCCATGTTATACAGAGTAGCCAGTGCGATCTCATTGAGATACCCGCCAAGGCCCTTGCCGCAATAATCGGGATGAACGCCAACCATGTGAACGTAGCCTAAGGTTTCCTCACGATCCAACACCTGTGTTTTGGTTTTCTTATCCAGCAGTGCGATCGTGGCAATAGGCCGCTCACCGTCCAGCACAAAAAAGAACGTATCCTGACGGTAGCCCTCGGCTTCGGTAATATACCGCTCGAACGCCGTTTCCTCACGGTCGAGCAGCTTACCGGCTTTACAAATTTCCATCCAAGCATCTCTGTCGGCTTGGCTGCCGTTGTAGGTACGATAGGTAAAGCCGTTAAACGAGTCGGCACAGGTGCAGGGCTCAATATATTTATACATTTTCAGCTGGCTCATTGCAAACTCTCCTTTTAAACATTGACAAGTTTCCTCGGTAGATGCTACAATCAAGATACTGAAATCAAGGACATTTGGCAATGTACAGCATCGCCAAAAACGGAGGTGGATTTTTGTGGAAACTGACAAGCTCAAGGCAATTGCCGAACACAGCGGCACCAGTATTTCCACCGTTCGCCGTGTGCTGGGTCACTGTGCCGGTATCGCCCCCGAAACGCGTGAGGCGGTCATTGGGGCACAATGCACGCTAAATCATCCTACAGCATGCACCGACCGCCGTATATATTTCATTTTGCCGGATAACCCCAAATTCTTTTGGCACAAGGCGCTCGACGTACTGAACGGGCATCCGTTCGATCCGCCGATAAAGCTCAGCTTCTATCCCTCACTTCAGCAACATTCCTTGCTAAAAACCTATCTGGAACCGCTGCTTACCGAAGAAAATGCCGTGCTTATTCTCGCGGCCGACCCGGACGAGGGTGAGCAGCAGTTAATTGCCCAAATTGCCAAGCGATCGCTGGTGATCCAGCTGTGTCAATACACGCCGATCGAGGGAACCGTGTACGTGGGAGCAGATGCGTATGCCGACGGCTACGCACTGGGGCAGCTGGCAGCACAGCACCTTGGCTCGCCACGCACGGCCGTGCTGAAAGGTGAACACAGTTATACGCAGGAAGAAAGCTGCCGCGGCTTTATTGACGGACTAGGCTCCCCCGCAACCGTGCTTCCCGAACCCGACGAAGGGCCGCTGTACGCCTCACTGGTGGCGCGCACGCTTGCCCCGCTGGGTGATTTGGATCTGGTGTTTTGCCCCGGTGGGCGCACCGCCGAGCTGTGCCGCGGCCTTTATAAGCTACGCAGCCAAGCCACCATACGCTGCATTGGGTATGAGGCATCTCCTCAGTTGCGAAAAATGCCCGAAAAGTCGCTTGTTTTTGCGCTTTTACAGCAGGATATCGCCTCACAAACGCGCACCGTGTTATCACTCGCCAAGGACTATCTTATTACAGGCGTAAGACCCGCCTCTTCAACGTATTACATTCCCTCACGTATCGGGGGGTGTGCAAATACGGCTAACAATTTCTCACGCCGTAGAAACGACGGCTGACCAATGGTCAGCCGTCGTTTTATTCATATTCGCGGCGAATGATCTCGCCCTTGAGGATGCGACCGGTGATGCGGCCGTACAAATGCTTAACATCCGCCTCCAAGCGATCTTTCTCTTTTTGCGTAGTTAAGGTGGCATACAACTCGTCTATCGGATACGACGAGATCTGGCCATCGCGGTCTACGTAGTTTTGCATCATGGAGAAGGTCACTTTTTGAATTTTCTTATCCTCTACATACAGATGCAGCGCGTAACCGTAATTGGTTAAGATCTCAGGCATGGCCAAGTACGAGCGCGGATTCATGTTAAAGTTGCCCAAGCAATACGCACACGGCACGCCGTTTTGGGTCGTAAGCTTTTGCGGAATGTGCGAATGGGTGGCGATGATCGCATCGGCACCCGCCTCCAGCGCTTTTTCGAAAACGTATTCCGTAAAGGCACCGGGCTTCAGGTTGAACTGGCCGCCCACGTGCGGATAAAACAGCACCAGATCGGCCTTTTGCTTGGCGGTGCGGATATCCTGCTGCATTTTTGCAATGTATGGAGTGTCGACTTTGCCTTCCAGGCGATCGTCATCACGCGAATAGGTGGCTGTCATGCCCAACAGTTTTTTCAGTTTCCCGGGCACGTTGGCATCTTTCACAAACGGCAGCTTTTCGAACAGGCGGTCCACCCAATCGCTGCTGCGAAACACACCCGGGAGATACGTGCCGGCATCCTGCGCACACAACAGGTTCACCGTGTCGGCATACTCGCCTTCGGCCAAGCAGGTGCCGCCGCTTCCCTCGTAGTTGGTGCCGTAGGTATACGCAATCACGGCAATGCGCGTGCCGTCTTTTTCGAAATAATGCGCTTCGGGGCGCTTGGTGCCGCGCAAAAACGAGCCCGTGTGAGCCAAGCCCTTTTCATCCAGTACACGGAGGGTGCGTTCCATCCCCTCATAGCCGCGGTCGAAGGTGTGGTTGTTGGTAGTCGACACCAGATCAACACCGGCATCTATCAACGCATCGACGTATTCATCGGGAGCATTAAAGCACAAGTGGGTGTTCGTGTAGCCGGCTTGCTTACCGGCCAGCGGCGTTTCCAAATTGCCCACCACGTAATCCGACTCGGCAAGCAGTGCTTTGGTGTGCGCGAACACGCCGCGAAAATCATAGGCCCCACCGCGACGTTTTGCCGCTTTCAGTACCGGCGGTTCGATCATAATATCTCCCAAAAACGTGAGTTTCACCGCAAATCACCTCGGTTTCCAGTATACATCATTCGTTTCAAGGAAGCAAGCGGTATATCATATCCCCTCACATATTTTTGCAGGATATATATAACAAGAACTGACCGTACGGTCAGTTCTTGTTATAACCAATGATCCTCCTCGGCACGGCCGGGGCGTTCCATCAGCGAACGCACCGCCGACGTAGGCGGATAATTTTCATAGCAAATGCGGTAGCAGGCCTCCAACAGCGGCATTTCCACACCGACTTTTTGTGCTAACTCATACGCCGTCTGCGCCACGAAGTAGCCTTCTACTGTGCCGACGGTCTGCACCGCCTCGGCGGGCGGCACGCCCTGCCCGATCAAAATACCGGCACGGCGATTGCGCGAATGCATACTGCTGCAGGTCACGATGAGATCACCGATACCCGACAACCCTGCAAAGGTGCTTGCTTTGGCACCTAGCCGCACACCCAAGCGAGCGATCTCCGCCAAACCACGTGTCATCAGCGCAGCACGGGTATTATCGCCCATATCCAAGCCGTCACAAATACCGGCCGCAAGCGCTACCACGTTTTTAAGTGCGCCGCCCAGTTCGACACCGATAACATCCTCACCGGTATAAATACGCAAGGTAGGATTCATTAAGATCTCCTGCACGGTTTTCGCCGCCTCACCGTCACGCGAAGCGCTCACCACCAGCGTGGGAATACCGCGACCGACCTCCTCCGCATGCGATGGGCCGGACAAGGCCACCACGCGCGATCCGGGAACAGCCGTTTCTATCACCTCGGTAAACCGCCGATAAGTGCCTTCTTCAAGACCTTTACCGGCATTCGCAATCAGTGCGCCCTCGTTTAAAAAGGGGCGTATTAATGCTGCTGTAGAAGCAATGGCAAACGACGGTACC
The DNA here is from genome assembly GCA_017503785.1 of Clostridia bacterium. Taxonomy (GTDB): domain Bacteria; phylum Bacillota; class Clostridia; order Oscillospirales; family Acutalibacteraceae; genus RGIG3009. Next base: position 81,827 of record JAFVSK010000010.1, read on the forward strand.
GCCATCACCGTAAGATCCGCATCCGCGACACAGGATACATCCGTCGTCAACGTAATGCTTGGAGGCACGGCAATGCCCGGCAGCAGCCTTTTATGCTGACCGTGACGGCGAATGTCTTGAATTTCTTTTTCAAACGGTGACCATAGCGATACGGAGTGACCGTAACGGTCGGCGGTAACGGCCAACGCCGTTCCCCAGCCGCCGGCACCCAACACAGTAATACACGCCATCTTACTGTTTCCTCCCGAGTTTGCTCTCGGTGCCGTTGAGAATACGCTTGATATTCTCGCGATGCTTGATGATCACGATTACCGCAATCAACACCGCCACCGCAGCGCAGAATGCGGCGGTTTCCCAGCTTTGGCCGTACACCCACACGCGCATACCGTAGGTTAAAAACGGCATAAAGATACCGGCGATCATGGAGCCGAGTGACACCATGCGCGTGATGAGCACCACCAAAATGAAAATGCCCAGCATAATAAGCGCCGTACGCCAGTCCAGCAGCAGCGTCATACCAAAAGTGGTCATAACGCCCTTGCCGCCGCGGAAACCGAAAAATACAGGGTACATGTGGCCGAGAATACAAAACACACCTGCCAAGTACGCACCGACTAACCCTAAGTTTTGAGGATCGTACATTAGCAGTTCCATTTCGTCAGCGGCAGCGGGTAACAGCTGCACATTTTGCAGCAGCAAACCGCCTAGGTAGACCGACAGCATACTCTTTAACAAGTCCCCGACAAATGTGAATGCCGCCGGCAGCTTTCCTTGTGAACGCAACACGTTGGTGGCGCCGGCATTGCCGCTGCCAAATGAACGGATATCGTTTCCCGAAAAGAAGCGAGTGATTATGATAGCGAAATTGACACTTCCCAGCACATACGCTATCAAAGCGGCCAGTAATAACGCCAGCCAACTGTTTTGCAAAAACGAAACCATACGAGCTATCTCCTTATCTACCGCTCTTATTTACCGCTGTTGTCGCCTCGTTCACGAATAATAAATCGGATAGGCGTTCCCTCAAAGCCAAAGGTTTCGCGCAGTTGGTTTTCCAAATACCGTTGATACGAGAAATGGAACAGATCTGCACGATTAACAAAAAACACGAACGTGGGCGGCCGCGTTGACGGCTGCGTAACGTAATAGATCTTTAAGCGGCGACCGCGATCCGTGGGCGGCTGCACACGTGCAGTAGCCTGCGCCAGCACGTCGTTAAGAGCGCCTGTGGACACACGCGTGGCGTTCTGCCCATTCACATACGTAATCAGCTCCAGTAACCGATCCAGTCGTTGGCCGGTCTTGGCAGAAATGAAGATGAACGGTGCGTACGCCATAAAGCTGAAGTCGTTTTCCAGCTTTTTGCGCGTTAAGGACATGGTTTTATCATTTTTCTCCACCGCATCCCATTTATTCACAGCAATAATGCAAGCCTTGCCTTTTTCGTGAGCAATGCCGGCTACCTTGCTGTCCTGTTCGGTGAAGCCCTCGGTGCCGTCGATCAAGATCACGCAAACGTCGGCACGTTCTACGGCCATTTCTGCGCGCAGAATACTGTATTTTTCAATAGCATCATCCACGCGACTGCGACGGCGTAAGCCCGCCGTGTCGATCAGCAAAAATTTTCCTTGCGGTGTGGTGATCTCGGTATCAATGGCATCACGCGTGGTACCGGCGATATCCGATACGATGCTGCGCTCCTCCCCTGCCAGCTTGTTTATCAAAGAGGATTTACCGGCGTTCGGCTTGCCGATAACGGCAACTTTTACAATATCGCCCTCATCTTCCTCTTCGTCTTCCGGCGGAAAATACTCGAACACCGCATCCAGCAGGTCGCCCGTGCCGGTGCCGTGCAGCGAGGAGACACCAATGGGATCGCCCAAGCCTAAATTGTAAAACTCATAAAACTCTGCGGGCGGTGCACCGATACGATCGCACTTGTTGACGCACAGCACCACCGGCTTGCCGCTTTTTTGCAGCATTACCGCCACGTCGGCATCGTTGGCCGTAACACCGGCCTGCAGATCGGTAACCAGCACGATCACGTCGGCCTGTTCGATGGCCAGCTGTGCCTGACGGCGCATCTGCGACAAAATAATATCGTCGGAATGCGGCTCGATACCACCGGTGTCGACCATCAGAAACGTGCGGCCGCGCCACTCACAAGGCGCTAAAATGCGGTCGCGGGTAACACCGGGCGTGTCTTTCACAATGGAAAGCCGCTTGCCGATAAGCTTATTAAACAACGTGGACTTACCCACATTCGGGCGGCCAACCACCGCCACAACGGGCTTTGCCATACTCATTCACCTCTTAACGCGTTCCACAGATCGTACCCATTCGCAGGGACGATCTGCACCGAAACACCCAACGCCGTTGCCAGTTCTTCGGGTGTAACATCGTCCAAAAAGCGATCCTGCTCGTGCCGCAGCATCACGTCGGGAATCAGCACACGCTCACAGGGAACGCCCTGCAGCTGTGCCTTTAGATCACCACCTGTTACCAAACCGGCAACGGTGATGGTGTCGCCGAAAAAGTTGTTTGTGATTGCCTGCACCCGCACACGCAGTTCGGGCAAGCGTTCACGGGCTCTTTGCACCAATTCCTCTAAAATGGGAGCAGCAGCAACACCGGTAACCAGCACGGTATCGGCCGTGCAAGCAGAGATCTCGTCGCCATCTTCCATGGCTTCCTCAAACTGCGAACGCAGCAAGGCAGTGAGCCCTACCCCGTTTTCCAACTGAGACATCTCTTCATAAAACGCCGCTTCGGGAATGGGGCGCCCCGCCTTAATGTACCATTCATCGGCAGGATAGATAAGGCGCGAGCCCGCTTTTTTCAGCTGCTCGTCGCCAAATGCGTGAACCGCCTCCAGCACACGCTCCGCCTCTTCTGCTGTGAACGGGCGAAGCGGGGTCAGGCCCTCGCGGTACTTGGTTAAACCAACCGGCACCACGGCTACGCTTTCCACCTGAGGAGCCAGCGCCGCCAGATCGCGCATGCTGCGGGCAAGCTCCTCACCATCGTTCCAGCCGGGACACAGCACCAATTGGCAGCACATGTGGATGCCGGCATCCGCAAAACGCTTGAGCAGCTGCAAGGTGTCACCCGCAAAGCGGTTGTTCATCATACGGCAGCGCAGCTCGGGATTGGTGGTGTGCACCGAAATGTTAATGGGCGTGATATGCAGCGCTATAATGCGCTCGATCTCGTGCTCGGACAAATTGGTGAGCGTGATATAGTTGCCAAACAGGAAGGACAATCGACTGTCGTCATCCTTAAAATACAAGCTTTCACGCATGCCGGGCGGCATTTGGTCGATAAAGCAGAAAATGCAGTTGTTACGGCAGGTGTGCTGCTTATCCATCAAATACGTTTCAAATTCCAAGCCGATATCCTCGTACTCCGGCTTGCGAAGCTTTACCACCCGTACGCCCTTTTGGGTTTCCACCTCCAGCGTGAGGCGTTCCTCCACCTCGTAGAAACGGTAATCCAGCACGTCCACAATGGGCTGGCCGTTCACGGAAAGCAGCCGATCACCGCTGTGTATTCTTTTTTTTGCGGCCGGACTGCCCGGCACCACGCCTGTGATCGTTACCGCCATAGCTACCTTCCTCCAAAAAACAAAGGGTGCGGCCCCTCCGGGACGCACCCTCTATTCTTCCTTGATTGGGGTATTCGAAACCGGTGGGTATTCTTACTCCTCAACCTTGACGACCTGTCTGCCGTTATAATAGCCGCAACTTCTGCAAAGACGGTGCGGGCGCTTGTATTCGCCGCACTGCGGGCACTTCACCAATTCGGGAGCCACCATCTTCCATACGTTGTTGCGTCTCTTATCACGACGCGCCTTGGAGCTTTTTCTCTTCGGTACCGCCATCGTCAGCACCTCCTTAATATAATCAAAACTAATCCAGCAACTGCTGTAATGCTGCCAAGCGAGGATCCACCGTTTCATGACGGCAATCGCAAGAGCCCTCGTTCAAATCCTTGCCACACAAGGGGCAAAGACCGCGGCACTCGTCGCTGCACAGCACTTTTGACGGCTGGTCCAAAATGAGATCCTCTTCCACCAGGGCATCCAGCGGAAGCTGATAATTCTCCAGCAGGACGAAGCTGTCATTGTCCTCGTGATTGAGGGAAACCACAAGAATATGCTCCATTTGCAGCTGCTGCATGCGGTTGACTTCGCGGGTGCAACGGTCGCACACACCGACATAGCGGTATTGTACCGTGGCACGCAACGTTACCACACCGGCAGAGAATTTGATTTGCCCTTTCACCGTAACGTCGTGAAACGGGTATAAACCGTTCCATTCCACACCGGAAAGATCGATTGCACAATCAATGGGCAAACATTCTGTTTCGCCTAAAAATAAGGACTTGAGTTGCAGAAGCATATTTCACCTCAATAGTCACGCAAAATATTATATAGGTACAAGCCCTTTTTGTCAACCATTTTTTTGCGAAAACCGCTCGGTTCACGAAAAGTTTTTTAAAAAGCCTGTCCCTATTTCAACAAACAGACGGAGCGCCGAAAACGGCGCTCCGCAAATCGACCGTGATCAGATCTCTTTCGCCAGTTCAGCGATCTCTGCCGGGATCTCCGCAGGATCGGCCGACACAGACAGCACCACGTTGGTGTTGGCCATATCGCTCAGCTTCTTCAGCTTTTCAACAAAACCGAGCAGTTCATCGACACCGCCACCGATCTTCAGCGTGGAATCCACGAAAATATCGGTAATGTCGTAGTTACCGGCACACATACCGGCAATGTAGCCGTAAAAGGCCTCAAAACCGCGAACAGCATATTCGTCGGCCGCAACCAAGCGAACCTTATGACTCAGATTGTAGGTCAGGGTCGTGTCCTTTTCAATGAACACCACATTGCCCTTGCTCTGCGCCACAGCCTCGTTGCACAGGTCAAGCAGCTTCTTGGTTTTGCCCGAGCCCTTTTTTCCGAGAATCAACGTAATCATTTTCATTCCTCCCAGTCTATATTCACCGCCTTGCGGCGGTAACTGCCTTATCGTCCCAAGCGCTGCTCCAGCGCTGCCTTTTGCTCTTCGTAGCCGGGTTTACCCAACAGAGCAAACATATTCTTTTTGTACGCCTCCACACCGGGTTGGTCGAACGGATTGACACCCAGCATGTATCCCGAGATCGCACACGCTTTTTCAAAGAAGTACAACAGATAGCCCAGTTCCTTTTCGCACACGGCGGGAACGTGAAGCACCATGTTGGGAGTGCCGCCGTCGGTATGGGCGAGCACCGTGCCTTCGTAGGCCTTGCGGTTGATCTCTTCCATTGTGCAGCCGGTTAAGAAGTTGAGGCCGTCAATGTTTTCGGGATCTTCCTGAATGACCATTTCCACAGGCGATGTATCAATGAGCACAACGGTTTCGGTGAGAATGTTGGAACCGTCTTGCACGAACTGACCCAAGGAGTGCAGATCGGTGGAGAACACCACCGAGGCCGGGAACAAACCCTTGCCGTCTTTGCCTTCGCTTTCGCCGTACAGCTGCTTCCACCATTCCGACATCATGGCAAAGCGCGGCTCGTAGCTGACCATCAGTTCCACCGAGCGGCCTTTGCGCAGCAGAATGTTACGCAGTGCCGCATAGCGGTAGCAATCGTTGGTTTCCAGCGACGGATCGGCCAAGGCAGCCTGCGCCTCGGCAGCACCGGCCATTAACGCCTCAATATCGCATCCGGCAACAGCGATGGGCAGCAGGCCCACAGCCGTGAGCACCGAGAAACGGCCACCCACATCGTCCGGCACAACGAAGGTTTCATAACCCTCGCGGTCGGCCAGGCCTTTGAGCGTGCCGCGCGCTTTATCGGTGGTTACGTAGATACGGCGCTTGGCTTCTTCGGCCCCCACTGTTTTTTCCAAATAATCACGGAACACACGGAACGCAATGGCCGGTTCGGTGGTGGTACCGGATTTGGAGATCACGTTAATGGATACACGCTTGCCCTCGCACAAGGAAAGCAGCTCCTGCAGCGCCGAAGCACTGATGTTGTTGCCGGCGAAGTATACGTCGGGCGTATCTTTCTTTAAGTTGTTATACAACGGAGATTTCAAAAACTCAATAACTGCGCGGGCGCCCAAGTAGGAGCCACCGATGCCGATCGCAATGAAAATATCGGTATCGTTCTTAATGCGCTCGGCCGCAGCCTGAATGCGCACGAATTCTTCCTTATCGTAATTCGTGGGCAGGGTGAGCCAACCGAGGAAATCGTTGCCTGCGCCGATGCCGCTGTGCAACAACTCGTGAGCGGCGGCAACCTGTGCCTGCATTCCCTGCAGCTCGTGCTCGCGCACAAAGCCTTCTAAGTGACGGATATCCAATGACGTTGCCATGCTTGTTCCTCCAGTTGTTTTTCTTGCTTCTATTTTACTATATCTGCGGCGCGATTGCAACCGCAAATTATGAATTTTTTGTAGGTTTTTACCAAACATTTTGTAAAAGCACGTCGAAATGCACTTTTTTGCTTACAGTTATGCACAGATTGCCTGCACCATTCGCACAAAAGCACGCCCCCACGTCAGTCGTTCCACCGCGGCGGCTGCCAGAATGGGGTACGATGCTAACACCTCGTCACCGTTTTTCAGTTCCACCGTGCCGACGATCTGCCCTTTTGCAACAGGGGCTTCCAAGTCCTCTGCCACCGTAACGGCGCACGTGATCTGCTTCTCCTCACCTTTTTTCACAAGCAGCGGCTGCCACTCGCCCACCTCGGCGGTCACCTCCGTTTGGACACCGCGAAGCACGGGAATGGGTGTCAGCAGCGACGGATCCCACGGCGGCGTATATAAAGCGTATTTGGCAAAGCCGTAATCCAACAGCTTTCGCGCGCCGCCAAACCGTTCGTCGGTGGTTTCACAACCCAAAATGACCGCCACCAGCCCCAAGCCGTTTCGCTCGGCAGTGGCCGACAGATTATGACCGGCCGTTGACGTGGTTCCCGTTTTCAGACCCGTGGCTCCTTGATAAAAGCGTATCAGTTTATTTGTGTTTACGAGCTGCGACTGCCCGCCACGCAGCGTATCCATCCAAATGGTGGTATACTGCTTGATCAGCGGATGCTTCATCAGCTCGCGCGACATAACCGCTACGTCGTGCGCGCAGGAGTAGGCCTCGTCGTTCAAGCCGCTGCAATCCAAAAAATGCGTATCGGTCATACCCAGCTCGGCAGCGCGGGTGTTCATTTCCTGAACAAACCCTTCAATAGTGCCGCTGACGTGTTCGGCCAATGCGGCGCACGCATCGTTGGCCGATACCACCGCGGCAGCCTTTACCAGCTCGTGAACCGTCATGATCTCCCCCGGCTCCAGCCAAATCTGCGAGCCGCCCATGGAGGCCGCCTCCGACGAGCAGGTAACGGAATCCTCCAGCGTGATCTTTTCGCTGTCCAGTGCCTCCATTACCAACAACAACGTCATGATTTTCGTTACCGAGGCGATGGGAAGCTTTTCGTGAGAGTTCTTTTCATACAGCACCATGCCCGAGGTAAGGTCCATCAGCACGGCCGATTTGCCGCCTACCGTCAGTTCGGCGGTGGTGGCTGCCACAGGCAGCGCTTCATCAAAGACGGCGGGTGTCGTCAGTGTCATCAGCTCCGCCGCAGTTTTCCCTGCTTCCGTATCCCAAATAACGGTTGCCGCCCCCACCGAACCGCTCGTGAGCAATACGCCTGCCATGGCAAGCGCCAACCATTTGCTAAACCGTTTCATCGTTACCCCTCCATTCGTTACCACTCTATGCGGAGGTTTACGGCAAATATGCAATCCCCTCTTGCGTTTTGGCGAAAAACCAGATACAATAGGAGTGTTAACAGCGGCTTGAAAACCGAAATTTCTTTATGAGGTGATACACTATGGTAAAAACGTATGCTGAACTTCCGAAAAAGCAGGAGCTGAACCCCGACGGCACCTTAAAGCTGACACACAACTTCCTCAACGCATTTGAGGGCGTTAACCCCAAAGCCCGCTTGTTCTCGGTTGCCGAGGTCGAGCCCGGCCAGGAGGTTCCGTTCCACGTACATAACGGCGAGAATGAAACCTACTATTTCCTCTCCGGTACCGGCACGTATAACGACAACGGCACCATCGTCCCCGTTGCCGCCGGTATGACCACCTTCTGCCCCGCCGGCGAGGGGCACGGCGTGGTGAACACCGGCAGCGAGCTGCTGCGTTTTGTCGCTATTATTTTGGTAGATTAAGCGTAACGTAAAAGGCACGGCCCATGGGCCGTGCCTTTTTATTTTACAATAATTCGCGTTCAATACAGCTGACCAGCAAATTGGTGTTCAGCTCCATGGCATCCAGCGGATAAATAGCAGGGACGTTACCGCGGAAAAAGGTCTTTTTAAAATAGGCCACGGCATCGTCGTGCGTGCCGCCGTTTTTGAAGATCATAACGATCGCATCGGCGGTTTCGGTGGCGTTTTTACGGCAATTGGCCAAGTAGAAGCGCGTGGCATCGTGATCGAGCACGCCGTAATGCGGTACCAAAATGTTGTCGATATCCATGGCCTCCACCTTGGCGATCGACTCCAGCGCCATGCGGTAGCTTACCAAATAGAGCGGAAACACGATCTCGCCGCCATCGTACACGCCGAGCGATTCCGAACCAAGCAGCAGCTTTTCGGAGGGCAGGTAAAATCCAATGGAGCACTTGGTGTGCCCGGGAAGCTCTACCACCGTGAAATCCATGGCACCGGCATGAACAACGTCGCCCTCCTGCACGATGGTATCGACCCGCAATTCGTCAATGCGGTCTTCGTATTCATGAATGCCGCAACGCACGGCAAACTTTTGATCGAGATCACGCATGTGATCACGTGCGGTGGGTTTGGCAAACACCTCGGCAGCGTGACGGCCGGCAATAACGCGCGCTGCGGGATAGCGCGCCGAAACGTAGGGAGCACCCAGCGCGTGATCGTAATGGGAATGGGTTAAGAAAATAAAATCCAGCGGGCGCTCACCCAGCAGCTCGCGCACTTTATCGGCAATGGCGTAGCCGGTAAAGCCGAAACCGGTATCGTACAGGATGGAGGTGGTGCCATCGTCTATCAAAAAAGCGCTGTCACCCGGATGAGCACGTACGTCTGTGATGGTTAATTTCATGGTTTTTGCCTTCTTTCAAGGTGACAGTATAACAAAAAAAGTTGTATTTGTAAAGAAAAAAGCCTGCGAAATCGCAGGCTTTTTCTCGATTTTTTATTTGCGGTCGGCCAGCAGCTTTTGAATCTTATCGTGGGGATCGATAAGTTTGGTAACCGACATATCGTGGTTGAGCGAAGCGATGAAGTAAGCAATGTACTTGGACACGTCGACCTCGCAGAACCATTCGCGCTGCTTCAGCTCTTCGGTGCGGTAGGTCAGGTTGGTGCCGATCACGCCCGAAATGTAGCCATCCTTGTACGCCTTATCGAACTTCTCCAAGCCGTTGGTGAAGATGGCGTAGGTGGCGTAGCAGAAAATGCGGTTTGCCTTGCGCTTTTTCAGCTCGTAGGCAATATCCAGCATGGACTCGCCGGAGGAGATGATATCGTCGGCGATGAATACGTCTTTACCCTCAACGGAATCACCGAGGTACTCGTGCGCTACGATGGGGTTGCGGCCGTTGACAACGTGTGCGTAGTCGCGGCGCTTGTAGAACATACCCAGGTTTACGCCCAGAGTGGAAGCGTAGAACATGTTGCGGTTGATGGCGCCTTCATCGGGGCTGACGATCATCATGTGCTCGGTATCGGGATGAATGTCGGGGAAGCGGCGGAACATGGCCTTCAGCGTTTGGTACGACGGGATAATGTTATCGAAGCCCATCAGCGGAACGGCGTTCTGCACGCGAGCATCGTGAGCATCGAACGTGATGACGTTGGACACGCCCATGCGCTCCAGCTCCTGCAGCGCTACGGCGCAGTCGAGCGATTCGCGGTAGTTACGGCGATGCTGACGACCGCCGAACAGAATGGGCATGATCACGTTAATGCGATGCGCCTTGCCGCCGGCTGCCTGAATGATGCGCTTGAGATCTTGGAAATGATCGTCGGGCGACATGCAGTTCTGCTGACCGAAGATGTTGTATTTTACGTTGTAGTTGCCTACATCGACCAAAATAAACAGATCGTCGCCGCGAACGCTTTCTTTAATGAGGCCCTTACCGTCACCCGACGAAAAACGCGGGCACTCCGCCTCCACCAAGAAGGTATCCTTGGGTACGCCGGCCTTAGCCGCCCAATCGGTTAAATAGTAGTTGATCTTTGCTGCCAGTTCTTCGGTGCCGGGTTGTGCAATAATGCTCAGCGGCGCCACCTGGTTGGGCATGGTAAAGATCTTTTCGCTGCTGATTTCCTGTGACATAATATCCCCATTCCTCTCCAATAAAAGTGATCTGCCACCATTGTACCATACTTTTCGACACTTGAAAACAAAAATTTTTATTTTCTTAAAAATTTTTTAAGATTTCTGTGCCTGCTATGGACAAGCGCCTTTTTTATTTGGTATACTACCTAAAGAAAGGACGGTGAGCGTATGTCTGCCGAACTTAATGAAGAACTTGAAGAACGCGAAAAAGCATTCTTGGTTTCGGTGGATACCGGTGATTTCGACGTTGAGGTATCGCTTGACGAATTGGAAGAACTGGCCGACACCGCCGGCGCCGACGCGCTGGGACGTTTGGTACAAAAACGTGAAGCGCCCGACAAGGCAACCTGTCTGGGCGGCGGCCGCTTGGAGGAATTGGCCGAGCTGGCGACTGCACACGAAGCCGATCTCGTGATCTTCGACCGCGAGCTTTCGCCCACGCAGCTGCGCAATTTGGAGGACCGTCTTCCCTGCCGCGTTATCGACCGCACCATGTTGATCTTAGATATTTTTGCAGCCCGCGCCCGTTCGGCCGAGGGCCGCTTACAGGTTGAGCTGGCTCAGCTGCAATACATGCTGCCGCGCTTAGCGGGGCAAGGTACGGCGCTGTCGCGCTTGGGCGGCGGCATCGGCACACGCGGCCCCGGTGAAACCAAGCTGGAAAGCGACCGCCGACACATTCGCAGGCGTATTCAAGCCTTGCGTCAACAGTTGCAAGCCGTGGAGCAGCAACGCGCGCTGCGCCGCGAGCGCCGCAAGAAAGACAGCGTGCAAACGGTGGCGATCGTGGGCTACACCAACGCCGGTAAATCCACCTTAATGAATCGGCTCACCGCCGCAGGCGTGCTGGCCGAGGATAAGCTGTTTGCCACGCTGGACACCACGGCACGCGCCTTAAAGCTGCCCGACGGCCGCACCGTGCTGCTCATTGATACGGTTGGCTTGGTGCGCCGCCTTCCCCACCATTTGGTGGATGCGTTCCGCTCCACGCTGGAGGAGGCCGCCGAGGCCGACGTTATTTTAAACGTGTGCGACATTTCCAGTCCCGAGGCAACGGAGCATTTGGCCGTTACCCGCGACCTGCTGATGCAGCTCGGGCGCGGCGACCGTCCGGTGCTGACGGTGTTTAACAAATGCGACCGCCCTGCCGCCTTGCCCGCATTGGAGCCCGACGGCAGCGAGCCTTTGTGCATCAGTGCACTGAACGGCGGCGGTATCGACCGCTTGTTGGAACGCGTTGCCGCCGCACTGCCGCCCGATCGGCGGCGAGTATCGCTCTTGTTCCCCTTTGAGAAAGGCGCTTTAGCCGGCTTGTGCCGTCGCGAGGGCGCGGTGGAATCGGAGGAATACGTGCCCGAAGGGCTGAAAATGACCGTCACGCTGAGTCTGCGCATTTTAGAACAGGTGCGCGAGTATTTGACGGAAGAATAAACCGCAAGGCCGCTCTTTTTTGAAAAGAGCGGCCTTTACATATTCGCCGATGCAAAACACATACTACCCTTGAAAGGAGCATCGGTTATGAAAAAGAAAACAAAAACCGTGCGCGCGCACGTGACAGACACCGCCGAGCGGGTTGCACAAACACTTCCCAAGCAGGGGCGCGGCAGCATCGTATCGGACGTGCTGGGCAGCTACACCGGCACCGCGCAAGACAACGAGGTGCCCGAGCAGGACGCCGACGATCTGTGAGAAAATTGACACAAATTGACAAGCATGTTTTTGCAAAGACAACGCACACTACTATTGCAAACGCAAGAACAGTTACAGGCGAACAGCCTATTACAATTTTGAGGAGTGTACGGTATGTCTAACAAGAACAGCATGGTTCCCGAGGCTCGCGAAGGCCTCAACCGCTTCAAGATGGAAGCTGCCAACGACCTTGGTGTTCCTCTCCCATCTTAAAACGGTTGTTTTTTGGTACATATTTCATTGTTTTTGAGCGATTTCCTGCATCTCACCGACAAACTTATAATATATCCGTATCGATTGCTGAAACTCGGAATTTCTATGACTTGCCTTGACTTTTCCCTCGGGCAGAATCTTCGGTCCTACCTCGATTCTGTCAATAAAGGTAAGCAAGGTTTCCCTGTCAAGCACGTCGATATGGGTATATTTTTTTGTCAGTTCAAAAAACTGTTTGTAGTTGTCGCTTTTGCTCGTCTGCACCGCATCGTCGCTAAGCTCTGCCAACTCTTTTCTAATTTGAACGGATTCCCTTTGCAAATCATCAACCATAGAACTCAGTCTGTCATCGTCAAGTCGTCCCTCGGCATTATCCACGTAAAGCTTTGGTATGATCTTATCGATGACAGCCAGTCTGCCTTGCAGCTTCTCGGTGCGCTGTTTGCGAGCAAGCATTGCCTTTTCGGAGTTTTCCTCCTTCATCACCTTTGCAACGATACGCTCGATTTGCTTATCACTCAAAGAAATTAAGGAGTTTAAATCATCGCGAATTAGCGCAATAAGGTCAGCATAGCGGATTCGTGTGCCCGTGCAGGGCTCATTGATGTCTTTGCGCTTGTTGATGCAAGAAAGATACCAATACTTTTCGCGTTCACCTTTATAGACTGTTCCGCAAGAACATAAAGCGTGTCCACAAAGTTCACAGTATGCCACACCCGAAAAGATGCTCTTTCGCACGTGGTCATACTGCTGAAAATTACGAGTGCCCTTACCCATATTCTCGTGAGCCCTATTAAAAGTATCTTCACACACCAAGGCTTCGTGGGTATTCTCGGTTATTACCCAATTTTCTTGCGGTATGGCAATCTTTTTATTGGATTTAACGCTTGCCTTCTTACTCTTTCCCAGCACCGTATGGCCTAAATACACGCGATTTTTGAGTATACGCTTGACCGTTGTATAGTTCCAAAGATCCGAAGCTCTTGCAGCACCTTTCTCACTGAATTCATCTCGGTACAGCACGCGATATTTTAGCGGTGGTATGATACCGTCATTGTTTAAATCCTGCGCTATTTTCCTTGAAGAATCTCCGTTGGCAGCTGCCACAAAAATCCGTTTCACGATTGGTGCCGTCATCTCATCTGGCACCAATTGGTTTTTGTTTCTCTCAGCTTTCTTATACCCATAAGGCGGACAGGCACAGTAAAGTCCCTCTTGCCTTTTTGTTCGAAGCACATCCTTAACCTTGCGCGAACCGTCACGCAAATATACCTCGTTCATAGCAAATTGAAACGGTGCCATAATGTTTTCATTTTCGCTATCAAAATTGTCGGCTATAGCAATATATCGAATACCATTCTCTGGGAAAAACCGCTCAGCATAGTAGCTTGACTCTCCCATATCACGACCGAGACGGGATAAGTCTTTAGTAATAACCGTATTAGCAAGACCTTTGTCCAGTTCGCGCATCATATGCTGAAAGCCCGGTCTGTTAAAGTTACCGCCGGAATAACCGTCATCTATAAACTCACGGACAAGTGTAATGCCGTTTTGTTTGCAGTAATTCTCAACGATCATTCTCTGGTTGCTGATACTCGAAGATTCGCCCTTTTGTGCTTCCTCTTTTGAAAGTCGGAGATAGGCAAAGCAAAGCATCTTCTGTTCGATTCTCATATTACCTCCTTCGACTGAATCGAACCACTGTTATCATTATACATCATCTTGTCACCATCAGTCAACGATAATGAACTGGAATAATTTGTCTTGACGCGCTCCTCAATAAGATCCGAAGCTGTCTTATTCGATTCAAAAACTCGTGTAATGATATACTGGGTATTGGCAATACACTTGTACTCCATCAGTCCCTTCGCCTCCTTTCTTTATTCTTAGCCATTTAAGAGCTTTTTAAACATAAAAACAGGCCCTATGAATCGGCAGATTCATAAGACCTGTTACGTTTGTTTTTGATTAAAGTCTAATTCTTCACGCTAACAGTATAACACATTTACGTTCACTTGTCATCGGCAAAAAGTCGGCTTTTTATAGGCAAAATATAGGCGCAAAATAGGCATAGCCGAAACAAGTCGAATGTTGCGATAAAAATAGCATTCCTATGCGCTTTCTATCGTAACACCTGAGCACTTCAAAGAACTTATATGACTGCCACCCATGACTGCGGGGGGCGAATTGCGAAGAACGTTAGTATTTTAAAATTACCGAGTTGTAGTACTGTACGAAATAGTGTTAACGCAAAATCGCAAGTGTGAATATCTCAAATTCCAACGAAACAAACGAACATAAGAAAAACTACCAATACGAATTTCCCGATTTTGCGATAACATGCCTGCTCTCTTTAACGTAAAATTTGTTTGATATTTTTAGAAAAGTCAATAATTACGCGGATTTTCGAAAAGTAAAACAACTACGAATTTGTTGCACTAAAATAGCATCAAAAACGTAGTTGTTTTTTAATGTATTTTTTCAATTATAAAACGGATTGTTTTTTAACCAAGCCCACTATTCGACAATATGATTATAGCATATTCACTTTCCTTTGTCATCGGCAAAACTGTGCCAATTTCGTGCAAATTTACTGCCATCACTCAAGGCTGCTAAGGAATGGTACGAAGTCAGTATGACAGCCGACGTGATATCCATTCGAGTATGGTGATATGCAAATATCGATGTAGCAGTACATATTAAAGCCATATAATATACAAAAGCCCCGGAATCAAATCCGGGGCTTTTATCATCGAAATGTAAAAATCGTATGCCTGCCGCCTATGGCTACCGGGGCACACAAATGCTTTTATATCACCCTCGAATTGACGAAATTTCGGCAAAGCAATCACACTCTCCGCCTAAAACAAGCAGCCAAACATCTTAAAAGCCTTTGTTTATGCAGAATTCCAGTAACTAAACCGATGTTACGCAAAGGGGTATAATTTTTACCCCTTTGCGTAACATGTTTATATCATTCTTTATTTAATTTATATGTGCCACCGGACGTCCCTTCTCCACCTACAATCGTCAGCGTATTATCTTTCACGCTGAATGTATAGGAGCAATCATGCACTGCTTCGTTTTCAAAATCCATACTTAGCGTATTCCCGTTAATTTTATAGGAATATTCATAGTGAGTATCTGATAAGCACATACACCCTTTGCCGTATCCATCAAATTCATATTTCGTATACTGATCATACATCCAAGCACCACTTAAAGCATCGGCTTTCGTAGGATCGTTCTTTGTATCACTTGGCTTAAATAAAAAGATTGATATTACTGCAATAACTGCTATCACAACAATTAATCCCACAATTGTCAACATTCTTTGGCGCTGACGTCGTTTTCGAGCTGCAATTCTTGCATTATATCTTCTATATGATTGTTGCTCGGATTTACTCGCATTTTGCCTTCTACGCCCATTTTCTTCGTTATACATATCTTACCTCTCAAAAGAATAGCGGCAACAAGAAGACTCGTTGCCGCCATTATAATGCTTACAAATTATCTTGCTCTCTTTTTGTTAAATACAACAGTAGAAAAGATTCCAAGTGCGGAAACCATCAAAAGTACAAACCAGAGAAGGAGATTACTGTTATCACCAGTCTGAGGGCTATTTGAGTCAGTAGAAACACCTACATTGTATCCACATACATCACACTTGCCGTCTGTATTAGCATCCTTGTGAGCTGCGGTTTCGATCTTGTTACCGCAAGCGCATTCTTTCCAGTGATTTTCAGCATCGGTGTTTACCCATTCGCCGTAGCTGTGTTCACCCTTTGCAACAACGGTGTCTTCAGCCTTGATTTCAGTTTTAGCTTCTGCATCAGCAAAGAGCAACGAACAGCCGGAGCAGGTGTAATACTTGATATTACCTGCTGCTTCGTGAGTTGCAGGGTTAGCAGGTACTTCGGTGGTCTTGTGACCAGCAGGAATAGGTTCGCCATCCTTGATCTTGGTGTTACAATCCTTGCACCATGTGTCACCGGTATATCCATCTTTGTCACAAGTTGCAGGTTCTGCACCTCTTATCTCGGTTTCACCGACATGATTATTTGAATTAACAGTACCGTATTCTACATTGCAGGTAGAGCAAACAGCTTTTGCCTTGCAAGTAGCAGTACCGCCACTATGCTCGGCCTTGTCAATCAAGTTTCCGCAACCTACGGTCTTACATTCTTTCCAGTGATGAGTCGGATCGGTAGACCAAACGGATTCGGGTACGTGATCACCAAGTGCCAAATTAGAACCGGAAGTTATGATCTGACGGCAACTCTGACACTTAATGTCGCCAGTATAACCGGGAGTAACACAGTCAGATTCTCTCTGTCCTTCAACATAGGTACCGCCAACATGGTTGTTAGCATCTACAGTTCCATATTTGAAGGTTTCGGTTGCATGGGCAGTTCCGCATACAGAGCAGCTCTTCTTATAAATTGCCTGTGCAACGCAAGTAGCCTTACTTACAAGGTACTTAGCATCATGATTCTCTACATAATCACAGGGAGCGAAGTCACCGTAAGTCAAATGACATACGGAGCATTCCTTCTTTGTCTGGCAGGTAGCAGTACCACCGGTGTGCGTACCAAGATCCTTCTTATCGTGGCAAACAGTACATTCATGCCAGTGGTTTGTGCCATCATCAGACCAAGTATTGCTGTAACTATGGGTTATGGTGCGAACATGACCACAGGTGTTACATGTTGTGTCGCAGGTGTTATCGTACTTATGGTCACCAACCTCGATCTTATTACCGCATCCGCATTCCTTCCAGTGCTGATCAGCATCGGTATTCACCCAATTGCCGTAGCTATGAGAAGGAGTGCTTCCGGTCAATGCTTCGAGAGTGGTTTCAACCTTTGTTTCGGTGAAATACTTATTACACAAAGAACACTGATAGTGAGCTGCAACGGCAGGAGACAAGGTGTCCGGTGTATGCTTTTCATCTACGGCAGTCTTTAACTCACCGTAGTTGTGATCACCATAGAACTTGGTGTCAGAGCCGGAAGTAACAACGCCACAGTCAACGCATTTTTCATAGGCGTTATTTCCCATATGTACGCAGGTTGCTGTATCAGCGGAAAAAGGCTGAATGTTGGTGTGGTTGTTACCATCTTTACTGGTGGTGGGGATGGCATTGATCTTGGTTGTGCCATCGGCTGCGAACAACTGACCGCAAGCATCACAGGTGTAATATGCATCCCAACCGCCTTCCTGACAGTTCGCAGTCTTGGCATTGGTGAGTGTCTTGGCGGTGTGTGCGCAAGTAACAGTGACTACGCAAACATCGGTGAAGCCGCCATCTACAGTCTTAACGGTAATGGTAGTAGTGCCATGCTTCAGTGCGGTAACTACGCCGTTCTCAACGGTAGCGACAGTCTTATCGCTGCTATCCCAAGTAACAGTCTTGTCGGTTGCCTTGTTAGGATCGACAGTAGCAACGAGAGTTGCCGTCTTGTTGTCGCCGGTATCAAGTGCAAGAGTATCCTTATCAAGTGTTACACCAGTAACAGGAATTACAACGTTTACTTTTGCGCCGTCATTAACGGTCTGAGTGGTGAACTCTTCAAAGTTAGTATCACTCAGTGCTACGTTCGCAAAATCGGGAACGAGAACACCGGTTTCGGCATTAGCGGCAACAGTACAGCTGAATGTAACAATTACAGTGTCATTGGCACTGCTATAATCACCTGAGCCATACATAGCGAACAATTTGTACTCATCTTCCCAAACCGCCTGAACACATCCAAGAGTGCTCACAAGGTTGTCTGCCAGTTTTCCGGAGCCTTCTACATATACGAGACCCTGCGGAATAACAATTTCAAAATCGGCACCCATTAGGTGCTCAATCGAACCAATCGACACTGTATAATTTATGGTGTCGCCGGGAGCAGCAGTTGTTTTATCTGCTGTCACCTTAAGTGTTGTATCGCTTGCCGCCAAAGCTACCGTCATCGGAACGAGACCGATGATAAGAGCCAACGATAAAACAAGCGCCAAAATTCTTTTTTTCATCGCATTTTCCTCCTTGATACTACCAAAGCAGATTTGTTTTTCTTACATGTGCGAATATACGGTTTACATCCGTTGTATTCACCTTACCGTCTGTACCAATTACGTCTGCACAGGTTAATTCATACCCAGTGAGAAAATTGGTCTTTCGCACATGTGCAAATGCACGGTTTACGTCAGTCGTATTTACACGGCCATTACCGTCAATATCACCCTTAAGATGAATTTTCAGAGCTTCGGTAATATCTTCTCGCTCTACTGTGATTTCGTAAGTTCTTGTTGCGTGATTGAGTTTTGATACCTCAATCGTATAAGTGCCGGGTGAAACCGAGCTAAAACTGTAAGTGCCATCCGTAGATGTAACTTTGTCTATCTCTGTACCATTCTCCAACAAGCGAAGTGTGACAGGCTCGGTAGCCTCTCCAAAGCTCGTTATCGTACCTTTCACCGTACTACCGGTGGAGATTTTTCCGTTCATCACATTGCAATCAACCTGCGTAGACATGGCATTCGCAATATCCTGCGGTAAATAGCGAACCGTTAGTTCAAAATCACCTTTTGCTGATTCGTTAATTCTGAAGGTAAGGTTCATTAAGACGCCGTCTTCTGCAATATCACCATCTACTGTAAACCATGGTAATGATAATTCACCATTAACCGAATCATTAACAGGTGTAAACGTGCCACTTGTTAGAATCTCACCTTCATCAGCAGAAACAAACGTCAATCCTTCCACATCATATTTCACAACAAAGAAAAATATGGATATTCCCGGATTATTACTGATCGTAACGGGTACTGTTACCTCGTCGCCGACCTTTCCTTCGGCTTCACCGAATTTAATTTCGGTGGTAGCACCAGCTGCCAAAACAGTTGGTGCTATACCAATACTTAAAAATAATAAGATGATTGCCAGAAGGAAAGATATTGGTTTGTTCAATATCTTTTTCATTCTTATGCCTCCGGAACACCTGCCGCAATGATCCATTGCTGAAGCATGATAACATCGTGAATGTCAATAATGGTGTCTTCGTTGACATCAGCAGAAAGGAGCTGTTTTTCAGTTAAGGTCATTCCCTTACCGGAAACGTATTGTGCAAGCTGGAGAAGGTCTACCATGTGATACTCACGATCGCCATTAAGGTCACCAAGCCAGTAAGAACGAACTTCAACATTACCGCCTGCAGCGTTAAAGATCACATTATTGCCTTCCAAGTTGCCATTGTCATTTTCATTAAATGCAATATTAATTTCTGCATTGCCATCGGCTGCTGTTTCAAGAACAACAAACTCAATGTTGTATGCAACATTACTTGCAGCTACGTCTTCAACATCGAACCACAAAACTGTGATTTCACCTTCATCCACATTATCGGTATTAACAATTACTGTTCCATTTGCAAAATACTCACCTAATGTAACATTCTTGTATTCCAATCTTGTATGGTCAAAAGTAATAGTGTGGGTAAATCCTGCAAGTCCTGTGTTTTTAGTAATGGATACAGGAACCGTAATTGTTTCACCAAGTCTTGCGATGCCGTCGCCAACCTTAATTTCGCCGCCAGTAACAACGGTAACCCTCTCTTTAACCGTAACTGCAAAATCACGAGAAATGTCGCCATATGCGATAGTAACAACCTTTGTTCCAGGGGTTTGGCTATCAAAGCCGCTCACTTCATAATCGGTTACCGCATAATTTTCGCCATTATTATAATAGGCGGTTGCAACCATATCACTAAGGTCGAGATTTTCTCCAAGATAGTATGTGAGTTTTGAAGGTATTGTAGTGATTTGGAAATCAGAGAGAACTTTCTCGTTCATAAAGATTTCAAAGCTATCGGTAAATCCTGCATAGGAAACCGTAATAATGTGTGTTCCCGGTGTAGTACTAAAGCCTACTAAACTATAATCCGTGATTTCCTGTTCACTATCGTCATTGTAAAAAGCCTTAACCACAAGTCCGGTTGTGTCAAGTGTTTCACCGGCATTGTAACCATACTTCGTGGGAAGAGAGGTAATATCAATATTAGTAACAATCTTTTCTCTCACAGTCACGACAAATGTTGTACTTACACCACCGGATGCTATTACAACATTGTTTATGCCGATTTTTCCAGTGAAACCACTGATATTATAATCTGTAATCACTTCTGTTGTGCCGTTATTGTACGTTGCAACAACTACCGCACCGGTCATATCAAGCTCTTGGCCTTGAATATAATCTAAAACATTGGGAAGTTGGGTTATCTCGATGTTTGCAAGTTGTTTTTCAACTACTGTGATTTCAAAGGTGTCATTAAATCCGTAGTAAGTTACTATGATTGTTTGAGTGCCAACCTTATTGCTATAACCGGTCAATTCATATTGATAAGGCTGAAGCACCTTTGTGCTTCCATCGTTGTAATCGGCAACAACCTTAAGGCCTGCGGAATTAAATACATCATCTTTAATATAGGTGGTTTTATACGGCAGTTTTTCAACCGAAATACCGACCAAACGATAAGCAATAATTTTAATATCAAAGGTTACAGTTTTTCCGCCAACAGTTACGGTAGCAGTTTGCGTACCATAGGTTGAATTATCAATACCGGTAACGATTGCCGCTGTAACGTCAATATCCGCAGTAGCACCGCCTTCATAGGTTGCGCGAACTACGGCACCGGTATAATCAACGGGTCTGTCCTTAACAAATTCAGTCTTATCGGGGCCGGAAACTAATACTAAATTAGTTACAGTCGGATATTCCTTAACCGTAATATCAAATGTTACGGAACTTCCACCCATAGAAACGGTTACAGTTTTTGTGCCAACCGTACTACTATCAAAGCCGGATACCATAGTTTCTGTAACGTCAAGAGCCTCAAATAATCCAGAAACATAAACAACTTCAACTTTAGCACCAGTAAGGTTAAGCTTTTCACCGATATAATATTCTTTATCGGTAGGTTCGGCTATCCAGCTCATTTCCTCAACCTTTTGCTCAAGATTTTGAGGGTTGCTGCGAAGTTGGGGATAGGGATATTCAGCATAAGGATCGGAAATCCAAGTTTCCTCAAAGTCAAACCCAACTAAAAATGATTGATCTTTGAGTTGCTCTTCAGTAAGTGGTGTAGCACCTTTACACGTAGCGCCATCTGAATAATAACTATTCTTTATACTTGTTAAAGAGTCTGATGATGTATCTGCAATGGCATAACGTCGTGACGAAGTTCCTCCAGATATCGAACCCATATTATAACAATTTACAATATTGCAACCTCTAACTGATATGCCGCCAGCAGTATAGGCGGAAACATCTCCAGTATTATAACAATCTATAACACTTCCACCGTTTCCACATATTCCTCCGGCATAAAAACTGCTACTACTACCAGTTGTTTTTACAACAGCGTTATTGTAGCACTTGCTAATGGTTCCGTTTGCGTTGTTGCCCGCAATACCACCGGAATAACTTGTGCTGGTATCACCGGTTGTAGGAGCACCAGTTACTAAACCTGTTACTGAGCAATCGCTTATAATGCCTTTATTTGAACCAGCAATTCCTCCAGTATAAACATGGGATTTACCCCACGCTTTTATAATATTTACCTCTTTCATATTGAGGTTACGTACTACACCTGCTACCTTTGAGAATAATCCAACATAAGCAGTATCACTCATACCAGAAGCTTTATTACTGCTAGTATATTCAATGCGCATACCGATAATCGAATAACCGTTTCCATCAAAGATACCAATAAATTCGTCACCGGCATAAATATCGTTACTGCCGATAGGATTCCAACCGCGACCACCAAAATCATAACCGCCTCCTGCTGCTGTCGCTTCAGTCAAATCTATATCATTCATAAGGATATAGTTTGCAGAAAGGTCATTGCGTATATTATATAAGTCGGCAATCGTGTAAATTTCAATAAAAGGTTTTTCAACTATCTCTATTTCAAAAGTAAAGATTTTTAACGGATGAGTAATCGTAATCGTTTGAGTTCCGACAATACTCATATCATAACCACTTACCATATCGTTGGTTACCGTCACAAACTCTGTTGGACTATTCGCAAAGACAAAACGTAAAGAGCATCCACTAATGTCGAATTCATCAAACTTATTATATTTTGTTTTAGGAAGCGAATAAATATCTGCCTCTACTAATTCACGATCATCTTGAATGTTGAATTTTAACTGAGGGTAAGGATGTATAGCGTTTGGATTCAGTATCCAAACGTTTTCAAAATCGAATCCCGTATACAGTGATGTCTTAAGCATTTGTGATTCTGTTAAAACAGTTGCGCCTGTTGAGGTTGTCCCTGTACCTTTAAGATAGTAGCAATTAGAAATCGTGCCCGAACCAACACCCTTACCAGCGCCACTATTAACGTTACCCACATTGTAAGAGGTCGAAATATTCTCCGCAGAACATGTGATACCGCTATAGGTATTTGTTGAATAGATTTCCTCGCCGGATATCACGCCTGAATTATAAGAATTTTCAACTGAACCACCATATGAAATACCATTTACATAAGAATATGCATCTTCCGTTTTAATGTATCCACCCGTTAAAGTGCCAACAAATGTTTGATATGCTACGCTTTTTGAATAGATATCTCCGCTGTTATAAGCCCTGGAAATTGTGGAATTTGCAACTTTGCCGGCAATACCTGAAACATAAGCCTTGCTTGTATGTCCGCTAATATAAGTTTCAACTTTTCCGTTATTTGCACACATGTTTATTGTGCTATTAGAAACGTTGCCAACAATACCACCTGCATATACATATTTAGCAGTGGAAGTATCGGCACTACCGGATTTTGCATACACATCAACAAATGATTTGCACCCTTCAAATAGAGCACCTTCGCTAGTGCCGGCCAAACCGCCGATGTAAATATCTTTGGATGTGTTTGAAAAACTAATGTTTCCTGCAACAGAAAGGTTTTTCACTACACCATCAACACGAGCAAATAATCCGACATAAACCGTTGTATCTGTGCCCGAAGGTACATTTGTTGCATCGATTCTTAAGCCGATTATGGAACGTCCATTGCCATCAAAGATGCCCGTAAATGCTTCTGCTCCATAAACATCGTTGCTACCAATCGGATTCCAACCATTTCCGTCAAAATCCCACTCGCCACCTTGTGCCGTTGCAGTTGTAAGGTCAATGTCATCCATTAAAATGTAGTTAGCGGTTAAATCATTACGAATGTTATAAAGATCTTCTATGGTTCTAACCTCTATATATCCGTTCTCGTTAACGTTTGTGCTTGTAACCGCAATTGCGTTCATCGGCATAACCGAGAACAGCATCGCTACTGCAAGCAGCAAGGCAAATAAACGCCTGCCTTTCCAACTAATTTGTTTTGTCATTTTATTAACCCCTTTCTAAGAGTATATTGTTTTTGCATTTAGAACAAAACTTTTCTTTATAATCACATTTAGAGCATATATTCATTTCGATTTCGCCAGCATTTTCGCTAAGACTGGTTCTCGAAGTTTTGAGTATAAACTCTTTAATGTGTTTGTACTTATCTAGTTCAGATTTATCTGCAATTTCTGGAGCGCACATTATCTTTATGTATTTAATTTGCTCATCCTTTAAACTCCATAAAATCGCATATTCTTTATTCGGATCGATTAATTCACCTACATCACCAATCAATTTAATCAGCAATCGAGATTCTTTTTCGTAATACCATATAAGGCTTTTGTTAAAGCCCAAATGATGGTTTTTATATTTTTCATATTCCTCGACTGAAACATTACCGTGATTGGTCATTGTATTATATTTCAAATCAACGCTCGTACCGTCCCTTGCATAATGAGAATATAGAATATCTTGGAATACAAGTTCCATGTTTTCACCATTCTTCAACGGTATTTTTATGCCAATACTCTTGTTATTCTCATAATCATACTCGGTTAAAAAGAACTCTCCTTCACTTATGAACTGCATCAATTTTTTGTATGTAAGGCTAATTCGACCGCCTTTTCCGTCAACACCGGAATATAGATACCATAGAGACAAGTTTTCATTTGAGCCAGTACTAAAGCATAAAGAATAGTGTCTTTTTTGTTCCAACAAGGTTCCGAATTGCTCTTTATCCTTCTTATCATTAAACCGATTAGAAGAAGAAATGCGGATGGTTTTACTACCTAAGATAGCATCTATTGCTCTCAAAGAGGTGTAATGAAAAAATTCTTTATGACCCCGTGTTCTTATATCAAAATACTTTTCAAGATCATCTGCCGTTTGTAAACGTGGAAAGTTTATCCACGCAGTACAGTCTTTTGGCTTATCAGTAATAAAAATCACCTCACATTCTCAAAAGGTACACCTTTTGAGAATGTGCCCAAAAACAACTTAAGAATCAAAATCTCTTTCCAAAATCTTCAAAATATCGCCAAAAAGGGTTGCAAATAGAGGCTTGTTGTGATAAAATATACGATGTGTAAATAGTTCCAAAAGGTGTACCTTTTGGAACTATTATTTTTTAATTAAATTGTGTTCTCTGACCTTTCTGTAGAAGGTGGACTTGCTAAGCCCGGTCAGTTTCAAAACTTCAGAAGTTGTTATTCGTCCCTTTTCCCACTTCGCAATAAATTTATCAAAGCTGTCAGGCGTAGGAATCTCCGGTCGACCGAATTTTACGCCTTTCGCTTTTGCGGCGGCAATGCCTTGAGCTTGTCTCTTCTTTATATTCTCGCGCTCATTTTGCGCTACAAAAGAAAGTATCTGTAAAACAAGGTCCGCAATGAATGTTCCCATCAAATCTTTTCCGTTTCGGGTATCAAGCAAAGGCATATCGATTACACAAATATCAATACCTATATCCTTCGTCAGTATCCGCCACTGTTTTTGGATATCCTCGTAGTTTCGGCCTAAACGGTCGATACTCAGTATGTAGAGCAAATCTCCCGCCTTTAATTTCTTGACGAGTTTCTTATACTGTGGCCGTTCAAAATCCTTGCCCGACTGCTTATCGATATAGACGTTGCCTTTCGGCACATTATTTTCATCCATAACAATAAGCTGCCTGTCCTCATTCTGATCGATACTTGATACTCGCACATAACCATAAATATTTCCCATAATATTACCTCCTGTGCCGCTTTTATTTTATAAGATTTCTCTCCAACTCTACAAATCGATACAAAAAAGCAGAGATAACATAACAAGTCATCTCTGCTTAAATTAGTTTTTATTCGGTTTGGATTTTTAATTGTTTTTTAACGATTCGGTATTTTGCATAGTCACCTCAATCGCGCAGTACCACATATCGCTTTCATAGATAACTCCCACGGCGATATAGGTATATTCTGATGAGCCGATATAGTTCCAATGACTTGGACTGTTTTTCACAAGAGAAGCCAGTTTAAAAGCGACCTCATCAACTGTACCAACATAACCAGCTTTAGCGATTGCTTCGCGGGCGTTGGCACTGTAATATGGCTCACCTCTGCCACCAAAAACACCGGGATCTACGTATTCTCCATACTGAAGCGCAGTCGCCGCCGCACGCTGATCTGCAGTGCTGTGCGCAAAGTTTGATATTAACTGTCGGCTTCGATATCTTGCATATTCAGCAAGTCCCGGCAAATAGATAGCCGGTTCTTCACGAAATTCATTGATATAATACAGCACGCGATTAGCCACCTCCAAAGAATCCTCTTTCCCTGCACGCACAATTATTGGAACAGTTTGAGATTCCGTCTCTTGTGGAATAGCGGTGCTCTGCGAACTGTTATGAATGGTCGAATCCTTGCTCGCAACCAAATTGTCAGAATCCAATGACTGCGAAGGAAGTGTTTCCTTCGCGGTTGTTTCTTCTTGGCTCTCTTCATCCCGGATTTCTGATGCCACAGGAATATGTACTGTATTATCATCTCGGTCTGGAATTGTTGTACTTTCTGCACTATCTTCAGATGTGACAGCTTGATTCTCGGCACCTTTTATCTCAGTTTGTGAAACTGAGACTGTAGATTCCTCAACCGGAATTTCACCCGTCCCCGGACCAAACTTCGAACACCCTGATACCAGCAGAACAAAGAAAATCACTACAAACAACTTTTTCATAACATAATCTCCTTTTCGTGAAATAAAAAAGCCGAAAGGTCTGCAAAAAAAGCAGAGCCAATGTATCGGCATTTGGGTGTCTCATCCGATTATTGACTCTGTAATAATTGCAGCCTCTCGGCTATTTTTTTATTTAACCTGCGTTATTGTGGATCTGCTCATTGCGCAAATCCGTAACGGTTCCTTATCCTCCCTTGGATAAGTCTAACGCATCTCTTGGCGTACCGAAAGCCTGAACGCAGGCTCTATTAATATTATACCCGAAAATAGCAGAAAAATCAAGCCATTTAGGCACTTTTAGAACCTAAAATCACCGAAATAGTGCCGATTGGGTTCGATTTAAAAATTAAACGAAAAGCTTATCAACAAAGAAATGAAAGAACGCAAAATGACTGCCGAAGGAACGGGAAAATCTACGCACTTTTCCTATCCAAACACAAAATGCGACCGCATTATTTCTCCCAAATTCACACCAACTTGACCTGTATCTATATAATTACTCCTGCAGTCATATATATTCTTACAATTCTTGTGAGAAAGATACGCGCGTATTATAGGGGCAAAAAGTGCAACGCGACTTTTTTGAAAATAAAAATCCCGATACCTTTCAAGTGAGTTTAGGAAAACGCGGCTGATTCGTGCTACAAAACGTGCCGGTTTTATAACAATATGCGTATTTGTCTCAGTTCCACGCATTTCGTTCCAAATACGTATAACATCGTCAGACTCAGGTACAGAATACTCCTGATCATCCGGATACTGAGCGTTAAAAATGACGCAACCGAAAGAACCTGGAAGGCGGCGGAGGGCAAACGTATTTTGATGCTTTCTCATAAAGCGCCAAACCTTGGTTTTCTCCCAGTTCCAGCGTTTACCCAAGGTTTCCAAAGTTAGTATGGAACCCTCTTTGCCATACTGAACCGCAGGCGCTGCAAATGAAAAAGCGTTGCTGAAATCACAGTGCACCGTATGGCACCATAAATCCAGCCACGCATCAGATTCTTCAAAAATATGATTTTGTTCTACTAATCTCTCAGTTATATTGCGGGGAATGCACAGAAATCCATAACCTTCTGTAACGTAAACTGAGTTTGACATACACTCGCTGCCATCGCAATTATGAACCCAGTCTGGGAGAGTCAGTTCAAGCTTCTTGGTCTTCTCATCAAGTGTATATGAAACCAATCCCAGTCTGACAAGTTCATCCAACACTGCTAATGCCTTTGTGCGATTCTTGATGCCGAGAATGCTTTTTAGTCCGACAACACCACCGGCCCACATACCGGCTTTTACTTCGTTTTCATAACCACAGTATTTGGCGGTGCCTTTTCGGTATGCCACACGGGAAGCAAGCTTTGCCCAAGCGCCCATCACACCCTTGCCCACAGGCAAATTGTTACGGGGCAGTTTTACCCATTCATAACATAACAAGCATTTCATACTGATTTCTCCTTTCTGTGAGTATAGAAAAAGAGCCTTGCTTCATAAAAGAAACAAGACTCTTAGATTCTTAATTAAATTTCTGTCTAGTCAAAATACATTCAACTACGCGGTCAGCGATGATACCTCTGTCACGCTGGGCGTAATATTCAAGCATAGGGGTAAGCAATTCAATTATTTCTGCTCTTGTAAGCTTAGGCATTTTCAGTTGCCCACCATAAAGTGTACGCGCCGTATTCATTTGACGGGTAAAGCTCGTGTTGAACGGACGTGCAACAATATCTTTGATAAGTCCTTTAGGATCAATATCCATCGGAGAAAACTGAACATTAGATAGCAAGCCTGCTCCGTTATCAAAAATCGGACAGTATTTGAACTTTCCGTTTTGCTCAATTACTGCTATGTTGTTAAGATGGCGATCATCATTTAAAAACAGAGCATCCACCTCAAAAAGCAATGTGAGATACTGCGGAAACTCTTTAAGCCCTGTATACTCAGCGGTTGCCTCGGCAAGAAACTGAATGCGCTTTTTATCGCTGCTAAGCCTTTCTAACTTATCTTTAAGTGAAGTGCCAAGCTGACGTGAAAACAAATGGCTTAGTGTAATAATAGATTGCCCTTCCTTCAAAAAGTTCTTGCTTGAGCACCCCGTTCTATCTCTGCCATGAACATTCAACCGTTCCATTTCATAGCGTGCAAAAGAAAAAGGTGTATCCATCTCAATATTACTTTTTTCGAGCAGTTTGGATATAACCGTTTCGGTTAATGCCTCATAGCCAAATTGATCAAGCTTATACCATTTGTTTGTATCTTTGTCAAACCATTTTTCTTGATTGCCTTTTGAAGAAGTTTCGGCAACCTTTTCGTTGGTTACAAGTTTAACTGTCATTCTATTACCTCCCATTTAAGCCATTGATTGTCTTCTGCCATTCTGCCATTTGTTTTCTTGATAATTTCAAGCGGCTCATAACTTTCCACACCGATTGTCTCCAAATACTCTCTAATACCGCTGCGACTTTGGGGTACACAACGTTCCTCTAAGAAGTTCTGAAAATCTTCCCAAGTAGGTGCCTCGTTTTTACCAAATGCGGTTTTAACAATATTCTCGGTTGTATTTTCTACTGACAAGGTTTCTTCCGTAAAGTCAGCAATAATTTTGGTGCACAAAATCTCTCCGTCATAAAACTCAAATTTTACAAGCTTATGACCGAGCGGTTTTTTCTTTTCTAAAAATTCATCCATAGACAAATGAGGTGAAATAATAATCCTTTCACCGTCAAATGCAATTTCCATTTTGGAATCCGTGAGACTGAGTTCGGCAATCCATTTGCTCGGCAAAGACACCTTATAGGTTTTGGAATCCTTACTTGCGGTGCCGCCCGCCTTGCCTACAATTAATTTTGCTATTCGTCTTTCCATAACTATCACCATAAGAATTATAACATATTCGTAACGAATAGTCAAGGTTTTAGCTTTAAGATGAGATATGTATTTTAGTGGTTCGATTAGTCTACGTATTTAATAGATTTTGTTGGAGGCATCAACCTCCTAAATTTTGGAAAATGTCGAAAAACCGCTATTTTACGCGATTCTTTAATAACACTTGGGAACATCAAGGGAGGTTGGCGTAACCCTGAAGCAGGGCTACAACGGCGACTTGACCGCGAAGCAGGCCGGTTCGATCGGTGGCCAGATGGTCAAGAAAATGATCCAGCAGTACGAGAACAGCCTGAAGTAATTCACGCTTTCTCAAAACGCCCCGTCGGCACTGCCGACGGGGCGTTTCTCTGTGAATTGGTTATACCCACCATTGGGCGCGGGGTTGTTCGGTGATGAGGATCTCTTTCATAAACGAAACGGCTTTTTCCAAGCCTTCGCGCACCGACATTAGCAAATCCTCGTGTTCGATGCTGATGGCGCCGTCGTAGCCGATGATGCGCAGGGTGGAGATGATATCGCGCCACGCCTCGGTGCCGGTTCCGTAGCCGATGGTGCGGAACTGCCAGCTCTTATCGGCAATATCCTCGGCAAGATTGAGCACACCGTTTTTAGCAACGTTCGCTGCATACAGCTTGGTATCCTTGGCGTGGAAATGATACACTGCGCCTTTCAGTTCACGCAGCGCCATGCAGGGATCCATTCCCTGCCAAATGAGGTGGCTGGGGTCGAAGTTGGCACCGATGATGGGGCCGATGGCCTCGCGCAGTTTAAGCAGCGTTGCGGGGTTGTACACGCAAAAACCGGGATGCAGCTCCAAGGCGATACGCTCCACACCGTACTGCTGTGCGAACGCGACCGCCTTTTTCCAATACGGGATCACAACCTCGTTCCACTGATAGTCGAGCACCTCGGTGGCACCGCCGGGCAACACCCAGTTGATATGCTTGGATTCGGGCGAGTCACCCGGACAGCCCGAAAAGGTAACCACCGTTTTCACACCCAGCTTTTGTGCCAAGCGGCAGGTCTGCTCAAAGGCGCGATGGTCGGCCTCGGCAATCGCCTTATCGGGATGCACGGCATTGCCGTGGCAAGACAAGGCACTGATGGTGAGCTCGTTACGAGCCAGCGACGCTTTTAACGCTTCCAGCGCCGCCTCGTCATTCAGCAGCACTTCGGGGTTGCAGTGGCACGGATTGGTCCAGCCGCCCGTGCCCAGCTCGACCGTCTGCACGCCCAAACTATGCAGGTAGGCAAACGCCTCGTCGGCGGTCATTTCGTTCAGCAATACCGTTAAAACACCTAATTTCATTGCGGTTCCTCCCACGTAATTACTTGATTGCTCTCCGCCGAGGTGAACACGGTTTCCATCAGTTTCATTACCCGCTTGACCTCGTCGTGCTTGACGATAAGCTCGGCGCGACCCTCGGCGGTGTCGCGCACGTTGCGGTAAAATTCGTGAATATCACCCTCTACCGCGGGCAGCGGGTATTCACGAATGGTTTCGTTGGTGCGGGGCGCCATGGTTTTGGTGAGACCGGCAGCAGTGACCACGGGCACGGCATCGCGCTTTTCCCAATCGGACACCATAACGATCTTGCCGTTTAAGTTCCAGTCCTCCACAATGGCGCTGCCGTTTTCGCCCGCAACATACCAGCGCGGCAACGCGATGAAATGGCTGGTACCCACCTCAATATGTGTGCGCAGGCCGCCCTCGAATTGCAGTAAAATCTTAAAACCGTCTTCACATTCCTCGTTGGTGACGTTATCGAACTGAGCGTACACCGTTTGCAGAGCGCGATCACCCGCAATGAGCAGGATCTGATCGAGCAAATGTACACCCCAATCCAACACCATACCGCCACCGTGGCGTTTTTTGTTGCGCCAGTCGCCGGGGATCCCGCGTGAGCCGTGCACACGCGATTCGATGGTAAAGATCGGACCCAAGGTGTTTTCGTCCACCAGCCGCTTCACAATGCGATAATCGTGATCCCAGCGGCGGTTTTGATGCACCGTAAACACACGATCACACGCGGCCGCGGTGTCGATCATGGTTTGCAGCTCGGCGCTGTTCATTGCCACCGGCTTTTCGCAAACCACGTGCTTCCCCGCGCGCAGGGCGGCGCAGGTCATTTCGCAGTGGATGTCGTTGGGAATCGCCACAGTCACCACTTGCACGCGCGCATCGGCCCACAGCTCATCGAGCGAAGCGTAGGCGTGAATACCGACCTCCTCCGCAGCGGCAGCGCGCTTTGGGTCGATATCATAAATACCGCACAGCGTAAATTCCTCGGGCATTTCCAGCAGGCGTTGGGTGTGCCAGCCGCCCATGCCACCGTAGCCGATAACGGCTACTCCACAGGTTTTGTTCATATCTGTGATGCTCCTATCAGATCTCGGGAATGGCGATTTCGACCTCGCGGCCTGCTTCGGCCGATTTCATTACGCCGTCAATAATGGCTTGGTTATACAAGATCTGTGCCGACGGCACGGGGGCTTCGCCGCCGTTACGCACGGCATCCAGGAACGAAGCCAGCTTTTCATAGAAAATACCCTCAGGCTTGTTCTCAAGCAGCGGGATCTCATGCTGTACCTGCTGGCCGGCAACGTCTTTATACAATACCATCGGGCCACCCACCGTGCCGTTCCAGCATTCGGTGGAGGGAATACGCAAGCCGCCCTCGGTACCGAGAATGATGGTATCGCCCGGGGTGTCCATGTGCATGGCCCAGGAAATGCGGAAATCGAGAATAACGTCGCCCTCCAAGCGAATGAAGGCGGCGGCGAAATCGTCAACGTCGAAACGAGCAGCGTCGGCACCGTTGTATTTGGGATTGGCGCCGAAGAACGCCGACTTATAACCGCTGACCGTGAGCGGCTTGGGATAGCCAATGGCATTGAGCACCATATCCAGCGAATAGCAGCCGATATCGCCCAACGCGCCGATACCGGCAGTTTTTTGTTCAATAAAGGTACTGTTGGGAATACCGCGACGGCGGCCGCCACCGGTTTGAATGTAATACACACGGCCCAGCTCGCCCGATTCGACGATCTTTTTGATCATCTTCATGTTGGCATCCATACGCGGCTGGAAGCCCAACGACAAGATCTTACCGTTTGCCTTTTCGGCGCGCATAACGGCAACCGCTTCGTCCAGCGTGACGGTGAACGGCTTTTCCAGCAGCACGTGCACACCGTGATTCAGCGCTTCAATGGCACACTCGGCATGGGTGGCGTTATAGGTGCAGATGTACACGGCATCCAGTTTTTCGGCATCCAGCATAGCTTTATGGTCGGGATAGAAGTTTACGCCTTCAAAGCCGAATTTTTTCATAAACTTCTCGGCTTTGCCGGGAACAAGGTCGGCCGCCGCGACAAATTTTGCACCCGGAAGGGTTTGCATTACCATAGCATACGATTCAGCGATCCATCCGGTACCGATGAGACCGATGCGCAGCTCCGTTTGCGGTGCAGCTTGCTCCACATCGGCAGTGGGAGTGAATTGATTTAAAACAGCATCTGACATAAATTAACCCTCCTAAATTTTCATTATCTAATTGTATTTTACAAAATGCTGTGATAAAATACTAGGTAGTTTTACAAGAAAATGTAGACAAATTTTGCTGTTTATCGGAGTTGGTCATCATGATCCTATATGAAAACAAAGGCGATAGCTTCTACGCCGAGCGTCGGCGTGTGTTTAACACCAATCCGCACCTGCATCATCATTTGGAAATCTTATACATTTCGCAGGGGGAAATGGAAGCGGTAATCAACGACGAGGTCTACCGCGCCGCTGCCGGCGACGTGGTGTTTGTGTTTCCCAACCAGATCCACGCCTTCACCGATCTCACGCCGATTCGCGGGCATATCATCATTGCTTCTCCCGACGATTTTCCCGAGTTCGTCACCCTGTTTAAAAGCAATCTGCCCATCTCCCCCATTCTGCACCCCGAAAACAAGGAGATCCACAACCTGTTCCGCAACATTTCGCAGGCAATGCAAAAGAAGCCGCCGTATTATCGCGAGATCCAACGCGGCTATTCGCTGGCCCTGCTTAGCCTTTTGGTGCCGATGATGGAGCTGCACCCGCAAAACACGCTGAATCTGTCTATTGCCCAGCAGGTGTTGCTGTACTGCGACGAGCACTACACCGAGCCACTCAGCTTGGAGCTGCTGTCCCGTCGGTTCGGCGTAAGCCGATTTTATATCTCCCACGTGTTCAGCGACAAGATCAAGATCAATTTTAACAACTACGTGCACATGCTGCGTATTCAAGCGGCCAAGCAGCTTCTGCGGCACGACAGCCGCTCGGTAACGGAGATCGCGTATCTTGTGGGCTACAACAACATGCGCTCGTTTAATCGGCGGTTTTTTGCGGCTATCGGTACCACCCCGTCGGACTATCGTCGGCTCCACACGGCTGAGTCATAATAAAATTCATATTTTTTCCGCATTTTGGCTTGACAAACCCTAAAAAATGGGTATAATAGAACAAGTCGCCGATATTGCGGAATTGTGTAAAGGTAGCACGACAGTCTCTGAATCTGTTTGTCTAGGTTCGATTCCTAGTTCCGCAGCCAAAAGCACTTGCGAAAGCAAGTGCTTTTTCTTTTTCCGAAATTCTCTCCTCAAAATTTTGAGAGAGCGTATTTTTTATAAGGATTTTCGCGATTTGTGTTGTATAATGGGTGTAGGAGCCAGACGTGGTTCTAAGGAGGAAACCGTATGGATAACGCTGCTTGTAGCTACCGGCGTTTTCTGGAGGGTGAGGAACGCGCTTTCGATGAGATCATAAAAGACTTGTTTGACCCCCTCGTCTTTTTTATCCATCGTTACGTGCAAGATATCCACACCGCCGAGGACATTGCCATTGATGCTTTTTCCGATCTGGTGGTACACCGCCACCGCTATAACTTTAAGGTAACGCTCAAGACCTACGTGTTTATGCTTGGGCGCAGCCGCGCTCTCAATTACATAAAGCACCGCAGCCGTATGGCCACAGTTGCGCTCGATGGGCTGGAAAACACCCTGTCGGCAAACGAATTGCCGGAGGAGGTATTGTTGGCCGACGAACAAAAACGCGCGGTACACGCTGCCTTGGCTGCATTACCCGAAGAAATGCGTGCAGCGGTGCATTTGGTGTATTTTGAGGAATTGTCCTACGAAGAAGCAGCGCGCGTGATGAAAAAGAACAAAAAACAGATCGACAATTTGCTGTATCGCGCCAAAGCCCTTCTCCGTACCACACTGAACAAGGAGCGTGATCCTTCGCTATGAGAAGCTTCGACGAACGCCGCGACGAGATCTTTCGCCGCAGCAAGCAGCGCATCCGCACGCGGCAGCACGCCATACGGGTTGCGCTACTGTGTATTCCGTTATTCCTATGCCTTACTGCTGCCGTGCTTTTGCCACGGCTGGGCACGCAAGTCGCTCCCGCCATGCGCGTTGAGGTGCAACAGGAGAACGGCTCGTTTTACAAAAAAAGCACCGACGCAGAACAGGTTGCCGCTCTATCGACGGCCTTAAAGGCGGCTGCGGCACAACCTCACGATGAGTTTTTTCAAGATTATGCGAGCGACGTCGGCACGACGTATACGCAACAGGCCGTCCCGAACGTGTCACCAACCGGCGGAAAGACCCACGCTACCAAAGCCCAAGAAAGTGCCGAAACCGACGGCTGCTACGTTATCACCTTTTTCAACCGTGAGGGCGAACGCCTGATCTATCGGTTACGCAACCGCACGTTAACGGCGGTTAACACCGCCACGTCCGTTTTGCTGTCGGAGGAAACTGCCGCTGAACTGCACAGTCTTATTCGACAGCTGTCGTAAGGAGGTAGCCGTATGACCCGTAAGTATCGCTGGATCCCCTTAAGTATTCTCGGCTGTATCATTGCCTTGCTGCTGGCAGTTTCGGCGATGTTTGCCCTGCTTCGCCTCAGTGGGCACACCGTTACCACCGGCCGCTATTTTACCAACGATGAACGCACGGTGCATTTTTTGATCGACGGTACCACGCTGATCGCCCTTTCCGACACCGGCAATCAGCAAGCGCTGTTCCAGTCGTTGACCAACGGCGATCCCATTGCCGTCGTTCACGGCGCAGTGGAAGAAAGCTATCCGGCGCAAACCGATGCCTACCACTGCCTGCGGCTTGGACACGGCAGTGAGGAGGATATTCCGCTTGAGGTGTTGAACAGCTTATGCTCCCTCGGGTACATTGAGGAAGCGGTGGATATCTCCTCTGCAAAGCCACTCTCTTTCAATGCCCAATACATTCATTCCCACACGGCGCTTAACGAAACCGATTACCCGACAGTGCGTGTCATTCGGTCGGTTTCGGAACTGCTCACCTATTACGATGCGGTGCGCACAACAGAGAACAACGGATTGACAATGGACCACTCCACACCGCTGCTGGAAGCCTTTAACGCCTACGACGATGCCTATTTTGAATACCATATTCTCCTGCTGGTGCTGCTGCAAAACGGAAGCGGCTCCATCCGCCATAAGGTAACGGGTGTCTACCAACACAAAGACGGCTTGGTCGTTAAGATCAACGCGTTGGCACCGGAAGTGCTTACTTGGGATATGGCATGGTGGCACGTGCTGATCGAACCGGAAGCCGGTATTGACGTACCCGATGCCGAGCACGTGAGTGTCATCACGCGCGCTGTTCCTTCTACAGTTACGGAATATTGCTGCTATCCCACGCGTGCAGAATAAAATTGCCCTCCATGAAGAAAGACCGCGCAAGGCGTTGCCTTGCGCGGTCTTTGTTATGCTTTGTTTAACGGAAGCTCCGGTACGAATAAGCGATTGATGCGGTAGGTGATATAGTCGTCATCCAGCTTTTCCATGGCCGAGCCGACCACCGGCTGCTCCTCCAGCTTGTGACGAAGTTCGGAACGAAACAGCGCCATCAACGGCTGGCCGGGACGTTCCGTTTGCCACAGGCGAACACCGTCTTCTTCAAAATACACACGCACGTGTCGCGTGCACGGTGTTTCCACAAAGGCGATGTTTAGCATCAGCACGTCGGCATCGTCCTCATTTTTGGCTACGCGCCCCGTTGTGCGAATACGATACGGCTCACCGCGGAAATACACCTCGCCGTCGGCCGCCGTGCCAAATCCCACCGGAAAGCGGTGGATATCCTCATTTTCGGTGTAGGTTACCCAGAAGGTATCCTTTTCCACCGAAAAGGATACCCCCTGCAAGCCGGTGGTGTAGTTGTTTTGCACCAGCTGCAGCACCAGCGGCAGCAAGCCGGTGGAGGCCGCTTCGGCCGCATCGGTGGTGAGAGAAACACCGTTTAACCGATAGCAAAGTTCCGGCAGCGTTCCCTTTTTAGGAGCAAGCCAACGCTTCCACCACGGCAGCGGCGGCACTGTTTTTTGCCCACTGATAGCACGAATCGTTTCGGCAAGGTTCTGTACCGCCAATTCGTTTTCGGGTAACACGTCGGCAAACTCGCCGCCGAAATACTGCTCTGCCAAGGCAAAATAGCGGCTTTGCTGGAACAGTTCATCGTTACCGGCGTTAGTGACAAGCAAAATACCGCTTTCGGGAAAGGCCAACACGTTTTGGCCCAGCATACCGTTAAACAGAAAGCGGTTTTTCTCGCGGCCGCACCAGATCTGATAGCCGTAATCGAAATCACCCAACGACTCCGAGGTGGCTACCGCGCGCGTGGTTGCTGCCTCCAGCCATGCACGGCTGATGAGCTGTTTGCCGTTCCACACGCCGCCGTTCAATACCAGCTGTCCGATCTTTGCCAGATCCTCACTGCCGATATACAAGCCCCAACCGCCCTTTTCGATGCCGTCGGGGCAGGTTTCCCAAAAATAATCGGTGATTCCCAGCGGTGCAAACAAACGGGGCTTTAAAAACTCGCACAGGCTCTCACCGCTTACACGACAGACGATAGCCGAAAGCAGGTACGTATTTAGGCTGTTATAACGAAATTCCCGCCCGGGCTTGGTGCTCGGTGCATTCACAAAAAAGGCCGACAACCAATCCGTTTCAGTCATTGCTGCAGCCTCGTTAAACGTGGCACCGCTCGTCATCGTCAACAAATGACGGACTGTGAGTTCTTTGTATTTCAACCGCGACACCGGTGTGGTCTTATCGGGGAACAACTCCACCACCCGCGTATCCGTTGAAAGCTTTCCTTCATCAACAAGCAGACCGATCGCCAGCGACACAATGCTTTTGCAGGCAGAAAAGGTCATTTTCCACAGCTGCGGATCTTGCGCGCCAAACACCGCCTGTGCCAGCACCTTGCCGCCACGAAGCAGCAATACACTGTGCATATTCAAGCTGCGATCGGCCGCTAACTCCCGCAAAAACTCCGCTACCGTATCAGAGGAGATCCCCTGCGATTCCGGCGTGACTCGCAAAAACGGCTGCGCCACCGACAACCGATGGCAGGGCGGCTTTTGAGGAACGGTGAGTACCATGGGCGTGGTGCTTTTTTTAGGATCGATCAATCGGGAAAGCAAGGTCAGCGTACGGTTCACCGTGCGAAGGCTCATAGAGCATTACTCCTTTGCGGTGGTTGTGGTACCACTCTGCGTTGTGGGCAGTTGCGCCTGTTTAAAGTCCTCGACGAAAGCATCTACGTCTTGCTTGCATTTCGCGTTGATGGCGGTGATCCCTTCGCCCACCAGCGCCATGGTGCGCTCATACGAGCGCTGTGCATACAGCATGTCTACCTCGGCAACACCAAACTTGGTTTGCCATTCGCTTTCGCACGATTTGTCCAACGGCACGATGGTGTACTTGCGGCTGTTACCGCTGCCTGTCATATAGCACCAGGTAGGCAATACGTCAACGCCGGTGAGAATCACGGTACCATCCTCGTATTTGGAGAAGGTGTACTCGAACACCAAGCCGTCTTCGGTGTGGCCGTTATCGTTACAATCGTAGTGATGCTCGCCGTAATGGGTGTCTTTATAGCGGCTCTTGACATCGCGATATTGGCACTGGCCGCCCAACTGCCAATCGCTTCCCGACGAGGTTTTCGAGCTACCGCCGTACATAGATTCAATGGTTTGATTGGACAAAATGTTGCCCATGGAATACAAACATACCGTTTGGTTGCCGTTTTCCGCCGTGATCAGTTCCAACGGCTGGATTTTGTGCGGATGACCGCCGACGATCACATCGACACCCATTTCGCACAGCTTATTAGCCATTTGCGTTTGATAGGCGTTGGGCTTCGTTTCATACTCGTTGCCCCAATGCAGATACACGATGATGGCCTCGGCGCCCTCGGATTTCATATTTTCCATCTGCTGCTGCATATCGGCATAAAAAGCATCCAGCGCCTTGGTGGAGAAATAATTCACCATTCCCGTCGTGCCGGTTTGAGCACCGTAGGTGTAGTTCACAAAACCCAGCTTAATGCCGTTAACATCTTTCACCAAATACCGTTTATCGGCGCTTGATGCCCGCAAGCCGATGAAATCCAAATTACGCTCCACGTAGGTATTGGCCGTGAGCGATAAACTGCTGCCGTTGGTAACGTGGTTATTGGCGCACAGACCCAAATCGTACCCCGTGCCCGTTACCGTATCGATCAACGAGGGGGGGACACGGAAATACATTTCCGCCTGATAATAGTCGCTCTCCCCTTTGCCGATACCAAACTCCAGGTTGATCGCCGAATAGTCCAGCGCCGACACGTAGGGCTTTAAGTATTGGAACATCGGCTCAAAGTCGTACACACCGCTCGACACCTTCGCCGAACGCAGCACCGGCGTGTGAATTAAAATATCACCCGAATTGCCCACCGTAGCGGTAGACACCACCTTGGGCTCGCGCGGCGCTGCGGTGGTGGTTGTGGTGGGTTTGCCGATACCAATGGCATTACCGACACCTTGCACTGCCAGCATAACGCCGACAACCACAATGGCGATCGCCAAAGCAACGTTTAATAAAAGAAGCGCCAGCTTCACACGCCGTTTACGGCGGCGTACACGTTCATGTTTTCTGGGCGGCATAGGTATTCCCCCTGTTTCTGTAATACTCTTATTGTACACCATCACGCCCTTTCCGTCAACTGCGAACTGCTTTCACATTTCCTCCTCACAAGGCATACCATAACAGTAAGGAGGTGTCGGCGATGGGCTTAAACGAGCTTGCTCCCGGCGAAAAGGGTGTTGTTATTGAACTCTACACCACCGGCAGTATGCGGCGGCGGTTTTTAGATATCGGTCTTGTGAGAAACACCGTGGTGGAATGTGTGGGGCGCAGCCCCGGCGGTGACCCCTCGGCCTACCTTATCCGCGGTGCGGTGATCGCCATTCGTGCCGAGGATTGCCGCAGTGTTCGCGTATGCCGTCAGGAGGGATAACAATGGGACTCACCAAACAATCCAGCAGTCGCGGTGCGATCGATCAAGGTATCGCCATTGAGCGCCGTTCACCAAACCAGCGTGTTATTGCGTTGGCAGGCAATCCCAATGTGGGCAAAAGCACCGTTTTTAACGGATTAACAGGAATGAAGCAGCACACCGGCAACTGGCCCGGAAAAACCGTCACCAACGCACAAGGAATCTGCCGTTCCGCACACTACGAGTACATACTGGTGGACATTCCCGGCACCTATTCGTTAATGGCTCACTCCCCCGAAGAGGAGGTCGCCCGCGATTTTCTGTGCTTCGGCGCGCCGGATGCGGTGGTCGTGGTGTGCGATGCCACCTGCCTGGAACGCAACCTCAACTTGGTACTGCAAACGATCGAACTTTGCGACCGTGTGGTGGTTTGCCTTAACCTGATGGACGAGGCTAAACGAAAGGGCATTCACGTGGATGCCGACCGTCTTTCGGAACAGCTGGGAGTGCCCGTGGTAGCAACCGTCGCCCATAAAAAAGAAAGCCTCAACGCGCTGCTGAGCGCGTTGGATGATATGTTCCGCTCTCCGCCGCCCACACCTGTCGCCGTGCGCTATCCCGTTGCAATTGAAAGCGCCGTTGCGCGTATGCAGCCGTTGCTGAAGGACCTACCGAACAGCCGCTGGATCGCCTTACGGTTGCTGGAGCGCGACGAAGCACTCACCCGCACCCTAAGCACCGTTTACGGCGACACGCTTCCCGCTTTTGAAACCGTACTCCCCGCAGAAGCGGTAAAGGACAGCATCGTTACCACCTTAACCGAAACCGCCGAGCGCATTGCAAAAACGGTGGTATCGCACTCGAAACCGCAATACAACGCTGCCGATCGGCGTATCGACCGCCTACTCACCGGACGATGGTTGGGGTATCCGCTGATGCTTTTGTTACTGGCACTGGTGTTTTGGCTCACCATCACGGGAGCAAATTATCCCTCCACCCTGCTGGCAAACGGTCTATTTTGGCTCGAAGATCGCTTAAGTGATCTGTTTCTCATGCTTAACGCGCCCGATTGGCTGCGCGGCGCACTCGTGCACGGCGCTTATCGCGTGTTGGCGTGGGTCGTATCGGTTATGCTGCCGCCAATGGCGATCTTTTTCCCACTGTTCACGTTACTGGAGGACGTGGGGTATCTTCCCCGCGTGGCGTACAACCTCGATCATCCGTTCCGCCGCTGCCGCGCCTGCGGCAAGCAGGCGCTTACCATGTGCATGGGCTTTGGCTGCAACGCCGCCGGCGTGGTGGGCTGTCGCATCATCGACTCCCCTCGCGAACGATTATTGGCGATCCTCACGAACAACTTTGTCCCCTGTAACGGTCGGTTTCCCACGTTGATCGCCCTGCTCACCATCTTTTTCGTTGGCAGCGGCAACTCGCTGCTGTCGGCGGTATTGCTGACGGCGGTGATCCTGCTGGGGGTCCTGCTCACCTTTGGCGTAACGCGATTTCTGTCGGGAACGATATTAAAAGGTGTGCCCTCCTCGTTCACACTGGAGCTGCCACCCTACCGCCGCCCGCAAATTGGGCGTGTGATCGTGCGTTCCCTGCTCGATCGTACGTTATTTGTGCTGGGGCGCGCGGCGGCGGTTGCGGCCCCTGCCGGTCTGTTGCTCTGGATACTCGCCAATATTACGGTGGGTGATGCCAGTTTGCTGGCGCATACCGCTGCATTTCTCGACCCCTTTGCACAATTGATGGGCTTAGACGGCGCCATTCTGATCGCTTTCATTTTAGGCTTCCCCGCCAATGAGATCGTTATCCCCATTGTTTTAATGGTGTATCTGGCGCAAGGTACCCTCACCGAACCGGGGAGTCTTACCGAAATGCGTGCCATTTTCTTGGATAACGGCTGGACGTGGACCACGGCTGTGAGTACCATGTTGTTTTCACTCTTGCACTGGCCCTGCTCCACTACCCTACTTACCATACACAAGGAAACAGGAAGCCTGAAATGGACCGCAGTGGCGTTTTTACTTCCCACACTCATCGGCATTCTCGTGTGCATTTTGTTCAATGCGTTGGTATAGCCGAAGAGAGTTGAACCCTAATCGGTCAAAACAACAATTTTTCACAGCAACAGCGTTATACTCACTTGAAATACATACAGTATTTCTGCGTTCGCATGCCTTGTTGCCGTACAAAAATTGTTCGTTTTGACTTGTA
>JAFVSK010000033.1 GCA_017503785.1 Clostridia bacterium
AGAAACGAATCTTTATTCAGTTTTCAGGGTATCAAGCCTTGAGAATAGTTGGTGTCGATGGCGGTGAGGGTACACCCGTTCCCATTCCGAACACGGCAGTTAAGCTCACTTGCGCTGACAATACTTGGCTGGTAGCGGCCCGGAAAGATAGGTAGACGCCAACACAAAAGCACTCAACCGATTGGTTGGGTGCTTTTCCTTTTTTTATTTACATGAATGGGAACGGGTTACACCCTACTCTTGCGGTTCCCGAAAAAATCATCGGGCTGCCGCTGTTCCTCGATTTTTTCGACCGCAGCGCCAACCCCTGCTCCCTGTATCCGCCCCCGGCGGCGGTCGCAGGCGTTGCTCATTCCTCACCGGCAACAAAGGCTCACTTGCGCTGACAATACTTGGCTGGTAGCGGCCCGGGAAGATAGGTAGACGCCAACACAAAACAAAACTCCGACGAAACGTCGGAGTTTTTGTTTTGTGCCACACTTGCCGTTGGCAAGTGTGAGGGTTCCGCTCGCGTTGCTCGCTCTATGCGCAGGGGCACCCTGACGGTTCCCCTGCACACAACCCCTCCCTCCGTGGAACGAGGATTTGCAATAGCGAACCGTTTGTTGCAAACGGGCGAGATCTGTGCGATGCGGAATGGAGAGCATCCGTGGCATTGAATTGGCACGCAACCGACTGGTTGGGCACCCTTCATCGGCCCGTTCCTCGCATTTGTACACCCCTTGGCGGACCGTCCGGAGGCCGGTCCCTACAGGGCTGGTTTGGGATTGTGCGAATATTGTGGCGGAAGGACACGCAGGTCGTTCTCTACGGTGTTGGTTTGAGATTGTGGGAATGTGGTGGAAACTCCCCCAGTCGCCTGCCGCGACAGCCCCCTCGGGGAGGGAGCCTCGGCGGACCGTCCGGAGGCCGGTCACTACGGTGTTGATCCAAATTTGTGTGAGCCCTCTATGCGATGGGCAAAAAAGGATTGAAAAAATGAAATATTTGTGGTAAACTATAGTTGCCAAACTAACTGAATACGATGTGAAATTGGGTGTATTTTCTTTTTACAGGGAAATTGCCTTTGTTTTTACAATCTATAATTGCTTTGAATTTGATAAAAATGCAAATTCCGGCGATTGTAGATTGTGTGTTATGCACCCATTTCACATTCGGTTAGTTTGGCGACTATCGGAGTTTGCGTTTTTTGTGCGGCCGCTTCGGTGGTCGCACTTTTTTATTAAAGGAGAGATGGGTATGAAACGAGCGTTAGCTATGGTGATGGCCCTTGTGCTGTTGCTGGGGATTCTGCCGCTGGGTGTACTGTGTGTTACCGGCTTTGCAGAAACCGCCGTTGTTAACAGCGACGTGGGAACGGAGTCAACCTACACGCGCCCGACAAAATGGGTAACAACAACGGTGCGAACCAAAAAAACGCTGCACGGCGTTACGACAGCTACCGTAGCAACGGGAGGCGGCGATGCTACGTTTGGTCAAATCTTTATTAAGGAGGGTGATACCCCCTTGGAGAAAGGTTTGAACTTTGGCGGCAAGACGTTTAAATACGCCTATTATGGTACCGGTTGGGACCAGGACCACACGGACTGGCATGCCGATTTTGAGCAACAATATGGCGCTAATCTTGCCATTACAGGTGTGTCCACAGCCGAGTACACGGTAGCCCTGTGCGCCGCCATGGCGAGTGGCGATCCCTACGATATCGTGTTTCTGTACTCCTTCGACTATCCGGAGCAAATTACGTCGAACGTGATGGTACCGTTAGATAATTACATTACCACGGCTGACTTGTGGGATGAGGACTCTGGTCAAAAGGGTGGTTTCAGCGAATCGTTAATGCGGTCGTTGTCGCTGAATGGCCATATTTACTGTGTGGCGGGTGCCTACCGCCAGTCGCCCACGGTTTTGTGGTATAACAAAAAACTGTTTGCCGCTGCCGGCTACGACGGCAAAGAGGATCCGCTGGCTCTGTACAAGACAGGCAAGTGGACGTGGGAGAAGTACTATGAGATTCTGAGTGATATTAAGGATCCCGATAAGGGCCTGTGGGGTATCAACTCCATCGCTACGTACTACGAACATCAGTTCATCAACTCCTTCGACACCGATGTGGCGAAGCTGACGGCTGACGGCCGCTTGGTGCATAACCTAAGCGACCCAAATCTGTATTCTGCTTTGGAAATGCTGCAGAAGTACAGTTACGGTGAGAATAAGGTTGCCGACCCGAACAACCCCTATGAGAACGGTATTGACCAGTTCCTGAACGGTACCACCGCTTCGGTGATCGGTACAGCCGGTTACTACTGGACGTTCTACGACAGGATGCAAAAAAACACCTACGCGGCCTTCGGTGAGCAGAACCAGCAGCTCTCCAACCTGGGTGCTGTTCCGATCCCGAACAAGAATGGCGTGTACTCCATTTGGGACTGGATGGGTTTCGGTGCCGGTAACGGTGCTACTAACGAAGGCATTTTGTGTGCCTTGGCGTTTGCCAAGCACGACTCGATCGTGAACCACAAGCAGGCTTACCATCCGAACATGACTGCCGAAATGAAGAACCTCTTCTGCGGCATTCTGGATGGCGATAAGCTGCGTGGTCCGATGGATGGATTCGGTTCCTCGGCCGGTTCCTTGGGCGGCGTGTGTGGTACCATTACTAATGCTGTTGCCCTTAAGGGCCAGAACATCACCGTTGTTCTGAAGGGTTATGAGAAGGTTGTTCAGACCATCATCAACGAAGCTTTAAAGGGCGTTGGCCATAACTGCGTGTACAGCGGTGATTGTGACGTGACGTGCAACATTTGCAATGCAACGCGAGAAACGTCGGTTGCGCATAGCTATGATGACGATTACGATGCAGAATGTAACGTGTGCCGAACCGT
The DNA here is from genome assembly GCA_017503785.1 of Clostridia bacterium. Taxonomy (GTDB): domain Bacteria; phylum Bacillota; class Clostridia; order Oscillospirales; family Acutalibacteraceae; genus RGIG3009. The sequence goes on from JAFVSK010000033.1 coordinate 2,883, forward strand.
ACGTAAGGTGCCCTGCGTGGAGCATACCTACGACGATGATTGCGATGCGATCTGCAACGTGTGTGAGTATGGCCGAAAAGCACCTCACAAGTATGACAGTGATTGCGACACCATTTGCAATGTGTGTGAGGGGCAACGTACCGATGCGGTGGCGCACACCTATATTAAGTGTAACCCCGCCTGTAGCTTGTGTGGCGAAACTCGCACGGTAGTGCATATTTACAGCAGCGATTGTGACTGGACTTGCAACATTTGCGGTGATAACAGCGAGGCGCCGAACGCGCATCGTTACACCAATCCTGCTGATACGGTTTGTGATTATTGCGATGGCACACGCACGGTGACGTTGGATCATATCCTTATTACCAATCAGCCTAACAAGCTTGTGTACAACGTCGGTGAGGCGTTTGACAGAACCGGCATGGTAGTAAAAGCCTATTATGACACCGGTGACATGGAGGTTACCGATTATACGGTGAGCGGTGATTTGTCCACCAACGGTACCAAGCTGCTGGTGGTATCGTATGGCGGTAAAACGGCAACAGTGATGGTGGTGGTAGAAGGTGTCGCCAAAAACGGTTGGCAACTGGAAGGCGGCAAATGGTACTTCTATAATAACGGCCAATTAGTAAAGAACTCATGGAAAGCCGACAGCAAGGGCTGGTGCTACGTTGGCCCGAACGGTTACATGCTCACCAACGCCTGGGTGCGTGACAGTGTGGGTTGGTGCTACGTGGGTGCCGACGGTTATTGTGTAACCAATTGCTGGAAACAAGACAGCAACGGCTGGTGTTATTTGGATGCACAGGGTCGTATGGCCACCAACAAGTGGATCCGGGATAGCCAAGGCTGGTGCTACGTTGGCTCGGACGGTTACTGTGTAACCAATTGCTGGAAGCGCGACAGTGTGGGCTGGGTGTATCTCAACTCTGCCGGCCGCATGGCGACCAATTGCTGGGTGCGTGACAGCGTGGGTTGGTGCTACGTGGGTGCCGACGGCTATGCTGTGACGAACTGCTGGAAGCGTGACAGTGTGGGCTGGTGCTACTTAAACGGCAATGGCAGCATGACCAAGTCGCAATGGTTGAAGGACGGCGGTAAGTGGTATTACCTGGATGCCAACGGCTACATGGTGACCGGCACGCGTGTGATCGGCGGCAAGACCTACAAGTTTAACGCCAGCGGCGTGTGGATCGGATAAATTGAACAGATAACAAGGCACCGCCGTCAACCGTTTGGTTGGCGGCGGTGTTTGCTGTTGTTGGTATTGTAAATAACGGAAGCAAGTTTTCATTGACGAAAGAATGCGAATGTGGTACGATAAGAAAAGTTGAAAATAAGGAGAGAAAAGTATGAAGAAGTTTTTTGCTATTCTGCTGGTTGCGACCATGCTGTTGTGCTTTGCCGGTTGTGGCGAAAACGGCGATACGACAACCACGACGACGGTAGCCGATACTACCACTACAACCGTGACGGATACCACCACGACGGTGGCAGACGTTACCACGACCACGCAAACAGATACTGCCCAAACGCAGGGCACGACGGTGGCCAATTGCGCGCATACGTCGGTGAAAAAGGCCACCTGTCTGGAGCCGGCCACGTGTGAGGCCTGCGGTGCGAAAGTTAAGGATGCGCTGGGCCATGCGTTTTTCAAGGGCGCGTGCTTGCGCTGCAAGGAAGTCGATCCGTCTTATTCGGCAGCCGGTCCTGCCGTTACGGAGGTTAAGCTGGACAAAGATGCTTGTGCCTTGGTGTTGGGCGAAACCGTCACACTGAAGGCAACGGTCAAGCCTGCCAATGCAACAGATAAAACCGTAACGTGGACCTCGTCTTCTGCAGCAGTTGCTACGGTGGATGCGAACGGCATGGTAACGGCTGTTGCCAAAGGCCAAGCGGTGATTACTGCCTCCACCGGCAACGGAAAGACGGCTACGTGCACGGTTACGGTGGACGACGTGGTTGTGGAAACTGAGGAAATGCCTATCGTGGTGCGCTATAAAGCCGACTACGGTAAGGTGGGTATTGATTACCAGATCACCGCTTTGAAATACACGTATGATGCGGCTACCAAAACGTTGAAGGTCACTGTTGACGGTGGTATCACCTATGCCGGTAACGGTTCTCCGGAGCCCACGACTCCCAACTTTAATTGGAAGCTGGTGGCCGGTAACGGCTCGGCAGTTGCCGAGAACACTTGGAAGGCCGACACTGCCGGCAGCGTGGGCACGTCGTATACGAGCTCGCTGCAGATCGATAACGTGCAGCCGGGTCGGTATTCGCTGGTATTTACAAGTACGCTTTAAAAGCAAAAGATCTTCCCCCCGGGGGAAGATCTTTTTTTATAGCCGAAGGGAGTCGAACTCCTAACCGCCCATAGGGCGGCTTTTCGGCATAAAGCTTGTTTCGCCGCTTGAAATACGCGCGTATGTCGGCGCGGCTCAACTTCGTTTCTGCACGAAAAGCCGCGCCTATGGGTTGCCT
>JAFVSK010000034.1 GCA_017503785.1 Clostridia bacterium
ACTGGCGTAATCAGCAAGTGTAAACGTCCTCACTTGAGATCACCCCTCTCAGCATCCTCAGCCTCAGCGATCAGCCGCGCCGCCCGCCGCATTATGTACTTGTCCCTGTAGCGCTTGAACCGCTCAGGCTCCCGCCGCTTGGCCTCTCTTTGCCTCTCCGCATTGCGCCGCCGTTGCTCAGGTGTCAAAGGCTTGCGCTTTTTGATTGCACTTGTACCTTGTGCAGCCATATAAAAAACCTCCCTCTCTTGCAATCAGCAAAAGCCGAAGGTTTCACAAATAGACGCAGCCGCGCCCACGATATGCAACTATCAAACACACAAAAGTAAATCCGTCTCGCAGAATGTATGTCCATCCCGCAAAGCCGACAAGTTTGTAAATCCCTCAAAAACACACTTGACGTTGCCGCGTCCAGCGTGTTATAATGCTTGTACGTTGAATGGCTTTGCCGGTTTGATAGCTTCTATGGGTTGCCGCCCTGCTTCAGACTTGTGAAGCCTTTTATTTTTGCTGTCAATCGGTATTATACCCGTAAATTGCGCAAACGTCAAGTGTTTGCAGCGCCCACGCGCTCAGACCATCACCAGCGCCCCGGAAACGGCCCTCAGACCGTCCCGCCGTCCCCCGGCGACAAATCCCCGGTCCCGTCCGCGCTGCCCGTCTCAGCCCGTCCCTCGGCCTTGTGTGCATCCTCAACGAACTCAAGCAGATAGTCACCCAAACAAACCAGCTGTGAATCAGTCATATTGACCGCCTCGGCAATGGTTGTATCGCTCATGCGTGACCTGGTTATCCCGTCCGTTATCCTCCACGCCGAAGCGCCCACCGCCGCCGCGATCAGCTCCACGCCCCGCGTGAACTCAGACAGGCCCGGCACCTTTGCGCCCTCAGCCGTCTCAGGATAGAACGCAAACAAGTCACCTGGTTGACAGTGCAGCAGCTCGCACACCTTGCCCGTCTCGCCCCAACTCAGCAGCTCCCCGCGCCTCAACTTTGTCAGTGTCGATTGACCCAACAGCTTTTCACGCCGCAGCCGCCCGGAATTGAAACCAGCAGCCCGCAACCATTTCAGCACATCAACCTTGTAATGTATCGCCATTGTTGCCGCCCTCCATGCACTGAATTATTGTGCCTCATACCGTTTCAGTATCTCGCCAACGTCAAGCGCCGTCTCGCCCTCATCCTCTGTCACATCCTCAACGCTCACCTTGTCCAAATACCCATGATTGTTTTTCAGCGTGAACAGCGCCATAACCGCATTGCTGGCCCCGGCAAGGCTTGTCTGTATCAAGCAATCCGCGAACAGCTCACCCACGCGCTCAAGAAACACGGTTGTTTCATGCGTCGGATTTTGCACTTTGAACTTGTGCAGCCATTGCCTTGAACAGTGCAGCGAATACCCACACAAACCCGATATTGACGGAATCAGATTTGCCAACTCGCAAGCCTTGACATATTCCAACGCCCGCGCCTGTACCTCTTGCGTGTCTCGCAGATCCACGCGCCGCCTATTATCCTCGCTCAGGTTGAAACCCACCGCGCCAACCGCCGCTTTGATGAATTGACGGTTGAACGCCTGTGTCATTGTCCCCCCGTCAATCTCGCCGCCCTGGTATAATCGCCGCTTGCGCTCGCTGCCGCCGTCCACGTCGGCCCTCATCAGCTCAGCCAATGCCGCCGCCTTGCTTGCCGTCCTGGTTGTCATCAGCGCCGCCCCCTTTAACCCGTGTCACCTTGCCCCCATCAATCACATATCGCCCTTGCAGCTTGTCCACGTCCACCTTGCCCGTTGCCGTGTCCAACGCCCCCGATTGAATCATCAACCCAACCAGCCGTTGCAACTCTCGCCTATTCATCAGCAGCCCCCCCGCTCAGGAACCTTTGCAGCTCGGCCCCCGTGAATCTCCACTTGCCACCGATCTTCACACCTTGCAGCCGTCCACTCTTGATGTAATTGTTGACCGTCCGCGTTGAAACACTCAAAATTAGTGCAACCTGGCGCACATCGTACAACTTGCCCACCTCGGCCCGGAACGCCTCAGCCTCGGCCCTCTCGGCCTCATTCAACTCAGTGTAAATCATAAGTCTACCCCTCCCGTATCTTAAACCAAAGGGCGAAGCCTCAGCAGCCCCGCCCCCGGCTTTAGTCACCTGGCACAAAGCCCGCGGCCCACGCCGCGCCTCTCTGAAATTATATCAGCCCGCTCAGTGCTGGTTATTGTCCCTCGGCCTCAGACCGTCCCGGCCACCGGTATAACATGCGCCCGGATATATGAGATCATGTCCGAATATTGAAACTGGCGCACAATTCCGTTTTCGCTGGAAGATAGTTGCCCCTCAACGCCGCTTTGCGTATAGCCGTTAATCACAGCTTGCACCTGCGTCATCTCATATTCAGCCGGAACCGCTGCCGGCACGTTGCGCGCATTGCTATACCGCCAACTCAAGATTTCTTGCGCTGCCATATCCAAATAGCTTGTAATCAGCGCATCCTCAGACGTGTCCGCGCTATCAACGCGCAGCAGCGTCTTAACCATAGCCAATTTTGCCGCCGCCGTCAAGGTGTCTTGTCCCCCTTTTTCCTCTTGCTCTTGCTCTTGTTGACCTCATCGAACCCAAGGCCCCCGGCCCCGGCTCCCGCTTGTTTGTGCTGCCCGCCGCCTTGCGCCCTGTGCGATTGCACCACGCCAGGCGTAGACGGCCCTTGACCTGGCCCCAACTGTGTGAACGGCTTAATCATGCCGTTTACCAGTTGCCTTGCGATCATCGTTGACAACTTGCGCCGCCCCCGTCCGCTGTCCGGCCTATAATCCTTGCCGTTGCGCTTCAAGCCGCCTTTAATCATTGTGTCCCTCCTGGCCCTCGGCCCTGGCCTTTGCCTCACGCTCAAGCCTCATGTGTTGCATGGCTCCATACCAGCCGTATTGCTCACGCAACTCCCTTTGGCGCTCAGCTTCAGCATTGCCCCGCCGCGCAGAATCCATATTGAATTTCGTCTTTGTGTGTCTCACTGGCCCCCGTCGAATCAATCTTTAACGCCTCCCCGATATACCCTCGCATATTGTCCAGTACGTCAGAACACAGCGAACACAACACATCAGCCCGGCTCGACTCGCAGAACGTCAGATACTTCACCTTGTCCATCTCACGACGCTCAACAGCGCCGCGCAAAGGCGCAACATAATCTTGCGTCAAATCATCCAACAGCACTTGCAGCTTTTGAATCTCCACGCTCAAAACCTCAACAGTGCATTCCAACTCCGCTTGCCTGCTCAGCATTGTAAATCCTCCCCTTTGTCTTGTAATCTCTTGTCAAGCAGCAGCGAAGCATGATATAATCCATCTTGCCCCGCTGCCGTCCTGGTTGCCGGGTTGCCTGCCGGGTTGCGTGTCGCCGTCTCAAAGTGTCACGCGCCCGGTTGTTTTGTGTCCTGGTTGCTCTGTCCCTCGGCCCTTGTTTCAGCGATCAGCCGCGCAACATCATCCATCACGTCACACAGCCGATCAACAAGCGCCTCGGCCTTGTCGCTCATGCCGCTGGCCATTGATGCCGCGTGAAGGTGTCCAAGGCCCGTATCAAGCCGCCTGTAACACATCCTCAAGTAATCAATGCACCCATATTCAGTGTAATAGCCCTTGCCCTTATGCTTGCTCTTGCTCATGTTGCGCCCTCCCGTTGTCCAGCTTGCGCCTCAGCGCCGAAAAGCCCCGCGAACGCTCAGCATCAGCCTCGGCCTCGGCCCATCTCATAGGATGCGCCGCCTTGAACGCCTCCACGCTGGCACGCTCCGCCCGGATTGCCTCAGCAGCCGCCTCAGGTGTCAGGCCCGGAAGCCCGAAACACTTGTGAAGCTCGTTGTACTTTGTAACCTCGGCCTCAGTCACCTTGTCAGCCTCGGCCTCAGGCGCTTGTCCCTCGGCCTTGATGCTCTCATACAGCTCATCGACATTCAAATTTATCACCTCCACCCCGTATTATACCACATACTATTGCATACTGTCAACAGTTACTTTCATACTTTTGCATACTTGAAAGCCCTTTGAAAACGGCCCGGCTACTCAGGCCATTAAACACCCCCCACCCCCCTACTTTTGCACATCCCCCCCGGGCCCTTTACGTAGGAACCCGAACAGCCCCCGCCGCCGCTGGCCCTGGTTGCCGTCCGTCAGCAGCGCTTGACGTGTCCGCGCCTCGGCCTCAAGCAGCGCCGTCAGCCTGTCAACCTCACCTTGCAGCCGTCTCACCTCAGTATCAAGGCGTTGCACCGTCTCAGTTGCCGCCTCCAATCTTGCCTCAGATGCAGCAAGGCGAACCCGCAACGCTGTAACGTCTTGCGTATCATCACCCGCGCCGCTTTGAGATGCACCACTGATAATGTCTTGAACCGCTGTATCATCAGCAGGTGACCCCATCACATCGGCAATGATCGACGCGCCCTCAGCCGTAACCTTGCCCGTCTTGTCATCTCTCAGGCCCTTTATATCAATGCCCGCCGCTTTTAATCGCCTGTACAGTGTTGGAACAGACACACCCAACTCAGCAGCAATCTCCCTCACCGTCACCGTATCGCCTCCAAACCTCTTGTAATGTCTCGATTGCAACGCATTGAGAATGTATATTGATATGCAGTCAAAAACTCAACGAAACGTAACAAAACACGTATCAAACCGTCTCATTGTTACCAAACCCCCTGTATCTATTCGCAAAAGAATTCTTTCACGAATAGATTAACCCCGGTTTGTCAAAAGATGCACCTGTTTTTTGTGCAACATTGACAACGCCCAAAACCGGCATAAATGTATAAGACTATGCACTGTTATTCAGTGCCTTTTATACATCAATTATGCACTGAAATCTTGTGCTATGCATACCACAATAATACCACGCTCGGCCCCCGATTGCAACCCCTGAAATCATGTCAAGCGTTTTAGCTTTACAAAACTATGTGACCTCGTTCTCAAAAACAAATTGGTGATTTTCACCACTTTGTTTTACTCCCATCATAAACAATTGGGTGATTTTCGCCCAATTGTTTCATCGCCTCGGAAACCATAAGTAAATTACAACTTTGCCGCCCTCGGCCTCAACCCTTGCACTTATATACCACATCCACCCCGCGCCCGTCAAACTCCATTGTACAGCGTCACGATTGACGGAATTATAAGCGCCTCGGCTTGCAATGCCCCTCAGACCGCCATAAACGGCCCTCTCAGCCCGTCCACGGCCCGCCGCTTATAAATCCTCAGCCCACATCTCAGCCGCCTCAGCAGCCGTAAACAGCGCCCCTTGCACCGCGTCCCTGGTTATCTCGCCCACCAGCGCCGCCGCCGTCCCCGGCTCCCGGCTCAGAACGTCCCCCATATCTTTGCACCCATCGACGGCATAACCCCCGGCCCATACACCAGCAGCCGCGCCGATGCTCTCAAGATCACGCGCCACGCGAACCGCGCCACGCCTCCCCGCTTTATCATTGTCCAGCGCGATCACCAGCCGCGCCCGTGTTGCTTTGCGCCTCAGCGCCTCTATCAAGGCCCTCGGCCCCGTCCCATTCAGCGCCAACGCGCCCACCGTCACCCCGTCCAGCTTTGCCGCCTGGCCCGCCTGGTAAACCGCCAACGTGTCAGCCCATCCCTCAGAGATCATCACCACATCAGCAGCCCACAAAGCCCCGGCATTATAGCAAGGCTCAGGCCCGGCGACCTCGGCCCCTGGTTTCATGTACTTTGTTTGCCCCAAGGAACGCAGCAGCCTCCCGCCGTAATAATCCCGCCTCGGCCCGTATGGAAGAATCAGCGCAGGAACGCCCACCGCCAACGCGCCGCCCGTCCCTCGGCCCTCCCGGAACGCCTCAGCATCGAAGCCCACGCCGAACCGCTGGCAGGTGTCCAGCGTGAACCCCCGGCCCTCGGCATAGTCTTGACCTGGCGAACCCCGGAACCTTGCAGCAGCTTCAAGGCAATACCCACGGCACACAAGCCGCCATTGCAGCACGTCCCGCTTGCTCTCAGCGCCCGCCGCCCTGGTTGCCGTGTCCCTCGGCCTCGGCTTTGCACAATAATCTTGTGCCTCGGCCCCTCGGCCCTCCATCACCCGTTGAATTGCGTCCCCGATGCTCAGGCCCTCCCGGAACGCGACAACATCGAACACGCTGCCGCCTCGATCACAGCTCAGGCAATGAAACGCGCCTCGGCTCCACCACGGATTATAAACATCACCGCGCCCGCAATAGGGACAAACATAATGATTACGCCCCTTGCCCTTGTCCGCTGGTTGCAGCAGCTCAGGCAACATCTCCACCTTGACCCTATCCAACGCGCTCTTGCTGTAATGCTTGTGCATATCGAATCCCTCAGCATCTCGGAAACGGAAAAGGGTTGCCCCGTTGCCCTGGCCTTGTACGTCTACCCCGGCCCCGGAACGCGCCGCCTCCCTCCACGGTTGCTCTTTTTACGTGTCAACCAGCAGCCGCCCCGGTTGCATCCTCAGGCCCCATCAACCCCATACATCTACGAAAGATAGATAAACCTATTCCGTTTCAGAGTTGAAATCAACCAATTAACTAATTAATTAATTAATAAGCCTATGGCATCCTATAGGCCCCTATAGGCCCCTATAGCACCCTATCAGAAACTATCCTCAGCCTCGGCCTTTGCGCTCTCCATGTAACGCTTATACGCGCCTTGTTTGCCCGTGACAAATGACCCGTATTTCTTAATCACGTCCTTTTCAATGCGTGAATTGTGCGCCTCTATTGCCTGGCGAATTGTGGACCTGGTGAACGCGCTCAGGCCATTCAGCCGCCCATTGTGCAACACATCCTCGCCGCCGTTGAAATAGGCGTTGACGGCCTCGATAAATTGCGCCTTGTCCTCAGCCGTGTCCAGCTCCGTCAACGTCCTCAGCATCTCCGGCGACAAACCAAACATCTTTGTCTTGTCCTTTGAATACTTGTGCTGAAACTCAGCATCATCCAAAGCGTCTTGCAATGTCAGGTTTTTATTATCCATACTGGCGTAATCAGCAAGTGTAAACGTCCTCACTTGAGATCACCCCTCTCAGCATCCTCAGCCTCAGCGATCAGCCGCGCCGCCCGCCGCATTATGTACTTGTCCCTGTAGCGCTTGAACCGCTCAGGCTCCCGCCGCTTG
>JAFVSK010000011.1 GCA_017503785.1 Clostridia bacterium
CAATGCTCGTCACGCTGTCGGGAATTATTAAATCAGTTACCCAGGTATTATTGTAATAAAGTTTCCCTGCATAGCACAATGGATTTGATGAATAATTCGCAAAATCAATCTTACACCACGCTGCGATATCGTTAATATATACCGAGGTAAGGCTGCTGCAACCGTAAAACGCACTACCCCCAATGCTCGTCACGCCGTCACCGATCGTCACCGAGGTAAGACCGGTACAATTGTAAAACGCACCATAAGGAATCTGTGTATCATCGGTAATCGTTACCTTTTTTAAGCTGGAAGGAATATAATAACGCCCGCTATTGCCGCTGCTGTAATACTGCTCAACCGTGCCGTTTTCGTTGTAGCTTGTGTATCCAAAAACATATCCAAAAACAGCATCGTAGGTCCCTCTTGCCGTTCGCGAGGAACCCACAAACGGTAAGGTAATGCTTTCAAGCTTGTTGCAACTTTGAAACGCGCCTTCCCCAATGCTCGTCACGCTGTCGGGAAGGGTCACCGAGGTAAGGCTGCTGCAATTCTCGAACGCACTACCCCCGATGCTCTTCACGCTGTCGGGAATCGTCACCGAGGTAAGGCTGCTGCAATCACTAAACGCCCAACCCCCAATGCTCGTGCATTTATTGGAAAGAATAACCGTTTTCAGCGAAGACGGAACATAATAGTCGTTGTACGAATAAGCACTTGCGCCGAAAATATAGCCGAAACAGGTCGCACCGGTTCCATCGGCGTAGTGCCCCACAAACGGCAGGGTAATACTATTAAGACTGCTACAACCTCTAAACGCAGAACTCCCAATGCTCGTCACACTGTCAGGAATCGTCACCGAGGTAAGACCGGTACAATTGTAAAACGCAGAACTCCCAATGCTCGTCACGCTGTCGGGAATAGTCACCGAGGTAAGGCTGCTGCAATCGTAAAATGCACGATACCCAATGCTCGTCACGCTATCGGGAATCGTCACCGAGGTAAGTCTGCTGCAACCGGAAAATGCCTGATTTCCAATGCTCGTCACGCTGTTAGGAATCGTCACCGAGGCAAGACTGCTGCAACCGGAAAATGCCTGATTTCCAATGCTCGTCACGCTATTGGGAATCGTGATCGAGGTAAGACCGTTGCAACCTCTAAACGCATCATCACCAATGCTCGTCACGCTGTCACCGATCGTCACAGAGGTAAGACCGGTACAATTGTAAAACGCACCATAAGGAATCTGTGTAGCATCGGTAATCGTTACCTTTTTTAAGCTGGAAGGAATAAAATAATAATAGCTGCCACCGTTGCTATAATACTGCTCAACCGTGCTGCTTGAGCTGGTGGATCCGTATCCAAAAATATATCCAAAAACAGCATCCGAGGTCCCGCTTGCCGTTCGCGAGGAACCAACAAACGGTAAGGTAATGCTTTTAAGGCTGCTGCAACCGTAAAACGCCTCCTCACCAATGCTCGTCACGCTGTCGGGAATCGTCACCGAGGTAAGGCTGCTGCAACCGTAAAACGCATAATTTCCAATGCTCGTCACACTACCGTCATCCGGAATCACACTGGCTTTGCAACCAAAAAGCAGCGTACCGCTGTTCGTTTCAATAATACAATTGCCGGCACTGTGGTACTTACTGTTACCCTGTGCCACTGTTAGGTTGGCAAGGCTGTTGCAACCGGAAAACGCCCCACTTCCAATGCTCGTCACGCTGTCGGGAATCGTCACCGAGGTAAGTCTGCTGCAATAGTAAAACGCAGAACTCCCAATGCTCGTCACGCTGTCAGGAATCGTCACCGAGGTAAGGCTGCTGCAATACTCAAACGCACCATCCCCAATGCTCGTCACGCTGTCGGGAATCGTCACCGAGGTAAGTCTGCTGCAACCGTAAAACGCACTACCCCCAATGCTCGTCACGGGATAACCGCCAAGTGTTCTCGGAATGGTAACCGCGTAGCTGATGGAATTGCTGCAATACGTAATCGTTGCCTCGCCGTTAGACACCGTATAGGTATAATAACCGTCGGTATATTCCGTTGCCGCGCTCGCCGTAAAGCTGAACGCACCCAGCGATACCGCTACCACCAGCAGCACCACCGTAAGCAACCCACTTGTCCATTTTTTCATCAAGTATCACTCCTCGTAACGAGTTGCACAAAATAATCATACCACAACTTGCCAAAAAATACAAGCGCGCGTATCGTCCCCTGCAAACATACAAAGTAAAAAAGCAGGGGCAACTGTTGTGCCCCTGCTTTGGTTTTGGTTAGTTTACTTTTTCTTGAAGAAGCCGATGATGTCTTCGTTGTCATCATCGAAGCCGCCCATGGCGCCGCCTTCAACCGGAGCTTCGTAAGAGCCGTCGGCCGAGAAGCCGGTGGCGAGCAGCGTGATGCACATTTCGTCGTCCAGAGTATCGTCGAACGCGAAGCCCCAAATGAGGTTGCAATCGGGGTGTGCCGCCTCTTCCACAATGGAGGAAGCCGTCATGACTTCTTCGAGCAGAACGTCGCGCGAAGCGAAGATGTTCAGGATCACGCCGGTGGCACCGTTGATGGTGGTTTCCAGCAGCGGGCTGGCGATAGCGGCGCGGGCAGCAGCCTCGGCCTTATCCTTACCCTCGGCACGACCGATACCCATGTGGGCGTAGCCGGCATCCTTCATAACGGAGGTAACGTCGGCGAAGTCGAGGTTGACTTCGGCGTCGGTGGTGATCAGTTCGGAGATGGACTGCACGCCCTGGCGCAGGATGCTGTCGGCCTCCTGGAAGGCGTTTGCCAGCGTGATGCGCTGATCGCTGACGAGGCGCAGACGCTCGTTGGGGATAACCACCAAGCTGTCCACGTGCTCACGCAGCACGGCGATACCGTTTTCGGCCTGCTCCATACGGCGACGGCCTTCGAATGCAAACGGCTTGGTTACGATACCCACGGTGAGAATGCCCATGTCGCGGGCGATCTCGGCCACCACGGGAGCTGCACCGGTACCGGTGCCGCCGCCCATACCGGCGGTGATGAACACCATGTCGGCACCCTTCAGCGCAGCGGTGATCTCATCGCGGCTTTCCTCGGCAGCGCGCTGACCCTTTTCGGGGTTTGCACCGGCGCCCATGCCGCGAGTCAGCTTATCGCCGATCTGCAGCTTAACGCCGGCCTGCGAGCGAGTCAGGGCCTGACGGTCCGTGTTGATCGCCACAAATTCCACGCAGTCGATACCGGCTGCGACCATGCGGTTAACAGCGTTGCCGCCACCGCCGCCGACACCGATAACTTTAATTTTTTGAGCACCCGTGTTCAGGATTTCCTCTTCAATTTCGAAGCTCATAAAAACTTCCTCCCAGTTCGTATTTCTCAGCACAGTTATGTGTATTATTTCAGACAGTGTTACAAAACACCGCAGGTTACCTCTATAATTTTATCACATAACGCAAGGGATTTCAACAGTATTTTTCACGGTTTTTAATTATTTTTTAAAAATTTTTCAAAAAGCAGTTTCTTTTTACCGCGCCCGTGTGGTTGTGGTGGCCGCCGCCGTGGACGAGCCTGTTCCCGTGGTGCTTGCCGCCTCTTGTTTTTCCTTTTCGGCCTGCAAAATCGACGATGGCGTGAACACGATCATCGGCGAGGAAACGGTTTCGTCGGAATACTGGCTGACGTTTAAAATGCCTGTGGCGGTATCGCCGTGGCGGCTGAGCACCTTGGGGATCGCGCTTACCACGGCGGCGATCTCGTAGGTGAGGTTGGAGTCGTTGCCCAGCTTTACCAAAATTTGATTTTTCCAATTCAACGTAATATCGTTGCGGTTGGAGAGGTCGATCTCGGCCACGCCCTTTAAGCCGTTCGCCTGCATGGCTTCCATCAGCTCCAGCACGGTTTCAAGATCGCGATTGTCGATGATCTGCTTGCCGATTTCGTCGGTTTTGGTTTTTACGCCCTTGAGATACAGCCGACGGAACGGCTTTTCGCTTTCCAGCGGCAGATGCATCAGCCCGATGCCGCGGTGGCTGACCACCACCCATTTTCCATTGGCGTACACCGCGCCCATTTCCTCGGCCTCGGTGACACGGATGGTTACATCGCGTTTTAAGCTGATATCGATCGACACACTTTCCACGTACGCAAACGCTTCGCGGATTTTTTTGGTGGCCGTGCGTTTATTTAGCGAAAATACGCTTTGTGAAAGCTCAATTCCGCTGACACCGATAATGGCTTCCTCATCGTACCGCGTGTTGCCCTCCACGGTGATGCTCTCAACGGGCAGCCATTCCTTTGTTTCGCCGGTGGCGGCATCGGTAGTCTGAAATGCCGTAGGCAGCATCAACAACGTACCGATGAGCAATCCAATATTTAAAACAGACAACACAAGAAAGACAACGAGCCGATTCTTTGCCCGTTGCTTCTTGCTGATCTTTTTGGATTTTGCTTTTCGCTTCATATTCGTCATCCTACTGTGTTTATTCTTCCAGTATAAGAGATGCGCCCGCTGCTGTCAAGTCCTTGATGATTGCTTCGTAGCCGCGTTCCAAATGATGCAGCTCGCTCAACACCGTGGTGCCCTGCGCCGCCAAGCCCGCCAACACCAGTGCGGCACCACCGCGCAGATCGGTACATTCCACGGGAGCGCCCGACAGCTGCGCAACACCCTCGACCACCGCCACGCGGCCCTCTACTTTAACACGCGCACCGAGGCGCATCAGCTCTCCAACATGCTTATAACGGCTTTCAAAAATGGTTTCTACAAATACGCTGGTACCTTTTGCCACGCACGCCATTGCCATTAACAGCGCCTGCGCATCGGTGGGAAAGCCGGGATACGGCAGCGTTCTCACGCTCTTGACACGAGTCAGCCTCTGCGGTGCGCTGACAAGCAGTTCTTGCTCTCGCACCGACACCCGACAACCCATTTCTTCGAACAGCGGCAACACCGCCTGCAGATGCAACGGACACACGTCACGCAGCAGCAGCGAGCCGCCCGTAATGGCTGCGGCACCCATGTAGGTAACGGTTTCGATACGGTCGGGAATCACCCGATGGCAGCAACCGTGCAGCGCTTCCACGCCCTCGATCACCAGCGTGCTTTCGCCGGCGCCGCGGATGCGTGCGCCGCACGCGGTAAGAAATTCGCAGAGATCCACGATCTCCGGCTCGCGTGCGGCGTTATATACCGTGGTGATGCCCTGCGCGGTCACGGCAGCCAATACAATATTTTCCGTGGCACCCACACTGGGAAATGCCAACGTAATGGGGCAGCCGACCAGTCGTCCGTTTACCGTGCAGTGCAGCTTACCGCCTTCTTCGTGGATGGCCACACCCATTTGGCGCAGCGCAGCCAAGTGCAGATCAATGGGACGCGGACCCAGCTCGCATCCACCGGGAAACGACAATTCCGCACCGCCGGTGCGGGCCACAATGGCTCCCAAAAATACAATAGAGGAGCGCATTTCGCGCATTAGCGAATCGGGAATATCCCCTCGGCAAGGTGCGGTGGCATCCACCGTTACCACGGTGCCGTGTTGTTCCACGCGACAGCCGAGGTGGCGCAAAATGGCCGCCGCAGCGCGCACATCGGACAGCGCGGGACAGTTGTGCAGTTCGCACACACCCTGTGCCAGCAGCGTTGCCGCCAGTATGGGTAATGCGCTGTTTTTTGCTCCGTGAATATGTACCTCACCGTCTAAACGGCGCTCTCCCTGAATAACCAACCTTCCCATGGTACAACCCCTCTCCTTTGCGGTCATAGATCGTTATATACCATCCTATGACACAAAACGAGAAGGGTGATTCGTTGGTTATGAAAGCGTTTCTTGAATTACCGCCAAGATCCGCTCGGTGGCATCCAGCACCGCGGCAGCCCCGGCCGCTTCGCTCATTTGTTCTAACGTATCCGCCGACAGCGCCACGCCTTGAATTTCGTTCCACAATCGCTCGGCGGTGAGATCCTTTTGCTCCACGCAAACCGCAGCGCCGCGATTTGCCAGCGCCATGGCGTTATAATACTGGTGGTTTTCCGCCACATAGGGGGACGGCACCAGTATGGCCGGCTTACGCAGTGCCGGCAATTCGCTGAGCGTCATGGCGCCGCAACGACTGATAACCAAATCGGCAGCCGCCATGCAACGCGGCATATCGTCAATGTAATCGCGCACACGGACATGCACACCGTCGGGGGTAATGCCCGCTTCGCGAAGAAGTGCTTGCACCCGCTCGTAATTTTCGCCGCGACCGGTGCCGATAATAAACTGGAGCTTTTGGGCTTCGGGCTGCTTCAGCACGCCCACGATCGCCTCGTTAAGCGGCCGCGCACCCAAGCTGCCGCCAAAGCACAGCACCAACGGCCGCTCATCCACACCCAGTTCACGACGCGCCTCAGCCTTGTTTACCGTTAACAAGCCTTGTCGAAGCGGGTTGCCGGTGACGATGACGTTGGCGCTTTCCGGCAGGTGCTTCTTGGCCGCTTCGTCCGACACCATCACCGCCTTGGCATACGGTGCCAGCATTTTTACGGTGATACCCGGCAGAGCGTTGGATTCGTGCACCAGCACGGGAATACCCATTTTAGCAGCGCGGCGCAGCACCGGGCCGCACACGTAACCGCCCGTACCGATAGCGATGTCTGGCTTGAACTCGCGCAAAATACGAGCCGCCTCACGGCCCGCCGTTACCGCGTGATACGCCGCACGAAGATTCTTTTTTACGTTGGCAAGCGACAATCGCCGCTGAAAGCCCTCGACCACCAACGTGCGCAACGGATAACCCGCCTTGGGCACCAGGGTGGTTTCCATACGGCCCTCGGCACCCACAAACAGGATCTCCGCCTGCGGATAGGCTGCTTTAATTGCATCGGCAATGGACAGCGCGGGATTGATATGCCCCGCCGTGCCGCCGCCGGTCATTAACACGCGCATGGTACTCCTCCTATCGTTTGCCGGCGTGATAGTTGCCCTGCCGCGAAATGGACAGCAGCAGGCCCATCTGCATCAACAACATGATCAGCGAGCTGCCCCCGTAGCTGAAGAACGGCAGGCTGATGCCGGTGTTGGGCATAGAATTGGTTACCACCGCCAAATTCAGCGCCACCTGCAGCCCGATCTGCGCCGTAAGGCCGATGGCCAGCATGGAGCCGAATTTATCGGGTGCTTTCATGCCGATGGCGAAACCGCGCCACAGCAAAAAGCCAAACAACAGAATGATGAGAACGGCGCCGATGAAGCCCAGTTCTTCACACACGATCGCAAAGATAAAGTCGTTCTGCGGCTCGGGCAGGAACAAATGCTTTTGCCGCGAGTTGCCGATACCCTCGCCCATTAAGCCGCCCGAACCGATGGCAAACAGCGATTGCACCGTCTGCCAAGCCACGTCGCGGCCGGTGAGGTTGCCGTATTTTTTGTCGGACATATACACCTTGAGAGGGTCGTTCCACACCTCAAAGCGGTCTTGCTCGTAGCCGAACACGACCACCATCAGCACCACGGCAGCAACGCCCAGCAGGATAACGCCCACCATTGGTGCCGGTCGGGTCCCGCCGATAAACATCATAACCATGCCGATGAAAATGATGAGCATGGTACCGGACAGGTGGGGCTCAACCACCACCAACGCTGCGGTGAAGCCCAAAACGAGCATGAACGGCCAAAAGCCCTTGGAGGCCTGCCGCATACCTTGTTCCTTATAGTGTGAGATCCAGTGTGCAAACAACAAAATAATGGCAAACTTGGCGATCTCCGAGGGCTGAATGTTAATGGGCCCTAAGCGGATCCAGCGGTGCACGTTTTGAATTTCCGGCAGGAACAACACCAGCAAAAGCAGCGCCCACGAAAAGATCATGATCGGGATCGCCCAACGGTGCAGCACGTGATAGTCAACGAACGAGATGATGAACATAAACAGCACACCCACCAAAGCGTAGCCGATCTGTTTCGTAATGTAGGCGTAGCTGTCGCCGTTGTTCTGATAATACGAATAGGCATAGCTTGCCGAGAACAGTGAAACCAGTCCTACCACGAGCACCAAAATGAGCGCGACAAAAAACATCTTATCAAAGCCGGCCGGATTGGTGAAAAAGCGCAGCTTCCGTTTGGGGAGCACGCTGTCCGACGGCATATCAAAGCGCCAGAAGTGAGGCGGGTTGGAGCGCACGATTCTTTCTTCCACGAGAGTTCTCCTTTCAGCGGGCTAAAAACAGGCTGACAATACCGCCCACGGCCGTGACGGCCGAGAACACGATAACGATCTTGTTTTCGCTCCAGCCGCACATTTCAAAATGATGATGCAGCGGGCTCATTTTAAACAAGCGCTTACCGTGGGTCAATTTAAAGTATGACACCTGCAGCATGACCGACAACGTTTCCGCTACGTATACTATGCCCAGCGGCACCAGTAAAAACGGCTGTTCCAAGCCAAAGGCCACCGCGCACAAAACACCGCCGATGAACAATGAGCCTGTGTCGCCCATAAATACCTTGGCAGGATGAACGTTCCACACCAAAAAGCCCGCAAGCGCGCCTGCCATGGCAGCACTGATGATGCCGTATCCCGTGGCAAAGGTGCACAGTGCCAGCAAGAACAGCAGTGCAACCACCGAAACGGTACCACACAAGCCGTCAACACCGTCGGTGAGGTTGGTGGCGTTCGTCATGGCCACAATAATGAACATGGCAATGGGAATGAACCAAAACCCTGCTTCCCAAAAACCAACAAACGGTACGTAGATCTTGGTGGCGCCGGTGAGCACCATGGTGGTTGCATAAGCACCCGACACCAGCAGCTGCGCCAGCATTTTTTGGCCGCTGGTGAGCCCCAGATTCCGCTTGCGCACCACCTTGATGAAATCGTCCAAAAAGCCGATGGCGCCGAAGCCAACTGCCAACAGCAAGCCGGCAAACAGCCGCGACACTTCGCCCAGGGTATGTGCAGGCACCACGATCTTGGCTCCCGGAATTGCAAACTGACATAACAGCATTGCCACCACTGTGGTGATCAGCATTGCGGCAATAAAGATCACACCGCCCATGGTGGGGGTTCCCTGCTTGGACTTATGCCATGCCGGACCCTCCTCACGAATAGTTTGACCGAATTTTAACCGATGCAACACCGGAATTAATGCTTTTCCTAACCGCTCAGCCACAAAAAAGGCCACAATGGCGGTGACGACCCACACGGCCGCGACTGTTACGCTCATCGTCTTTTCACTCCTTGTTCGGCAGCGCACTTAACGCCTCTGCCACAACTTCTCTTTCATCCAAATGAATGGTTCCCTCTTTGAGGATCTGGTAGGTTTCGTGACCCTTACCGGCCAACAGAACGGTATCGCCCGGTTGGGCGTTGGTAACCGCCCAGCGAATGGCCTCTACGCGATTAGGGATCACCGTGTACGGCTTGCCCGTTTCGGTAACACCCGGCAAAATATCCTCGATGATCGCTTCGGGCTCCTCGCTGCGCGGGTTATCCGACGTAACCACCACAAGATCCGACAGTGCTGCCGCGGCAGCGCCCATCTTCGGGCGTTTGGTACGGTCGCGGTCGCCGCCGCAGCCGAACACGGTAATCAATCGTCCCACCTTACAGGCGTTGAGCGTATTACAAATGTTGATAAGACCGTCGGGCGTATGCGCATAGTCGATCACGACCGTGAAATCGCGGCCCGTGGGAACGACCTCAGCGCGACCTTTCACCACACCGGCTTGCCCTAAGGCTTCAATAATGATTTCCAACGGAATACCCAGCTTATGCGCACACGTTACGGCGCACAATGCGTTATACACCGAAAACCGTCCCGGTGTGGCCAAGCGAACTCGTCCGATCACACCCAGCGACACCAAATCGAAGCTGACACCGTCGGGGCGTTCACAAACGTTGTGGGCCACGTAATCGGCCTCGTTATCCCGCTCGGAGAATGTGACGGCAGGGCAAGGTATGCCTTCTTTCATTATGGGATACCAGCTGTCGTCTTTATTCAGCACCGCGATGTCGCACAGCGAAAACAACCGTTTTTTTGCCGCGGCATAGTTTTCCATCGTGCCGTGATAGTCCAAATGATCCTGTGTGAGATTGGTGAAAATACCGGCATCAAAGCGGCATCCCTCCACACGGCCTTGATCCAGAGCGTGCGACGAGATCTCCATCACCGCATAATCACAACCGGCATCGGCCATCTGCGCAAACATTTGCTGCAAGTCGTACGCATCCGGCGTGGTGTGACCGGCGGCGATCTCAACATCGCCGATGAGATTGCGAATGGTACCGATCAAGCCCACCTTATAGCCGGCCTTTTCCAAAATCGCTTTTAGGAAATACGTGGTACTGGTCTTGCCATTGGTGCCGGTAACACCGATCAGATGCAAGCGCTTGGACGGATGCCCAAACCAATTCGCGCTGAGCTGCCCCCACACGGTACGGCTGTTGCTGACGAGAATTTGGTTTTCCAGCCCCAGATCGCGCTCGACTACCACGGCTGCGGCACCCGCTGCCAACGCATCGGCCGCAAAGATATGGCTATCCACACCCGTGCCGCAAATGCACACAAACAGGCATCCGGGCGTGACCTTACGCGAATCGCGGCACAGTGCCGTGATCTCCACATTTTTCGGTGCTGTGGCACCGGTATTCTTTAACAGTTCTGTCAATTTCATTGGTTTCACCTACTCGATCGCATCCTGATAAACTACGTGTATTTCCACCACGGTTCCTTCGGGAACCACGGAATTTTCCGCAACACTTTGCCGCTGTACCACCGCTTGGCGCGCGCTTAAATCGTCGCTGCGCTCGGTGGGGTATCCCACGATACGCACGTTTAGCCCTGCATCGACCAACGCACGGTTGGCCTGCAGCAGCGTTTTACCCACCACCGTCGGTACCGTGACCTCGCTTGGCCGCTCGCCGTCGGTATACAGCACCACCGTGCCGCCCTTATCCATGGCAGCGCCCGCCTGCGGCATTTGTGCCGTTACGTTCGTACCGTTTCCCACCACGCGTGCCATCAGACCCTGCTGTGTCAGCGCCGACTGCGCCGCCGCAAGCGTTTTATCCGTCACCGACGGTACGGTGGATTTTAGCGTTTTTAGTTCTTCTTCGCTATACCGCGGTTCGACATCCAGATACGGCAGCACGTCGGCAAAAATGCGCTGCGCCACCGGGGCGGCCAGCGTGCCGCCGTAACGAATGTGCGTTTGCGGCTCGTCGATCATCACGATCACGGCAATGCGCGGATCGTCAGCAGGCGCAAATCCGCAAAACGAGGCCACCGCATTTTTGCGGCCGTTGGCCGCAACACCTTGATCGGTTTTCTCGGAGGTTCCGGTTTTTCCCGCCACGCGATACCCTGCTACGTACGCGTTTTTGGCACCGCCGCCGTCTACCACGCCCTCCAGCATGGCACACATGCGGGCCGCCGTATTTTCGCTGATCACGCGGCGGCGCACCGTGCGCTCGGTGGCGCTGACGGTAGTGCCATCGGGCGCGACCACGCGGCTGACCACGTACGGCTGCAGCAGCTCACCGCCGCCCGCCACGGCCGATACGCCGGTGATCATTTGAATCGGCGTCACCTTAAAGGTCTGTCCGATCGACGAGGTGGCAACGTCAACGGCGGTGATGGTGTCGGCACTGTGATACAGCGTGGCTGTAACGCGGGCTTCGCCCAAAAGATCAATGCCTGTTAACTCCGTGAATCCGAATTTGGCGTGAAACGCCGCGAACAAGGACGGCCCAATGCGCGAGCCGATGGTCATGAACGCCGGATTGCACGAATGAGAAATTGCTTCAGCCAGGGTTTGGCTTCCGTGGCTGCGCGGATACACGTGACACTTCATCGTGCGCACGCCCGCCATGGTATACGTTCCGTTGCAATGAAACGTGCTGGCCTCGGAAATGAGGCCGTTTTCCAGCGCTGTGGAAGCCGTGAAGATCTTAAACACCGAGCCGGGCTCGTAGAACTCCGACACGGCTTTGTTTTTCCATTGCTTTTGCAGTGCCGTTAAATACGCTTCGGCCTGCTCATCGCCGGCCAACGAAGCGATCAGCGCCGCTTGATCGGGGTTTTGTACCACCCGCGGTTGATTCAGATCGTAATCGCCTTTGGTGGCCATGGCCAGCAGCTCGCCGGTTTGCACGTCCATCACGATGGCGCTTACGCGGTTGGCCGCTCCCGTTTCCGCCAGTGACGTTTCCAAATGGTTTTCCACCATTTGCTGGATGGTGGCATCAATGGTGAGCACCAGCGTGTTGCCCTCGGCCGCCGCCACGGCGGTTTCGTAATGCAGGTCGTTCGGCAGCGCATCGCCACGGCCGTTTTGTGTGGTAACAACGCGGCCTGCCGTGCCCGCCAAAACGCGGTTATATTTTGCCTCCAAGCCCTCCAGCCCCACGTTATCGGTGCCGGTAAAGCCCATCACACAGGACAGCGTGTTGCCCAGAGGATATTCGCGCTTATAATCCTGTATTACGCGAAACGCGGCGATCAACTCGTGTTCTTTTACCCACGCGATGAACCGCTCGCATAAATCATAGTCGATCTTGGAGCACACCACTTCGTAGCGCGAGCCGATTTTTGCCACCTGCTTTTGCAGTTTTTCCTTACCGATGCTCAACAAGGACGGCAGCTCATCGCAAATGAGCTGTCGTGCGGCATCGTTGGGGATCTCTCCCGGCATCATAATGACCGTGGCAACCTCCACGCTGCGCGCCAGCACCACGCCGTTGCGATCAACAATGTCGCCGCGCTTATCGGAGATCACGCTGTCGGCCAGTTGCTGCTCCGAGGCCTGCTGCTGCCAAAAATCATGCTGCAGCAGCTGCAGCACGCCCAAGCGACCAATAACGGCAGCGAAGCAAACCAAAATCATGAGCAGAGCCAGCAGTGATCGCCGCCACATGCCACGCGAGGGGGCTTTCATTGAAACGTCCTGTTGATGCTTGTGCTTCATAACAGGCGTCCTCTCCTAAGCCCCGTTGCGGAGCTTGTTAGAAAATACTATCGGAATAGGTGAATTCTACCGTTACCACGGTACCCTTGGGAATTTCTTCTCCTGCTGCGGTCGATTGGTGCGAGGCCGATGCCACGCCGCCGGTGGTACTGATACCCGACAGTACCACGTTAATACCCGCAGCCTTCGCCGTTTGATTCACTTGAGCAACCGTTTTTCCGGTGAAATCGGGAACCTTGGCCATTTGCAGATCGCTGTCGTCAGTATACAGCCACACCGTACCGTTTTTCGGAATGGTGGTGCCGTTGGCCGGAATTTGCCGCACGACCGTGTTGCCCTTGCCGACCGTCTTATAATTCAGCGATGCGTTACCCAGCGTGGTGGCGGCTACCGACACTTTATTGCCCGTCACCTGAGGTACGCTGCGGTCGAGACCGGCAATTTCTTCCTCGGTATAGTTCGGCTCGATGCCCAAATAGGGAAGAATGTCTTTTAATATCTTTTTCGCGAGCGGTGCGGCTACCGTACCGCCCGATTTCACCGACGGTTCGTCGATCATTACCAGCACCACGACCTCGGGGTCGTCGGCCGGCGCAATGCCGCCGAACGAGGCGATGACCTTAACCTTATCCTCGTCTTTGATATCCTCGGGGCGCGTTTCCGTTTTTTGTGCCGTACCCGTTTTGCCGCCGACACGATAGCCGGAAATGTAGGCGTTCTTGATGGCACCGCCGCTAACGGCGTTTTCCAGCATGGCGCACAGCCGTGCCGACGTGTCGGAGGAAATAACCTGGCGTTTTACGGTGGGCTCCGTATTCGACACCACCTCGCCGTCGCCGTCCAGCACCTGCTGCACAATATACGGCTGCATCAGATAGCCGCCGTTGGCAACCGCGCACAGCGCCGTGGCCATTTGCAACGGAGTAACCTTAAAGGTCTGACCAATGGAGGAGGCCGCCACGTTCACCGGTGTCATGGTGGCGGGATCGTAGTACAGCGACGACGACACCGCCGGTTCACCCAGCAGATCAATGCCCGTGCGGTTGGTAAAGCCAAAGCCCACGTAGTACTTCGAAAAGCGTTTGGCGCCGATCTTGCCACCCAGATTTACAAAAGACGGGTTGCAAGAGTTGGCAATAGCATCACGGAACGAGATCTGCCCGTGTCCACGCGGATAGATCCAGCAACGGATGGTGCGATCAGCTACCGTGATGGAGTTGCCGCAATAGAACATGGTATTCTCGGCAACGAGGCCTTCCTCCAAGCCCATGGCAGCCGTAAAGGTTTTAAACACCGAGCCCGGCTCGTAGAAATCCAGCGCCTTGTTACGGTACTGCTTTTGGCGGGCCGCCACCAACGCTTCGGCCTGTTCGTCGCCGGTGAGCAGTGCGATCTGCTCGGCGACCGTAGGGTCGGCAATTTCCATATAGTTATTGGGATCGTAGTCACCCTTGGTGGCCATGGCCAGCACGGCGCAGGTATCCACGTCCATAACGATAGCGCAACCACGGTTGGTGGCGTTGTACTGCTCCAGCGTTTCCGTCAGGTACTTTTCCGTAACCTGCTGAATGTACTGATCCACCGTTAGCACCAGGCTATGACCGTCTTCGGCATCCACGGTGTATTCGTATTCCAACGATACGGGCAGGCGGTCGCCGGAGGTGTTTTGCGCAATGACCATGCGCCCCGGCACGCCCGACAGCAGCTCGTCGTATTTCAGTTCCAAGCCCTCGCGAGCCACGTTATCGGTGCCCACAAAGCCCATGACCGTCGACAGCAAATTCCCCAGCGGATATTCACGCTTGTAATCCACCACAACGTGGAACACGCTGCCGTAATAGTTTTCGTTCACCCACGCAATGAATTTATCGGCCAGCGGGCGGTCGACCTTCTTTTTAATAATGCGGTATTGCGAGTTTTTATCCTTTGTTTGCTCGTACAACGTATTACGGTCGAGATCGAGCATGACCGACAGATCGTCGGCGATCTTATTACGTGTTTCTTCACGGTTGATATACTTCGATGCCATCACGATGGTGTACACCTCACGCGTGAGCGCAAGCACCGACATGTTGGAATCGTAGATCTGGCCGCGGTTGGCCGAGATCTCCACGTCACTAAGCTGTTGAGCCACGGCTTTTTGCTGCCAGTAATCGTGCTGCAGCACCTGCAACGTAAACAACTGCACGATCAGATACGCAAAAATAACGATCAGTGCCACAACAAATATGACAGTTTTTCTTTTCATCGCTTTGGTGAGCCGAGGGCCGGGCTGCTCAACCACGCGTTTTCTTTGCTTCATCCTTGTGCACCTCTCTTTTTTGGAAAGAAAAGAGAGTTAAGACGCTACCATCCCAACTCTCCTTGTCTGAGGTCCCGTTTTAATGTATGCCGCAGCATCTTCAAAATAGACCTGTACGTGTTATCTCAACCATCCGGTCAACGCATCCCAAAGCGATGCCCAGAAGCCGGTAGATTTTGCACCCTCGGTATTGGCGGGGGTAACGGTTATGTAATCGATCTGTCCGGATTCTACTTGCTGAAGACCTACGCTTTCGGCGTATTCCTCCACGCTTTGTGCTGAGGTTTGCGATGCCAGCTCGCTCTCCAGACGTTTGGTTTCGGCAATGGCCTTATCCAAGCTTAATTCGGTTTGGGTAATGGCATTGTTCAGCTCGGTGAGCCGCACCTTGCTGGAGATCATTAATCCTAAAATCAAGAGAACGCACACACCGATCAGTGCAACAGCAGCGGTGTTAATGAGCTGCTGCGCTTTGGCTCGGCGGCGGTTGGCTACCTGTGCCTTTTTTCCGGGGAAGGGAGTGACGGTTGCGGGGGCCGGTGCAAATTGTTCAAAATCATACGCTTCGGAATTGTAATAATTAGCCATACCGCGATCACTCCTTTCTTGTTATCGATTCCTTAATTTTTCAACACACCGCAGCTTGGCACTGCGACTGCGCGGATTTTCTGCTAATTCCTGTTCGGAGGCTTCCACCGGCTTGCGAAGGACGAGGCGCCCTGCCGGTTCCTTGCCGCACACGCACACCGGAAACGACGGCGGGCAGGTGCAGCCTGTGCAAAATTCGGCAAAGCGTTGCTTTACCATGCGGTCTTCCAACGAGTGGAAGGTGATGACCGCCAAGCGGCCGCCAACCTTCAGTTGATCGAACGCAATGTTCAGCGCTTCGGACAAGCAATCCAATTCGGCGTTCACGGCAATGCGCAGCGCCTGGAACACGCGACGGGCCGGATGCTTATCGCGGCGGGCTGCCGCCGGCACGCTGTTTGCAATCAGTTCGGCCAGTTCCATCGTGGTTTGCAGCGGCGCGGTTTCTCGCTGCCGCACGATCGCACGGGCAATGGGCCGTGAAAACTTTTCTTCACCGAAGCGGAAGAAAATGTCGGCCAGCTCCTGCTCGGATAATTCGCGGAGAAGATCGGCCGCCGTGGGCCCCTCTTGGCTCATGCGCATATCCAGCGGAGCATCGGTATGATAGGAAAACCCACGGGTGGGTTCATCTAACTGATGAGAAGAAACGCCGATATCGAGCAGCACGCCGTCGACCGCTTCGACACCCCGTTCACTGAGCACCCGATCCATATACCGAAAGTTGGAACGGATCACGGTGGCGGGCAGCCCTGCCAGCCGTTTGGTTGCTTGGACGATGGCGTCGGGATCTTGGTCGAGCGCGAACAGATGGCCGCCGTTTAGGCGCGAGGCAATGGCGTGCGAATGACCGCCGCCACCGGCTGTGCCGTCAACATACAGGCCGTTCGGCTGAACGTCCAGTGCTGCTAAGGTTTCCTCAAACAACACCGGGCGGTGATACGCATACTCCATATCAGAAGCCCAGCGCCGCAAATTCGGCTTCGACTTCCTCGGAGGTCATGGTTGCCATGAGCTGCTCGTAGGCAGCGGGGTTCCACACCTCGGCGTGGTTGGTGGCACCGATAACGACCGCCTCGGTTTCGAGGTTGGCATACTCTAACAAATGCTTGGGAAGCAGGATACGGCCGTGCGAATCGACCTGCACGTCTACCGCGTTGGAGGCCAGATACCGTTGCAGGTTTCTCGCCTTGGTGAGCGGCATTTCTGCCAGACCGGCCAACAGCTTATCCCACTCTTCCATGGGGTACAGCGACACGCAATGATCCATTACCGCCGCTGCCATGAACGAGGTTCCCAATTTATCGCGCATTTTGGAGGGGACGGACAGACGCCCCTTGGTGTCGATAGTATGATCAAAACGACCGCACAGCATCTGTTCTTCACCTCCGTTTCAGATCACTGTGGAAAACTCTGTGGAAAGTGTGGAAAACTTCCCACTTTGGCCCACTTTGGACCACGCATATACATTATAACCCCTATTAGTGGAAAAATCAAGTGCAATATTCAAAAATATCTCGCTATTTTCTTCCAACAAAAACGGCTGCTCCGAGCAAGCTCGAAGCAGCCGTTTGACACTCTTTTTTGTTAGGGTAAGGCTTGCACCAATGCCACCAGCACCGGCATGGTGATTACCGAAAACACGGTGGATAGCGCCACCAGATTGACCGAGGTTTCGGTGTCTTGATTAAACTTTTCGGCAAACATGGACACCGCCGCCGCAATGGGAGCACTGCCGGCGATCATCATGGAGCACAGAAGCGTGCCGCGCACGCCACAGGCGTACAACACACCGATCGCCACCACGGGCACCAGCAACAGGCGCACGGCACACGCCGCATAATACGAGCCGTTGCGCAACGCCTTGCCGAGCGGTACCTTGGACAAGCTGTAGCCGATAAACAGCATCGGCACGGGCGTGTTGAGCGCCGCCAAATGCGAGATGGGTGCGCGGATCAGCTCGGGCAGATCGAACGGCAGAAGCAGTACCACTATGCCCAAAGCCAACCCGATCATGCCCGGGTTAACGAGCAGCTTCTTGGCAGACAGACGGCGCGATTCCGTGTCCATCGTGGCCAAGCCGTAGCTCCACAGCGTAAGGGTAAACACCGTAACGTACGCCGCACCGTAAAACACACCTTGATCGCCCAGCACCGCCTGCTGCAGCGGCAAACCCATAAATCCGGCGTTGGACAACACCGCCGCCGCACGCAGCACGCGTTCACGCGAACCGCCCTTTCGATACAGCAGCTGTGCTATGCCGATGGCGATAACATGCACACCCAGTGCCGCTACCATGGCGATGCCGAAATCGCGAAACACGTCCGGTGTAAATTCTCGTTCAAACGAAAGAATGATTACGCACGGTGTCGATAAAAGCAGCGCAATATTCGAAAGCGCTTTTCCCGCTTCGTCACCGATAATCTTCTTTTTTCCTAACACGTAACCGGCAAGGATGAGGATGAACAGGATCAGCACCTGCTGCCCTACTGTGAGAAAATTTTGCATAGCGAACCTCCGCTTTGATCTTAGTCGTCTTTCTTGCGCTCGGGGTACGGCAGCAGCTTTACGTTGATGAGCCATGCCACCGCTACGCCAAGCACCGTTTGCACGGCGCGCAGAACCGAGTAGGTCAGCGGCTCGCCATCGGTGTGAAGCACCACCAAAATAACAAAAATGGCTGCCGCCAAGCCGCAAAAGTTTTTACAGCCTACCGCTTCGGCCGCAAACAGCACCAGCAGGATCCCAACTAAAATAACAGCCATTTCGATTAAAAGTTCTACACTGGGCACCGCTGTGAGCGAACGCAAAAACACGCTTAGCGCGATCATCGGCAAGCCAATGAGCAGCGCCACCAGCGTTGTTTTGATGCGCAGTTTTCCAAAATCAATCGTTTTCTCCGAGGATTCGCGAATTTCGATAATGCCGTAAATGTAAATATAAATGGGGTGAACCTCCAACGCCGGAACCAGCAACCGAACAAGCTGCCAGATCCAAAAGCCAACGAACACCGCCAACAGGGTTTTTACCTTTCGCATGCCAAAATGCGGCAGCTTTATGCGACCCATCACCAAGGTGCCCCCTTTATAAAATTCGTTTCGGTACTAGTATACACGGTATTGCCGTATAAATCAATAAAAAAACAGCAGAGATTCCTCTGCTGTTTTTAATGGGTATTCTGTTAGGCGCACGTGCGCAGCGGCACCACGTTTTCCATTTCGGCACGGTACATATCGGCCGTGATACGGCGAAATACCTCGCGGCGGCGACGACGGTTGCGAGCGGCAATCGTGTCCTTCTTCATGGCCAGCGAGCAGCAACTGAACACCGTGATGCGGCAAACCATTAAAATGGCTGTGAGCACCGGATACTCGCCCATGGCCAAGGCGCCGCACAGCGCAAACTCCATGGCCGACAACACCGCCGGGATCCACGCCATGCGGAACGACAAGGTTTTGCGACCCTTCATTACCATATACAAGGCGATCGTTGCAAACACAACCGCCGATGCAATACTAAACAACATAGAAAAGCCTCCTCGCGCGTTCGAAAAATCGAACAAATGTTTTGTTTATGATTTGATTATATCAAAAATTTCGGCGTTGTCAAGAGAAAATCGAAAATTTGTTCGGTTTTTTAAAAAATTGTTTTCTTGACTGTTTTTTTCTTCGATGATATACTGAAACCACATTAAGGAGGAATGATTATGAACCGCGTGCTTGTCTGCTTATCGGCAGGCGTTCTGCTTCTTTCGCTTACCGCTTGCGGGAACTCGGCCGCTACCCCTGAGCCGACCGCCACAAAAGTCACCACGACTACCACGGTTGATGCGACCACGACCACCCATACCGACACAACCACCACGGCATCGACGACCACCGCCAAAACCACGGTGGCAACCACCGCCAAAACGACGGCAACCACCGTGAAATCATGGGGAACGACCCCCGCTCCCACAACGGTTACGACAACGACGATCACCACCGTGGCTACCACGCCGCGCGAGGGTGCTTGCGCGCTGGCTGCCTCATATTTAGAACAGGCCGCCTTTTCCTATCAAGGACTTATTAAACAATTAAAAGCCGGCGGTTGTTCCTACGAAGATGCCGTGTATGCAGCCGACAACTGCGGTGCCGATTGGAAAGAGCAGGCCGCACGGCGTGCGCAGTATCATTTGGACGGCATGGGCTATGGACGAACGCAACTGATTCAAGTGCTTTTGAACGACGGTTTTACCGAAGAAGAAGTCAGCTACGCGTTAACTGTTCATAATATATAAAAAAGAGGAGAGCAATGCTCTCCTCTTTTTTGTATCCTTATACACTGAGATCGTCGTCCTCGACGGTCGGTTCACTTTGTACCACCGCCGCCAACGCTTCGTCGGCAAGGAGGACCCGGATTTCAAGCTCGGGTTTTTGATATGGCTTCATCGTGCTCCTCCTTAATAAACTGCAATCACTTCGCCGTAGGTCTTGCCGGCTTCACGGGTCTGACCATTGTATTCCACCAGCTCCGCCACGGTGCAGAAGCGGTAGCCCTGCTCGTACAGATCGGCAATCGCACGGGCGTACTCGGTGGGGCCGTCGCCGTTGTGTGCGTGGATGATCCAGATCGCACCATCGCGGGCGTGTGTGGTGAGGCTTTCGTAGGTGGCCCCGCCGGTTTCTTCCAGTGTGTAGCCTGCGGGGAAGTCGCGCCAGGACGAGTTTCCTGTAACGAGCGACAGACCCAGCTGCTTGCAAACCTTTCGTACCGTGTCGTTGGTAAGCAACAGCGGCGGGCGCAGATACTGCGGCGTGACACCGAGGGCTTCCTGCACGACGGTCTGGGTGTCGGAGATATACTGGATCAGCTCTTCCTCGGTGCGGGCATCCAGTTCAGCCTTGGAATAACCCCACGTGTTGTTACCCCATGTGTAGCTGCCGATTTCGAATCCCTTACTGATGGCATCGCTGAGCAACGCAATTTGGCTCTCTCGCTTGGCGTGACCAACCGCCAAGCTTTCGCCTGCAACGTTGAGGGTGGCGGAGCCGCCCTGCGCTACCAGCGCTTCAATGATGATCTCCATCTTGCCCTGACCGTCGGTGAAGTCGGGACGGTCAAAGGTGGTGGCAATCAGTTTAAAATCCTGCGGGTGCGTGCGCCAGTCATCGTCCTTATTCGGCAGGGCGACCACACGCTCAGCCGTAGCGGCGGGGCTGTCGGTCACACTGCCGGAATACAGCGTTACCGTGTTGTTGCTTGCATCCTTCAGCACGATATATCCGCACGCGGTATACTCACGATTAGCAAACGCTTCGTTGGCGTGAGTTGAACGCATGATCACGGTGTAATCCACATACGAGGCGGTGTAATCCACCAGTTTCATCGTAACACCGTCATAGGCTACCGCTTTCCACACGCGCGTTGCCGACGAGGCGGCATCGTTCACGTTTTCCAGCTTGAGCGCCGTATCCGTGTTGCTTGCCCGCTTCAGCAGCGAGCCGAATTCAGCAACCTTGTAGGCGGTGCCGTTGTAGGTGACCGACAAGGTGTCGGCTGTCACATCTAATCCTTCAACGTACAGACGGTTCAAGAATCGAATTCCCGAGGGCGCCACGGCGCCTTCAGCATAGTACACCGAGGTTCCGAGCGTGTCAAAACGAAAGCTCTGTGCGGCAGTGGGTACAAACTCTGCCGTTACCACCACGCTGCCTTTAGGCAGTACGAAGCGGAAACAATCGCCGTTGCCGCTGCCAAAGACGCCGGATTCCTTGTTGAGGATCTGCCGTTGCGTGCCGTCTTCGGTGACATAGTACAAGCTGCCGGGCTTTAGCATATATCCCTCGTTGGGCGTGACGGTAACGGTGACCGTGCCGCCCGCCGCAGGAGCGGCCTGTGCACCGACGGTGTCGGGGTCCTTCCAGCTCGACAGCGTGATGCTGCCGTTTTCCAAATCGGGATCTACATAGGCACCCGCCTTGACCACGCGGAAATTGTCAATAAACGTATCTGCGGCGTTCGTGGCAGTATCGTTTTTGATGAAACCGAAAATATAGTTTTGGTAGCCACCTTTAAGATAGGTGTCATCGTCTTTCGTGGTGACCTTGAACGCATAGGAGCACCATTCCTCGCTCGCAGCAATCGACTTGCTGCCGTTTTCGAGCAACGCATTGGGATAGAAGTAGATGCGCGAAGCTCCGCCCCGTGCTTCGAACGTGACGAAATAGGACGTGTTCGGCTCCAGCCACGCGTTCTTGACGTACACGTCACCGATGGGAGTGTCTGCCATCGGAAGCTTCAAGCAATGGTTACCGTCGCGCAGGGTATCTTCCGTGACGCTTGCTTTGTTCAGCGCAGTGCTCCAGTTTTCGTTCAAGGCACTGTCGTCCTCGAAATCACCGCCAATAACAATGGGCTTCACGGAAGGAACCTCCTTTTTCTTAACGGCAATGCTGACATTGTCGATATACATATCCGACTGGTTATACGGCTCGTAGCTCTTCATAAAAGCAAAGAGGTAATTGGGATAGGCTGTATTGCTGCAGATGGTGGCAGTGGTCTTTACTTCGTATTTAACGTGCTGCCAATTCGACGAGCCGGAAATGGAGTGCGAACCGCCGTTGTTTTCAAACACGGAGGAACTCCAAAAATACACACCGGCCGTGCCTTCGTTCAAAATATCAAACTCAAACACATAGGTCGTCAGCGGTGCCAGCTTTAAGTTGGTGAAATAATAATCCTTCGCCGGCGACTGCGGAATATACAAGCAGTGGTTGTTCGCATCCTTTGGATCCTGCTCGATGGAAAGGCTGCTCAACATTGAAAAATTGGTTTTGTAAACAGCATCGTCGGCAGCAAATTCAAACGAGCCACCCTGCACGCAGTTCTCCTCGTTTTCTACCGAGGTATCGGGCTCTACGGGATCCTTGGGTTCTTCCTCTTCCACCTTGACGATGGATACGTTGTCGACATACAGCGGAGCCTCGTTATACGGCTCCGTTATTTTACGCGCGAAGCCCCAGATCCAGTCGGGATAGGCCGCATTGGAGTTAACGTCGGCCGCTGTGGTGAGCTCAAAGGTGATGGTTGTCCACGCGGTATTTGCCGGAACGACCCGACCCCCACCGCCCGCCGTAAAGGCGTTGCTCCACAGGAACATCAATGCTTGAGAGGGCGAGTAGACGTCCAGCGAAAAACGGTAGGTAGTGCTGTTTTCCAAATAGAGCTTCTTTAAATAAAAATCGGTGTTTGCCTCAACCTTCGGGAACATCAGGCAACGGTTACTGCCGTCCAGCGGGTCGAGCACCAGCTTGGCGCCCTGCTTTAAAACACTTGACCAGTTGGCAGTATACACCGACGAGCTTTCGGGGGACTCAAAGTCGCCGCCGATAACAATACCGTTCGAAGCGACGGGAGTTACTTCCAGTTTGAAGTTATCCAGATAGGATTCGGAAACGACCGTTTCGGCGTAGCTTGAGTTGCGTGAAATGCTGATACCCCAATCCGTAAAGGAGGCCAGCGAACCATCGGCGTTGTCGCCGGTGTTGAAGGTAACGGCATACCGTTTCCACGATTCGGTGCCGCCGACCCATACCACACCGGGGGCATCAGTAACACCGTAGCCGCCGATGTACACCCACACCTGACCGCCGCGCGCATCAAAGCTGAGCGTGTAAGAGGTGTTGGGCTGCAAGGTGAGTGATTTGAGATATTTGTTGTAGCTGCCTTCGGTGTACAGCGGCACCTTCAGGCAATGGTTTCCCGCCGACTCACCGGAGGTATCCTCCACGATGGTGCAAGCCGGACTGGTGGCGCTGTCGTTAAAGGCATCTGACCAGTTTTTGGTGTAGACGGCATCGCCTGCCGCCGCCTCAAAATCGCCGCCGGCAATAAGGCTTTCGGCTTCGGCCGACGAGGGAAGCACGCTCCCCGCAAGGCAAAGCGCTGTCAGCAAAGCCATACACAACAGCAACGATATCGGGCGCATAGATTTCCGTTTCATAAAAACTCCTCCTGTCGAGAATCGTTACATATTCAGTATATCACGACAAAAACAGAAAAGAATAGGGTGTTTCTTTATAAAATATGGACGATTTTTCGATTTTATATTGATTTCATACGCACATTCGGCTATTATGTTCTCAAGGGGGGGTGTACGATGTTTCGATACAACCGAATCACGCACAACCAAGTTGACCTGTATTTGAAGGGACTGTATCTGCAGCCGAATAAGACGTACGAGTTGTCCATGGACATTTACGGCGGGCCTATCAACATTTTTCTCACCGGCTACAACGTTGCCAGCGGCTCGGGGTCACATTACGTTGACTACGCCGAAACGTGGACACACCACACCTTCCCGTTCACCACCGCTTGTGCAACGGAGGATATCGTTTCCTTCGCCGAATGGGGTATCGCTTTTGTTAAAAAGCCGGGAGAATTATTGCCTACCGATGCGGACGACACGTATATTGATAACGTGCGGCTGTCGTGCACCGACGATCCCGCCGTGTCGATCATCACGGGCGGCGATTTTGAAGCGGCGAAAAACAGCCCCGTCTACACCCGAAACTGGCAGCGGGAAATTTTGGGTATCGCCGGCAGCACCTACGGCGTGGACATCGTGACCGACCCCTGCAACGAAAACAACCGTTGCCTGCTCATCCCCCGCCTTTCCGAACAAACCGATACTCTTACCCTGCCGACGAGGGTTTCCTCCTTTGGTTGCGTGGAGAACAACGAATACGACATCACCTTCCCCAAGTTTAAAAACGAAACCAGCCATCTGCTGCTGTTGGCAGTACGCGGCACGGTGACGGTGGAAGTGGAGCAGGGGCGCCGTTTTACTGCCACCGATGGACAGTTGGTATATTCTCCGCCGCACGAAAGCGGGCACTTCACCTGCGCGGGCGGGCAAGATGCTTTGTACTACCAGCTCAATATCTTTGATCAAACATCCTCGGCGGTGTTCCCCAATCTGGGACTGAGCGAATTGTCGGTTCATTCGCTCAAGGATGCTGCCGTTCTCGGCTCGAGCATCCGTTCAATGTTTCACTATTCTCCGCATAGCCACACCTATCTGCACGCCGTAAACGGACAGTTTCTTCTTTTGCTTGCGGAAATGGAACGCCAGTTCCTCACGGCACCGGCAGGTGAAAAGCACCGTCCGTTTATCGAAGAACTGGCGGAACAGCTGCGACGGTTTCCCGAGAAAACGGTATCCACGGCACAAAAAGCACGCGAGTGCGGTTTGAGCGAATGTTATTTTATTACCTTATTTAAGCAGTATATGGGCGTATCTCCCCACCGCTACCGCTTGCGTGAATTGATAAACAAGGCCTGCGCGCTGCTCCAAAGCACCACCATGACCGTGCAAGAGATCTCCTACACTCTCGGTGTGGACGATCCGCTCTATTTCAGTCGTTTGTTCCGCTCGTTCCGAGGGATGTCGCCCTCGCAGTATCGCAAAAGCTATCATTTACGGTAAAAGAAAAACCACGCGACTATCGCGTGGTTTTTCTTATTTCGTCAGCGCTTTGGCAGCGGTGATGGTGTTTTTCAGCAGCATCGCAATGGTCATGGGGCCAACGCCGCCGGGCACCGGTGTGATATAGCCGGCTACCTCCTCCACGGCGGGGTCCACATCGCCGCACAGCTTACCCTCGGCGTTACGGTTGATACCCACGTCGATCACCACGGCGCCGGGCTTGACCATATCGGGTGTAACAAAGCCGGCACGACCAACTGCAGCTACCAGCACGTCGGCACCGCGGCAAACCTCTTTGAGATTTTGTGTGCGCGAATGGCAAATGGTAACGGTGGCGTTTTCGTGCAACAGCAGCATCGCCATGGGCTTGCCCACGATATTGCTGCGGCCGATCACCACGCATTGCTTACCCTCCACCGAAATGTCGGTGCGGTGCAGCAGCTCCATTACGCCTGCGGGGGTACAGGGTAAAAACGTGTAGTCACCGATAAGAATGTGCCCCACGTTGGCGGCGTGAAAAGCATCCACGTCTTTTTCGGGCGAGATAGCGGCAATAACCGCCTTGTCATCCAGATGCTTGGGCAGCGGCAGCTGGCACAGAATACCGTGAATATCCTTACGGTTGTTCAGCTCTTCCACCAACGCCAGCAATTCCTCCTGCGTGGTTTCGGCGGGGAGTGTAAATTCCTCGGAATATATGCCTGCCTCAGCGCAGGCTTTTTTCTTGTTGTTCACATACACGCGGGAGGCCGGATCGTCGCCCACCAAGATCACGGCCAATCCCGGGGTGTTGCCTTGCTTGGTCATTGCCTCGGCCTCGGCGCGCACCTCGGCACGCACCGCTGCGGCAATGGCTTTTCCGTCAATTTTCACTGCCATCGGTTGTTTCCTCCTCTGCTGCTTCTGCAATTTCGTTATTTTCTTCTGCACTCTCGGCAGGTTTTTCTGCATCTTCCTCGGCAAACAGTTCCTTGGGCAGGTGTTCCTCGCGGTTTTTCAGCAGGAAATAGAGTACCACACCGCCAATGACCGCCAACGCCGCCACCAGGCAGGACACACGCATGGTGCCGAGATACAAGCTATCGGTGCGCAGTTGTTCAATGAAGAAGCGGCCCGTACCATACCATATTATATAAAGGGAGAATAGCTGACCGCGGAAGGTGTAGGCTTTTTTAGACACGATATGTATCAGCACCAAGCCCAGCACGCACCACAGCGATTCATACAAAAACGTGGGATGCACCGGCAACGTAGGGTTATAGCTTAAGCCGTCGAGGTTCTCGATGATCTCGCTGCCACTCATACCCCACGGCAGCGTGGTGTTGCCGCCAAAGGCCTCTTGATTAAAGAAATTGCCCCAACGGCCAAGCGCCTGACCGATCAAAAAGCCGGGTGCCGCCAAATCGAACATGCGCAGGGTATCCACTTTTTTGATCTTGCACATCCACAGCGCCGTACCAAACGCGGCGATGATGCCGCCGTATATGGCAAGACCGCCCTCCCAGATCCGCAAGATCGATAAGGGTTCGGCAAAATACAACTCGCGGCTGTCGGAGAACAGCACGTAATACAGGCGGGCGCCGAGAATGGCAAACACGGCGCAGACCAGCACGACGTCGATCATCGAATCCTTGTTGATCTTGAATTCGTCGGCGCGGCGGAATGCATACCATACCGCCAACAACAAACCCAGCGCAATGAGCACGCTGTACCAACGCACATAAAAATAACTGTCGCCCACGGGGATGCGAAAGATCCACTCGCGCACCGGGATCTCCCACCCCAGCGCAGGGAACGAAACGTACGAATCCATACTACTTCCTCCTTTTATAGCCGAAGGGCGTTGAACCCTAATCGGTCAAAACAACAATTTTTCACGGCAACGGCGTTATACTCGCTTTATACCGGCCGCACGACCGACAGCGACGAGGCGATCTCGTCAAAATCGTCGGCAAGGCGTTGTTTCACGTCATCAAGTGTCAGCTCCGAAACCGCTTTTAAGGCGGCAAAGGGGTTGGCGCTGTCGAAATGTGTGTCGACCAGCAGGTCGCCGCAGGCTTCGGGATTGTCGAGCTGGGCGATCATTTGCCCATACACGGCGTTGCGGGCGGCCACAAAGTCGGCGGCATCAACGCCTTCGCGTTGCAGGCGGCGGATCTCTTCGCGGAATGCCGCGGCAACCGCTTCGGGGTCGCGCGATTCGCCGCCGATGATCCACACGCCGTAGCCCGGACCGTTAAAGTATTCTACACCGAACGAGGCGTTGATGAGCTCCTGTTCCATCAGCGAAGCATACAGCGCCGAAGATTTTCCGCCCAACAATTCTTCCAGCACCTCGGCAGCCGCCAGCGCGGTATACTCTTCACACGGCAAGCCTTCCCCGCTGTTTATCGGTGCTTTATATCCCAAATAAAACAGCGGCACCGCCACCGGCATTTGTGCTTCAATGTACGCCTGCACGACCTCACGCGGTTCGTTAACGGCTGCGCGCTGCGGCACTTTGGGGTCACACGGACGAAGCAGACGGTCGGCAACCGCTTCCACCTGCTCGCAGGTGACGTTGCCCGTTACCGCCAGCACCATGTTGTGTAAATTATAATAGGTGTTATAACAGCTGTACAGCAGCTCGGGGGTGATCTGTGCAATGGACTCTACCGTTCCGGCAATGTCGGTATGCACCGGATGCTCGTGATACAGTGCCGTGAGCAAATTGGTGAACACACGGCGAAACGGCGAATCCTCGCCCATGCGAATTTCCTGCCCGATGATACCGCGTTCTTTTTCCACCGTTTGCTCGGTGAAATACGGCTTTTGCACAAAATCGAGCAAGATCTCCAACGATTCGGTGACGTTCTGCGTGCAGGTGAACAAATACGCCGTCTGGTCAAACGAGGTGAACGCGTTCGCGTTGGCACCGGTTTCGGCGTATCGCTCAAACGCGTCGCAATCTTCGTTTTCGAACAGCTTATGCTCCAGGTAATGCGCAATGCCTGCCGGCAGGGTAACGGTGCGGCCGTCGACCACTGTCATGGTGTCGATGGCACCGTACTTGGTGGCAAACACCGCGTAGGCGGTGGTGTAATCCTGCTTTGGCCACACGTAAATGGGCAGCCCCGACGAGTGCCGGCACAGGTAGCAGCGTTCGCCCGTTTTTTCACAGCGGAGTTCTTTCCATTCAGCCATCGGCGTTCCCCTCCTGTGCTAACAAATACACACATTCACAGCGCAAGCGACGCGCGGCGCGAATCACCGCTTCGCGATCGACCGCAAGCAGCTGCTCTTGCAGCTCGGCGGGTGTGATCAGCTCAGGTAGCAGGGCCTGCGCCAAATACCAGCCGGCCAAACCACTTTGCGAATCGTTAACGGTTTCGAAGTTTTGAATGACACAGCGACGTGCAGCTTCCAGATCCTCGTCGGTAAATTCCCCGTTCGCCAAGGCGGCAACTTGCTTTAAGATCTCTTGCTCGGTGCGGTCGGCGTTGGCTTCATCCACGCCGCTTTGCACCAGCAGAACGCCCTTCATGCGATCGTAGGCAGAGGAGCAATAATAGCAAAGGCTCAGCTTTTCACGCACGTTGCGGAACAACAGCGACGACGGCGTGCCGCCCAGCACGGCGTTCATCAGCCGCGTGGCTGTAACGTCGGCGTGAGGCTCGGCACAACCGGTGCGGAATCCCATGACCAATTTTGATTGGTTGATCGGCATCCGCTCGACCTGACGGCGCAGCTCGGGCATTTGTGTGGTGGTATCCGTGATGCACGAAAGCGGCTTGCGCCCCTCCACGGCGGAGAAGCCTTGCTGAAGTGCCGCTTCCACCTCGGGCATTTCGCGGTCGCTTTGTATGGTGATCTTCACCGTAGCCTCGCGCAGCATGCGTTTCCACGCTGCGGTGAGCTGCTCGGGGGTTAATTGTTCTATTTTTTCGGCACTGCCGTAGCGGCCGATGCTGTAGGCTTCGTTGGGGCACAGCAGCTCCTCGGCGCGGCAGCGTGCGTACCAGCGCTTTTCGTTGATCTGCGCACGCACGTCTTCGGCCAAGCAGCGGCGTTCGGTTTCCACGTCGACGCGGCGGAACAGTCCGTTTTCCAGTGCCGGCGAAAACAGCATTTCGCACAGCAGGCGGATACATTCCGCCGTGACCTCTTCGCCGTTTAAGGCATAGCGGTCACCGGTGCATTCGGCGGTGAAGATCAGCCCTTGTGCTTCGCCCACACGGGTGACCTGACCGGTAACCGCAGCGCCGTACAGCTCGTTCAAGCGCCGATTCAGCGCAGTGAAATCGGGATAGGCCGCGCAGGCACGGGTGAGCAGGCGCGGTAACAATGCGTATTCCTCCACCGTTTCCCGCGACAACGGTAAAAACAACCCTACCGTGACTTGTGCGGTTTTAAAACGGCTGTCGGGCAACGTTAAGCAATCGACGCCGTCGCACAAACGGTGTGCTGTAAAGCCCATACCAACGCCTCCTTTACTATGATACCTTGTATTGTATCACATTTTTCCGCACGATAAAAGCCCTTTTTTGCGATTAATTACGAAGTGCCTCCACGGGTTGCAGCCGCGAGGCTTTATACGCCGGATAAGCACCGAAAATACCGCCTACCACCAGCGAAAACAACAGCAGCAGCAAAAATACGGCAATCGGCACCGGGGCGGCAATACCCATCAGTCGCAGCACCGTCAGCAGCACCACCGACGGCACCATGCCCAGAAGCGCCCCTGCGGCCGATAGCAGAATGGACTCGGTTAAAAATTCTAACAGGATACGCCGATTGGTGGCACCGATGGCTTTTTTAATACCGATCTCCCGCGTGCGCTCACTCACCGCCGACAGCATTGCCGTAACAATGCCAAACCCCGACACCACCAACGAGATGGCGCTGATCGCCGCCAAAATGAGGGCGATCATATCCACCAAGCCCTCCAGCCGTGCTTTTTGGGTGGCCAGATCGTCGGTGCGAAACGGCGAGGAGCCATCGTACAGTCGGTCCAACAAGTTCTCGACCCGCCGTTCGGCTGCTTCGGAATCGTTGTTCACACGAATAGCCACCTGATCGAACGCAGCCTGTCCGGTGATGTTGCCGTGTGTGGTATACGGCATATACAGCATGCCGGGGATCATGGACGTGAAATTTTGCAGCAGGCTGCTGCCGGTTTCGCTTACGCCCGCCACGGTAAGCTGCTCGTACCGATCGCCGTACTGCACCGTAACCGTCTTGCCCACCACGTTCACGCGGCCAAACACCTGCTTTGCCAGCGCTTCATCCAGCACGCAGATCCGCGCAGCTGCCGACACGTCGCCCGGAGAGATCATGCGGCCGTAGCGCAGTTTTAGAGAGATCACCTGATCGGCTCCCGCATCAATGCCGCACAGCGCCGACTCACACGAGGCAGCCGTTGTGGAAACGTCGCCCAGCTGAACCATGAGCGGCATTGCCGAATTAACACAGGAAAGCGCACGCAATTCACGCAGGGTGCTTTCGCTGATAAGCTCGCCGCCGGTTTGTGCCATTACCGACAAACCGCCCACACCCATGCTATCCAGTTCCTCGTCCACAAATGCACGCCCTGCCGTGCCGATAACCACCACCGCTGACACCAGCATAACGCCCACGGCGATGCCGATCACCGTGAGCCACGTGCGGTGGCGTTTGCGGCTCAAACTGCGCCACGCGCCTTTTATCAATTCACCCATACGTCATTCCACCCGCACGGATACCGTCGTATCGGATAGCGCTTCGGGGTTTTGCACCAGCCGATCACCGGGCGCCAGCCCGGACAGTACCAGTACACCGTCGGCACATTCTGCGCCGAACTCCGGTGTAACGCGCACGGCCGTTGCATCGTTCTTACAGACATACACAAACTCCTGCCCTTCCTCATTTTGCCCGATACAGTTGTAGGGGACCAGCAGCGCGTTTTCCAAAACGTCGGTCACCACCGTGGCGCGGGCGTTCAGTCCCGAGCGCAGGGAAGCATCCACGTCCTCCTCATCGAGTGCCACCACGGCATCCACCACCGTTTCCGATA
Organism: Clostridia bacterium; assembly: GCA_017503785.1. Classification (GTDB taxonomy): domain Bacteria; phylum Bacillota; class Clostridia; order Oscillospirales; family Acutalibacteraceae; genus RGIG3009. The sequence continues at coordinate 31,302 of JAFVSK010000011.1, forward strand.
CCGCGCCCACGTACTCCTGATGCGCCGTTTCACCGATCTGTGTAATGGTTCCGTGATAGAGGTCTTTTTTAAACGCCACGCCCGACACCTCCACTGCCTGCCCCACCGCAATGCGCGACACGTATTTTTCCCGCACGGTAACAGCCACGCGAATGCGGCTGCCCGAGGAGATCACCGCACAAGGGGCAGTGCTGTCGGCCAGCTTTCCTTTTTGCACGTTAAGGGCTTTCACCGTACCCGACACCGGCGCCGTTACCGTGCTGTGCAGCGACTCGGTGTTCACATTGGAAACCGAACCACCCAGCTGGGACAACACCTGCTGCGTTGCCTCCACGTCTACCGAAAACAGCGCGTCGCCTTTGTTAACGTGCTGACCTTCCTTTACATAAATTTCGCGAGCCACGCACGGCAGCTCCACGTAAACCTCGCGACTGTCGGCTAATTGCACCTTGCCGTTACATTCCACCGTTTGTCGCACAGACTGTGCCTCTAACGCATGCAGCGTTACCGCCACTTCGCGCGGAGCGACCGCCGCACGCACGCCGAAAATAAGGCCCACCGCGGCAAGCGTTCCCAACAGTAATATCACATATTTTTTCATACTGCCCCATCCTTTCGTCAGCGTTAGTGTTTGATGGAAAGCAGAAAAATATAAGGCTGTTTTGTGAATTTTGAGAATAAAAAACGCCGTTTCCAACTGTGTGGAAACGGCGTGGTTTTCAGATTACAATTTTTCGTAGGCTTCGCGGAGGGTGGCGGCACCCACGACCTCAATATCGTAGGAGCCTGTGAGCGTTTTCAGCGTGTGGGCGGGCACGATCACGCGGGTAAATCCCAGTCGCGCAGCTTCCGCAATGCGCTGTTCAGCGCCCGATACCGACCGCAGCTCTCCTGCCAAGCCCACCTCGCCAAAGGCTACCACGCCTTCGTCGACAGGCTTGTCCTTCAAGCTGGATACCAGAGCCAGCGCCACCGGCAGATCAGCTGCCGGTTCGTCCAGCCGCAGACCGCCGATGATATTTAAATAGGTATCTAAATTCGAAAAGAAGTAGCCGCAGCGTTTTTCCAGCACCGCCAGCAGCAGCGCCAAACGGTTGTTATCGAACCCTGTGGCCATGCGGCGCGGATTGCCGAAGCCGGTGGGCGATACCAAGCCCTGCACCTCGGCCAGCAGCGGGCGCGAGCCCTCCATCGTGCATGCCACGCAGGTGCCGCTCACGTTTTTCGGGCGGCCCGACAGCAGCATCATCGACGGATTTTCCACCTCGTACAGTCCCTTATCGCGCATTTCAAACACGCCGATCTCGTTGGTGGAGCCGTAGCGGTTTTTGGCACAGCGCAGCATACGGTAATTGCTGTGCGGATCGCCCTCAAAATACAGCACGCAGTCCACAATGTGTTCCATTACCTTGGGGCCGGCAATGGCACCGTCTTTATTTACGTGGCCCACGATAAACACGGGAATATCCTCACGCTTGGCAACACGCATTACCGCGCCGGTACATTCGCGCACCTGCGTGACACTGCCGGGGGAAGATGCCACCTCCGACAAGCTCACCGTTTGGATGGAGTCGATGATGACGATATCGGGCTTTTCGGTGGTGATGGCGTTTAAAATAACATCCATATCCGTTTCGCAAAACAGAAGCAGCTCGCCCTTATCCACGCCCAAGCGTTCGGCACGCAGTTTGATCTGCCGCGCCGATTCTTCACCCGAGGCGTACAGCACCTTATAGCTTTCGCTGAGGTGACCGCAAATTTGCAGCAGCAACGTGGATTTACCGATACCGGGATCGCCGCCGATGAGCATCATGCCGCCCGGCACGATACCGCCGCCGAGCACGCGGTCAAGCTCCCTCATGCCTGTAGGATATCGCGTTTCGGCCTGTGTGTCGATGGAGTCGATACGGCACAGCTCGGCACGGCCGACCGCCGCGCCCCCGCGCGACGGCGCGGTGATCTCCTCGTTCAGCGTATTCCATTCCCCGCAGTTGGGACAGCGGCCCGACCATTTCGGGAACTGACCGCCGCATTCGGTGCAGGCATATACCGTTTTTTGCTTTGTTGCCATTCGTTTTCACCCTATATACTTCATTGTTCCGACCGCCACGGCAAACGCCAACTGCTGACGGTAGGCGGCTTCCTGTAATTTTGACAAGTCACTCGCGTTGGATAAAAAGCCACATTCCACCAAGATCATGGGGCGTGTGGCGCGATGCAGCAAATACACATCCTCGGTGCCGCGTTTGAGTTCCCGTTTATTATCGGGCTGCAGCCAATCGACCACGCACGAGCGCACACTTTCGGCCAACACGCGACTTTCTTCGGTGTTGGCGGAATAAAACACCTGCGTGCCCCAATACTGCGTTTGCGGAAATTTGTTTTGATGAATACTCACCGTTAAGGCGGCGGTATTTACCAAGGCCAAGCGGTTGCGCATATCGCTCACCTTGCGTTCCCGCAGGGTGCTGCCCTCGGTGTGGAGCATCGTATCGTCGGTGCGGGTCATCACCACGGGGTAACCCATAACAGTGAGCAGGTCGCGCAGCGGCAGGGCAACGGCCAAGTTCAGCGTTTTTTCCTCGGTGCCGTCTGCGGCGGTGGCGCCGCCATCGGCACCACCGTGACCGGGGTCGATCACGATCGGGTCGGGGTCGGCCGAAGACACCGCAGAGCGGCGATCGGCAACGCCGAACAACAGCGTAAACAGCAACGCACCGCAAACCAAAACGATCGCCACGTCGGTAACGGTTTTCATACACATTCCTCCCCTGCCACTATACGCGGGGAGGCGGCAAATTATCTCCGACCGGGCTGGTCTTTTTTATACATAATGCGCTTCATCACCGCGATCTGCTTATAGCCGAGGTAATATCCCACCCAGGCGATCGCCAGTGTGATGAGAATGGGCAGAACCGACAAAATCGCCCCCATCCACGGTACCTGCGCAATGGTAAGCTTGAGGTCGTTGCCTAAAGTCCACACCATAAGCGGATACAGCGAGCCGTTTACCAGCCGATAGGCAGAGAGCATGCCGCTCCACAGACCAAACGCTTTGTCGGCGAGCATGAGGAAATAGGCGATCCACGACGGAACGGTGGCTACCAGCGCCACCTTTAAGCCGAAGTGCGGGTCGCCTTGGCGGCCTTTAAACAGATCCTTGGCGCCGTCGCGATCGCCGTGGCGCCACGACTCGGAGCAAATGATGGTGCCGAACAAAAAGCCCTGAATAACCAAGGCAATACTATTCATGGCCAAATTGCCGGCGACGCTGATCTTTTCACCGTCGGGAATCAGTGCGGTGGCGATGATGCCGATGGATATCCACATAAAAAAGCCCAACACGGTGGATAACACGCACCGACCGTACAGCGCTGCCGCGCGTTTCAGCAGAATTTTTTGACGTTTCTTTGTCATTCCGTTCACCTCTGTATTCTTTTTTCATTTTATCACATTGGCCGGCGGTATGCAACAAAAATACCATGGATTTACAAAGTGTTTACAACAAAAGCACCGCAATTGGTGCGGTGCTTTGATGGTAACAAAAAGTTATCTGTAAGGGTTTGGGTCATCTGTTATACCTGCCAGAAAATCAATGCTGGTTTTATAGAACTCTGCCAATTTTATAAACACGTCGATCGGAACATTCAACTTTCCAAGTTCATAATCCGAATAAGTCGTTTGATGAATTTTCAAATAATTTGCCAACTGTTCCTGTGTTAGGTCGCGATCCTCACGCATATCCCGCAACCGCTTAAACAGCATAATCATCACCTCGTAAAATGATTATGCCTTAAGGGGATATGCCTTATTGACTTTTAAGGGAATTTCCCTTAAAATATTTGTTAAAAAAGGAGGGGCGGCTATGAAAAGCTGTAGTTTTATAGGCCATCGAAATTGCCCACGCGAAATTAAAGAAGTCCTTGCTAATTCTGTGGAAGATCTCATCGTGAACAAAGACGTGCATCGTTTTTTTGTTGGAACGCAAGGAGGTTTTGATAAGCTGGTATATGACGTGCTCTGTGAGTTGGAAGAAAAGTATGACATTCAAACCTTTGTTGTATTGGCTTATTTAAACCGCACCGAAAGTAACGATGATTATGATCTCTCAAAATCAATCTTTCCGGATGAATTGACAAAAACTCCCCCACGCTTCGCCATAAGGAAAAGAAATTCTTTTATGATAGATACCTCTGATTACATAATTACGTATTTAAATATTCCTTATTCTAATACGTATCGCCATATTGAAGAAGCAAAAAGGAAGAAAAAAAGCATTATCAATTTAGGCAATTTTGATATCAGTAATATGTTATTATAAAAAAAGCAGGCGCACCCGTGGGTGCGCCTGCGGCTGTGTTGGTGAGATTAGGCCAGCTCAGCGAAGTACTTGATGGTGCGAACCATCTGGCTGGTGTAGGAGTTCTCGTTGTCGTACCACGACACGACCTGTACCTGATAGGTATCGTCGTCGATCTTGGCAACCATGGTCTGGGTAGCATCGAACAGAGAACCGTAGCGGATACCGATAACGTCGGAGGATACGATCTGATCCTCGTTGTAGCCGTAGGACTCGGTAGCAGCAGCCTTCATCGCAGCGTTGATGCCCTCTTTGGTGACATCCTTGCCCTTAACAACGGCCACCAGGATGGTGGTGGAACCGGTGCAGGTGGGCACGCGCTGAGCGGAACCGATCAGCTTGCCGTTCAGTTCGGGGATAACCAGGCCGATAGCCTTAGCGGCACCGGTGGAGTTGGGAACGATGTTCTGCGCGCCGGCGCGAGCACGACGGAGGTCGCCCTTGCGGTGCGGGCCGTCCAGGATCATCTGATCACCGGTGTAAGCGTGCACGGTGGTCATGATACCGCTCTGGATGGGAGCGTAGTCGTTCAGAGCCTTCGCCATGGGAGCGAGGCAGTTGGTGGTGCAGGAAGCGGCCGAGATGATAGCATCGTCGGCAGTGAGGGTTTCGTGGTTGACGTTGAAAACGATGGTCTTCAGGTCGTTGCCGGCAGGAGCCGAGATAACCACTTTCTTAGCGCCGGCATCGATGTGAGCCTGGCTCTTTTCTTTGCTGCAATAGAAACCGGTGCACTCGAGAACAACGTCGACACCGATTTCGCCCCACGGAAGATCCGCAGCGTTTTTCTCGGCATAGATCTTGAGCACCTTGCCATCGACGGTGAGGGTACCCGCTTCGTCGTCAGCGGCCACGGTGTGACCGTCGTAACGACCCTGAGCGGTATCGTATTTCAAAAGATGTGCCAACATGCTGGGCTTGGTGAGGTCGTTGATTGCGACGATCTCATAACCCTCGGCGCCGAACATCTGACGGAAAGCCAGACGACCGATGCGGCCAAAACCGTTAATTGCTACTTTGACTGCCATAGTAAATTCCTCCAATTAATTATAATCTTTTCTTATATTACCACCGTTTGCACGGTTTTTCAAGAACTTTGATAAAATTTTAACTACTAATTCGTAATTTTTACCGCTCGCCGTTCAAGATCTCATTGATAATCTCTTCCAGTTCCAATGGTTTGCGTTTTTCCTCCGGCACAACCTCATCATCCTCTTCGGATTCCTCCGACTCGGCGAGGTCGTCTTCATTGAGCAAAAACGACGGTTCTTCCTCGTTTTCGGGCTGTTCCTCGACGGAATCTTCCTCTGCCGCTTCTTCCTCTTCTTCGGGAAGCGGGGGCACAGCTTCGCCCTCACCGAACAGCTGGCCAACTGCCCACGCTGCAGCCAGCAGCGCTACTGCAAAATCGGGGGCTGCAATGAGCGACGTGGCATCAAACACTTCCGTGTTTTGCATCACCAAAGAAGCAACCCGCGTAACGCAGGCGGAAACGCCCAAAATGCCCGTGCACAGCGCTATCGGAACGGCAAAGCGCGGCGTTTTTTCCTCGACACCCGATACATACCGTGCAAACACCAGCAGGAACAGCATTTCAAACAGCAGCAACGCCACTTCGTTTAAACTGCGGAAGCGATTGATGGCGCTGGTAAATGAGGTCATATACCAAATAAGGCGCGCCCACATCCACACGACGGGCAACAAAGCTACCCCCACAAATTGCGTGCGATCGACCGTGCGGTTGAAAAACCAGCGCACACCGATGACGGCCAGCACCGCACCGCCGCCGATGCCGCCGCCGATCAGCAAAAACAACAGGATCTTGCTCATGACCGTAAGGGTGAGCGGCTGAGGGTAGGGATAAATACCTTTTAACAGATCGAGTCCGTCGGTTAACGCACTGACTGCCAGCGCCATACCCGTTACGGCGGTAAGAGCTGCCGTAACCGTGGCGAGGCCGCCCGTTACCGAGCGCGACTCCCGCGGCTTGATACCGCACAAGAGGAACGTTGCCACGGCCGCAACCGCTGCCACGCACAACGCAGCCACCGAAGCACCGTTCAGTCGCAGCACCAACAGCACTATGGTTGCACCGATAGCGCAGGTGACGGCGCCGTAGTATCGCTTTTGCATACGCGTGTTCCTCCTTACGATTTCTTTACATGATAGTATTGTACCATAAATTTCCGAAAAATCAACTGCGGTTTATCAATGCTTGGCAAATACGATGGTCTTTTTTATTCTCGACCTGCATACCTTAAAACGGACAAGGTAGGAGGATGACGTATGAAATCGTTTTTTTCGTTATGTGTACTGTGCTATGCGCTGTTTTTGGTGTTGCCGTTGCCGTTTTTAACGCTATCGGCCACGCCCGACAACGAGGACAAGCCCACCGAAACAGCACCCACCACCGTTCCCACCGACGCAAAAGAGGAAACGGCGGTGTTTAACGTGCTGGATGCGGCGGCAGGCGTGGTGTACACCTTTACCGAACGCGATTTTTTGATCTATACGGTGGCGGCCGAAATGCCCGCCTCGTATCCCGAGGAAGCGTTGAAGGCACAGGCGGTGGCGGCGTACACGTATTACACCTATCAGAAAAACCGCAAGCTAGACGGCTTGCAGGGTGCCGATTTTTCTGATGCGCCGTCCTTTCCCGAGGCGTATTCTCCCGAAGCCCTGCAAAGCCGCTGGGGTGACGAGTATCAAGCCTATTTAAAAAAGATCGCCGCGGCCGTGGATGCGGTGGCCGGCGAGCTGATACAATACGAGGGCCGCCCCATTTTTGCCGCCTACCACAGCTGCAATAACGGCCGCACAGCCTCTTCAAAAACGGTGTGGGATACCGACTACGCCTACCTGCAATCGGTAGTCAGCAGCGGCGATACGCTTTGTCCTACACTTCATTCCACCGTGACGGTAACCGATGCCGAGCTTGCCGCTGCTTTTCCAAAACAAGCACTGACGGGAGATGCCTCCACGTGGATCGGCGAGCCAACGTGTGCCGAGGATGGGACGGTAACAGCGATCGCTATCGGCGGGGAAACCCTATCCGGCCGCGAGGTGCGTTCGGCCTTGGGGCTGCGTTCGGCCTGCTTTACCGTAACGCGGGGCGACGGCGGCTTTACCTTTGCGGTGCAAGGCTACGGTCACGGTGTGGGCATGAGCCAATACGGTGCCAAGACGATGGCCGAGCAAGGATTTACGTACAGGGAGATCCTACAGCACTATTATACGGGCGTTACGGTGGGATAACCTCAAACAAAAAAGCAGGGCCTCAAACGAGGCCCTGCTTTTATTTTGCACGCTTGCGGCGCTTCTTGCGAATGAAGAACCCGAGCACGATCACCGCGCGTGTGACTACCAGCGACAGCATGTACACACCGATGAGCGTGGTCATCGCCGCATAATCGCCCTCCAGCATCGGGCGGTGAGGAAAAATCGCCCAACCAAACACGCTGCTGTAAACGATCCACGCAGGCAGCATGACCGCATAGGCAAAAACGCCGAGTACATATTTTTTAAGCTTCATGCCGGGATAGCGACGCATCAAAAAGAAAAACCCAACCGCCGAGGCCAGCACACCAACCGTCGGCACGGCGATGCGCAGCCACGCGTGTGCGGCATACGCCGAGGAAGCGGCAAAATCCCACACCACGATCTGTAACGCGCCGCAGAGAATCCCTTCGATCATAAACCAAACATGACTTTTTTTCATAGCCGTTTTCCTTTCCGCCTTGCCACTCAAAAAAAACTAGACTTATTGTACTGCGTTTGCTATACTGGTGTCAAGAAGAAAGCGAGGGGTAGTTATGCTGCAGCAAGCGCATTGGATCAGCGATCCGTTGGGTGACCGTGAGGTGTGCCCTCTGTTCAGATGTGAATTTACGGTGGATAAGCCTGTACAGCGTGCCGTATTATACGCTTCGGCGCGTGGTGCCTACGAAGCCTTCTTGAGCGGCAAGCGCTTGGGCGAACAGGTGCTCACACCGGGCTGCACTGTTTTTGAAAAGCGTGTGCAATATCAAGAATACGATATCACCGCGCTGATCGGCAAACAGAACACCTTACTCATTCGCCTGGCCGGCGGCTGGTACAAAGGAAAGATCGCCTCGGAAGAGGTTCCCTGGCGCTCGTTCACCGACGAGGTGAAGCAACGCACCGGCGCCGTTATTGCGGCGGTGGTGCTGCACTTTGCCGACGGCAGCACGCACACCCTCGTCACCGATGAAACCTGGAAGGTGGCCGACAGCGAGCTGCGCTTTTGCGATCTGTACGACGGTATGGTGTACGACGCCACCGTCACCCCTTGCTTTGATCGATATGCGGTTATTAACCAAAACGATGACCGTTCCGTGCTGATACCGCAGCAAGGTGAGCCCATCGTCACCCACGAACGGTTGGCGCCCATTGAGGTCATTCACACACCAAAAGGGGAAACGGTGTTGGATTTCGGGCAAAACCTCACCGGCACGGTGGCGTTGTCCTTAACGGCGCATGCGGGCGACAAGGTGTCGCTGTCTTTTGCTGAAATTTTAGACGGTGACGGTAATTTTTATAACGCGAACTACCGTACCGCCAAGTGCTTATACAAATACACCTGCACCGAGGGTGCGCAGGAGTTTATGCCCACGCTGACCTTTTACGGCTTTCGCTACGTGCGTATCAACACCGCTCCCACAAGTGACCCCGCAGCATTTACGGCCGTGGTTATCCACAGTCGGTTGAAGCGAACGGGACATTTTGAATGCTCCGATCCGTTGGTGAATCAGCTGTACAGCAACGTTATTTGGGGACAGCGCGGCAATTATCTCGACATTCCCACCGACTGCCCGCAGCGCGACGAGCGCTTGGGCTGGACGGGCGATGCGCAGGTGTTTATCCGTGCTGCAGCGTACAATTTTGATGTGCAAACCTTTTTTCGCAAATGGTTGACGGATATGCGCGATTCCCAACGTGAAAGCGGCGGTATTCCCGTAACCGTGCCCGACGTAACGGCCGACGGCGATTATTTTGCCGCCGCGTGGAGCGATGCGGTGGCCATTATTCCGTGGGAACTGTATCGCACCTACGGTAACGATGAATTTATGCGGCTGTTGTTCCCTGCGATGAAGCGCTGGATCAACTACGTTGCCAAAACCTCGCCCTCGTACCCGCTGTGGACCGACCATTTCCAGTACGGCGACTGGCTGGGTCTGGACGCCCCCTACGGCAGCTACCGCGGTGCCAGCCGCGAGGATCTGGTGTCTACCGCCTTTTTTGCGCACACCACAAAGCTGGTCTGCCGCATTGGACAATTGCTGGGCGAGGACATCAGCCGCTATGAAGCCATGGCAAATGAGATTACCGTTGCGTTTAAAAAGAAATTCGACGGCGATTTTCGCACCCAGACCGAGCACGTGCTGGCGTTGCATTTTGAATTGACCGACCATCCCGTTGCTACGGCCGCTTCACTGGCGGCCTTGGTGGAAAAAGACGGCGTGCAGCTGCGCACCGGTTTTGTGGGAACACCGTATATTCTGCACGAGCTGAAACGCTTTGGCTATACGGATCTCGCGTATCAGCTGCTACTGCGCCGCGACTATCCCTCGTGGCTATATCCCGTCACGCAGGGTGCTACCACCATTTGGGAGCACTGGGATAACATCCGCCCCGACGGTACGCTGTGGTCGACGGATATGAACTCGTTTAACCACTACGCCTACGGTGCGGTGGCCGATTGGCTGTACGGCGTGTGCGCCGGTATCAATCCCGACGAGCCGGGCTACGCCTCCGTGCGCTTTACCCCCACCCCCACCGAGCGGCTGGACTATGCTGCGGCCTCGCTGGAAACCGCCTACGGCACCGTGGCTTCACGCTGGTGGCGCGAGGACGGCGTGGTGCATTATGAGCTGACCACACCGCGGCCGGCAACAGCGGTTCTGGACGGAAAGCTTTACGAGCTGGCACCCGGTATTCACCGCTTTTAAGTAACAAAAAACGCCGCCCGATGGGCGGCGTTTTCTTTATGTTCTTATTTAATGAGGGTGCCCATGGTGCCGGGGCCGGCGCAGGCAGCGTTGGATTCGTCGGTGTCGATATGCATGGCCAGCGCAAACTTTTCGCTGACACGAACCACCACGTCACCAAAGGTGAGGGCGCGACCGTCGGTTTCCACCTGAACGCTGACAACGTCCTTATCCTTTACGTCGAACTCTGCTGCATCGGCAGGAGTCATGTGAATGTGGCGCTTCGCAGCAATAACACCCTCGGTGAGCTCTACCTCGCCGCAGGGGCCAACCAGCTTACAAGCACCGGTACCGGCAATGTCGCCCGATTCACGAATGGGCGCAACCACGCCGATGGAGCGAGCGTCGGTGAGCGAGATCTCTACCTGCGAGGCAGGACGCGTGGGGCCGAGAATGCTGACACCGGCCAGAGTCTTCTTGGGGCCGACAACGTCTACACGCTCGGTGCAGGCAAACTGACCGGGCTGGGACAGATCTTTTTTTGCCGTAAGCTCGTAGCCCTTGCCGAACAGAATGTCCAGATGCTCACGGCTGACGTGAACGTGACGAGCCGAAGTTTCTACTAAAATTTGTTTTGACATAATTAGCACCTCTTATACAATTTTCTACCAATTAACTTTACCACTCCCCACAAGGTTTGTCAAGGCGCAGAAACGAAAACGGCTCCTCTCGGCAAAGAGGAGCCGTGCGATCAGCCGTAGTCCGAAACGGTAAGATATACAGGACCTGAACCGTCCCACCAATCTAACCGCAGCTCAATGTGCTCGTCGTAGTATACCACGCCGGTCGTTGCGCTGCTGCGCCAATACGTTTCCACGTCGAGCTCGTTATCCTCGTCGTCGGTCACGGTAAAGGTGGCGGCAATGGGGTGAGGACCGGTTGCTGCTTCGTATTCGGTTATTTTTTCAATATCAAAATACACATGCAGCCTGCCATTGGCGTCCATTTCATACTCCAGGTTGGTGATCTTCGCCATGGAGCGGCCCACATAATCCACGTAAATCGGTTGTTCACCGTTTAAGACCATCTCAAAGGCTTTCGCTTCGCCGTTAACAACACCACATTTGGTGCAATAGGGCGGGTCGACGAAGGTGGCTTCGGTGAAGGTGTGGGAGCAGCCATCGTTTTTGTGCGGCTGCACGTAGCCTGCCGGGCCGATATAGCACCAGCCCTTGGAATCGCGCACCCAACGGTTGGTGACCATATAGCCGTCCTCGTCCAAGTAGCACCAGCCCTTGCTGTCTTTTACCCAGCGGTTCGTGGCGCGGTGACCGTTGGCATCCATATAATACCAGCCGCCGTCGTCGATCATCCACCGGTTGGTAACCAGTCGCCCATTGGCATCAACATAGCACCAACCGACACTGTCTTGCACCCAACAGTCGGTAACGCAATAGCCGTCTTCGCCCACGTAGCACCAGCCCACCGAATCCTTTACCCAGGCGTTGGTGGCCATGCTGCCGTCGCTGCCGAGGTAGCACCAGCCTTGGCTGTCTTTCATCCATTTGTTGGTCACCATATAGCCGTTGGCATCTAAGAAATACCAGAGGCCTCCGTGCTTTTTCCACGTGTTTTTCAACATGCGGCCCTGTGCATTCATAAAGCACCAGCCCACGGAATCGCGCGCCCAGCCGTTGCACACCATGCTGCCGTTGCTGCCGAGATAGCACCAGCCCTGGCTGTCTTTCATCCATTTGTTGGTCACCCTATAGCCGTTGGCATCCAGATAGTACCATTCGGGATTGTCGTACAGCCATGCGTTTTTGACCATTAATCCCTGCGCGTTCATATAGCACCAGCCGCGCGTATCACGCGCCCAACCGTTGCACAGCATATAGCCGTCGGCATCCAAATAGCGCCAGCCCTGCGAATCGCGCGCCCACGTGTTGGTGCACTTTTTACTGTTGCGGTAAAACACCCATTGGCCGCTTTCCTGCCGCCAGCCTTCGATGCGGTAGGCGTTGCAATCGTCGCAATACAAGTCGTAGCTGTTGCTGAAACGATGCTCCGTGGTATCGGTATAATCGTCGTAATAGTAGTCGCCGCACGAGCAGCTGTACACCGTGTAGCCCTGTTCGGTGCAGGTGGGCGGCACCGTTTCCGTTTTCTCGTAGGTGTGCATGTGCGGATAATCCTGCAAAAACACGTAAAAGACATACTCGTTGGCTTTCGTAGTGTCGGCGTTTTTGAGTTCAATATAATAGGTGCCCGGCACAGCGTTTACGGAAATTTCCGCCATGTAAGCCCATCCGGCTCCCTCAACATAAACCAATTCCGTTTGCGTGGAGCGGAGCGAGACAGCGCCGTTATCCACTCCCATTTGCAAAAATTCATTGGAGCTGATAACGACAACGGACAAGATCTGCTCAACGGAAACACCGATCTTGAAATAGTCCACGTCGGTGCCGACAACATAACCGTTCACGGTGTAATCGGATTCCACAACGTCTGCCAATGGGCGAGTGTTGTTGTTTTCCCGCTCGGCCATTTCGTGATCGCCCACCGCGGCGGAGGCCGGTATGGAAAAACACAACAGACAGGAGGTCAACAGTGTCAGACACAAAACTACCGACACAATGCGAAAAAACAGATTCTTTTTCATACTCGTCACTCCTTTTGTTAATTTGGGCGGTTACAAGTTCATTATAAACAATAAAAAGCAAAGAGTCAATAAATTTCTGCCTCATTCCCTGCCGTGTGACCGTTCTTCAGTGAGAGCTGGTAGTGCTTCGGCGTGGTTCCCATGTATTTTTTATAGAGTCGAAAGAAGTTGGAATAGTTTTGAAAGCCTACCTTAAAATGCGCTTCTTCGATACTCATTCCTTGGCGAACGAGCTCGTTAAACCGATGCAGACGGCGCAACGTCACGTACGTCCACAGCGACAACCCCACGTGTTCTTTAAACCGGTGCGACAAATACGAGCGATCCACGAAAAACCGCTTGGCAACGTCGTCGACCGACAGCTCCTGTGCAAACGCTTCGTTCAAATACAGAAGCACGCGGTCGATCAGCGGGTCGCTGCTTTGGGCCGCACTGTCGGCACCGAGCGGTCCCAGCCGTTTTAGCTTAACCAGCAGTTCGGTGATTTTGCAAAGTATCATCACCGCGCCGTCCTCCGCGGGCTGTTTGGCCCAAAATAGAATCTGTTCCATCAGCACGTCCAGTCCGTTGTGTGACACGACCTCAGCGGCGATGCGGTTTTGCTCACCTTGAAACGGAGCTGCCAATGCAGCGGCATTGCACGGAAGCCCTTGCAGGGCGATCGGTTTCCAGTGCAGTACGATACGCTCGTGAAAGGCGTTTCCCTCCACCTCGCAATGAAATAGCGCCGTTGGGTCCAGCAACACCATATCGCCTGCGCAAAAATCGTATCGCCTACCGTTGATCTTTATCGTGCCGCTGCCATGCTTTAAGTAGAATAAAATAAAATGCGCGGTGGTGTGGGGATAATCCAGCGTGGAATCCTCGGCCGAAAAGCCCGCGGTGTGCGTAACGTAATAGCCGTGCTTTGAAAAATAGTTATCTTTTTGGTATGTTGCCAGCATCGTTTCACCTCCAAATACAGCAGTATTGTACAATAAAATTACAATAAAGTCAATTTTATATTCTTTTTTTGGTGTTGTATACTGGCAGTGAGGTGATACCCGTGTACGATCTGCATACCCACAGCACCAATTCCGACGGTAAGTATTCCGTGGACGATATGTGCCGCGCGGCGTTAGAAAAAGGCTTGCGCGGTATTGCGCTGACCGATCACGCCGATATGTATGTGTTTGAGGAGCGCGATACCCTAAATAAGATGACACAGGCGGGCATTGATCTGCGCGCTGCAAAGGAGGCGTATCGCGGGAAGCTTCAGGTGTTTTTCGGCGTGGAGCTGGGGGAATATTTGATGGCCCCCGACAAGGCCGAGCAAATTTTGACACTGAACGATTACGACGTGGTGCTGTATTCCGAGCATTTTGTTCCCGCCGCCAAGTGGGATAAGTCGTACAACCGTATTGTATGTGACGAGTCGGTCAGCGATGAGGATATCCGCGACTATATGAAATTGTACTTTGATCTGCTGAACAATACCGTAACGGCGTTTGACTACGACGTGCTGGCGCACATTTCCTGCCCCGCACGCTACATAACGGGGCGGCAAAAGCGAGCCACCAACGTGATGCTGTATGAAAAAACCATTACTGAGATCTTGAAAAAGATCATCGACCGCGACATTGCCTTGGAATGGAACACCTGCGGTAAATACTGCGAATCGTTTGGCTATTATGATGCGCAAAATGAGGAGATCTTTCAGTTGTACCGTGCACTTGGCGGCAGTAAGGTGACCTTAGGCAGCGATGCCCACAACGTTGGCGGTATCGGCCGCGGCTTTGCCGAAACCAAAGCGCAATTGAAGGCCATGGGCTTTGACAATTACTATTATTACGAAAACCGTAAGGCGGTTGCCGTAAAGCTGTAAAGGAGTGTTTTTATGAATACCACCTCGCTGGACGTTGTTGCCGCATCGCTTTGCCGCATTATGGGCATTGAGGCACCTGCCAAGGCTGCCGCACCGAGCCCCGCCATGCTGGAATATGCCGACACCGTGTTTGAGGGCGCCGCTGCCGACCGTGTGCTTATGTACAATCCCGATGCGATCGGACAATGGATCTTTGAAAAATATCCGACGCTGTTTAAAGAAGCGGTGGCCCGTACCGAGCTGCAGCTGCCGCTGCGTTCACCGATGCCGAGCGTTACACCCGTGTGCTTTGCCTCCATGTATTCCGGCCTGCAGCCGGAGGAGCACGGTATCCAAAAATACGAAAAGCCCACGCTGCAGGCGGAAACCGTTTTCGACACCGCCATTCGCGCGGGAAAGAAGGTGGCGATCGTGGCGTATCACACCTGCACCATTTCCAAGATCTTCCGCGAGCGCGATATGGAGTATTTCACCTACGGCACGTTGGAGGAGGTTCACGCTAAGGTGGCCGAGCTCATCATCAACGATACCTACGACCTTATTGTTGTCCACGCCTGGAATTACGATTCCGTTATGCACAAGTTCGGCCCCGAAAGCGTGGAAGCGCTGTCGGAGGCGCGTGTCAATTCCGAGGCCTACGCCCTGCTTGATGCCCTCGTTCAAACCTACTGGACAAAGCACAACGTTTTTATGGGGTTTGCCATGGATCACGGCTGCCACGAGATCGGCGGCGACTGCGGCTCGCATGGGCTGGATATGCCGGAGGATCTGAATATTGTGCATCTTTACAAGGCTTATAAAAAGAAAATCGGCGGGTGAGATTTATGAAAACTTGGAAACTGTGGTTAACGATCGGCATTATCTGTTGTCTTTTGGTGAGCACCGTTGCTGTCGTGTATATCAACGGACGCGACACGCGCGCTCCTCTGCACTTAATCTTAAATGATGACAGCAGCTACGGCGGATCCTTATCAAAAGAGCTGTACGGTGAGGGAGCACCCTTAAACGGAGAATATGACGTAACAAAATCCGACTATTACACCGTTAACAACGATTTTTACGAAATGACCTCCACGGAGGAGCGCGTGATCTTTCCGCACTTTTCCTCCTACCAGCAAACCATGCAGGACAGCAGTGGTTTAGCCTGCCTGTTGATGCTGTTGCACTATATGGGCGAGGATGTGAAAACCACCTACAGCGAGCTCGCTTTAGTCAAACGGTATGAAGAGGTAAACGGCACCACCGTGTACGGAAACGGCACCACGGCAGCCGGTTTGATCGCGTTGGTGAACGATTTAAATCTGGGCTACACGGCCGAGGACGTCGGCGTTGTTCCCGAATCAAAAAACGGCACGAAAACATTTCTCCAAAACTGCATTAAAGAAGGTAAGTTCGTTTTCGTGCGGTATCAGTCCCCTGTTGGCTACGGCTGGAAAATTGTCATTGGCTACGACACGTTAGGCACGGTTAAGAACACACGTACCGAGGAATACACGGATGCGTTCGGTGACGACGTGCTGATCTTTGCCGAACCATACGACGGCTTCGATCACCGCCAAGACGGCTACGTTACCGAGCGGGCACAGGATTTTCAGGTTTGGTGGCGCGATATGGCCGTTGATGGAACCGTTAACGAAATCTACAGCTACATGGTGGTTGATCCGCACCGTGAGATCACGTTTGATTATCAGCCTGTAGATGAAACCGTAAAGCAAAAGCTTTACAAGCTGCATCTGCCCTTGAATCCCGACGGCACCTACGGCGGAACCCGCGATTACGACAAATATGGCAGCATTACCAGCGGCAGAGGCTGGTGGAATCACACCGAATCGAATTATTATAAGATCAACGACTTTTACAACATGGGCAGCAAGGGCTCCCGCGTAATGCTGAAGAATTACACCATTTTGCAGCAAACCATGCATTCCTCCTGCGGCATCTGCGCCGTGGGATCTATATTGAAGTATTACGGCACGGAGAAGGACTCCTACTACGACCTTGAAGTATCGTATTTGAACGAATACGAAGAGGTCAACCGCACGCAGGTAAAGGGCAAGGGCTCTACCGTGTTGAGTCATACTCTTGCATTGGCAAATCGGGGCTACACCGCAACACACAATTCCACCGCCAAAGGCACGACACCCACTCATACCACTTACGAAAGCTATGCTGCGTTTATGCGGTCACAGCTGCTGGAGGGACGACCGGTGGCCGTATCCACCTTCCTCGGCAGCGGACATTTTATCGTCGTGATCGGTTTTGACGATATGGGTACCGACTATATCTATGACGACGTGATCGTCACGGCCGACCCTTGCGATTATTGGGACGGCTATCAAGACGGCTACAACGTATTCCCCGCCACCAAATTTTTCCGTCAACATACTAATTCAAAATATAACGCACTGCAAAACTATCTGGTCATTGACAAAAAATAAGTGTGTTAAACCCCCGAACGTTTTCACATTCGGGGGTTTCCTTTTTCCCAAAATCAGTCTATGGTAATTGTAATATTGCCCGTGTCGGTGCTGACCTCACATTTGCCGCCGGTTACCGTTTGGGGAACCTTTATGCGGCCGGTATCGGTTTGAGTTATGAACACTTTGTCGCTCAGCAAGCTGCCTTTCACCTTGCCGGTATCGGTTTCTATGGAAAGCTCGGCAGCATCGCAGCGTTCAAATATTACGTCGCCCGTCGATCTCTTGACAGAAACCGTTTCCGCGGCAATAACGTCTTTCAAAAAGATATCGCCGGTATCGCCGCTTGACAGAACACTTTTACAGGCAACATCGCGGAGTATCACTCTGCCTGTGGAAACGGAAAGGTCCAGTGCGCCGGCGGTGATATTTTCTACAAGGATATTCCCCGTGTCGGTTTTTATCTTCATCGCTTCGGAAGCAGAGGCATACACCTCAACGTCGCCCGTGCTCAAGGAAATATCAACCGTGTTGAAATCAAAATCCTTCGGTATTTCAATATCTCCGGTGCTTTCCTTAATGAAAAGCGATGCGTATTTCGTTTCGGGCAGATATACCGCTATCTTGGGGGCATCAAAGCGCAGCCCGATATATCCGATGAAGTCGCTTACCGATCTCTCATCCATCAATTCCACGGTGAGTGTGCCGTCTTTCACGGTGACCGTATGCGTTGCACGCGCTTCCTCACGGCACACCACGCGGCACGTTTCCTTTTCCGACAAGACAAACACAATGTCGGCGGTATCGGTATTCATAGAGATACCGTTAAATTCTTCGTGGATTTCGTGGGTGTTGGTTTCGTAGGTAACCGTTGACAGCTTCATAAAATCCCAGTTCAGCGTTGCCATGACACTCGCAAAGAGGATGCTGCCAAGCAGCACCAACGAAGCTGCAATAATCAGCCACACCGCTGTTTTTGTTTTCATTGCGCTTCCTCCTTCCCCATAAAGCAATGCTTGACCCATAGGGCCGCTTTCTTGGTGAGGATCACCATACCATCGGTTGCCGCCTTGCATCCGTAGAACACAAAAATAGACAGTCCCGCGCAAACCATTCCCGCAGCAAGCATTGCCAAACCCGAAGCACCGTTACCGCCTACGGTGAAAACGGCACCCGCCAACACCCCACCAACCGAACAGGCGGCCGGTGCCGCAAAAACGGCCCACAGGGCAATCACCACCGCCCACAGCGAAACGTAAAGTGAGAGAATTACGGAAACAGCGGCAACACCCAAGGAAAGCCAGATCGGCGAGCCCAAGACCAAAAGCACGATCTCGCCTGCGCTCATCCGTCTTTTCGGTTTGATTTTTTCTTTCGCGATTTTCGTAAGCGGCGTTTCCGCAACCGCGTGTTCAACAATTTCTTGGACGGAACCCACTGCCGCAACCGCTTCCTCCTCGGAAAGGCCTTCCTCTTTTCGGTCCTCGATCATTTCGCTGTAAAACGTCACGCGTTCCGCCAGATCCTCCTGCGGCAATCCCGATAAGCCCTTGCGCAGCTGTGTAAGAAACTCTCGTTTATTCATTGCCATCCTCCTTGGTTACAAATCGGTATATGGATACGATCTCTTGCCATTCCGCCTTGAACTCTTCAATGCGCTTGTGGCCTTCGTCGGTAATGCGGTAATACTTTCGGAGGCGGCCGCCGTGCTCTGCCGTGCGAACCGTCAGCATATCGGCCGCTTCCAAACGCTTCAGAATGGTATATAAGGTTGATTCGGAAAGCTCAATATACGGCTTCATATCTTTGATGATCTTATAGCCATACGAGTCTTCGCTTTTGATCGCGGCTAAAACGCAAACGTCTAAAAGCCCTCGCTTCAACTGAATATCCATATAATACCTCCCTTTACATAATACATCGTATCACGAGGTATTATGTTTGTCAATATCCTCACAAAATAAAGCGGTGCTGAAAGCCATGGCTTTCAGCACCGCTTTGGCGCGCCCAAAGGAATTCGAATCCCCGACCTTCCGCTTAGGAGGCGGACGCTCTATCCAACTGAGCTATGGGCGCTTATACGATACACGTCAAACAGAGAATCCTCCGTGTTGCCGTGTTGTTTTATTATATCTCACGCAAGTGCGGTTGTCAACGATTGGCGCTCCAAATACTTCCTCACACTTTTTTCGACAAGAGGTTGTTTTTTTCGCAAAAAGGGTGTATACTGGAACAAGTAATCTTTCAAAAAGGGGTCCTACATATATGAAACGTATCGTTTCGGTTCTTTTGGTACTGGCCATGGTCCTGTGCATGAGCGCTTGCGGCGCCGGTGGCAACACCACAACCACCACCACGGGCGGCAGCACCACAACCACCACGGCCAAGGTCGATACCACGCTGAACGCACTCACCGGCGAAAACGACATGACCGGCACGTCTAACCGTCCGGTTGCCATCATGGTAACTAACGAGCCGGGCATTATCGGCAATCAATACGGCATTGATAAAGCCGATTTTTACATGGAAACCGAGGCCGAAGGCTCTGTGCCGCGCATGATGGCCGTGTTTGCCAGCGCCAACCGTATTCCCGCCAAGCTCGGTCCCATCCGCAGCGGCCGCACGCCCTTTATTGCCACGGCCAACTCTTTGGGTGCCGTGTACGTGTATTCGGGTGCCACCTCGTACGTTTTGGACGTGATCAAAAACACCAAAAACTTTAATGCGATCACCAATACCGATAAAACCACGCTGTGGCGCGATGCGTATTTGTCGTCGCACGCCAACGTGAGCTGGAACAACCTCATCACCGGCGGTGAGCAGATCGCTGCAAAAATGCAAAAGAGCGGCATTTCCGATCAAGCCGTTAAAACCGTGCCCTTTACCTTTGGCGAAAAGGCGGGCGACACGGTGGCCAACACGGTGCAGCTGAAATCCACGGCCAGCACCAACGTTACCTTTATTTACGATGCCGCTACCGGTCTGTACGGTAAAAACAACGGTAAAGCGGCTTCCTGCAAGCCCCAGAAATCGCTGGAGGGCAACCAAATCAAGGTGTCCAACGTGCTCATCCTGCACGCCGAGAAATACGTTGAGCATAAGGACAACCGCTACACCTGGTACAACTTCCGCGAGGGCGAAGGCACCGGCTACTTGGTATCGAACGGCACTGCCCGCCAGATCAAGTTCAACCGCACCGCCGAGAGCTTGTCTGTCACCGAGATGGACGGCTCCCCCGCCGTGTTTGCCACCGGTAAGACCTACATGTTCTTAACCGATAAGACGTTGGCTTCCGATCTTTCCTTCTCGTAATAAAAAAACGAACCGCCGCGGTAACGCGGCGGTTTTTTGTTAGCGAATAATGCCGTAGCCTTCATGAAATTCAAGCCCTGCCAGCGCATGCTCCTTCACCTTGCGTGCCAAGCTGGTGGTGGCTTCTTTTTCTGCCACGGTTTCACGGGTGGTCGGACGGCCCAGCACGTAGTTGAGCGTTTCGTCCGACGGTTTTTCCAACACAACGTGAAACAACTGTTGAAACTTTAAAATGTTACTTTCGGGTTTAAGCATGGTTTTTAACACGCTGTCCAGCAGCCACGAATCGCAAGTCATTTCGCAATAATCAAATTCGGGAAAATACGTGGTAAAAAACGTTTTTGCCTGTGAAAGCGCTGCCGCGCAATCCTCGGCCGTGAGCGACGGTGCCCGCGGAATGTGCACCTCGATGATAGGCGCACCCTTCGGCAAACCGTGCTGCGGCAGGTCATGTTCCTCCTCGCCCATGCAGAAGTTCAAGCGCCCCAAGCGGAACAGCTTCATCGTCATGGTTTTTTTCACCCACCACAGATCGGTTAGGCACAGCTTGCCGCTGCGGCGAGTGCGGGACTTCGTCCACAACACCAGCTCCTGCAGCGTGGCATACAAAATGGAGGCATCAATGCCCTTTTCCTCGTAGCGCCGCTTCAGCTCCTCGCAGCAATACAGATAGGCCAACAGGTTTTTGGCACCGTCCTGCTCCTCGTAGGTTTCGGCGGTGGTGGCGGCATCAATGTCGACGGTATCCAAATACGCGTAAAATTCGTTGTCGTATTCCGCCGGAAATTCCAGCTTGCGATACCACTGTTCAATGGTGGCGCGCACGATCGGCATCATCATAAAAGCTCTCCCCCATTTACTGCAGAGTCTTGCTTCCCTTCGGCTTTAACGGCCGCACGGTGCCGTCGGGTTCGGCAATGGACACGTTGTTTAACGTGGCCGTCATATCCGCACGGATGGCCGCCAAATAGGCCGCGCGCAGCTGCTGGCGTTCCTCTTGTTCGGCAGCAGTCAGCTCCCGTTCGCGAGAAAGGCGAGTCAGTTCGCTGATACGTTCCAGTTGCTTCTTATCCATACTACGCTCCTTACAGCGGTACTTTGGCGATCTTCGCCGAGGCACGTGGGTAGGCAGACGGTGTCTGCTTGGTTTTTTCAAATACGAAAATGCGGCGTTCCTGCTGCTCCAGCCCCTCTCGCGGCGTTTTGGGGAGCAACAGCTTGTGCACGTCGGCGGTTTTGCCGCCCAATTTGGTAAGTGCCGCAGCGGAGGCACGGTGTTCGTCATCGCTGTCGGGGCCTTTGAGGGCCACAAAGCGGCCCCCCACTTTTACAAACGGCAGGCAATATTCCAACAGCACCGGCAACCCTGCGACGGCGCGGGCCGTGGCAACGTCAAATTGCTCGCGGAGCTCCGGCTTGCGGCCTCCCTCCTCGGCACGGGCGTGGATGCGCTGCACGGGAATGTCCAGTTCGCGGCACACCTCTTCCAAAAAGATAAGACGTTTATTCAAACTATCCAATAGTGTGAGGCGAATATCCGGCCGCACAATAGCAAACGGAATACCGGGAAAGCCGGCACCCGTTCCCACGTCGATCACCGATAAGCCTTGCTTTTCGGGCAACAGCGGAACAGCCGCCACGCTATCGGCAAAATGCTTTACGGTAATGCCCAGCGGATCGGTGATGGCAGTAAGATTCATTTTTTGGTTCCACTCCACCAGCAAAGCGGCATAACGTTCAAATTTATCAAGCGCTGCGGCATTCAAAGCCACACCGTAGTCGGCGGCGAGCTCACACAACAGATCGCGATTGATCATTCTGCCTCTCCTCCCCGGCTTGCCAGCCAAATGATAAGCACCGACACATCGGCAGGGCTGACACCGCTGATGCGCGATGCTTGCCCGATGCTGCGCGGACGAATACGCTGCAGCTTTTCCTGCGCTTCCAAGCGCAAGCCGACAATGGTGGTGAAATCCACGTCGGCAGGCAGTAACCGATTTTCCAAGCGGCGCATTTCCTCAATATCTGCCAGCTGGCGACGCACGTAGCCCTCGTATTTCACCTCGACCTCCACCTGCTCGCGCACCAGCGGATCCAAATTAGGATCGGTGGCGCCAAGTGTTTCCAGCGTGGCGTAGGTGATTTGCGGACGGCGCAGCAGATCCTCCAAACGAATACCGGTAACCACCGGCGTGGTGCCGCTTGCCTTCAGCACGGCGTTTACCTCCGCCGTTGGCGACAGCACGGTATCGTGCAGGCGAGCGCGTTCCGCTTGTTTTTGCTCCTGACGACGGCAATAGCGTTCCCAACGGCCATCGTCCACCAAGCCGACCTCACGGCCGATGGGTGTCAGGCGTTCATCGGCGTTATCCTGCCGCAGCACCAAGCGGTACTCCGAGCGCGAGGTCATCATGCGGTAAGGATCCATGCAGCCTTTGGTAACCAGATCGTCAATTAAGGTACCGATATAGCCCGAAGCGCGGTCGAGCACCATGGGCTCTTGCCCGCGAACACGGCGTACGGCGTTGATACCGGCCACCAAGCCCTGTGCAGCGGCTTCCTCGTAGCCGGAGCTGCCGTTAAACTGGCCGGCGCCGAACAAGCCGGGCAGCTCTTTAAATTCCAACGAAGCCGTCAGCTGTGTTGGGTCACAGCAATCGTATTCAATGGCGTAGGCAGGGCGCATAACGCTCACCTGCTCCAAACCGGGAATGGTGTGCAAGAATTTAAGCTGCACGTCTACCGGCAGCGACGAGGACAGTCCCTGCAAATACATTTCATCGGTGTTGAGACCGCACGGTTCAATAAACACCTGATGGCGTTCCTTTTCGGCAAACCGCACGATCTTATCTTCAATGCTGGGACAATACCGCGGGCCGACACCGTGGATCTTACCGCCGTACAGCGGTGAACGGTGCAGGTTTTCCAAAATGACCTGTTTGGTGGCCGCAGTGGTCCACGTAATATGACAATCCACTTGATTTTTCAACACACCGCCCGTTTCAAACGAAAACGGCACCACCGGCTCATCGCCCGGCTGGCGTTCGGTTTTGGAAAAATCAATGCTGGAACGCAGCACACGTGCGGGCGTGCCCGTTTTAAAGCGGCGCAGCGACATGCCCAGCTTTACCAACGAGTCGGTCAGTTCCGAAGCGGGAAACAAACCGTCGGGGCCGCCGTCGTATGACACATCGCCAATAAAGATCTTTCCCTGCAGGTACGTGCCGGTAGCAAGGATCACCGTATCGACAACGTATTCCTCCTCCAAACGGGTGGTGAGCAGCCAGCGGCCGTCTTGCGGTTCGGCTGCCACAATTTCAGCTTGGCGCAGGTCTAATCCCGGTGTGGTTTCCAGCACCTTTTTCATGTAGGCGCCGTATACGCGGCGGTCGATCTGAGCGCGCAAGGAATGTACCGCCGGACCTTTGCCGCGGTTGAGCATGCGCGACTGTAAAAACGTGGCATCTGCCGCCTTACCCATTTCGCCGCCGAGTGCATCGATCTCGCGTACCAAATGCCCTTTAGCCGTGCCACCGATCGACGGGTTGCACGGCATATTGCCCACGGCATCCAGATTGATGGTAAAGATCACCGTGGAGGCACCCAGTCGTGCAGCAGCCAAAGCTGCTTCAATACCGGCGTGGCCTGCACCAATGACCGCTACCTGATAGTCTCCTGCGCGAAATTTCATACTCATTGATCCTTTTTACTCAAATATAGGCTTATTATACAGCGTTCCGCACTATCTCGCAACCGTTTTTTCAAAACATTTTGTTTTCCACAAATTTCAACATTTTCTACTGTTGATATGTGGAAAACTCGGTGGAAAACTTTGAAAACTCGCTATTTCCCGCCGTTTTTATCGCTATTCACTAACATTTTCCACGGGTTTTTTCACAATTTGGCTATTTTTAGTCCAAAAAAGCCACTGTTGCAACCGCCGTCGGTTCGTGGTACAATACGGGTACAGAAGCGAAAGGAGAGCGCTATGAATCTTACCGATATGTCCGTCATCCGTGAGGTGCTGACACGGCACGGTTTTTCCTTTTCCAAAGCCTTAGGGCAGAATTTTTTAATCAATCCCTCGGTCTGCCCGCGCATGGCCGAAGCCTGCCACCCCGGTTTGGCCGATGGCAGCTTTGCCGTGCTGGAGATCGGACCGGGACTCGGCGTACTCACGCGAGAACTGTCACGCGTGGCGGCCAAGGTGATCAGCGTGGAGCTGGACGATCGCCTATTACCGGTGTTGGAGGAGACCTTAGCGGATTGCCCTAACGTGACGGTGGTGCACGGTGACATTTTAAAGCTGGACGTTTCCGCATTGCTTCGTGAACACGCCGACGGCTTGCCGGTGGTGGTGTGTGCCAACCTGCCGTATTACATTACCTCCCCCATTCTGATGGGTCTTTTGGAAAGCCGATTACCGTTTGAATGTATTACGGTGTTAGTGCAAAAGGAAGCCGCACAGCGGTTGTGTGCCCGCCCCGGCACGCGGGAATGCGGTGCCGTAACGCTGGCGGTGCAATATTATGCCGAAGCGGAAATTCTGTTTTCGGTATCGCGCGGCAGCTTTATGCCCGCTCCCAACGTGGACAGCAGCGTGATCCGCTTACCACTGCGACGTGAGCCTCCCTGCCAAGTAACCAGTGAGGCGCTGTTGTTCCGTTTGATCCGCGCCGCTTTCGGACAGCGGCGAAAAACACTGCCCAATTCGTTGGGAGCAGCCGGATACGATAAACCCACCCTTCTTGCGGCTTTGGAAAAAGCAGGGATCTCCCCCACGGCTCGTGCCGAGGAATTAACCCTGCCGCAATTTGCCGCACTGGCTGATACGCTGCAATAGCTGAAGGGAGTCGAACTCCTAACCGCCCATAGGACGGCTTTTCGGCATAAAGCTTGTTTCGCCGCTTGAAATACGCGCGTATTTCAAGTGAGTATAACGCTGTTGCTGTGAAAAATTGTTGTTTTGACCGATTAGGGTTCAACTCTCTTCGGCTATAAAAAAACGCCGAACAAAACGTTCGGCGTTTTTTATTACAGATCGATGCGGCCGTACAGCGTGGCCTTGTTTTCGGTTTCCGACTGAGTACGCTCGGGGGGAGCGTAGTCTTCGGCGTTGTTCACGGGATTGCTGCGCGGTACAAACTTGCGTACCTCGCGCACCGGACGCTCGGGCAGAGCATCCGAACGACGCTCACCGCGGTTCGGACGGTTATTTCCGCCGTTGCCGCCGCGTCCGCCACGGCGACGAGCCGGACGGCTTTCCACCGGATTATCCTCCGACGGAGCAATTACCACGTGACGGTTGGGTTCGCTGCCTACACTGTACGAGGTAGCACCCTCCACCTTTTGTACGGCGGTATGAATGATGCGGCGCTCGTAGGGGTTCATGGGCTCCAGCGAGGTGTTGCGACCTGTTTTAGCTGCCTGAATGGCTGCCTTGCGCGCCAGACCCGACAAGGTCTTTTCACGCTTTTCACGGTAATTGCCAATGTTGATGGAAATGCGATGATAGGAACCGCCCACACGGTTGGCGACCAGACTGGTGAGGTACTGCAGGGCATCCAGCGTGTCGCCGCGGCGACCGATGATGAAGCCCAGATCCTCGCCCTCCAGTGAAAGCGTGTAGTGACCGTCTTCTTCCTTTACGGAAACGGTAACCTGCTCCACGCCCATCTTGGCAAGAACATCCTCTAAAAACGCTACCGCAGCGGCAGCGGCATCCTTTTCGGGAAGCGTGGCACGAATTTTTGCCGGCGTTCCGCCGAACAGACCAAATGCTTTTTTCTGCGGCTCCTGCAACACTTCGACGGTAAGCTCATCGACGGCTACGTTCAGCTCGGCAGCGGCGAGTTCTACGGCCTTTTCAACCGACTCTGCCTCTTTAATAACTTCTTTCTGCACGATCGTTAGTCCTTTCCTCTATTTCAACGGATCATTCCGTTTTTTCGTCTGTGTTTTCAGCCTCGGCTGCCGGCTGTTCCTCGGCGGGGGCTTCCTCTACAGAAGCTTTTTCTGCCTTAGGCTTCGCTTTTCCTTTTTGGCCGGGTTTCTTTTCCTCGTTAAGCTGCTGTGCTAATTCACGCTGCTCACGGGCACGTGCCTCGGCCAGGCGTTTTTTATCTTCAGCCTTTTTCTTTTTGCGCTCTTCGTATTCCTTTTGCGCTTCTACACGAATTTTGGCGGGATTGTAGATCTGGTTCAAAATGAAGGTTTGCAGTAACGCGATCAGGTTTGAACAGATCCAGTAGATACCCACCGCACCCGGTACCGAGAAAGCAATGAACAGCGACATGGCCGGCATCATACCGAACATCATCACGTTGGAGCAGCCCTGTGCCTGCATTTGTGCTTCGCCGCCACCCATTTTGGTATAGTGCATCGACAAAATACTGGATAACAGCGCCGTAATACCGGAGATCAGCGGAATGAGCCACAGCGTGTTAATGCCGCCGAAGCCCTTTTCGTTCCACGGATTTTCCAACATATTTTGGCCGAAGAAGTTGAATTCGTTTTCAAATTCGACCATTTCGTTAAAGTACTCGGTTGCTTTTGCTTCATCGTACGCATCCAGCTTCGCAATTCCTGCGATAACCGCTTCTTTATGCGTTTCCAAATTCTGCATCATGCGCAGTTCACGGTAGTAGCTGCCGTTTGCAAACTGCTTTTCATCGACATTACCCTCGGCAACAATAGCATTCACCGAAGCATCGACTACGTCATTCGGGATGGACGTAATATGCTTGATGGGCGAATAGATAACCGAAATAATACCGAACAGTACCAGCATCTGCACCAGCATGGGCATGCAGCCGCCGGTGGGACTGACGCCGTGCTTTTCGTACAGCGCCATCTGCTTTTCCTGCAGTTTTTTCTGATCTTTTGCATATTTTTTTTGCAGCGCTTCCAAGCGCGGTGCCAAACGGGCACGGTCGGCCTGACCCTTTTGCGTTTTTAACGACAACGGAAACAGCAGCAAGCGAATTAATAAAACAAACAAAAAGATTGCAATGTAATAGTTTGGAATCACGTTATAGATAAGTTTTAACAGAAATCCCAAAGGAATTGCGATAACATCTAAAATTGCGCTCATAAAGCCCTCCCGGGTAAGTTATTTTTTGTTGCCTGTTTTCTTTTCCGGCACGGGATCGTATCCGTGCCCGCCCCATGGATGGCAGCGGCATAGGCGTTTGATCGTTAGCCAGCCACCATACAATACTCCGAACCGCTCGATCGCCTGGATCGCGTAAGAAGAACAAGTAGGAACGAACCGACAGGAAGGCGGAAAATGCGGAGATATGCATTTTTGATAGCCACGAATCATCCAAATACAAACACGCTTCATAACGGAAGCCCCGCTTTTTTGAGCATATCCCCTATAACGGCATGCAGCTTGGTGCTGGTGGTTTCCACCGTGGCCTTGCGTGCCACGAACACCAAGTCGTAATGCCCTTGCAAGCGCGCAGCAAAGGGACGGTATGCTTCACGGATAATGCGACGGCAACGGTTTCGCTGCACGGCACCGCCGATTTTTTTACCGGTGGTAATGCCGATGCGCGATACCTTTTCCCGATTTTTACGCACGTACAAAATCAGCAACGGATGCACGAACGTTTTTCCGTGATAGTAGGCCGTTTTGAAATCTTTATTCAGCTTGAGCGTGTAAAGTTTTGTCATAGATGTACCTCATGGCTATAAAAAAAAGCCGCTGGGCGGCCTTTTTTAATAGGTGAGACGTTTTCTACCTTTCGCTCTGCGGCGAGCCAGCACCTTACGGCCATTGGCAGTTGCCATTCTTTTGCGGAAACCGTGTTCCATTTTGCGATGTCTTTTCTTGGGTTGATAAGTTCGAAGCATGGTTGTACCCCCTTTCGCCTCTTGCGAGACTTTATTATATAACAGACTATCTATAAAAGTCAACCCTATTTTCAGTTTTTTAAAAAACCATTGCGTTTTCTTTTATTTTATCACGGTTTAAAAGCCGTTTAAACAGCCGATTTTGCCGTTTTTAATCTATGGGTGGTTTTTAAAAACAAAAGCGCCGAAAAAATAAAAATTGGTATTGTATTTACTAAATAAGTATGCTATAATAAATTGAATATTTATTATATCCTATATTATATTTAATAATATATAAGAGAAGTTTGAAAATAAAAGGAGAAAAACGCTATGGAAAGCATTGTGCAAGCCTGGAGCGGCGTGTTGGAATATTTGCACGCACAGCCCGATATCAGCGATGTGGCTTACAATATGTGGATCAAATGCATTGAACCACTCGGCATTGAAGAAAATAAAGTGGTTTTGCAGGTACATACCGATTTTCAGCGCGGTATCGTGCTTGGCCAATATTCCGGTAAGATCAAAGAAGCGTTTCAACAGGTTTTGGGTATTCCGTTTGAAATTAAGGTGATCTCCGAGGAAACTCACGAGGAAAAAACCGTGGACGACCCGAATTTTCCCAGTGCCGAAAACCTGTTTGGTAAGCGTTCTTCCGATTACGAATATTCGTTTGAAAACTTTATTGTGGGTAACTCCAATAAATTTGCCCATGCTGCGGCACAGGCGGTTGCCCTAAAGCCGGCCGGTTCGTATAACCCGTTGTTTATTCACGGCGGTTCCGGTTTGGGTAAAACGCACTTATTATTTGCTATTTGCAACGAAATTAAAAAGAACGCCCCCGATACGCGCATTTTGTACACCAAGGGTGAGAATATCACCATTGAGCTGATCGAAGCCATCAGTAAAGGCACCATGGCGGAGTTTCGTGCAAAATATCGCCAAGTCGATATTCTGTTGATTGACGATATTCAGTTTATTGCCGGTAAACAGAGTACGCAGGAGGAATTTTTCCACACGTTCGATGCATTGCATCAAGCAAACAAACAGATCGTACTTTCCTCCGACCGTCCTCCGCGTGAAATTGCCACGCTGACCGAGCGTTTGCGCAGCCGTTTTGAAATGGGCTTACTTGCCGATATTGAGCCGCCGGATCTGGAAACGCGTATTGCTATTATTAAGCGCAAGGCGCAGCTTTTAGGTATGGAGCTGCACGACGACGTGGCAGAATACGTGGCTTCTCAGCTGAAAACCAACGTTCGTCAGCTGGAAGGCGTGGTTCGCCGCATGCAGGCACAATGTATGCTGGGTGGTGAACGGCCCACCATCATTACTGCACAGGCAGCCATTCGCGATATTCGCAACGATGATCAGCCCGTGCCGATCACGGTGGAACGTATTATCACTGAGGTAGCTCGCACCATGCAGGTATCGGCCGAAGATATTCGTTCTAACAAAAAATCAGCAGCTATTTCTTCGGCCCGTCAGGTGGCGGAATACGTGGTACGGTATATCACCTCACTGCCAATGAAGGAAATCGGCCAAGAATTCGGCGGCCGCGATCATTCCAGTGTGGTATATGCCATTCAAAAGGTGGAAGACCGCATGGCCACCAATCCCAGCTTTAAGGGCTTGGTGAACGATATCATCAAAAATATTTCGGATAACTAAGTGGAATGTCGGTGAAAAGCTGTGAAAAATTTAAAAATGTTTTCACATTTTTTTCACTTTCCACTCACAGCATTTCACCGCGTGTGAATAGAAAAAAACGTGTTCACAACTATCAACAAGTATTCACATAAAAGTCACGATAGGAAAGAGGCAGTGAAACGGCTTTAATACAAGCAAAACGAAAGGTTTCCACAAATTCACAGCCCCTACTACTACAACTATAAATAGAATATATTTTATTTATAAAAAGCAATGAAAACAGTATGAAAGGATGAACTGTTTATGCGTATCTTATGTAACCGTCAAGCCTTGGCAGATGCTGTTAACAACGTACAGCGTGCCGTAGCTTCCAAATCGGCGCTTCCGGCCTTGGAGGGCATTTTATTGCGTGCTACTGCTTCTTCGCTTTTTTTAGCCGGCTACGATATGGAGCTTGGTATTACCACCACCATTGAAGCGCAGGTAGACGAGCCCGGTGAGATCGTACTTACCGCAAAGCTGTTCTCGGAAATTCTGCGCCGCATGCCCGCTGATGAGATCTTAATTGAAAGTAACGAAAAAAATAATACCGTTATTCGCTGCGGTAATTCGGAATTTACCATTATGGGATTTTCGTCGGTGGATTATCCCGAGTTGCCCACCATTAATAACGGTGCAGCAATGACCATGCAGCAGAACGTGCTGAAAAGCATGATCCGTCAAACGCTGTTTGCCGTTGCTCAAACCGATACCCGTCCGGTACACACCGGTGTGCAGTTTGAAATCAACGAAAAAACGCTGCGCTTGGTAGCGGTCGACGGTTCGCGCTTGGCTATGCGTTCGGAGCCGATCAACAGTGAGGAAGAGCTGCAGTTTGTGGTGCCCGGCAAAACGTTGAATGAAGTGTTAAAGCTTCTCAATGATGAAGAAGATCCGCTGTACGTTACGGTGGGCGCTCGTCATATTATTATGGAGATCGGCGGTTATTCCGTGTTTTCTCGCTTGCTCGATGGTGAGTTTTTGCCGTATCGCAAGGCCATTCCCGCACAATCGAGCACAACGGTGCGTTTGAACACCCGCGAAATGATCGATGCTGTTGACCGTGCTTCGCTGGTGATCAACGATCGCTTAAAGTCTCCGCTGATCTGCCGTTTTAAAGATAATCAGATCTCCTTGTCGTGTATTACGGCCTTAGGTAGCGCCAACGATACCGTGAGTGCTAAAATTGAGGGCCGCCAAGAAGAAATGGGCTTTAACAGCCGTTTCTTATTGGATGCGCTGCGTAATGCGGAAACCGATGAAATTACGATTGAATTGAGCGGTGCTCAAGGACCGATGAAGATTTTACCCACCTCGGGTGATAATTTCTTATTCTTGGTGCTGCCGGTAAGATTGAAGCGTGTATGATGAAACAAACGATACATACCGAATTTATTCGGTTAGATACGTTGCTGAAATTGTCCAGCTTAACACCAACGGGTGGACAAGCAAAGGAAAAAATACAGGCCGGTTTTGTGCTTGTGAATGGTGAGCAATGCACACAGCGCGGTAAAAAGCTTCGTCCCGGCGACCATGTCACTCTCGGTAATGAAACTGTTGAAATTGTAGGGGAATAACATGCAAGTTACCCGATTGACGTTTGACCGCTTTCGTAATTTAAAAGCGGGAGAATGGGAGCCGTATAGCGGTGTTAACGTGATTTTAGGGGAAAACGCACAGGGAAAAACCAATATTTTAGAAGCATTGTGGTTATTTACCGGCGGAAAAAGCTTTCGCGGTGCGAAAGACAGCGAGCTTGTGGCGTTTGGTGAAGAGCAAAGCTCCTTGGCAATGAATTTTATTGCTGAGGGTAGGGAGCAGAATGCAGAGATCACTATAAAATCGCGCCGTTCGGCAGTGCTGAACGGAGTAACGCAGACCTCAGCTTCAAAATTAGCAGGTGTTTTCTGTGGTATTGTGTTTTCACCCGCCCATTTATCATTGATCAAAGGAGCTCCTTTGGAACGCCGTCGATTGGTGGATGCTGCTTATTGCCAGTTACGACCGGCATACGTGAAAACACTCACGGAATATTCTCGTGTGTTAACACAGCGAAACGCCTTGTGTAAAGCAAAAAACGTGGGTGACGCCGCCGAAGAGCTGATGGAGCTGTGGGATCGGCAGCTGGCACAGATCGGTTGTCGTATTATTCACGCGCGCCAGCGGTATATTAAAAAAATGACACCGGTGGCACGGGAAATTTACCACGGACTTTCTTCCGGTAAGGAAGAATTTGATTTACAGTATCGTTCCGCCGTGGATTGCGGTGAGGAAGAAACCGCTGCAGAAATTGCCGTGAAGCTGTATGCGGTGCTGCGAGAGCATCATCGCGAGGATCTGGCGGCAGGATTTACCACCGTGGGGCCGCATCGTGATGATATTGAAGTGCTGATAAACGGTCATCCTGCACGCAGCTTTGGTTCGCAAGGGCAACAGCGAAGTGCGGTGCTTGCTATGAAGCTGGCAGAGGCCTCGTTGTTGGAAGAAGTAACGGGGGAGAAGCCCATTGCGTTATTGGATGACGTGATGAGTGAGCTGGATCTTTCGCGGCAGGAATATATTTTAAATCACATTCGTGATTGGCAGGTATTTATTACGTGCTGTGAGCCGACACCGCTGATGCGCGACGGTAAGCAGTTCAGTATGAAAAACGGGATACTTTCCACATAAGAAGGTGTCGATATGTACTTGTATTTAGGGCAAGAAACGGTGGTTCCGATGCGTGAGGTCGTGGGGATCTTCGATATGGAAAACACCACCATTTCAAAAAGCACCCGCGATCTGCTGTCAGAGGCAGAAAAACAGGGAAGAGTGGTTACGGTGAGTACCGAGCTTCCAAAAAGCTTTGTTGTGTGTCAATCAAACGTAAACGGAACAACCGTTTATATATCCCAGATTTCTTGTGCCACGCTGTTAAAGCGAGCCAAGGATCTGCGTCAAATTGAGAAATGAGAGGTTATCCGAAATGAGTACGGAAATGGAAAAGGACTTAGAGGTGACTACCGCTGCGGAAACGTATGACGAGAGTCAAATCCAGGTTTTGGAGGGCTTAGAGGCTGTTCGTAAACGCCCCGGTATGTATATCGGTTCAACAGGTCCTCGCGGTCTGCATCATTTGGTATATGAAATCGTGGATAACTCCATTGATGAGGCGTTAGCCGGTTTTTGTACCCATATTGAAGTGGAGATTCTGCCCGGGGATATTATCTCCGTGCGCGATAACGGCCGTGGTATTCCGGTGGGTATTCACGATAAAATGGGAATTCCCACGGTAACGGTCGTGTTAACGGTGCTGCATGCCGGCGGTAAATTCGGCGGCAGCGGCTATAAGGTGTCCGGCGGCTTGCACGGTGTGGGTTCGTCGGTGGTTAACGCGTTGTCTGAGTGGCTGGAGGTAGAAATCTCCCGCGAGGGCAAGGTATTTGCTCAGCGCTTTGAACGCGGTAACACCGTGTCGGAGCTGAAAGTGATCGGTACCTCAGAAAACGACGGTACACTGATTCGCTTTAAGGCGGATGCGGAGATCTTCACCGAAACCACGGAATATGAGTATGAGGTGCTGGAAAAGCGTTTGCGTGAGCAGGCCTTTTTGAACGCCGGCTTGAAGATTACGTTGACCGACCGCCGCAACGAAGATAACGTGGTGGAAAAAGTGTTCTGCTACGAGGGTGGTATTTCCTCGTTTGTGGAATTTATGGATAAAACGCGCGGATATCAAGCGTTGCATGAAAACATTATTCACATTTCGTTGGCAAATGGGGATTCCATTGCCGAGGTAGCCTTCCAATATAACGACAGCTATAACGAAAACGTCATTTCGTTTGCCAACAACATTCACACGGTGGATGGCGGTACACACGAAAACTCGTTTAAAAATGCGATTACCCGCATTTTAAACGACTATGCCCTGCGCCACGGCATGTTGAAGGAAGCGGATTCCAAGCTGAAGGGCGATGACGTGCGTGAAGGTCTGACGGCGGTTATCAGCGTAAAGCTGAAGGATGCCCAGTTTGAAGGCCAAACCAAGGCAAAGCTGGGTAATACCTCCATGGGTAAGCTGGTAACACAGCTTTTGAATGAAAAGCTGGCGCCGTATTTGGAAGAAAATCCGGCAGTTGCCAAGGCCATTTTGGAAAAGGCTATTAAAGCGGCAAGTGTTCGCGAGGCTGCTCAGCGTGCCCGTGAATTGGCACGGAAAAAGACCGGTCTTTCCGCCACACGTATGCCGGATAAATTGGCCGACTGCATTTGGAGCGACGCCGAGCGCACCGAAGTGTACATTGTTGAGGGTGACTCGGCAGGTGGCTCGGCCATTCAAGGCCGCGACCGTAATTTCCAGGCAATCTTACCGCTGTGGGGTAAGATGCTGAACGTGGAAAAGGCTCGGTTGGATAAGGTATACGGCAACGAAAAGTTAATTCCCGTGGTGCAGGCACTCGGCTGCGGTATCGGTGACGATTTTGATATTTCCAAGCTGCGTTACGGCAAAGTCATCATCATGGCCGATGCCGATGTTGACGGTGCACATATCAGTACGTTGCTCATGACCTTCTTCTTCCGCTATATGCGGCCTCTCATTGACGAGGGTCACGTGTACATTGCACAGCCGCCGCTGTATAAGGTTTCCAAGGGTAAGCAGGTGCGCTATGCTTTCTCGGATTTTGAACGCGATCAGTATATTGCCGAGCTCGGTGGCAACGCCGATATTCAGCGCTATAAGGGTCTTGGTGAAATGGACCCTGAGCAGCTGTGGGAAACCACCATGGATCCGGCATTCCGCACGATGCTGCGCGTGGAATTGTCGGATGCGGCGGCTGCCGATGAAGCCTTTACCATTTTGATGGGTGATAAGGTGGAGCCGCGCCGTGATTTCATTGAGAAAAACGCGCAGTACGTATCAAATTTGGATATTTAATTATGGAACAACTTGTTACAGAAATAGAATATGCTGTTGGTCTCAGTCGTGAAGAATACGTGCGCTCACAGGCAGTTGTTGCCAACGTAGTGCGTGGTAAGCACATGGTTATGCAACGCATAGTGTCGCTTGTGTTGATGGTTTTGTGTATCGGTGCCGTTGCGGTGGAATACCGTTTGAGCGGTGCTATCGACGTGGGCATGATCGTGCTGGTAGGGCTCATTTTAGTGGCCGAGGTATGGATGATGCTGGATCTTCCGCGTCAGATCCGCCAAAATCACGAAGCAGCCTACGATACCACGTTGTTCTCGGGCCATTCGTTTGAGGGAATGCTCACGGTGGATGAGCATGGGCTGACAAAACGCACGGCAGATGAAACCATTCGGCTGAACTTTGCGCAATGCGATGCGTTTATTGAAACCGAGGATATGCTGCTGTTCTGTGTGACCAGAGGTAAGTCGATCATTGTGCCGGCCCGTTATCTCACCGCCGAGGACGCTGCCTTTACCAAAAAAGTGGCAGGGGAGGCGATTCCCCCGGTTCGCCGCTATACAATAGCCCCTATCGTTCCGCAATTAGCAGAACGCTTGTACGCTCCGGTTGTCGCTCAGCCGGAGGAGCCATCACTGGTGGTGGCTGTAGAGTACACGGCAAGTGAATTAAAAGCGCAGCTTACCGACACGGTAATTCGCGGATTTTTTAATAAATTTCCCAATAAAATGCTCACGGCAGTGCTGTTGACCATTGTTTTGTATTTTGGAATGGAGATACCGCCGCTGCCGCTGTTTTTAGCGGCGTTGGTGTTGCTGTTTTTGGTGGAGATTGTAGGCGTGCAGCTGCGTATTCGCCGTGCCATTGCTGCCTCCGATGGTGATATTTGCCGCCTCAAGGTGAATTTCACCGAGCAGGCGCTGCAGCTGGTGGGTCGCGGTGAAGCGGCACGCAAGCTGCGCGTTCCGTGGGAGCGGATCACACGTGCAGTTGAACGCCCACGCGAGGTTGAGTTTTTTGTTGACTCGGCGCGCGTGGTCACCATTCCCAAACGCTGTATCAGCAATATGGAGGAACTGCGTTCCTTTGTGGATACCCACGTTACCCCGTGATTTTAAAAGGAGAAAAACCGATGGTGTACGACCCGTTTGTTCGCTTTCCGGCAGAGGATCCGAATCGTTTGTGGATATTGGTTGCCGGTCGACCGTTAGCGTATGCAGAAGCTGTACGTTGGCGGAAAATACTGTCGGGGCGGCGTAAGCTGCTGCCGTTATTCTGCTTTTTGATGCTTGGTATTTTCAGTTTGGAAACACTGGCGCTGATTGCTACGGGGCATTACGCGTGGTATGAAACCCTGCCGGCGGTCTTGGCTGTGTTGGCGG
This sequence comes from Clostridia bacterium, assembly GCA_017503785.1. Classification (GTDB taxonomy): domain Bacteria; phylum Bacillota; class Clostridia; order Oscillospirales; family Acutalibacteraceae; genus RGIG3009. The sequence goes on from JAFVSK010000011.1 coordinate 67,678, forward strand.
CTACGGTGATTACGTATATTTCGTTTGTCAAAGCCCTGCGCGCCCCATATAAAACAGAATTTGCGCAGTATGATGCTTACGTTTCCGATCGTGCGCGCCACGAAGCAGGCCTGCGCATTGGTTTTTACGGCGATCGTCTTACGTTTACCTCGTTGCGCGGCGTGCAGGTGCTGCCGTTTGCCGAGGTACAAGCGTGTGTGGAAACGAAAGACGGCTTTGCTATTTCCAACGGAACGTGCTGGTTTATTATCCGTTCGCAGGATCTGATCCCGTTTGATGCACAGTTAATTCATGCATATTTGCTTGAACGGCTGGGCGACCGTGTGCAGGTTGCGGCATTGGCACAACCCGGGCTCACTGAGCCGTTGCCGATCCCGCAGCTCGTGCCGCCTGCCGAACCGCTGGTGACGGTATCGTTACCCTATGCCAAATGCACGTTGCTTCGTCGGGAAGAAATGAGAAAAAACCGCTTGCTGCGCAATACCGTGGTCCCGATGACTACGATAATCGGTGTAATGACAGCGTGTTATTTTCCCATTACGTCGTTATTTTTAGCCGAAGCGGCGGTGTATTGCTTTGTGTTTGGCGTGATTGCGGCAGTACTCTGCACGTGCTTAATGAAGCGGTATCGCAAGCCTCGCAAGCAACAAGCGTTGCAGGTGGCGTTTGAGCCCGATGGCTTGCGCCTATCGTTCCAAGGTACCGAGAGATTCTGCATAAAGGAACGCTTGGTATTAATTCCCGAAAGCTCCGGCGTTACCGTTCGTTTTTTAGACGGACAAACGCTGTTTATCCCGTTCGATGCGGTGGAGAACATTGCCCTTCTCAAAGCGTTGGCGGGTGTTCCGGATAACGGACAATAAAGGTAATCAGCAGGAAAGTAAAGGAGAGACGGTTATGGATGAACAAACCACCGTACAGAACAAGCTGATCAATGTTGATCTTGAAAAAGAAATGAAAAAACGGTTTTTGGAGTACTCCATGTCGGTTATTGTGGCGCGTGCCCTGCCCGACGTGCGTGACGGTCTGAAGCCGGTGCATCGCCGTATTTTGTATACCATGCACGAGCGTAATCTGACTCCCGATAAACCGTATCGTAAGTGCGCCGATACCGTTGGCGCCGTGCTGGGTGGCTATCATCCGCACGGTGATGCTTCGGTGTACGATGCCATGGTGCGTATGGCGCAGGATTTCTCGCTGCGTTATCCGCTGATCGACGGCCACGGTAACTTCGGTTCGATCGACGGTCACCCCGCCGCTGCGTATCGTTACACCGAGTCGCGTATGTCGAAAATGTCGCTGGATATGCTGGCCGACATTGAAAAGGAAACCGTTGACTTTACGCCCAACTACGACGATCGTTTGGAAGAGCCGGTGGTGCTGCCCTCGCGGTTCCCCAACCTGCTGGTGAACGGCTCCACGGGTATTGCCGTTGGTATGGCCACCAACATTCCGCCGCACAACCTGCGCGAAGTGGTTGACGGTATTTGCTTGCTGATTGATAAGCCGGATGCCGAAATGCCGGAGATCATGGAGTTCATTAAGGGCCCCGATTTCCCCACCGGCGGTGTCATCATGGGTTATTCGGGCATCCGTGCCGCCTATGCTACCGGCCGCGGCCGCATTATTGTGCGCGCCAAAACCGATATTGAGGAGCACGGCGACCGTTTCCGTATTGTTATTACCGAGATTCCGTATCAGGTGAACAAGCTGAATTTGGTGAAATCCATCATTGAACTGGCCGACGAAAAGCGCGTGGAGGGTATCCGCGACGTGGTTGACCATTCCAGCCGTGAGGGTATGCGCATTGTTATCGACTTAAAGCGCGATGCCAATCCGCAGGTGGTGCTGAACCAGCTGTTTGCTTACACCCAGATGCAGGTTACCTTTGGTGCGATCATGCTGTCGCTGGTTGACGGTGTACCGCGTGTGCTCACCTTAAAGGAAATGCTGCAGGAATACATTAAGTTCCAGTGCGAGGTCATTACCCGTCGCACGCTGTTTGAACTGAAAAAGGCCAAAGAGCGCGAGCATATTGTGGAAGCGCTGAAGATTGCGGTGGACTTTATTGATAAGGTCATCTCCATCATCCGCAATTCGGCCGACCCCAACGCCGCCAAGCAGGGCTTGATGGAAGCGTTTGGCTTCGATGAAATTCAGGCTGCAGCCATTGTGGCGATGCGACTGGGCCAGTTGTCCGGTCTGGAGCGCCAAAAGATCGAGGATGAGTTGGCGGCGCTGCGGGCAAAGATTGCCGAGCTGGAAGGCATTTTGGCCGATGAGAATAAGATTCGTGCTCTTGTAAAAGAAGAATGCTTAAAAATGCGCGATAAGTACGGCGACGATCGCCGCACCGAGATCTCGATGGTTTCGGGTGAGGTGGATATTGAAGACCTCATTCCCGAGGAAGAGTGCTTGCTCACCTTGTCACAGCGCGGTTACGTAAAACGTCAAACGCTGGATGATTACAAAGCACAGCATAAGGGCGGTAAGGGCATTAAGGCCACCACCAACCGTGACGAGGACTTTACCGAAACCATGTTCCTGTGCTCCAGCCACGATATGGTGATGTTCTTCACCACGGCAGGGCGCGTGTACCGCTTAAAGTGCTACGAGGTGCCGGAAGGCTCACGTACCTCGCGCGGTATGAACATTGTGAACCTGCTCCCGCTGACAGGCGACGAAAAGGTAAGCGCCATGATTCGCGTTTCGGAGTTCAGCGAGGATCAGTATTTGTGCATGATCACCCGCAAGGGTATTATCAAGCGTACCCGATTGGATGCGTATTCCAACGCGCGTAAGAGCGGCCTCATTGCCGTTGACCTCGACGAGGGCGACGAGTTGGCATGGGTACAGCTGACCGACGGCTATCAGAAGTTGCTGGTGGCTACTCGCAACGGTATGGCGATCTGCTTTGATGAAAACGATGCCCGCGTGGTGGGCAGAACGGCGCGCGGCGTGAAGGCCATTACGCTGACCGAGGGCGACGAGGTTATCGGTATGGCGGTGTGCGAGCCCGAAAAGCTGTGGCTCACCGTTACCGAGACCGGCTTTGGCCGCTTGAGCGAGCTGTCGGATTACCGCGTGCAGTCGCGTGGCGGTAAGGGTCTTACCAACTATCACACCGAGGACTACGGCAAGGTTGCCGCAGTGCGTATGGTGTCGATGGAGGAAGACGTGATTATAATCTCGGCCGGCGGTATCATCATCCGCACGCCGGTGAGCGAGATCCGCCAGTGCCGTCGTCCGTCGAAGGGCGTTACGGTGATGAAGTTCCGCGAAGAGGGCGACTACATTGTATCGTTGGTGCAGACGCCGCATGAGGAACCGGAAGAAATTGCAGAAGGGGAGGCTCCTGCCGAGGAAGCTCCCGCCGAAGAATAACTAACAAAACTAAAGGAGGGATCGGTATGTCGAAGGTGATTGCAGCAATTTCGACACCGATCTCTCCTGCCGGTTTAGGGGTTATTCGTGTTTCGGGCGACGGCGCCGTTGAATTGGCCGCACAGGTGTTTTCGCCGGTAAACCAAGCGCGTGCTTTAACCGCCTTGGCCGGTTATCAAGCAGCCTACGGACACGTGGCCGATGCCGAAGGTGTCATTGACGAGTGCGTGGCCACGGTATTCCGCGCGCCGCACAGCTACACCGGTGAGGACGTGGTGGAATTTTCCTGCCATGGTGGCGTGTATTTGCTGCAGCGCACGTTGCGAGCCCTGTTTGCAGTGGGTGCTGCACCGGCTGCCGCAGGCGAATTTACCCGACGCGCCTTTTTAAATGGGAAAATGGATCTTACCCGCGCCGAGGCGGTGATGGATCTCATTGGTGCCGAGGGTCGCTTGGCTGCCAAAACAGCGCTGGCCACTCGTGAGGGGGCGGTGTTTCAGGCGTTGCAGCCTGTTAAGGAGCAGCTTATCGACTGGCAGGCTCAAATTGCCGCTTTTGTGGATTATCCCGACGACGATATTCCCGAACTGGACCCGTTGGTGCTGGAGAATGGTTTGGAAAATGCTGTGGCAACGCTGTCACGCTTGTTGGAGTCGTACGATGCCGGGCGAATTTTGCGTGCAGGTGTCGATACCGTTATTGTGGGCAGCCCCAACGTGGGAAAATCAACGCTGATGAACTGTCTGGCAGGGTGTGACCGCAGCATTGTTACCGACGTGGCCGGTACCACGCGCGATGTGGTGGAGGAATCCGTGCGAGTGGGTGAGCTGACGTTGCGCTTGTCCGACACGGCGGGTATTCGTGATACGGAAGACCAAGTGGAAGCCATTGGTGTGGAGCGCTCACGTAAGCGACTGGAAAGTGCCGCGCTTATTTTGGCGGTGTTTGATAGCTCGCGTGAATTGTCAAGCGATGACAAGGCGTTGATAGACTCCTTGCCGAAGGATACGACGATTGCTATTTTAAACAAGCAAGATCTGTCGGCAAAAGTTAACAAAGAGTATATTATCGACAAATTTCAACATACCGTATGCATGGAAGCGGCGAACGGCAGCGGCAAAGACGAGTTGATCGAGGCAATTACGCGTGTGACGGGGTTGCATCGGTTAGACGAAGCCGAACCGGTGTTGGCCTCGGAGCGTCAACGCGATTGTGTGGTGCGAGCGAGGGAGGCCTTGCAGGAGGCTGTGGAAGCCGTTCGGGCCGGCTTGTCGCAGGATGCGGTGGCCGTGAGTGTTGACGGTGCGCTTGCCGCCCTGCTGGAATTAACCGGTGAGCGAGCAACCGAAGCCGTGGTAAACGGTATCTTCGCACGGTTCTGTGTGGGAAAATAACAAAGAAAAAAGCGACCGAGTTTCGGTCGCTTTTTTCTTTGTAAATTTATTTGGCGATCAGGCTGGTGCCATCCATTTCGGCAGGCTGCTCGAGGTTTAAGATCTCGAGCATGGTGGGGGCAATGTCGCACAAACGGCCGCCCTCACGCAGCGTGCAATCGTGACCGATCACACAGAACGGCACGGGATTGGTGGTGTGCGCGGTGAACGGCGAGCCGTCGTCCTCGGCCATGCGGTCGGCATTGCCGTGGTCGGCTGTGATGAGTGCCACGCCGCCCATTTCCAAAACGGCTTCCACCGTTTTGCCAACGCAGGTGTCTACCGCTTCCACAGCAGCCTTTGCGGCATCGAACACGCCGGTGTGGCCCACCATATCGCAGTTGGCGTAGTTGAGAATGATCACGTCGTACTTGCCCGAACGAATACGCTCGCAAACGGCATCGCACACCGGATAGGCGCTCATTTCGGGCTGCAGGTCGTAGGTGGCAACCTTGGGCGAGTTGATGAGCACACGATCTTCACCGGGAAATTCGCGCTCGACACCGCCGTTGAAGAAGAACGTGACGTGAGCGTACTTTTCGGTTTCGGCAATGCGCAGCTGAGTCATATCCTTTTTGCCCAAATACTCGCCCAGCGTGTTGTTCAGTGATTGCGGCTTAAAGGCCACCTGCACGTTGGGCATCGTAGCGTCGTACTGCGTCATGCACACATAGGTGAGCGGGAAAAAGCCGTTTTTGCGTTCAAAGCCACTAAAATCGGGATCCACAAACGTGCGGGTGATCTCACGCGCACGGTCGGGACGGAAGTTAAAGAACACCACGCTGTCGCCTGCGGCGATCTTGCCGTTGGCATCGCACACGGTGGGCACCACGAATTCATCGGTAACCCCTGCCTCATACGAAGCGGCCATGGCGGCTACGGCATCGGCGTTTTCCTCACCCTCGCCGTACACCATGGCGGCATAGGCTTTTTCCACGCGGTCCCAGCGGTTATCGCGGTCCATGGCGTAGTAGCGGCCCATCACCGTGGCAATGCTGCCAACGCCCAGCTCATCCAGCTTTGCCTGCAGCGTAGCCACAAAATCCTTACCCGAGGTGGGAGGCACGTCGCGGCCGTCCATGAGGCAATGCACGAACACCTTGGAAACGCCAGCGGCCTTGGCCATATCCAGCAGGCCGAACAGGTGAGTGAGGTGGCTGTGCACGCCGCCGTCGGACAACAGACCGATCAGATGCAGAGCCTTGCTTTTGGCATTGTCCATCGCAGCACACAGCGCTTCGTTTTTCAGAAAATCGCCGTCTTGAATGGACTTGGTAATGCGGGTGAGCTCCTGATATACCACGCGGCCGGCGCCAATGTTGGTGTGGCCAACCTCGCTGTTACCCATTTGGCCGTCGGGCAGGCCCACGTCCATGCCCGAAGCGCCGATAGCGGTGAACGGGTTTTCGGCAAACAAGCGGGTGAGGTTCGGCGTTTCCGCAGCGTGAATGGCGTTGCCCTCGGTGGTTTCATTTAAGCCGAAGCCATCCATAATGATGAGAGCCAACGGTTTTTTCATAGCAGATCGTCCTTTCTACACGAAACGGGCGCAAGATCCGGGGATCCTGCGCTCGTTTTAAGCATTTACGAATTATTTTGCGGCAGCAACAATGGTGGCAAAGTCGGCCGGCTTCAGCGAAGCACCGCCGATAAGACCACCGTCAACGTCGGGCTTTGCCAGCAGCTCAGCAGCATTGCCGGCGTTCATCGAACCACCGTACTGAATGGTGAGAGCGGCAGCAGCGGCCTCGGAGTACAGGTCCTTGGCAACACCGCGGATGAGTGCGCAAACCTCGTTAGCCTGCTCGGCAGTGGCGGTGCGGCCGGTGCCGATGGCCCACACGGGCTCGTAGGCGATGATGATGCGGCCGAGTTCCTCTTCGGAAACGCCGCCCAGTGCGATCTTGGTCTGCATGGCAACGACCTCACCGGTCACGCCCTGCTCACGCTGCTCCAGATATTCGCCCACGCACAGGATCACGGTCAGGCCGGCATCCAGCGCAGCACGAACGCGCTTTTGCACCGTAACGTCGGTTTCACCGAAGTACTGACGGCGCTCGCTGTGACCCAGAATGACGTAACCAACGCCCATGGCCTTCAGCATTTCGGCCGAGATCTCGCCGGTGTAAGCACCCGACTTCTCCCAGTGGCAGTTCTGAGCGGCTACGCCGATCTTGCTGCCCTTAACGGCTTCCAGTGCAGCCGGGATATCCACAAACGGAACACCCACGACCACGTCGCACGCGGCATCGGCGACCAAGGGCTTGATAGCCTCGATCAGCTCGGTAGCCTCGGCGGGGGTCTTGTTCATTTTCCAGTTACCGGCAATAACGTATTTACCCATTTTAAACAACTCCTTATTTATCGCTCATGGCCACAATACCGGGAAGCTCCTTGCCCTCCAGAAATTCCAGAGAAGCACCGCCGCCGGTGGAAATGTGGCTCATCTTATCGCCAAAGCCCAGCGTGTTAACAGCTGCTGCCGAGTCGCCGCCGCCAATGATGGTGGTAGCATCGGTTTCAGCCAATGCCTTGGCAACCGCAATGGTGCCCTCGGCCAGGGTGGGGTTCTCGAACACGCCCATCGGGCCGTTCCACACCACCGTTTTGGCGTTCTTTACTTCGGTAGCAAACAGCTCGGCCGTCTTGGGGCCGATATCCAAGCCCATCTTGTCGGCCGGGATCTCGTTTGCCGCAACGACCTCTACGTCGATGGGGCCGTCGATCGGGTTGGGGAACTCCTTAGCGATCTTGCAGTCGATGGGGAGCAGCAGCTTCACGCCCTTGGCTTCGGCGCGGGCGAGCATCTCGCGGCAATAGTCGATCTTTTCGCTATCCAGCAGCGAGGTACCCACGGTGTAGCCCTTGGCAGCCAGGAAGGTGTAGGCCATGCCACCGCCGATGATGAGCGTGTCGGCCTTGTTGAGCAGGTTTTCGATAACGTTCAGCTTATCGGCAACCTTGGCACCGCCCAAAATGGTAACGAACGGACGAACCGGATCCTCCACGGCGTTGCCCAGGAACTTGATCTCCTTGGCCATCAGATAACCGTTGGCCGACTCTTCCACGTAGGAAGCCACACCCACGGTGGAGCAGTGTGCACGGTGAGCAGCACCGAACGCATCGTTAACAAACAGATCGGCCAGCGAAGCCAGTTCGCGAGAAAACGCCTCGCCGTTCTTGGTTTCCTCGGCACGATAACGGGTGTTCTGCAGCAGCACCACGTCGCCGTCTTTCATTTCGGCAACAGCCTTCTTGGCATTTTCGCCCACAACGGTATCGTCGGCAGCAAACACCACGGGACGGCCCAGCTTCTCAGCCAAGCGCACCGCTACGGGAGCCAGCGACAGCTCGGGCTTCGGCTCGCCCTTCGGCTTGCCCAGGTGAGAGCAGAGAATGACCTTTGCATCCTGATCGAGCAAATACTGGATGGTGGGCAGAGCGGCAACGATGCGGTTTTCATCGGTGATAACGCCGTTCTTCAGCGGCACGTTGAAATCGCAACGGACCAGCACGCGCTTACCCTGTACTTTCAGATCTTCTACGGTTTTTTTGTTCAAGAGATTCATACGAATTCCCCTTTCATACTTTTGGGGCGGAAAGAAACCCCATACGTATTTTATTTTACTCTTTTTACCGCTGTATTTCAAGTGCTTGATAAAAAAAACACAAACTTTATCCGGAAAAATTTACCGTTTTTTCCACAACTGTTCGGTTTTTGTTGAATTTTGTCGAGCACCGTGCTATGATAACAATAGTTTTTTAAAAACGGAGGTGCGGTGTATGCTGAAACGAGGAATAGCAGCCATGCTGGCGGCGGCGCTTTGCCTGCTTTTGTGTTGCTGCGGCAGCAAAACGCCCACACCGTCTACGACGGTGACTACCACAACCACCACGGTCACGACAACTACGACTACTGCGACAACCACCACGACCACCACCGTGACCACGCAAAAAACCAACGCCGCCGCGCCCACGCAGGCACCCGTGTTAAAGCAGGAAGAACTGGATCCCACGTACACGCGGCTGTTGTTGGTAAACGCCGAGAATCCGCTGCCGTCGGATTTTGATAACACGGCCGATCTGGTTTCTATTGAAAAGAAGTACCTCAACGGCAGCTTGAACCAAATCGACAAGGGCGTTTATCCGTACGTGATCTCCATGATCGAGGCCGCCAAGGCCGATGGCGTTACGTTGTACGTGCGGTCGCCGTATCGGTCGTATAACACGCAGAAATATTTGTTTAATAACAAAGTTCAGCGCGTGATCGACGCCGGCACCCCTAAGGAGCAAGCCGAAGCCAAGGCAGCACAGGCGGTAGCCCGCCCGGGCACGAGTGAGCATCAATCCGGCTTGGCAATTGATTTTAATGCGGCCTCATCGAATTTTGCCAACACACCGGCTTTCCGTTGGATGCAGGAGCACGCTGAGGATTACGGCTTTATCCTGCGCTATCCCGCCGAAAAAACCAACGTGACCGGAATTATGTACGAAGCGTGGCATTGGCGCTTTGTTGGCATCAACACCGCCCGCGAAATCAATTCGCTGGGTGTGGTACTGGAAGAATACTTAGAGATGAAAAATGAAAACGCGGTTGCACCGTAAGGAGCAACCGCGTTTTTAATATACGAGGTTATTTTCGTTTTCTGTGTTTTTGCCGACGATTGTAGCGGATGGTGAGCCACGCGTAGGCGCCCACCAATAAAACAACAAGAATGACAAACGCCAGCATCCATCCGGAAAATACCACGCGACAGATGCCTTCCCACAGTGCTCGGAAGAAGCTGTACTGTGCAGTTTCTGCGGCGACAAGCTCAGCGGAAGTGATCTCTTTTCCGTCGAGATACAACGTAACCGTGCCCAGCACGGTGCCCTTTTCAAGGGGAGCACGATAGCTTTCCTGTGTATACGTGACGGTGCGGGTGAGCTTGTTAAGATCGGTATCTTTGATGAGCACGGTGTTCACGTCGGTTGCCGGCACCAGCGACAGATGCCGCTTTCCGTGGCAAGCAGCCACCGGCACGCGGCCCACGGGCTCGTCTTTGCGCAGCAGCGTGGTATAATCAAAGCCGATCAGCCCCCAACGGATCAACAAGCGCGCTTCCTTGTAGGCGGTGTTGGTGAGGTTGCCGTCCTTATCCTTGCGCTGCGCCCCCATGACGACGGCCATATAATCGTACCCATCGAGGCTGCCGTATTCCACCAAGCTGGTTTCGGTTAAGGTGCCGCCCGTGCGGCCGCCGACGGCGTAGGTGTAAAACACGTCGCAGGACGGGCGAAGCATATCGTTACTGGTGGGCCAGCTGCGACGGTTGCCGCCCGAAACGGGTTGAACCGTCCAGTCGCGCAGCTTCAGCATGGTTGCGATCTCGTCGTATTGCATGGCGTAGCGTGTAAAGGTAACCACGTCGCGGGCAGACATATACTGTCCTTCTTCATTAAGCCCGATCACATTCGTAAAATGAGAATTTGTACAGCCCAGTTCCTGAGCGAGGGCATTCATGCCGTCCACAAAGGCCTCGGGCGAACCGGCTAATGCTTGTGCCAGCGTAACCGCGCAATCGGCCGCGGTTTGAATGGAGCACACGGTCAGCAGATCGTATAACGACCAGGTTTCTCCGAAATTCATCAGTGCCACGTGCAGGCCCGTGCCGGCAACGTAGTGGTTAAAAAGCTCCAACGAATAGGAGGCGGTGGCGGTGCGAAGATCGATGTTTTTTTCTTTAACGAGCTTCATGGCATAGCCGAGCATGGCCACACGCATCAGCGAACCGGGCTGATAGCGGGCATCGGCCTCTTTTTCATACAGCACCACGTCCTGCTCCGGTTGCATACCGATATACAGCATCATTGCCGAGGGTGCGGTGATGGTTTCCTCCTCTGTGGCGGGGAATTCATATAACAGTTTGTCGGCAGCGCTGACAGGCAGGGTCAGCGAAAACAGTAGGCAAACAGCCAGCAAAACACAAAAAATACGACGAGTGGCGGTCATAACGGCAACTCCTTATAGCACTAATCTTCAAAAACAAGTTCAGTATTGGGGCAAATTTCTAAAATCTTGTCACGCAGGGTCACAAAATCGGCAAAGGCTTCGGGTTTTTGGTTGGGATTACGCAAAATCGCAGCGGGATGGAACATGCCCATGTACAAGATGCCATCTTTTTCAAAGAATTGGCCATGCTGGCGCGTTACCTTGAAATCGGGCGAGATCATACGAAAGGCGGCTACACGCCCTAAACACACGATGATCTTCGGGCGAATGTAGGCGATCTGATCGGCCAGCCAATGAGCGCAGGCATCCTGCTCCTCGGGCAGCGGATCGCGGTTTTGCGGAGGACGGCACTTCACCATGTTGGCAATATAAATGTTGTGCTTGCGTGAAAGTCCCACCGCTTCCAGCATGGTATCCAGCAGCTGACCGCCACGCCCCACAAAGGGCAACCCTTGCTTGTCTTCGTTTTCTCCGGGGCCCTCGCCAATGAATAACACCTCGGCCTTGGGGTTGCCGGTGCCGAACACCACGTTGTGGCGCGTTTGACAAAGACCGCAAGCACGGCACGCCTTACACGACTGCTCTAATGCTTGAAATTCCGCTTCGTTCATAGCCTATCCGCCTTCCGCTGTTTTATGTTATATACTATACCACATAGAACGGCCAAAGTAAAGAAAAGGGGAGCGGGAAATTTAAAAATTTGTGAAACGTCGATTTTTGTCAAATTTCAATGTTTCACATGAAACATTTCCAAAAATACACAAATGTTTTTTAAAAATCCCCTTTTCAGCGGCAGAAAAGTGTGATATGATAACAGCAGGCTTGAAAAGAGGTGACAGTATGGGCAAGATCATTGCCGTTGTAAATCAAAAAGGCGGTGTGGGGAAAACCACAACCACCGTGAATTTAACCTCGGCGGTGGGTGCTGCCGGAAAACGCTGCTTGCTGGTCGATCTGGACCCGCAAGGAAACGCCACCAGTGGTGTGGGCGTGGATAAGCGCTCAAATGCGGTTTCGGTGTACGAATTGCTCATTGGCAAGGCTGAGCCTGCGGCAGCGGTGCAGAAAACACCGTTTACCAACGTGGACGTGCTGCCGTCGAGTATGCAGCTGGCCGGTGCCGAGATCGAGCTGGTGGAGCTTAATCGCCGCGAAAGTCGGTTGAAGGCGGTGCTGGCAGCGCTGCGCGATCAATACGACTATTTGTTTATTGATTGCCCGCCGTCGCTTGGCTTGCTTACGTTGAACGCCTTGTGTGCGGCAGATACCCTGTTGGTGCCGATCCAATGCGAGTATTACGCGTTGGAGGGCTTGTCCCAATTGATGGCGACGGTACGGCAGGTAAAACGCCTGTATAACGCCCAACTGGAGTTGGAGGGCGTGTTGCTTACCATGTTTGACGGTCGCTTAAATCTGACACAGCAGGTGGTGGCCGAAGTAAAGCGGTTTTTCCCGCGTAAGGTGTTTGCCACGCCGATTCCGCGCAGCGTGCGGTTGTCGGAGGCCCCCAGTTACGGGAAACCCATTAATTATTACGATAAACATTCCAAAGGTGCTTTGGCTTACGATAAGCTGGCACAGGAATTGATAAGCGGAAGATAAGGAGGTGGCTGCATGGCAGCAAAAAAAGGCGGGCTTGGCCGCGGTTTAGATGCGCTGTTTGCCGAGAATGCCGTGGAAGAGCAGGGGAAAACCGTTTCTCTGCGTATTTCCGAGATAGAACCCAACCGTGATCAGCCGCGTAAGCAATTCGATGAAGCGGCGTTAGCCGATCTTTCGGCGTCTATTGCCGAGCACGGTGTGTTGCAGCCTCTGTTGGTGCGACCGCTTCCCGGCGGAGGTTACCAGCTGGTAGCGGGCGAACGCCGTTGGCGTGCTTCCCGCATGGCGGGGCTCACCGAGGTGCCGGTGGTGATTCGCGAGCTGTCCGACCGCGAGGCGGCCGAGCTGGCGTTGATTGAAAACCTGCAACGGCAGGACTTGAATCCCATGGAAGAAGCGTTGGGTTATCGCACGTTGATGGAGCAATACGGCATGACGCAAGAGGATGCCGCCCGCGCGGTGGGAAAATCCCGCCCGGCAGTGGCCAATGCACTGCGATTGCTGAATTTGCCCGAGCCGATTGCCGAAATGGTGCGCGGAGGGCAGCTGTCGGCCGGCCATGCGCGCACGCTGTTATCGTTTGAAACGCCCACGGCACAAATGGAGGCCGCTCAAGCAGCCATTAAAAACGATTTGTCGGTGCGGGCGCTTGAAAAAATGGCCAAGGCCTCACGATCGTCGCGCCCGGAACGTATGGTACGCCGCCGTGACAGCTTGTATGATGAGGTTGAGCTGGTGCTCACCGAGCAGCTGGGTCGCAAGGTTCGCGTAATTGATAAGGGCGAACACGGTGCACTGCAGCTCGAATTTTATTCAAAAGACGATTTAAAGGCGCTTGCCAATCTGCTGGTGCCGCAGGAATAATAGGGGGAAATAACCATGGTAGACATTAAATTAGTACGCACGGATCCGGATTTTGTGAAAGCAGCCGTTCGCAAACGCGAAATGGACTTGGATAGCGTGATTGATGAAATTTTGGAAATTGACGCGCAGCGCCGTCAGCTGTCCGGCCAAAACGATGCGCTGAAGGCGGAACAGAACGCTGCTTCCAAGAAAATTCCGCAGATCAAAAAGGAAGGCGGCGACGTTTCGGCCATTATGGCAGAAATGAAGGAGCTGTCGGCCAAGATCAAGGAAGCCGACGTAACCATCGGTGAGCTGGAAGAAAAGCAGAAATCGCTGCTCCTGTGCATTCCCAATCTGCCGGACCCCGACTTGAAAGAGGGCGGCAAGGAAAATAACGAGCCGGTACACTATTTCGGTGAGCAGCCGCAGTTCTCGTTCCCGCTCCGCAATCACGTGGAGCTGTGTGAAAGCCTGGGATTGATCGACTACGAGCGTGGTGCCAAGCTGGCGGGTAACGGCTGCTGGGTGTATCGTGGCTGGGGCGCCCGTTTGGAGTGGGCAATTCTCAATTTCTTCATTGATGAGCATATTAAAGACGGCTACGAGCTGATTTTGCCGCCGCACATGCTGGGTTACGAGTGCGGCTACGTGGCCGGTCAGTTCCCGAAATTTGAGGATGAGGTGTATTGGATCCAGAATCCCACCAGCTCCGACCGTAAGTTCATGCTTCCCACTGCTGAAACGGCACTGGTGAACATGCACCGCGACGAGATCATCCCGCGTGAAGAGTTGCCGCGCAAGTACATTGCTTACACGCCCTGCTATCGCCGTGAGGCGGGCAGCTATCGCTCGGAAGAGCGCGGCATGATCCGCGGTCACCAGTTTAACAAGGTGGAAATGGTGCAGTACACCACGGCCGAAGGCTCCGACGAGGCGTTTGCCGAATTGGTGGGCAAGGCAGAGCGCTTGGTACAGAAACTGGGCCTGCACTATCGTTTGTGCAAACTGGCGGCAGGTGACTGCTCGTTCTCTATGGCGCGCACCTCTGACATTGAAGTGTGGATTCCCAGCATGGGTATTTACAAGGAAGTCAGCTCGGCATCCAACGGCCGCGACTATCAGGCGCGCCGCGGTAACGTGAAGTACCGTGACGAAAACGGCAAGCTGCAGCTGGCGCACACGCTGAATGCTTCGGGCTTGGCTACCAGCCGCGTTATTCCGGCGTTGGTGGAGCAGTATCAGAACGAGGACGGTTCGGTTACGATTCCCGAAGTGCTGCGTCCGTATCTCGGTGGATTAGAGGTTATCAAGCCGTAAGTTTCACGTGAAACAAAATAAGGTCAGTTCGAAACCATCCTGACCCTGCGAGCTGTTCGCAGAAATCAAAACTATGGAGGCGCTTCCCTTGAAACAGCAAAAAACGTTACTATACTTAGCACAAAGCGGCGTGATCGCCGCTTTGTACGTTGCAGCCACGGTGTTGCTGCAGCCGGTCGCTTTCGGCCCGGTGCAATGCCGTTTATCCGAAGCCTTAACGGTGCTGCCGGTATACACACCGGCAGCCATGCCCGGATTGGCGGTGGGGTGTTTTTTGTCGAATTTGATCGGCTTGTCCACCGGTGCCAATCCCGCAGGCGGATGGGATCTGCTGTTTGGAACGGCGGCCACGGGCTTGGCGGCTTGGTTTTCCTTTTTGCTGCGATCGGTTCGCGTAAAACAACTGCCGCTGGCCGCGACGATCCCGCCGGTGGTGATCAACGCGTTGGTTGTGGGCGCTGAGCTCTACTTTGTTTATGGCGGCATGCGCTTTTGGGTGTATATGACCGTTGTTGGAGCAGGGCAGCTTGTGGCCTGCACGATCGGCGGATTACTGCTGGCGTTGGCTATGGAAAAAAGCGGGTTGGCACGTCGCCTTTAACGCAAAAAAGCGGGTGCCGCACGGCACCCGCTTTCCTTATTGGTTATGGAAAGGCTTTTATAATAAAGGTAATTAAATAACAAAGGCCAAAGATTACCGGCTGATGAGCTAAATAGATCCATAACGACCAACGGCCAAGGCGGGCAAACACGCGCGAGTGGCAGCGGTACATCCATTTCGGAAAGCTGCCGTGCCACACACCCACGTAGCTGCCGGTGAGGAAGCAGAAAAACCACGGCAGCAACGGAAAATAATCGCCGGCGATACTCACAGGGCACAGTCCCAAGGGGTATAGCAGCGGATGATTGAGTTCCGTTACCGGCAAGGGCAACCGAAAAAGACCGGAAATGCCCACGTAGCCGCCTTCGCTCGGAGAAACGTGGTAGGTGCACAGGAATAACACTGCGCAAAGGAGAACTCCCAGCCATGCGGGAACAAAGCGGATGGTGGGATAGAGCAGGGCATACAGTAAAATGCAAACGGCCAAACAATGCAGCACGCCAAACCAAATGAGCGAGCTGCGGTGCAACAATCCACCTTGTACGCCAAGCCACAACACCAGTGACAGCGCGACGGCAACGGCCAGCAATAACGCACCGCGTTTTACGTTGTTATGGGACAGATTGCAGCTTAAACCGCAGAGGAAGATAAACAATCCCGCAAAAAACGGTTCAGCCGGTGAAAAGAAATCAAAGAGTGTTTGGGCAAAGGATAGCCCAAACATATAACCAACAGTATAAAAAGCGTGATAAAATACCATTAGGATAACGCAAAAACCGCGAAGCTCGTCCAAAAAGTGAATGCGGCGGCGTGAACGGGTATGACCCACGCAAAATTCCTCCTATCGTGTAGGTGTGCAATAGGTATTGTACCACATTTTGCGGATGAGGGAAATATATTTTTAAAAGTTCGGGTGAAAACAATGGAAGGCTTATGGGGAACGATCGTTAACGTGATCGCCGTTTTGGTAGGTGGTGCTATTGGCTTACTGCTGAACAAGGGTGTTCCGGAGAAGTTGACGGGGGCGCTGATGACCGGTGTCGGTTTTTGCGTGCTCTATATCGGCATTGACGGTTGTTTAGCCGGCGAAAACACGTTGGTAGCGATCTTGTCCGTCGTGCTGGGTGCCGTTGTGGGCACGTTGCTGGATTTGGATGCGCGTTTGAAACGGCTGGGCGACCGCGTGGAAGCGCGCTTTAGCAAGGGTGAGAGTGGCAGCGGCCGCTTGGCGCAGGGCTTTGTGAGCGCCAGCCTGCTGTTTTGCGTGGGAACCATGGCGATCGTCGGGTCGCTGCAAAGCGGTTTGCAGGGGAACCACGAAATGCTGTATTTAAAATCGCTGCTGGACTTGATCTCCTCGGTGGTGTTTGGAGCCACGCTGGGCGCCGGTGTGATGCTGTCGGTATTTACGGTGTTTGTATATCAAGGAAGCATTACGCTGCTGGCACAGGTGGTAGCCCCGTATTTGGCCGATAGTGTTATTGCCGAAATGAATTGTGTGGGGTCGCTGCTCATTATTGGGCTGGCACTGAATTTGTTGAAGGTAACGGATATCAAAGTAGCCAATTTTGTTCCGGCGGTCTTTTTCCCTATTTTACTTTGCCCGCTGTATCAGCTGGTATTTTAAAAAAGGTGTTGACAGCGTAAAAAAAGTATGCTACAATGGGCGATGCCGCTTGTTCCGGGCGGTGTTTTGTCGTGCGATAAAACACCATAAGCGAGTTTTCCGCCCGAGCGCAGCGAGTCTTAAGAAAAGGCAGGTACTACTATGTACGCCATTATTGAAACCGGCGGTAAGCAGTACAAGGTTCAGAACGGCGATGTTCTGTTCATTGAGAAGCTGGATGCCGCTGAAGACAGCAGTATCGTATTGGACAAGGTCGTTGCTCTGCATAACGACAAAGAGCTCAAGCTCGGCGCTCCGTATCTGAAGGGTGCTTATGTGGACGCTCACGTGCTGAAGAACGGCAAGTCCAAGAAGATCACCGTGTTCACCTATCGTCCCAAGAAGGGCAGCAAGCGTGCCATGGGTCATCGTCAGCCCTACACCAAGGTGCAGATCGAAGGCATCCACGCTCGTGCTCCCCGAGCTCCCAAGGCGGAAGCAGCCGCTGAGGAATGATTCGCGCAACTATCCTAGCTCGCAACGATCGCTTGTGCGGCTTTGAAATTCAAGGCCACGCCGGCTATGCCGAGCAGGGACGCGACATCGTGTGTGCTGCGGTATCCTCGGCAGCGTATCTCACGGCAAACACGCTCACGGAAGTGTGCGGCTGCCGCGCCAAGGTACAGGAAAACGAGGGGCGCTTATCTGTGGTGGTTTCTTCCGGCGAGGAAGAGGCGGCGCAGATTCCGCTGAAAGGCCTGCAGCTCCATCTGGAAGGGCTATGTGCCCAATATTCCACGTATATCCAGCTACAACTAACGGAGGTGTAACAACATGCTGAAAATCAACATCCAGCTCTTTGCTCATAAAAAGGGTATGGGCTCCACCAAAAACGGCCGTGATTCCGAGTCCAAGCGTCTGGGCGCCAAGCGCGCTGACGGTCAGTTCGTTCTCGCGGGCAATATTCTGGTGCGCCAGCGCGGCACCCACATCCATCCGGGCCAGAACGTAGGCATCGGCAGCGACGATACGCTGTACGCAAAAGCCAGCGGTACGGTTCGCTTTGAGCGCATGGGTAAGGATCGCAAGCGCGTCAGCGTCTATGTGACCGAGCAGTAATCCCTAAAACTGCACAGAGCAAGCGCCTTGTCGGTCTTCGGCAAGGCGCTTTTCATTTGTTTTTTGAGATTTTTTCAAAAAGTCTACCATTTTTTCTGCGTTTGTGTATAATAAAGGTAGTAAACGTAATATAAAGGAACAAAAGCTATGTTTATTGATAAGGCGATCATTCATATTAAAGCGGGCAACGGCGGCAACGGCGCGGTTGCGTTTCACCGCGAAAAGTTTGTGGCAGCCGGCGGCCCCGACGGCGGCGACGGCGGGCGCGGCGGTAACGTTGTGTTTGTGGCGCAGGATGGGAGCAACACCCTGTCGGATTTCCGCTACAAACGCAAGTTTACTGCCGAAACCGGCGGTCAGGGTAAAACCAACCGCTGTAACGGCAAAAAGGGCGAGGATATCATTATTCCCGTGCCCCGCGGCACCCTGCTGTACGACGATGAGACCGGCCGCTTAATGGCCGATATGTCGGGAGATGAGCCGTTCGTTGCTGCCAAAGGTGGGCGCGGCGGCTGGGGCAATTCGCATTTTGCCACGGCTACCCGCCAGGTTCCGCGATTTGCCAAGCCCGGCACACCGGGCGAGGAGCATCGCATTCGCCTGGAGCTGAAGCTGCTGGCCGACGTTGGCTTGGTTGGCTATCCCAACGTGGGCAAATCCACGCTGGTATCGGTGGTGAGCGAAGCGAAGCCCGAAATTGCCAACTACCATTTCACCACCATCACGCCGGTGCTGGGTGTGGTGCGTGTGGCACAGGGAGCCTCGTTTGTGATGGCGGATATTCCCGGTATTATTGAGGGCGCCAGCGAAGGTGTGGGCTTGGGTCATGAGTTTTTACGCCACGTTGAGCGTTGCCGGTTGCTGGTGCACGTGGTTGACGTGTCGGGCAGCGAAGGCCGCGATCCGATTGAAGATTTGGACACCATTTCCCGCGAGCTGGAGCGCTTTGATGCCGAGCTTGCCAAGCGTCCGATGCTGGTGGCCGGTAACAAATGCGACCTGGCAACCGATGAACAGCTGGCGGCCTTTGAAGCCGAAATGCAAAAGCGCGGTTTAGAATATTTTCCGCTGATGGCAGCGATCGCCCACGGTACCGATGCGTTGGTGCAGCGGTGCGCCGCATTGTTGGCAGAGCTGCCTCCCATTCGCGCGTTTGAGGCCGAGCCGGTGGCGCTGATGGACGAAGAAACGCTTAAAGGCAACACGGTGCGCATTGAAAAGCACGACGGTGTGTTCTTTGTGGAGGGTGAGTGGCTGCTCAAGCTACTGCAAATGGTGGATCTGCAAGAGCCGGATGGACTGTCGTACTTTGAACGCGTGCTTCAATCGAGCGGCGTGATCGATCGCTTGCGCGAGGCAGGTGTGCAGGAAGGCGACACCGTGAGCATTTACGATTTGGAATTTGATTTTGTGAACTAACGGAGGGCGGATATGGAACGATTGTGTCCTATGGAGGTGGATCTTCATACCGTGAGTCCGCTGAATCTGGCGTTTGTGGGTGACGGCGTATACGAGCTGATGGTGCGCGAACGGCTGGTGAGCATGGCGGGGCGTCCCAACAAGGAACAGCACCGCTTGGCTGTACAGCAGGTGCGCGCCGAAGCGCAGGCCGCGGCGTTGGATAAGATCTATCCCTTACTTACCGAGCAGGAAGAAGCGGTGTACAAGCGCGGACGCAACGCGCACACCACGCGCTCGGGTGGGGCGTATCATAAGGCCACCGGCTTAGAGGCGTTGTTTGGGTACTTGTATTTGTCCGGTCAGCTGGACCGCGTGCGCGAATTATTTGCGGCGATCGGCGATCTTGGCGAGTAAAAGTTTCTTTGGGGATTGCATAAAAAACTATTGACAAACGCCCTGTTTTTGAATACTATTTTTATAGTAGGTATACGGCGTGTGCCGCGACCGAGAGTTTTATGGAAGGATGAGATTTGTGGTTCTTGAAAAGTTGAAGATGATCTTGAGTAATCAGTTTGACGTGGCAGAAGATTCTATTACCCCTGAAACAAATATCCAGGAGGATCTGGGTGCCGATTCGCTGGATGTTGTCGATATGCTGATGTCCTTGGAAGATGAGTTTGACGTGGAAATTCCCGATGAAAAGATCGAAAAGCTGCGCACGGTCGGCGAGGTCGTTGCGTACATCGAAGAAAACCGCTGATAAAAACCGCTGTATCATACGATACAGCGGTTTTTTGCAAAGGAAAAGCCCGATGCATTTTGCATCGGGCTTTTGGATTATTTCAGGTTGTTTTTCAGGGTATCCAGCTCTTCCACCAGCTTGGCAGGCAGCTTGTCGCCAAACTTAGCATAGAACTCTTCGATACCGGCGATCTCGGCGCTCCACAGCTCCTTGTCGACCTCGAGGATAGACTTGAGCGTGGCCAGATCGAAATCGTCCAGACCGTCGATGTTGATGTCCTCAGCATAGGGGACGTAACCGATCGCGGTGGTTTGAGCATCGGCAGTGCCTTCGCAGCGCTTCACGATCCAGTCGAGCACACGCAGGTTGTCGCCGAAGCCGGGCCACAGGAAATGGCCTTCGTCGTCGGTGCGGAACCAGTTGACGTTGAAGATCTTGGGAGCCTTGTCGCCAAGCTTCTTGCCCATTTCGATCCAGTGAGCCCAGTAGTCGCCCATGTGGTAGCCGCAGAACGGCAGCATAGCCATCGGGTCGCGGCGCACAACGCCCACGGCACCGGTAGCAGCAGCGGTGGTTTCGGAAGCCATGATGGAGCCTACGAATACACCATGATCCCAATCGCGAGACTGGTACACCAGCGGAGCAGTCTTGGCGCGACGGCCGCCGAAGATGATGGCCGAGATCGGCACACCGGCAGGGGAGTCAAACTCGGAAGAAATGCAGGGGCAGTTCTCCGCGGGAGCGGTGAAGCGGGAGTTCGGATGAGCACCCTTGGAGCCATCGGTGCAATCCCACTTTTCGCCCTTCCAGTTGTTGGCGTTCTTGGGCGGGTTCTTATCCATGCTCTCCCACCACACGGTGTTATCGTCCAGGTTGAGAACAACGTTGGTGAAGATGGTGTTCTTCTGGGTGGAGATAAGAGCGTTGGGGTTGGATTTCATGTTGGTGCCGGGAGCCACGCCGAAGAAACCGTTTTCGGGGTTGCAGGCCCACAGGCGGCCGTCTTCACCCACACGCATCCAGGCGATATCATCGCCCACGCACCATACCTTGTAGCCCTTTTCACGGTACAGCTCCGGCGGAATGAGCATGGCCAGGTTGGTCTTGCCGCAAGCCGACGGGAACGCCGCAGCCACGTACGTAGTCTTGCCTTCGGGATCTTCCAGGCCGAGGATGAGCATGTGCTCAGCCATCCAGCCCTCTTTACGGCCCAGGTTGGAGGCAATGCGCAGTGCGAAGCACTTCTTGCCCAGCAGCACGTTTCCGCCGTAACCGGAGTTTACGGAAATGATGGTGTTATCCTGCGGGAAGTGGCAGATATAGCGCTTCTCTTCGTCGATATCGCACTTGCAGTGCAGGCCGCGGATCCAGTCGTTGGAATCGCCCAGCGCCTCGTACACCTGCTTGCCCATACGGGTCATGATGGCCATGCTGATAACCACGTAGATGGAGTCGGTCAGCTCGATGCCGTACTTGGCAAACGGAGAACCGACAGGGCCCATCGAGTAGGGGATGATATACATCGTGCGGCCCTTGTAAGCGCCACGGGCGATGTTGTACAGCAGATCGTATGCCTCGGCGGGAGCCATCCAATGGTTGGTGGGGCCGGCATCTTCTTCTTTTTCGGAGCAGATGAACGTGCGGCCCTCAACGCGGGCAACGTCGTTCAGTGCCGACAGGTGCAGGTAGCAGCCGGGCAGTTTTTCCTCATTCAATTTGGTCAGCTCACCGGTGCTGCAGCCTTCGGCGCGCAACTGTTCGAGCTGCTCCTCCGAGCCGTCGATCCACATGATTTGATCGGGCTGGGTGAGTTCGACCTTCTCCTGGATCCATTTCAGGACCGAAGGATTGGTGGTCAAAGCGTTTTTCATAACAAGCTCTCCTTTCAGCGGGTGAAATAAAAAACTTCAATTTTCCCTTAATAGCATTATACCCACAATTTTCATCTTTTGCAAGACAGAAATATGAATATTTCTTTAAAAGTATAAAGAAAAGGCCCCTTTTACCAAAGAGGCCCTTGAATATGCATGGATGAGAAGAAAAAGATGCGTAATCACTCGATCGGCAGTGTGGCACAGGCGTTAAGGTCGGGGCCGGCAACATGGCCGGATACGTATTCGTAATAGCCCTGTGCCCCCACCATGGCGGCGTTGTCGCCGCAAAGTGCCAACGGGGGTACGTATAAGGACAAACCGCGTGCAGCACATTCGCGCTCCATACGCGAGCGCAGTCCCGAGTTGGCAGATACGCCGCCTGCCAGTACGATGGTTTTATCACCCGTTTGCTCGGCAGCTGCCAGTGTGTGTGTGCACAGAATATCGCACACCGTATACTGAAAGGAGGCGCACAAATCGGGAATGGGCAGCGTTTCGCCGCGCTGTTCGGCCTTGTGCAGCAGATTGATGACGGCGGTTTTCAGCCCGGAGAAGCTGAAATCAAAAGGAGATCCCTCCACATGCGGGCGGGGAAGCTTAAAAGCGGTGGGATCGCCGTTTTGAGCGATCTTGTCCAAATGCACGCCGCCGGGATACGGCATGCCCATGGCGCGGGCCGCTTTGTCGAAGCATTCGCCGGCAGCATCGTCGCGGGTGCGACCGATTACGGTGAAGCGGGTGTAATCTTCCACGCGTACAATATGGGTGTGACCGCCCGATACCACCAAGCATAAGAACGGCGGCTTCAGTTCGGGGTGCACAAGATAATTGGCAGCAATATGGGAGCGCAAATGATGCACCGGCACCAGCGGCAATCCGGCGGCTTGGGAGAGGCCCTTGGCAAAGTTTACACCCACCAGCAACGCGCCGATCAATCCCGGGGCATAGGTGACGGCTACGGCGTCGATCTCGTTTAAGGTTACGCCGGCCTCCTCCAGTGCCTGCCGCGTGACACCGCTGATGGCTTCCGCATGGCGGCGGCTGGCGATTTCGGGAACGACACCGCCGTATAAGCGGTGTTCATCAGCCTGTGAGGCAATGATATTGGATAGAACCTTGCGACCGTCCTGCACAACGGCGGCGGCCGTTTCGTCGCAGGAGGATTCCAAAGCCAGAATGTTCATAGGTTATCAACTCCGATAATAACTGTACAAGAGCGCATCCTCGGTGGGGTGCGCGTAAAATCGTGGGCGGCGGCCGTCTTCCACAAATCCGAGTGAGCGGTAGAGCGCAATGGCGGGCTCGTTGGAAGCGCGCACCTCCAACGCCAAGCGTGATAGGGGCTCGTTTAAAGCGGCCTGCACCAACGCACGGCCGATGCCTGCGCGGCGGTAGGTGGGAAACACGGCTATGTTAGTAACAAAACCCTCGTCGCCGATATGGTGGCAACCCAGGTAGCCTGCCACGTTACCGTCATACAGTGCCACAAGAAAGTGGGCGCAGGGGTTGGACAATTCTTCCCGCAGAGCGGCTTCGCTCCACGGATCGGCAAAGCACAGCACTTCCAGTTCGGCCAAGGCGGAAAGATGAGCCTCGCTCATGGGAACGATTTGCAGCTTACTCATAACAACGCCTTGATGTCGGCAACCAGCTGCGGCAATGCCTCGACCAACTGATCGCGGCAGGCACGATAGGTGGCGAGATCGTGTCCGAAGGGGTCGGGAATACCCGAACCGGGAACCAAAATATGTTCCGGATCGACACCGTATTGGAAGGCCAGCGTAACACCGTGCTCCACCGACAGGGCCACAAATACGTCGGTATCATCCGCGATCGGTAGGGTAAGCTGACGGGACGTGTGATCGGCAATGTTTATATTCAATTCTTTCATAACGGTAATAGCGTTCGGTGAAGGGGGTGCACCATCAACCGTGCCGGTGCCGGCGCCACTGACTTCGCAGTCGATGCCTTCTTTGGCCAAAGCATCGCGCAGTAAGTAGGTCAGCATGGGGCTGCGGCAAATATTACCGGTGCAAACACATAAGATCTTCATAGCGTTCTCCTTTCGCTTCCTTTTTTCATTATACCGAAAAAAAGAGCAGGTTACAACCACTTTTTTTGCCCTCTTGTGCTAAACGTGAAAATATGGCATAATACTATATATTATACATTATATAAGGAGCGCTGAGTGTGAGGCCCTTGTTCAATTCCCGTGACATTCAATATCGTAAGCCGTTCGGCGCGGTAGCAGAAGAAACAGCCGTGCTGTTTCGGGTGTGCCTGCCGCGTGAGTGGCATTGCCATGCCATATATTTGCTGCGCTGCGAAGACGGCGGCTTAACACAATGGGACGGTATGTTCTGGGCCGGCATGGAGGGCGACGACCGTGAATGGTGGGAATGTCATTACACACCGGACAAGGCGGGACTTTATTGGTACGGCTTTGCTGCCGACAGCGAGCGCGGCAGAGAGTATCTTACCTGCCGACCCGACGGCACGGCGGAGGTGTCAAATGAAATGGGGCGGCTGTGGCAGCTTACCTGCTACGAAAAAGGCTTCACTACGCCGGATTGGTTGGCAGGCGGCGTAATGTATCAGATCTTTCCCGATCGGTTTGCTAAGTCAGGGGAGAACAAACCAGACGTTCCGAGCGACCGTGTGATCCGTGAAACGTGGGGTGAGCAACCACATTGGCGGCCGGATGCAGCGGGCGTGGTTCGCAACAACGATTTCTTCGGCGGCGATCTGCGCGGGATCTGTGAAAAGTTGCCGTACTTGAAGCGGTTGGGTGTAACATGCTTGTATCTGAATCCGATTTTTGAATCACATTCCAACCACCGCTATGACACGGCGGATTACAGCCGCATCGATCCTATGCTGGGTACAGAAGAGGACTTGCGTGAGTTGGCAGACGAGGCCAAGGCGTGCGGGATCCGATTGATGTTGGATGGTGTGTTCAGTCACACAGGAGCCGACAGCATTTACTTTAATCGGAACGGGCGGTACGAGTCGGTTGGTGCCTATCAATCGCTGGAATCGCCGTATGCGGGGTGGTATCGGTTTTCACAGTGGCCCAACCGGTATGCTGGCTGGTGGGGATTTCCCACGTTACCCGAAGTGGAGGAGCTGAACGATTCATTTATATCCTATATAAACGGTGACAATGGTATCGTGGCCAAATGGCTGCGTGCCGGGGCATCGGGTTGGCGTTTGGACGTTGCCGATGAATTGCCCGATACGTTTTTGGAAGCACTGCGTCAGCGGGTGAAAACCACCGACCCCGAAGCGCTGGTGCTCGGCGAGGTGTGGGAGGACGCCAGCAACAAACAAAGCTATGGTCATCGGCGGCGGTATCTTTTGGGTCGTCAGCTGGACAGTGTGATGAATTATCCGTTCCGCGAGGCGATACTGGACGTATTGCGCGACGGAAATACCGCACGGTTTTTCGAGCGTGTGTGCACAGTGGTGGAAAACTATCCGCCGCAGGTTACGCGCTTGCTGATGAATTCTCTCGGTACGCACGATACCGAGCGGGCGATCACCTTGCTGGCGGGAGAGCCGTCACACGGTCGCGGTCGCAATTGGCAAGCAGAGCAAACGCTCACGCCGGAGCAGCGTGAGCGTGGTGAAAAGATGCTGCGTGCCGCAGCGGTGTTACAATATTGCTTGCCGGGCGTGCCGTGCATTTATTACGGTGACGAAACCGGCATGGAAGGGTATCGTGATCCGTTTAACCGCGGTTGCTATCCGTGGGATGCACAGAACGAGGACTTGATCGCGTGGTTTGAAAAGTTGGGATCCTTGCGGTCGGTTTGCTCGGTGCTGGCCGAGGGGGCGTTTGTTCCGGTGTCGGCTCCCGACGGTGTGGTTGCCTTTGAACGGCAAGACGGTGATGCCTCGCTTTTGTGTGTTGTCAACTGTCGCGACGCTGCGGTGGAAATGCCGTTGCCAAGCGAAAATTGGGAGGCGCAGCTGGGGGCAGCCCAAGTAATGAAAAATACGTTGCACCTTTCTCCTTATAATGCGGAAGTTTTTCGAAAAAATTACAAAAAAACTTAAAAAAGGTGTTGACAAAAGGGGATAGGGGTGGTATGATAGCAAAGCTGTCCGAAAACGGGCGGCAGAGGGACCTTGAAAATTAAACAATGCAAAGAACAGAATTAACTACCCGTTAATTTACACGGATGAAGAATCCGGC
>JAFVSK010000035.1 GCA_017503785.1 Clostridia bacterium
AAAAGACCAAATCGACCAGAACTTCATAGACGAAACTTGCTTGAGCGTGGCGAACTCCATCGGGCATTCGGCAACCCGCACGGTAATGAACGGCTTCTACTCCGAATATACCGCAGTGTCAAATTTTGACACAGACGCGACGCGCGAACTCTTGCAGTGGGTGCACTCGAAAATCATCACTCCGAAGGAACTTCTTCTTGCTGGCGGGTGGCAAGACTTCTCTTCGGCTCCCCGACACGTGGCCGCGCAGCTGGAGCGCCTGGGGCTTTTGGATACCGTGCCCTTCTAAAATTACTTTGTTCGGGATTTGTTAGGTTATATGGAACGGCACCCCAGGCCGCTTCGCTCTACGGCTTCGCCTACCTGGGGCGGTACGTCGCTTCGCTCCGAAGGCTATTTCTGGTATCTCTGCCCGCCCCCGCGCTCCCCTTCGGGGGCCCTGTCGCGGTGTCGGTCATCGTACGTTTGTCGAAGGTCTTGGACTGATTTGCACACGCCGCCCCCGCCTGACCCAAAACACACATTATGTAAACTAGGCTTGCGCCTAGTACGGCCTCACGGCCTTTACATAATGTGGCGTTTTGCGCAGTCGGGGCTCCGGTTCATGCAGGCCGTTCCGGCGGGTTCGGTGCCCCTCGGCCAAAGGCCTCGGGGAACCTTCGCCCGCGCTCCACGGCCCGCATTCACTCGGCGTGCTGGAACCGCCTTCGCAGGTGGCCGCGCCTTCGGCCCGGCAAGGTTTATCGCTGGAGACGTGCGCGTGCTAACGCACCCGCCGCATTCTTACGCACAAATTAAACTGTCAAATTCTGTCATTAAACTGCGCCCGCCTCCCCCGCCCTTCGGGCCGGGGGCGGGCATTCCTGGTGGCGGTAGGTGGGACCAGCGAACGCGACAAATAGTGACGCGTCCCCCGGCGGAAATTCTCGGGGTTGGGCTCCGCGCGCATGAGCCGGGTAAACTCCACGCGCGCCCCACAAATGTTGCGAAAAATTTACTTGACTTTTGCGGACAAATTATCTATATTTAAAGTACCCAAAGAACCAAGGCTACCCATAAAAAGACGGAAGCCCTGTTGAATAGGGGCTCCCGACTGCATACACACCAGCGGGGGCCCCGCCTTTCTTAAACTAACGTTTCACGTGAAACATCAAGGAGTCGTAAAAATGGGAATACAAAACATAAAGCGGGCCGTACCCGCTCCGCACATACTGGCAGTGAAGTCTTCAAAGTTCTATTTAGAACTCATAAAGAAACTCGTTCCGGCGTGGGGCCCAGTGTTAGAGAAAAAGAACATAACCATACCGCACGCCTGGGTCTGCTTGTGGGCCGCCGCGGTCGCGGTGGGAAATGCTTGCAGGATTTCCGAGGTACTGCGGACAAAGGGCCGCAACATACTTGCGAACGGCCACGCAGTCGTGGCAGGCTCGAAGGGATCTTCTGCCCGAATGATTGACACCGGACTTCAGGCCCAGGTCGCCGACACGTTCCGCACGAAGTGCCCGACGCGAAACCTGTTTGAGGTGCAATATCGTGAAGTCTGGCGCCAGGTCATCTACTGCGGCCTAGCGGTGCAGGAACCCGCACACACGAACCGCACCGTCACGCACCAAGGGCGCTATCGGCTTGTGCAGGAGATGGAGGGAGCGGTAGGACTTAAGGCCGCTGGCGAAGCCATCGGCCACAAGTCCGCCCGCTCCACCACCTACTACGCCAATACGCCCGAGGCGCAACGTGACAGAAAATGTCAGAAACTGAAAAACACACCAAGCCGCAAGCAGTCGCTTGTCGATGAAATGCTGGCGGCATTCAACGAGGCACAAAATGCATAAAGCGCTACTTGAAGACTTTTCGGCGAAAGCCATGCAGATGAAAAGCGACCAACTGGTCCGCGACTGGTTGGGCACGGACTGGTTTTCGAAAACGACGACCCGCGAACGCTCCGGGGCGGCCTACACGGTACACAAGGCGACGATGGCGGAAATCTCGCCTGACCTGTTGCAGAAACTCACAGGCAAGGAAGGCGACGGTGTGGGCATCGGTACATGGTGTGCGCACAGCGGGAAAAATTTCTACGCCATGCAGTACTACTCCGAGTTCGTTCTGTTCCCTGTGCCCGAGTTCAACCCCTGGGAGCAGAAGTTCTTTTGTGGAGTGCTGGACTGTTCTGTGTCGATGTTCCCGCGCTGGGACAGAGACTACTTCACAAACTTGGCTTTCTCTCTTTCGAGCAAGTTCAACGAACTTGCGAAGGGCCACCCGTCTTTCCGGGCCCTTGGTCTCTTTGGGGGCATCTGGACACCGGCTTAAACATCTTGTAAATAAAATTTTACATTCGTTTGTTCGAGAATTTGCTATATTAACCTATGTCAAACAACAAACAAGGAGTATACCATGGCCAAGATTAAAGCCGGTATTCTGTCGAAGGTTTCTGGAAAGGTCGCTGGCGTCGTCGGCGCAACTTGGAAGGGCCAGAACTACCTTCGCGAACTCGTGAAACCTTCCAACCCGAACACCGCACTGCAGCAGGCCCAGCGTGGCCTGATGTCTGCCGTCGTGAAGTGCGCCCGCAACTATTCGGGCGATGTCTTCAAGCCGTACCTCGACAAGTTCTTGAAGAACATGAGCGGGTACAACTGGTTCGTGAAGGAAAACATCAAGAAGTTCAACGGCACGGACAATGCCTTGACCTCTGCACTGGCGTTCGCCTTCGGTAACGGCCAGGCTTGCAAGGCGTTGCTGAATGATAACGGCGGAGCTTACCCGCTGGTGTCTCTTGCGGACACTGCCTTCACCGTTCCCGCTGGTACCACCATCACGTGTGTGGCCGTAGCCTGGAACGACACGAAGGGTCAGGCTCTCGTGGCAGCGAAGACCGAAAACGGCTCCGGCACCGCTGACACGGTTCTCGACGCCCCGAGCGAGTACGGCTGGTCTGCGTCCGACAAGGTGAGCGTTGGCGCGTTCTACGCCTACCTCGACTCCAACGGCGTGGTTCAGGCGCTTTCGCCGAGCATTCAGGCGTTCATCACGATTTCCTAGTGCTCAATCCCTGGGTTTTGGCTCGGGCGGAATAGATGGCCAGCGACTCGGCATCTTGCCCCCCGAGCCTTAACTCGTATATTTATAGAATAATTCAACAAAGGCCAAATATCGTGTGTAAGTTTACAGTAGGCACCGCCTACACTGCATGCCCCCATGGGACTTCAATCAAAATCAAAGGCGTACGGATCCCCTGTGGCTCCTGGAATTGCCCGGAATGCGGCAAGCGCAAGTCCATAATGCTTGGAACGCGCGTAAAGGCGGGTCTGGAGGGCGAAACCGTCCGGTTTGCTACTTTCACTACCAAAGGCAAAAGAAGCCTTGCAGGGCACCTGAAAACGCTGAAAACGGCATGGAACAGACTTCGCCTCGAACTGAACAGAAGATACCACATGACGAAATTCTTCTGGGTGCTGGAGTTCGGGCACGACAAGGGCAGGCCGCATTTGCACGTGCTCCTGAATTGCTATGTACCACAGCGCAGGCTGTCGACTCTTGCCGAGCACTGCGGGTTCGGCCCCATCGTGGACATTCGGCGAGTGAAACAGGGAGGCGGCTTCGGGTACGTTTACAAATATTTACAGAAGGACTGCGGCTCCACGGCTGGAGCGTGCGCACTTCGCATCACGCACTCGCGGCGCTTCGGTACATCGAGAAACATTCCGCCAATCAAGCGGGAGGCGGACGGCCGCATTTGTCTTGCTTTCGTAAAAGACCAAATCGACCAGAACTTCATAGACGAAACTTGCTTGAGCGTGGCGAACTCCATCGGGCATTCGGCAACCCGCACGGTAATGAACGGCTTCTACTCCGAATATACCGCAGTGTCAAATTTTGACACAGACGCGAC
>JAFVSK010000036.1 GCA_017503785.1 Clostridia bacterium
CAGCCGCAGCTTTCAGTTCGTCGTATTTTGCCTGGGCTGCCGCAAGAGTTGCGTGATTGTCGACAAGAGCTTTTTGCTCTGCAGTCAAAGCGTTGTAAGCAACGGCTGCGTCGTTGATCTTCTTTTTGCTTTCGGCAGAATATTCAACCGTTCCGATCGCGCTGATTTTCGCGCTCGCTGAATCTGCGGCGGCTTTGTCCTCCACTGACTTTTTCATTTGGGCATATTTTGTTTCAGCCGCCGTAAGCAGATTAAAGTTAGTTACAAGCGATTTTTGTTTGTAGGAAAGGGCGTTATACGCATTTCTCGCCACGTCGATTTTCGCCTTGCTCGCGTCGGTGTTATCAACCGTACCGATTGCGCCGATCTTGGCGATCACCGCGTCTGCGGCAGCCTGATCAGCAGCGGCAAGATCGGCAGCTGCTTTCAATTTCGCGTATTCCGCTTCGGCGGCAGTCAGCGTTTTGTAATTGGTTATCTGTGCTTTTTGCGCATCGGACAGAGCGTTATAGGCGTTTCTCGCCGCATCGATCTTCGCTTTGCACTCGGTGGTAAAGCCGACCGCGCCGATGGCGTTGATCGCGTCAATCGCTTCGTGTAAAGCTTCCATCTCCGCGTATTTTGCTTCTGCTTCCGTGAGCACGGCGTAATTGGTAACAAGAGCTTTCTGCGTGGCGGTCAGCGCGTTATAGGTATTTCTTGCTTCGTCTATTTTCACTTTGCAATCGCTTGTGTATTCGACCTTGCCGATGGCGTTGATTTTCTGCACCGCGTTCTCTACGGCGGCTTTATCAGCGGCTGTCTGATTGGCAGCAGCCTGCAACTGCGCATATTTTGCCTCGGCTGCTGTGAGTACGGAGTAATTGGTCACAAGCGCTTTTTGCGTATTGGTCAGCACGTTATAGTCATTTCTCGCTCTGCTGATTTTCAGAGCGCTCGCGTCCGAATAAGTGACCGTACCGATGGCGCTAATTCTGCCGATCACATCGTCCGCGGCGGCTTGATCGTAGGCTTCCTGTTTAAGTTCGTCGTATCTCGCAATAGCCGCTTCAAGCACGTCGTAATTGGTCACAAGCGCTTTTTGGTCGGCAGTCAGAGAAGCGTACATCTTTTTCGCAATCGCTATTTTTTTATTGCTTTCGCTGCTAAAGCTGATCGTGCCAAGGTTATTGATGCCGGCGGTGACGAGATTCGCCTTGCGCTTATCCTCCTGGTTTTTGAGCTGTTTGTATTCTGCCTGAGCCGCTCTGAGCGTGTTGAAATTGCCCACAAGAGCTTGCTGTTCGTCGGAAAGTGATTTAAAGGCGGCCGCAGCGGCGTCGATCTTTGCCTTGCTCTCGGGGGTGAGTTCCACCGTGCCGATGGCGTTTATTTTGCCGATTACAGCCGCGGCGTCCACGTCATGCACGTCGCAGTTGCCGCACATGTGCGTTTCTTCATTGTAATCAAGGTCGCACATCGAGCAGAAATCGCCGCAGTTTATGCAGATATCCGCGCATGCCGCGCAGTTATAGCAGCCCCCGCATTGATCCTCATTGCCGCAGCTTGCGCAGGTTTCGCCGCAGTCGGGGCAGGCAGTGCCGCCGTTACAGTCTGCGCAGGTGTCGCATCCGGTGCACCAGCCGTCCGCCGCGCAGTCTATGCACACGTCGCCGCACCCCGTGCAGACTGTTGTGCAGTTGGCGCAGAGGTAGCAGTCGGCGCATTGCTCGATCGTTTCACATTCCAGGCAGCTGTTGCCGCAGTCGAGGCATGCAGTGCCGCCGTTGCAGTCCGCGCAGGTGTCGCATCCGGTGCACCAGCCGTCCGCCGCGCATTCCATGCAGACTTCGCCGCATCCGGTGCAAAGCAGCACGCAGTTTTCACATGTGAGGCACTCTTTGCACTGCGGATTGGCTTCGCACAGCGCGCAGGTGTTGTAGCAGGTTTCGCAGACGGTGTCACCGTTACATTCGGAACAGGTATTGCAGTTTTCACAAAAGCTGTACGCGCAGTCGATGCAGATTTCGCCGCATTCTTCACAAATC
>JAFVSK010000012.1 GCA_017503785.1 Clostridia bacterium
CAACCATTGCGACTTGGTCATGCTGCCGTTGCCGTTTAAGTAGCACCAGCCCACCGAGTCGCGCTTCCAGCAGTTGGTCACAGCGTAACCGTCAGCGCCTACGTAGCACCAACCCACGCTGTCACGCACCCAGGCGTTGGTCATCATAGCACCGCTTGAACCGAGGTAGACCCAACCCTTGCTATCCTTTTTCCACGCGTTAGCTACCATATAGCCGTTAGCGTTCAGGAAATACCACTTACCGCCGTCTTTCACCCAAGCGTTCTTGGTCATGCTGCCGTTCGCGTTCAGCCAGATCCAGCCGATGCTGTCACGCTTCCAGCAGTTGGTTACGGCATAACCGTTGGCACCCACGTAGCACCAGCCTTGGCTGTCGGTGCACCAGGCGTTGGTAAGCATCGCGCCGTCTTTGCCGAGGAATACCCAGCCGATGCTATCTTTTTTCCACGTGTTAGCGGCCATACTACCGTCGGCGTTCAAGAAATACCACTTGCCGTCAACCAATCGCCACGCATTTTTTACCATCATGCCGCCTTCGTAGTAATACCATTTACCGCCGTCCGATACCCAGCGACCGATGATCTCTGCTTCCTTCTGGAACCAAAATTCAAGTTCATTCCACGTATAGTCACTCTTGAATTGGTACTCAAAGCGCAAAGCATATTCCTTGCCGGCAACCAACGGCCACGCCGACAAATCGGAGTCATATTCCACAATGCGGTTATTTTCATCTAAAATTTCAATCGAATAATGCTGTAAGTTGGTGCCAAAGTCATCGTCGTTGTAGCGCCAAATACCATACATACCGCTGTTGGCCACTTTAACGCGCCACCAACCAATATCAATATCCTCGGTTTCGTAATCAAGAGCACAATGATCATTTTCACCAACCGGACTGGCATCCATATCGATCAGCCAATCGGTAAACGCCGTGATCGTCACATAAGCTGTCGTTTCAAATCCGTTATACCCGCAAACTACCGGTTGAGTGCCCGCTACGGGATACCAGTACCAATACTCATACTCGTAATCGTAAAAATCAACTTTTTCACCGTTGTAATATACATAGGGCGCACGGTATCCACAATACTCGATATCCCCAATCAACCACGAGGTTACCGAGGTGTTATCCGTATATGTCAGTTTATAACTGAAACACGTATCATCGATATTATCAAACGGTGAAAAACTGCTATACAAAGGCTTATCGATGGTGATAGTTTTCAATGTTCTCGGCATCTTGCCCATAGAAAGACGGCTGGAAGAACTGCTATAATCTTGGATATGTACGTAATATTTTCTGCCACCCACCAGCGAAAATACGGCACAATCTCTCGTGTACCAATCATTCCAATCGTCATCGTAATACTCGGTGTCAAAATCATAATAAACATATTCTTGAGCCACCGTATCATATACACTAACATACGCATGTAGATCTTCAAAATCTAAACGATAGTCACCCGTACTGGCAGGAGTATATTGCAGCCACTGCTCATTATCCTCCTCGGTAAACTGCACACGCAGGTTACTCGCAGTCACGTCGCAGGTAGGAATTGCAGGCAGCTGCACGGTCGATTTATTAAACACAATCGACATATCGGCAGCGATCGGCACGGTATTCATATCAAAATAATAGCACTCGATCTCGTACTTACAGTCACGGTCCAGCCAGAAGCTATCCGACACAAACGAACCCACTTCTCTCGTAAAATAACTGTCTACAAATTCGGCATCTTCGCCGGTTCCGTAGGTTACATCAAAAAGCACGATACCGATCCAACCGGTTTGCTTATGGTCGGTAGCTGTAAACTGATAAAAGTCCGACTTGGTAACATCCAACGCCACCGTTTGGCAAACGTCAGCAGCTGTCCAACTCTTATGCCAAGTTTGGCCTTCCGAAATGGTGTCAACCACCACAACCGCTGCGTTAGCCGTAAAACCGAACGAACCCAGCGGTAGCATGCCCACCAGTAGCACTACTGCGAGCAACAAACTTGTCCATTTTTTCATAGTCACAACACCCTCTATAAAGTATTTGTTATAGTATACTACTCACCACACAAAAAAGCAACCGTTTTCCGCAAAAAAGCACTGAGAGCAAGGTCACGGTAAAGTAACACACACACTCCACACGATTTTTTCGTTTCGCTTAAAATAACGCAGCAAAAGGGCTGTTGCATACGCAACAGCCCTTTATTATTGGTATAAAAATTAATACATACCGTCCATACCGGCGGGAGCGGCAGGAGCAGGCGGCAGCGGCTCTTTCTTATCCGCCACCAGCGATTCGGTGGTGAGCACCATGGCAGCCACGGAAGCCGCGTTCTGCAGCGCCGAGCGGGTAACCTTGGCAGGGTCCACAATACCGGCAGCAAACATATCCACGTACTTCTCGTTCGCAAAATCGAAGCCAAAGTTCAGTTTGTTTTCGGTGCGGATCTTATCAATGATCACACTGCCCTCCAAGCCGGAGTTCAGCGCGATCTGGCGCACCGGCTCCTCAATGGCCTTCAGCACGATCTTCACACCGGTCTTCTCGTCACCCTCGGTTTCCTCGAGCAACGGCAACAACACACCGGAAGCGTTGATAAGCGCCACGCCGCCACCGGCAACCAAGCCCTCTTCCACAGCGGCCTTGGTAGCAGCCAGAGCATCTTCAATACGCAGCTTCTTTTCCTTCATTTCAATCTCGGTAGCCGCACCAACCTTGATAACGGCAACACCGCCGGCGAGCTTCGCCAAGCGCTCTTGCAGCTTCTCACGGTCGAAATCGGAGGTGCTGACTTCGATCTGCGAACGGATCTGGCCAACGCGAGCTTTAATCTGCTCGGCATCGCCGGCGCCGTCAACAATGATGGTGGTTTCCTTCTGCACCTTCACCTGACGTGCGCGACCCAGCATCATGATGCTGGTATCCTTAAGATCCAAGCCAACCTCTTCGGAAATAACCTGACCACCGGTGAGGATCGCAATATCCTGCAGCATTTCCTTACGGCGATCGCCAAAGCCGGGAGCCTTCACAGCAACACAGGTAAAGGTGCCGCGCAGCTTGTTCACGATCAGCGTGGACAGCGCCTCGCCCTCGATATCCTCGGCAATGATCACCAGCTTCTTGCCGGCCTGCAGAATCTGCTCCAGCAGCGGCAGAATATCCTGAATGTTTGAGATCTTCTTGTCGGTGATCAGCAAATAGGCATCGTCGATAACCGCTTCCATCTTATCAGTATCGGTTACCATGTACGGGGTAATGTAGCCACGATCGAACTGCATACCCTCAACCACTTCGGTGTAGGTTTCGGCAGTCTTGGACTCTTCCACCGTGATAACGCCGTCGGCCGATACCTTTTCCATGGCCTCAGCGATCAGCTTACCAATCAGGGCATCGCCCGCCGAGATGGTAGCCGCACTGGCAATATCCTCGGAACCGTTTACCTTCTTGGAGTTCTTTGCCACCTCGGCAACAACGGCATCCACAGCCTTCTGAATACCGCGCTTAACGCCCATAGGGTTAGCACCGGCAGCCACGTTCTTCATGCCCTCGCGAATGAGTGCCTGTGCCAACAGCGTAGCGGTGGTGGTACCGTCACCGGCAACGTCGTTCGTCTTGGTGGAAACCTCTTTCACCAGTTGAGCACCCATGTTCTCAAACGCATTGTCCAGCTCGATCTCTTTCGCAATGGTCACACCGTCGTTGGTGATCAGCGGAGCGCCGTATTTCTTATCCAGCACCACGTTGCGGCCGCGGGGCCCCAGCGTGATCTTTACGGTATTGGCCAGCTGGTCAACACCCGACTGCAAAGCCTTGCGGGCTTCTTCGCCAAACAGAATTTCCTTAGCCATAACTCATTTCCTCCCTAATACGGCCATTATTCCACAATAGCCAAAATATCGTTCTGACGCACGATGGTGTATTCCTCGCCATCCATTTTTACTTCGGTGCCGGAATACTTGCTGGTGATGACCTTATCACCGCATTTGACGTACATCGTTACCTCTTTGCCTTCCACGTTTCCGCCGGGGCCAACGGCAATAACCTCTGCCACCTGCGGCTTCTCTTTGGCAGTACCGGCAAGAATGATACCGCTCTTCGTAGTTTCCTCGGCCTCGACCATCTTAATAACAACACGGTCAGCCAACGGTTTGATCGTCATAATTTTATCCTCCTTACGAGTATGTATTGATAATGTTAGCACTCTATCCGTTTGAGTGCTAACACTATTGTATCTATTTTCAGAAAAAAATCAAGTCCCTATTTGGGAAAATTCGGATTTTTCACAATTTTTTAACATTTCCGTGGGATACACAAAGGAAACCGCACCCGGAAGCAGTGAAAACGACACGTCAGTCGTGCTAAAGCATTCCCCGTCGGCCGTTACCACTGCCGGTGTTTCGGCCTGCACGCGCATCTGTGTACCGCGAAACATCTCACAGCACGGCAGATCAAGATGCTTGCCGTTTTTATACATTCCCAAAAAGCGCAGCACGTTAAAATGGTTGAGATCCTTTATCAAAATAAAATCCAGCACACCATCGTCAGGCTGCGACAACGGCGACCCATGATAGCCGCCACCGTAGTATTGGCCGTTAGCCGCCAAGGCAAACAAATAATTGCCTTCGCGCTCCACGTGCCCTTGCTCGGTTTCCATAATAATATGCAGCTTTTGCCCCAGCTTACCGAAAAACGTGCGAGCAACCGCCAGATTGTACGCCATTGAACCCGAAACCAACGGCAGATGCTTATATCGCACCATACGGTCGGCCACGTTGGCATCCATACCCATGGAGCACATATTCAGCGATAGGTGATCGTCACAGCGGATAATATCCACCGGACGGGCTTCACCGCAAATCAGCGCGGCGGGATCGTGGAACAATTCCTCGTTCGGTAAAAAACGCAAGAAATCGTTGCCCGAACCACACGGAACACACGCAAGTTCCGCGTGTGAGTGCTCCCCGATGCCGTTGAGCACCTCCAGCACTGTGCCGTCACCGCCACAGGCATACACGCGTGTTTCGCCCCGTGCACATTCGCGTCGGGCGATCTCGGTGGCTTCACCGGGATGCGAGGTGATAAAAAAGGCATGCTCCATGGGGTGCGACTCAAAAAACGCTTCCGCCTTTGGCTGCACCTCTAAGGCTGCTCGGTGCTTTCCGGCTGCAGGGTTTAAAATGAAAATGTGTTTCATTGCCGTTTCCCCTCCATCAGCGATAATATATATACAGCTGACATTTTAACATTCCGTTATACAACTTGCGCCGTTTATCTGCCTTACGACCAAACTGTGTTTCAAAGGTTTCGTCAGGGCTGATGATCGCATAGCTCCATCCTTTTTTGGGAACAAACACTTCCCCCATGGTTCGATACAGCTTGCGCGCTGTTTCCACATCTAACAAGCGTTCACCGTACGGTGGATTGCACAATACCACGCCACTCTCGCCATCGGGGCGGAACGTGCGCAGATCGCGCTGTTCCACTTTTACCTGGCCACCAACACCGGCCTTGATCGCGTTATCTGTAGCGATCGGCAACACCTCGGGATCAATATCTCCGCCAAGTGCTGCGAAAGAACGATCGTACAACACCTGTTCGGCGGCGTGCTCACGTTCTTGCTTCCACAACTCCTCCGGCAACCAACCCCACTGCATTGCCGCAAAGCGACGATGAGCACCCGGTGCCATACGCCGAGCCGCCATGGCCGCTTCGATCAGCAGTGTTCCCGAACCGCAGCATGGGTCGATTACTTGCTCCGCCAAGCGCGCCCGTGTTACGTCCACAATGGCGGCTGCCAACGTTTCCTTTAGCGGTGCACCGCCGGCATTACGCCGATAACCGCGTTTGTGCAAACCGACTCCGCTGGTGTCAATCAGTAGTGTTACTTCATCTTTCAAAATCGTAAACTGCACCTGAACCGTAGCGGCGGTCTCTTCAAACCACCCAATACCGTACTTGGCTTTCAGCCGTTCCACGATGGCTTTTTTCACAATAGACTGACAATCCGGAATACTGTGTAACGCGGAATTCAACGACCAGCCTTTCACCGGAAAGGCATCTTTTTTAGCAATAAACCGCTCCCACGGCAGCGCACGAACACCTTGGAACAGATCTTCAAACGAGGTGGCTCGAAACGTACCGAGCTGCACTTGAATACGCTCCGCATAACGGCTGCTGATATTGGCCCGCACCAGCAGTTCCTCACTGCCGGAAAAAACCACTTTTCCGTTTTGCGGTGTTACGTCCTCGGCACCCATGCGGCGAAGCTCGTCGCCCAGAATTCCTTCAATGCCAAACAGGCACGGTGCGCTGTAGGTTAATCGTTCCATACTTCCCCCATTAATACTTTAAATAAAAAATGCCGTTGCCCACGGGCAACGGCCGTTTTCACGAAACTTGCAGCCGCTTAGGAACGCTTGCGGGTAAAGCCGCCGTGCTTTCCATCCAACGAGCGCTTAAGATCCGACATTTTTTCATCGCTGGTCTGCTTAAAACGTGACATCATTTCTTCAAAGTTGGTGCTCTCAGCGGGGCGAGTTGCCTGCCATTCGAAACCACCGGGACGACCGGGAGAGGTGCGACGAGGTGCCGGACCGCGATTGGTGCGCGGCGGCGGATCCATTGCCTTTTTGATTGACAGGCTGATCTTGCCATCCTCACCAATGCTGAGGATCTTGACTTTAACCTGCTGCCCCTCGGTGACGTGATCCCGAATTTCCTTGACATACGTAGGTGCCACTTCGGAAATGTGCACCATACCCGTTTTGCCGCCTTCCAGTTCGACAAATGCGCCGAACTTTGTGATGCCGGTGACCTTGCCCTCGACACACGCGCCAACTTCCAAAACCATGTTGCGGAGTTCCCCCTACTGCTTAGAAAATCATTCGCTCGGGATTTCGACCAAAATGGTCTCACCCGGTTTAGCCAAACCTTGTTTACGTGCTTGCTGTTCGAGATGCTCGTCGGTGTTCTTCAGCTTATCTTCCAGCATAGCGTTAATGTTGCTCTGTTCTTCCAAGCGTTCGTTCATTTCGTCCAGGCGTTGCTGATCTTCATTTAATTGAAGCTGGAGCTGTACGAGCGCTACAACAACGTAAACAGAAAGAGCCACCAGTGCCAAACGCCACAGAAGGCTTTTCTTTCGCGGTTTTACAACACGCATACCGATAGCTCCTTTCATAAATTCATACACGATGATTATACAATACCTTACCTATCGGTTGCAAGACCTTTTTTAAAAAAAGTCTACTTTTTTTCGTGTTTTTTTCGCAAATTTTCCGGAGTTTTCCAAATGCACCGCTCAACAACCGAAAAACCCGGCGAAACGGCCGCGAAACAAGGTTGCATAATCGCGTATAGAATCGTTTTGTTATCGTCAACACACGGCACACACCTTGCAGGAGCAGCTTTCCCACGGTGTAGCGGTAGGCAAAAAATCCGATGGTACAACCAACCAACACGTACGCCCGCACCACACCGTCTGTCATAGCCAACGAAAACAAAAACACCGCAACGGCAGCAGTGGCAAAAAAGAATAGGTCCTGAAAAAACACGCTCAGCTTCGAGGAATGTAACAAGCGGCGCAGAATACGAAACGCGTCATAATACACCCCCAGCAGGAAGCCCATTCCCCCCGATAAAAACAGCTCACGCAGCTGTTCGGCATTGGTAAACCCCATGGCCTCTACCGAAACAGTCTACCGAAAAAGCCGCCGGAGCGACTGTGAACCTCGGTATAGGTAAGCGACTCCACCAATCCCTCCAGCGACAGATCACCGGTTTCTACGTTCAGTCGCTGAATATGCAGACTATTCCCTTTCACCGTCAATTCACCCAACTCGGTATAGATCACCACCGTCGTATCGTCGAAGCTATCCACGTCCTGCACGCCGGACACCGACAGTACACGGCGTTCACTCAAGCTCAACAAATGAGGAACTGTATACCCCTCCTGCCGCTGCTCTTCTTTCATGATACCGCCTCCCGTACCACACTATATGTGAAGAAAACGGTAAATATACAAAAACAAGATGCCGAAGCATCTTGTTTTACAGCAGCTTATACAGCAGGGCAGCATCGTTTTTGGCCACGGTTTCTTGAACGGTAACCACCTCGGCCTTTAATTCTCGCGTACCGAACTGAATGGTGATGATATCCCCCACCTTAATGTCATAGGAGGCGCGGGCAACCTTATCGTTCACCAGCACACGACCGGCATCGCAGGCTTCGTTGGCCACGGTACGCCGTTTGATCAGGCGTGACACCTTAAGATATTTATCTAAACGCATAGTAATCTCCTAGCAATAAGTGAAAGCCGCCCGCAAAAAGCGGGCGGCTTCGCTTGCAAAAAACTTATTTCGCAACAGCGTCTTTGAACGCCTTGCCGGCCTTGAAAGCGGGCACAGTGGTAGCAGCGATGGTGATAGCTTCCTTCGTCTTGGGGTTGATGCCCTGACGAGCTTCACGAGCGCGAGCCTCGAACGTACCGAAGCCTACCAGCTGAACAGCCTCGCCCTTAGCGACGGCACCAACAATGGACTCCAGAACAGCAGCGACAGCCTTCTCGGCGTCTTTCTTGGACAGACCAGCTTTTTCTGCAACAGATGCAACCAATTCAACCTTGTTCATGAGAAAAAAACCTCCAAAAATTTTGTATTCCAACGGAAAACTCCGCTAAGAATCAGCACGGAAATAAACTCTATAGGTTATTGTAACTCACTTATATCTATTTTTCAAGGACTTTTTGAAAAAAAGTTAAGAAAACATTGATTTTTTGACAAAAACACCAAACCAACACCGATTTTTTTGACACTATTAACCAAAAAAAGTTTCAAAATTCAGTTATTCAGGATCGTATTTGTGCACCGCTGCGTTTCAAAGCGAACGCGCTCAATGTCCAGTGTTAAGAATTCGCCGTTATTATACAACACGCGGCCGTCTACCATTGTCATTTTCACCGTTGAGCTTCCCGAGGCATACAACAGGTTGGAAAGCGGTGCGTGCGACGGACAAAACGGAGTGGAATTTAGGTCGAGCATGACCAAGTCGGCACGGAAACCTTCGGCAATGTCGCCGGCATCCTGCCGCCCTTGTGACAAAGCACCCGCGCGGGTGCCGCAATGCAGTACCGTCGCTGCCGAAAAAGCTGACGGATCACACGTAACACCCTTGGCCAACAGGCCGGCCACCTTCATTTCGTCCAGCATATCCAAGGCGTTGTTGCTGGCGGCCGAATCGGTACCGATCGCCACCGACACACCTTTGTTCAACAGCTTTGTTGTTTGCGCAATACCGCTACCAAGCTTCAAATTACTTTTGGCACAATGCGCCACCACCGCCCCGTGACGCGCCAGACGATCCATATCATCATCCGTGAGCCACACGCCGTGTGCTACCGTGAGCGGATGCGCTAACATGCCCGTTTTCTCCAACAACGCAGTGGGAGTCATTCCGTGACGAGCCACACAGTCTAAGTGTTCGCTTTGTGTTTCCGAAACGTGCATTTGCATACGCACGCCGTACTCCCCTGCCATGGCCGCCGCATCCTCTAAAATGTCGGGCCGAGTAGTATATTCCGCATGCGGTGCTACGTCAATCAGCACACGCCCCTCGCCGGCACCGTGATAGGTAGCCAGCAAATCTTTAAGCTCCGCATAAGCCGGCAGATCCTTAAACCGCTTTGTGGGATCAAAGCACGAAATACCGCGGCCAATATTCGCCTTAATGCCACATTCGAGCGCCGCCTTTGCCGTTTCATCGCAGAAATAATACATATCGGTGAACGACACCGTGCCCGTAGCCAGCATTTCGGCCATGCCAAGCATGCTGCCCCAATAGACGGCTTCGGGAAACAGCTTGTCCTCAAACGGAAAGATACGATCGAACAGCCACGATTGCAGCGGCAGCTCTTCGCCGTAGCCGCGCATCAACGTCATGGCAACGTGCGTGTGCGCATTCACAAGACCGGGGATCAACAACCGATTCGTCCCGTCGATGCGTTCTCCGAAATCCTCGGCAGGTGCTTTGTCGGACAACCAAGCGATACGGCTATCACGCACACCGACATATTGATCCTTTAAATACGTACCATCCGCCTGAAGAACGGCAATTTTTTCAAACAGCATTTATGCGTCCGTCCTTTCCAGACGTTGTAAAATCTCACAAACCAGTGCACTGAAATTCCCCGACGTGCGCCCTGCCACCTCGGTAACCTCATCGTCGTTAATATGTGTGCCGCGAATAACCCCCGCCGCCATATTAGTGATGCAGGAGATTCCCAGCACGTTCATGCCGCAGCGCGAAGCAACGATTGCTTCGGGAACGGTGGACATGCCCACCGCATCGCCGCCGAGCAATCGCAGAGCGCGAATTTCGGCCGGTGTTTCAAACTGCGGGCCGCCCATAAAGCAATAGACACCCTCGTGCAGCGAAAGTGACAGTGCTTGTGCCGATTCCTTGGCAAGCTCGCGCAAGCGCGGTGTGTAAGTTTCGGTCATATCAAAGAAACGCAAACCGAAGAACGGATCGGCCGGGCCGCGTTCAGGACTGTCGGCACACAGCTTGATATGATCGCTGATAAGCATTAAATCCCCCGGTACGAAGCCTTCGTTAATGCCACCGGCTGCGTTGGTGAGCATGAGTGTATGCACGCCCAAGCAGAACAGCACCCTTACGTAAAACGTAACGGTGCGAAAGTCGTAGCCCTCGTAATAGTGAAACCGCCCGGAAAACGCCATGAGCGGTTTTCCGTTTAACGTACCGACACTAAGTACACCGGCGTGTGAGGCCACGGTTGATACGGGAAAGCCGGGGATTTCCGCATACGGAATACGCAGAGCATTCTCCATGCGATCGGCTAAAAAACCCAAGCCGGAGCCTAAAACAATGGCTGTATCGGCCAACGGAACGCCGACTTCACAAGCTTTTTCTTTAATATAGGCAGCAGCGCGCTGCACCTGTTCGCGTTCTGTACTCATCAGCCCAGTTTTTTACCGCACTGATTGCAGAACGTAGCGTTATTAGCGTTAACGGCACCGCACTCCGCGCAACGCACGGCGTTTTTATTCTGCATAACACGGTCCTCCAAGCGGGCCAAAGCGGCTTCCTGCTCGGTCAGTTCCTCGATGCACGCATCAATCAACTCATCGACCGATTCCTCGGAACGGCGGCTATCGTATACCAGACGGCCCAAGCCTTCATACAACGAGGCGATCTCACGGCGCAGATCACCGATCTGCACATGGATCTTGGTCAGTTCAACCAGTTCCTCCGTTTTTCTGCCTGCGGTTTTCGCCACAGCCTTAGCGCGGGACAACACATCTTCAAATACTGCCATTATTATCGCTCCTTTTGTATTCTATTATAATTTCATTATAAAAAACTATTGCACAAAAAACAAGACCTAACCAACAAATTCTCGCAAAAGTGCCTTCTCGGGTAACAGCGTTTCCGACACGCCTTTAAAAGTTGACAGCGCATTTTTCAGCAATTCTGCCGTTTCAAAAAAGCGGCTTTCAGCAGGCACCTCATCCAGCAGCGGCAACACCAAGGCGCCCAACATAGCAGGCTCATAAGCGTGGGTGGTATCAAACGTAACGTCGGCTGTATCGACATACGGAAACAAATACAGATCTTCTCCGCGCACCACCTGCCGCCACATATCCATGGTATTTTCGGGAGAACTGTTGCGAAAACGTGCATCTCGAAGCAAGCGCCGCACCAACCGCAGATCGCGTTGCGAGAGCACCTCTTCCCCGTTACGCCTCACCGAGGACATCACGTTAATATAAATTTTAAACACGTTATTCTGCGAAACATGCTGCAGGAGCAACGGATTCAGTGCGTGAATTCCTTCAAAGATCACCACCGAATCTTCGGAAATGCGCAATTCCACGCGTTCGGCACGCGGAGCGTGTGTGTAAAAATCAAACACGGGAAGCTGCGTTACACCACTCGCCAGCAATTCTTGCATACACCGCTCCAGCAGCGGCAGATCCAACGCTTCCACCGCCTCGTAGTCGAAGCTGCCGTCGGGCAGCTGCGGTGCCTTACCGTAGCCTTGATAAAAATTATCCAGTGATACGGTATGCGTTTCGCGGCCACATTCGCGCAGCCGTTGCTGCAGTTTTAGGGCTGTTGTGGTTTTCCCCGATGCCGACGGACCCGAAATCAGCACCAGCTGCCGCCCCGACAGCCGTTGTATCCGTTCGGCAACCGCTGCAATCTCTTTTTCGTAGCGGTCACCTTCTTTGCGGATCAACCATTGCGGGTCGTAATGCAACAGGGTTTCTATTTGCTTTTGATCCAAACTGCGTGGCAGGATCAACCGACTCATCCTCTCAATCGTTCGTAAAAGGTGCGTACAGCATCTTTCCGTTTCAGCATCTCCGAAATATCAGCATTGTATTCATACGGAAACTTATAATTAAACACGCGTTCCAAATAATCGGTACCCGGCTGCTTCAGCTTGGAAACCGCGCCCGCGCCGCAGCCTAAAATGGTGTGAGTTTCATCCATGATATATACGTTATAGAGCCCTTCATAGCCTGCACGTGCCCAGCCCACGTTTTCTTGATTCCCCACCGTGCGGCTTTGACGGTACAGATAATACGACCGATATCCTGCCTGCGGCAATACCTCGGCTGTGCGCGACACCATACGCGCCGCCTCATCGCCAATGCGATAATCGGCCCGCTTTTGAAGGGTAAGATTGGCAGCTCGCTTCATAGACAGCGTATGCACGGTAACACTTTCGGGTGACAGGCCTACGATTCCATCCAGCGTGCCGCAAAAGCTTTCGTACGTGTCGGTAGGCAATCCGGCAATAAGGTCGGTGTTAATATTTTCATGGCCGCAACGACGCGCCGTATCAAAAGCCTCGTAAAACTGTTCCACCGT
This sequence comes from Clostridia bacterium, assembly GCA_017503785.1. GTDB lineage: Bacteria > Bacillota > Clostridia > Oscillospirales > Acutalibacteraceae > RGIG3009. The sequence goes on from JAFVSK010000012.1 coordinate 12,893, forward strand.
GTGCCGCCGCCCGATGTGCGTGAGCACGGCATTGTTCAGCGTTTGCGGATTAATGCTGATACGTGACACTCCCGCCGCTTTCAGCACACGCAGCTTTTCTTCGGTAACCGTATCGGGACGGCCCGCTTCCACGGTGTACTCGCGCACCGTGGACAGATCGAAATGCTTAGCCACCGTTTCGGTTAAGCAGTACAGCTGCTCGGCAGACAGCGTTGTCGGCGTACCGCCGCCGAAATACACCGTTTCCAAGCGAAGCCCCAATTCGCGCGCCAGCTTCCCCGTATAGGTCAATTCCTGCGCAAGCAGCTCCACGTATTCCGGCATCAATTTTGCTGCACGCGTTACGGTTTGCGACACGAATGAGCAATAGTCGCAGCGAGTGGGACAAAACGGAATCGACACGTACAAACTGTACGAATCGGGCTGCGACAGCGAAAGCAACGCATCCTCTGCCGCCAACGTGTTACGGCACAACTCCAGCTTATGATCGCTGACGAGTAAGCGGTCGCGCAGCCAAGAAAGTGCCTTTTCTTCGCCCATTTCAGCTGTTAAACGGCGCAACAACTTGACGGGACGCACACCCGTAACAATACCCCAATCCTGCGTAACACCGCACATTTTCACAAACAAGCGATACAGTAATTCACACAGTACCAGTTCACATTCATCCCGATATTCCGGATGCGTATTGGGTACCGTTTGGGTAAGCTCTTCATCAAAATCAGCTAACGTCAGCCGACACGTTAACACCGTTTGCTCAGCGCCCTTTTCCAGACACGTGTTGGCGACAACACCGGCAGGAATTTCCTCGTTCTCCTGCGGAATGACGATCTTTTCCTGCGGCAAAAACAAACGGCAAATATTTTGCAATTCAAAATGATAGGTATGCCCTTGTAACAGTAAAACCATAGTTTAATTCCTCGCAAGGAAAGGATTGTAACGGCGTTCATAGCCAATGGTGGTTTCCTCGCCGTGGCCGGCAATTACGCGAAGCTCATCCGGCAACTCGCTTAAGCGGCGCAGACTGTGAAACATGGCAACGGTATCACCGCCGGGCAAGTCAGTACGCCCCATGCTGCCGGCAAACAACGTGTCGCCGGCCATCAAAACATCCTCACAACGGTAGCAGCAGCTACCCGGCGTATGACCGGGTGTGTGCAGCACCTCCAGCACCATCTCGCCTACCGTAACGGTATCACCATCACGCAGCAAACGATCTGCCGTGAGAGAATACGGCAGCAACTGCGGCGGAATTAAACTTAACGCCTCATTCGACAGTGCAGGCTCATCGGCTTCGTGCACCAACAGCGGCGCACCGGTAGCCTCCTGCAAGGCCTTTGTAGCCAAGATATGATCAAAATGCACGTGGGTGAGCAAGATCGCCTCCACCGTACCGCTGCACCGCTTTAGTAGCGCTAACAAGCGCGGCGCCTCGTCACCGGGATCCACCACCGCGAGGTGACCGTTTCCATCGGATAGGAGCACACAATTGGCCTGCAGAGCACCCACAGGATAATACGAAACCGTCATTTTTTCTTCTCCCAATCCACCGTATCCAATTGAATAGTGACCGGACCCTCACCGCTCATATTCACCGTCATATCCGCACCAAACTCGCCCGCTTCCACGTGTAAACCAAGCGCGCGAAGTTCCGTCATGAATCGCTCATACAGCGGTTCGGCCTGCTCGGGGCGGGCTGCAGCGAAGAAATCGGGACGACGACCGTGCGAGCAATTGGCAGCCAGCGTAAAGTTCGACACCACCAACACCTCGCCTTGAATATCCAACAGCGATAAATTCATTTTATCCTGCTCATCGGTAAACACGCGCAAGTTTGCAATCTTTTGCGCCATCAGCACGGCTTCCGCCTCGGTATCCTCACGCAGAACACCCAACAGCACCAAGGCACCGGAACCAATGCTGCCGGTGGTGTGACCGTCAACCGTGACAGAGGCATTATAGACTCGTTGAAAAACCGCTTTCATTATACACCGCTTCTTTCAATGGAAATGATACCGCGAATGCGCTGCAAGCGCGCCATAACCTCCTGCAGATGCTTCACGCTGTTAACACCGACCGTCATCAGCATTTCTGCTTTACCCTCGCGGTTTTCCCCACGAGCCTGCATACCATAGATCATCACGTGCATGGCAGCTAGCTGTGAGGTAATATCAGCCAGTAATTCAATACGGTCGGTGGCTTCGATACGAAGCTCGGCCTTAAACTCCTCGCGAACGGAATCTTCCCATTCCACCGATACCCAGCGTTCACGTTCGGGACAATGAACGAGATCCTTCGGAACGTTGGCGCAATCGCGCTGATGAATGGAAACACCGTAGCCACGCGTGATAAACCCGACGATTTTATCCCCCGGCACCGGATTGCAGCACCGCGCAAACTTTACGAGGCAATTATCCATATTCTCGATGATAACGCCGCCGTTATGATGCCGATGTGTGCGCTGCGGCAGGGTTTCGGGAGTAACAGGCTCGGTTTTTGCGTATTTTTGTGCATCGTCCTTCATGCGCGGAATCAAGCGCGACAGCAAAATACCACCGTAACCGATAGCCGCGTAGAAATCGTCGATGGTGGCACAGTGCTGACGCTTGGCCTGCGTCAGCAAAAAGTCCTCCATGTCCTCTTCGGACAAGCGGATAAAATTACGCGCCATCTCGCGCTCCAGTTCCTCGCGGCCCTGCTCGATATTTTCCTCACGCCGCTCGCGCTTATACCACGAACGGATCTTGTTGCGCGCCTCGCTGGTTTTAACCAACTGCAACCAATCACGGCTGGGACCGCGGTTAGGCGTGGTGGCGGTTAAGATCTCGACGATCTCCCCCGTCTTCACTTGATAATCAATCGAAACAATGCGACCGTCCACCTTGGCACCAACCATGCGATTGCCAACCTCGGAGTGAATGGCGTAAGCAAAGTCGATCACTGTGGCGCCGCGCGGCAGGTTGACCACCTTGCCTCGTGGGGTGAATACGAACACATCATCTGACGAAAGATCGGTTTTAATGGAGTGCACGATATCCTCTGCATCATCGACATCCTGCTGGTTCTCAATAAATTGACGTACCCACGCCACCTTGTCCTCCAGGCGATCCTTCTTTTGAATGCCCAACTTATATTTCCAATGCGCAGCGATGCCGTATTCCGCCGTGTGATGCATTTCCCACGTGCGGATCTGAATTTCAAACGGAATTTTCTCCTGGCTGATCACCGTGGTATGCAGCGATTGGTACATATTGCTTTTCGGTGTGGAGATATAATCCTTAAAACGATTGGGAATGGGCCGAAACAGATCGTGCACGATGCCCAGCACATTATAGCAATCGTTAACCGTATCCACAATGACACGCACGGCGAAGATATCGTAGATCTCGTCGAATGCACGCCCTTGCATATACATTTTTCGATAAATACCCGTAATGCTCTTCAAACGACCACTGACGTACGGATTAAGTCCGTATTCCTGCAAGCGTTCCAACAGACGCTTTTGGATATCCTCCAAAAACGCTGTCCGATCGTCACTGTGCATATTGATGTTATCCTCGATCTCCTTGCAGGCCATCGGGTCCAGCAAACGAATGGAAATATCCTCCAATTCATCTTTGATGGCACGAATACCAAGCCGATGTGCAATCGGCGCGTAGATATCCATTGTTTCCTTGGCCTTATCACGGCGTTTTTGAGGATCCCACCCGGAGTTGGTGCGCATGTTATGCAAGCGGTCGGCCAGTTTGATGATGATAACCCGAATATCCTGCGACATGGCCATCAGCATTTTACGCACATTTTCCGCCTGCTGCTCCTCCTTGGTGGAGAAGGGCATTTGCGTGATCTTGGTAACACCATCGACCAGCAACGCAATATTCTCACCGAACTGTTGCCTTACTTCTTCCAGTTCCACCGAAGTATCTTCCACAACATCGTGTAAAATGGCGGCAACAATGGCTTCATTATCCATCCCGAGTTCCACCAAAATACACGCAACCTGCAACGGATGGCACACGTAATCGCCACCCGAATATCGTTTTTGCCCGGCGTGAGCCTCGCAAGCAATAGCAATGGCACGATCGATCATGTCCATGTTGTAGTTCTTTTCATTACCGCCGATAGCTTTACGCAATGCGGCGATCGCTTCGTCTTGATATTTAATTTCTTCAATCGCCACAGTTACCCCTCCTTCGCAAGTAAAAAACGTGCGGTTTCCGTTTCGTTCAGATCGGCCTTACCGCTGGTTTCGCGCACAGCAATCGACACGTTGTCGCCTTCGTTGTGCCACTCAATCAAACCGGCTTCACGCAGAATACGGCAAGCAAGCAATACGTCAACACACGATACGGTTTCCGTTTTCAACCGGTAGCATAACACTTCCTGCGGGCCGTAAAACGGACGCTGCTTCAAATAGCGATACACCCGAGCAAGGCTATCTCGGGTAGGCATCACCACGTCCTCACGCATTTCGCGGCGCAGCACATTCTCACACGTGGCTAACGCCTCTAACAGTTCCTCCTGCGGGAGGTCGGTATGGCGAATGTCGCGCACTACGATGGTAACGCCCACCTGACCGCGATAATCGCTCCGATCTAAAATGACCGCCAAATCAACAATTTCACCGACGCCGTAGGAAAACTCCTCCGGCGTGGTAGAAAACTTCATTGCGGTAATCGTGTTGCCGTCGCGAGAAAGCGTGAGCCGCAAATGCTTACCACCGCCAACGGCATCCACACGTTCCAGTTTCATGCGCACCAAACCGAATATCGGACGCGGATTTCCAGCCCCCACCGGCTCCAAAGCGGATAGCACCGCCAGCATATCCGGCGTGATCTGACCCGGACGAAGACGGCAATCCAAATTCAACTCCGCTACAGGCATTGTCGGTGCAATTTGTTTGGCATAGTCATTGATCAGACGACAAAACTCCGGGATACGCGCTTCTTCAATGGTGAGACCGGCCGCCTGCTCGTGACCGCCGTAGCCCAAAAGACAGCTTTCGCACGCATGCAGTGCTTCGTACAAAGAAAAGCCCTTAATGCTGCGCCCCGAACCGCGAGCAATACCGTCATCAACACTCAACACGATGCAAGGCTTACCAAAGCGTTCCATTAAACGAGCGGCAATGATACCCAGCACCCCTTGATGCCACCGCTTCCCCCACACCACCAGAATGCGCTGCGAGAGAATGTCGTCGTTATGTTGGAGTGATTGTAACAATTCTTTTAGGATCTGCGCCTCGGTGGTCTGACGATCGTTGTTAAGCAAATGGATCTCATTCGCCAAGGCTGTGGCCTCTTCTTCACTTTCGCTGAGCAGCAACGCGGCCGCCTTGTGCGGATCGCCCATGCGCCCCGCCGCGTTAATGCGCGGTGCCAGCGTGAACGCCACGCCAGAAGCGTTAAGCGCCTTTTCCGTGCCACCGAATTCACGCAAACGGCGCAGACCTAACCGACAATCGCTGCGGTTAATGCGCTGCAATCCACGGCGCACCAGCACGCGGTTATCGCCGTGCAGCGGCATCACATCGGCCAACGTGCCAAGTGCCACCAGATCGCCGTACTCCTCCAGTACACGATCGGGGTCGCCCTCCAAAGCGCATACCAACTGAAAAGCCACGCCAACACCGGCGAGGTCTTTAAAATCTCCGGTGCAATCCTTGCGATGCGGATCCACCACCGCTACCGCGCGGGGAAGCTCCTCGGGCGGCTGATGGTGGTCGGTCACCACCACGTCGATACCGCAAGAGGCGGCATAGTCCACCTCTTCAACGGCAGAAATGCCGTTATCGACGGTGATGATCAACTGCACACCGTCTTGTGAAAGCTCGTCAATGCTGCCGCAATGCAGGCCGTAGCCCTCGCCTTCGCGAAGCGGCAAACGGTATTGTACACGGGCACCCTTGCTGCGCAGATAGGAATATAGCAGCACGGTAGCAGTAACGCCGTCGGCATCGTAATCACCGTATACGGCAATACTTTCACCCTCGTCAACAGCCCGCTGAATACGTTCAACCGCAGCATCCATATCTGTGTAAGAGAAAGGATCGCTCATCAATTCGTTGCCCACCAAAAACTCCATAGCGGCTTGTGCATCGGTAATGCCGCGACCGGTAAGCATAAGGCACAGAAGCGGGTCTAATCCGCACTCTGCGGAAAGTTCTCCAGCCAATTCTTTATCTAACTGTGTATATGTCCAGCGCTTATAGCTCATAATGTTTCCCCGTTCACAAAAAACTTACAGTATACTATACCATTTTTTGCGAAACTATTCAACCGATTTTTTAACATTTCCTATACCCTTATATTATTTATTTGACAATTTTCTGTTTTTCTTGACAATAATTGGAAAAGGTGATATGGTATATTCACAGTTTCAAGGAAAGGGGTACTGTATGAAACCTACGGGTATCGTTCGCCGTCTCGACAACCTCGGCCGCATTGTGCCACCCATGGAAATGCGGCGCGTTCTGGGCATTGAGGACCGCGATGCGTTGGAAATCACATTAGAGGGCGATGCCATTGTTATGCGCAAATACGTGCCCACCTGCGTTTTTTGCGGCAGCACCGATGAGTTAACGGAATACAAGGAACGCACCGTTTGCTCCCATTGTTTGCACGAATTAGCCAAGAAGTTATAGCTATTACATAAAAACCGTCTTGCTTTTGCAAGGCGGTTTTTTCTTTGCTCATTATTCCGCTGCTCGCCTCATATACTTTTACCACGAAAGGTGTGAGCAGAGTATGAACAGTGATCTTCGTACACGAATGGAACGTTATGAACAAGAACTGCTGGCTTTGCGTAGCCAAGCGGTTCCGTTGGAAACACAAACCGATATCGCACAACAAACTGCGAGCACCGCACCGTTGCAGGTGCGGGTAACCGCCGCCAATGAAGCGATCCCGATTGCCGATGCGCTGGTCATCATCAGCCGCGAAAACGGCAACGACCGAACCGTTGTAAAAACCGCCTTGACAGATAGGAGCGGGCTGACGGAGCTAATGGTGTTGCCGGCAACCGATCCGTCGTTAACACTGCAGCCGGAAAACAACATTCCGCTGATCACCTACGAAATTCAAGTAGCCGCTCCGGGGTATTACCGCATTCGCAACAGCGGTATTCCGTTATACGGTGGCGTAGCGACCACGCTTCCCATCTCTATGGTGCCGCTGCCGGAATTTGAAGCGCCGGAAGCAGAGCTCGACTTCAACGTGCCTCGCAACAATTTGTAAAGGAGGAAAGTCAATGCCGGAGTTACCGTTTATTCCCGAAACCATTACCGTCCATTTAGGGACACCCGACTCAAACGCTGCCAACGTTACCGTCCCCTTCTCCGAATACATTAAGAACGTTGCTTCCAGTGAGATCTATCCCACGTGGCCCATAAGCGCGCTGCGAGCCAACATTTTGTCGCAGATCTCGTTTGCACTTAACCGTGTGTATACCGAATGGTATCCCAGCCGCGGCTATAATTTCGATATCACCAACGCCACGCAATTTGATCAATCCTACGTTCAAAACCGCGATATTTTTGAGAATATCAGTCAACTTGTGGACGAGATCTTTAACGATTACGTGCGCCGTGAAGGCAGTGTTGAGCCCTATTTCACACAGTACTGCAACGGAACCACCTCCACCTGTGACGGTTTATCGCAGTGGGGCACCGTCACCCTGGCAGAGCAAGGCTTAAACTCCGTTGAGATCCTGCAAAACTATTTTGGGAACGACATTCAGATCGTTAACGATGCGCCCGTTGCCAACAACCAGCCCTCATATCCCGGTACACCGTTGCGATTGGGCGATACCGGCAACGACGTATTGCGCAAGCAAATTCAGCTCAACCGCATTTCACGCAACTATCCCGCTATTCCTAAAATTGCCACGGTAGACGGTGTTTTCGGTCCTTCCACCGAGGCGGCTACACGAGCCTTTCAGCGTATTTTCAATCTTGTTGAGGATGGCATTATCGGCAAGGAAACGTGGTATCGCATCACCTTTTTATACAATAGTGTTAAGCGGTTAGCCGAGTTGGATTCCGAGGGCATCTCCCTGGAGGACGTTCGCAAGCAGTTTGTCGATCTACTGCAGGAGGGGGACAGCGGTGACGATGTGCGTGTGATTCAATACTTTTTAGCTGTGGTCGGAAATTTCTACGACACTGTGCCGCCCATTCCCGTTACGGGAACCTTTGATGCCGCCACCGCTAACGCGGTACGTGCATTTCAACGCACGGTGGGACTTCCCGAAGACGGCATCGTGGGAGAGCAAACCTGGGAAGAATTGCACCGTGCCTACCGCGGTATTATTGACACGCTGGAGCTACCCGAAAACCGTGTAGCGCCCTACCCCGGCGACCCTTTAGTACCGGGAAGCAGCGGTGAATACGTGGTATTTTTACAACAATATCTGGCGTTGATTTCGGGAGCATATCCGTCGATTCCCACGGTAGAGGTAACGGGGCAATTTGACGAACAAACACGAACTGCCGTGGAAGCGTTTCAGCGCGAATTTGGGCTGTCACCGAACGGTGTGGTCGGGCCGATCACCTGGAATCGCATTGCAAGCTTATACGAAGATCTGGCCGTGGGAATGGAGAAGCAAACCGGACAAAATCCCGGGTACGTTTTACAGGAGGAATCGGTATGACCTATACAGAATGGCAGCAAGGCGATCACGTTCGCGAGCTTCAGGAATACTTACGCGCACTGGCACTGACAGACAACAACCACCGCGAGCTGGCTGTGGACGGCATTTACGGTCCGAAAACTACCGAAGCGGTTTCGCAATTTCAAGCAGCAAACGGCTTGGCCGTTACCGGAAAAGCCGACAGCGACACCTGGGAGCGCTTGGTTGCAGATTATCTGGATGCACTGACGTTGCTTTCGGAAGCGGTACCCGTGAAGGTGTTTCCGCAGCCTCAGTACGTTATTCGATACGGTGACAAGGGCAATTTGATCTATATTTTACAAGCCGTGCTAAACACACTGAGTGATGCCGCCGAGGCCATTTTGGTCAGCGGCGAATACGACCGTGCTACCGAACAGCGTGTTAAGGACTTACAGCAACTCGGCGGATTCCCCGAAACCGGTGAGGTGGACCGCGCCTTTTGGGATCATCTGGCTATGCGGTACAACTATGCGTAAGCGCGTTTCGATATTTGTAAAAAACGCCGCCATACTAACGGTCACCTCGCTCATTTTACGCACCGTGGGTATGTTCTTTCGCGTGTATATGTCGGGCAAGATCGGCGCCGAAGGAATGGGACTGTATCAATTGGTATTTTCCATTTACGTGTTGGGTGCCACCTTTGCCACCTCCGGCATTTCCACCGCCGTTACACGCCTGACAGCCGACGAACTGGTGCGCGGCACGGCGCAATCGGTACGGCGCATCCTGCGGCGTTCGGTTCTGTTGAGCCTCATCATCGGTCTGGCTTCCACCCTGCTCATCTACACGGGTGCCGAGCTCATCAGCGCCTACTGGATCAAGGATATGCGTGCGGTTCCCGCGCTGAAGATGCTGTCCTTCAGCCTGCCGTCGATGGGCGTATCCTCCTGCCTGCGCGGCTACTTTGTTGCACGGCGGCAAGTAACGGTGAATTCGCGGGCACAGCTGCTGGAGCAAGCCATCCGCATCGCCGTGGTCGTGTTACTCATCAATCGCTTTGCCGCACAGGGTCTGGCGATGGCGTGTCTGGCGGTAATGATCGGCGACACCGTGGCAGAATGGATGGCATGCTTGTGCTTATATGCAGGTTATTTACGCGACCGACGGCGCGTGAGCGAGGAACTGTGCGAACGAAACGTTCCGGGAATGAGTGCCGTTATCAAGCGCGTATTGGCCATTGCCGTACCCATCACAACAGGGCGCTACGTAAACACCATCCTTCGCACGATTGAAAATATTTTGGTGCCCAACCGCATTGCCGCCTACTGCGGATCACAGGAGCGGGGGCTTTCGGCCTTCGGCGCGCTGAAAGGTATGGCACTGCCACTCATTTTCTTCCCTGCCTCGTTTTTGTCGGCCATGTCGACTCTGCTCATCCCCGAGATCTCCTCGGCTAACGCCTTACATCAGCAACGAACCATTCACAACGCCGTGGGGAAAGCGCTGCGCATTACGTTATTCAGTTCCATACTGATCGGGACGGTGTTTTTGGTATTCTCAAATGAGCTGGGACTGCTGTTTTACGGCAACCGTGAAGTGGGTATATATCTGCGTGTATTAGCACCGCTGACCCCCATTATGTACACGGAAAGCATCGTTGACGGCATTTTGAAGGGATTAAATCAACAGAACAGCTCGCTCGTGTATAGTGTAACCGACTCCTCGTTGCGTATCGTACTTATCGTATTGTTGGTACCGCGATTGGGCATGGGCGGATTCCTGGCGATCATGGTATTCAGCAATCTGCTGACCTCGTTTTTAAACGTGCACCGTCTTATTAAGGTGACAGGCCTTACTGTTCCTTGGGAGCGTTGGGCTCTTCGACCGTTGTTGGGAGCAATGCTGGCGGCGGCGGTATCCCTTTTTATTACCCATTTACCGTTTTTATCGGCTCTGCCGGGTATAGTGTTAACTGTTCTGGGTATCCTGTCCTTATGCGGCACTTACCTTGTGTTGATGCTGCTGATGGGATGTATCAGCCGTTCTGAGCTGCGTAAAACGGTTGCTTGAAAAAAAGATAAATTTTTTTGAAAATTTTACTTGACAAGTGCCGGATGATAGTGTATTATAGTCAAGCAGTTTGAAACGCACCATTAGCTCAGTTGGTAGAGCACCTGACTCTTAATCAGGGTGTCCAGGGTTCGAGTCCCTGATGGTGTACCATCCGGCCCGTTGGTCAAGTGGCCTAAGACTCCGGCCTCTCACGCCGGCAACACGAGTTCGAATCTCGTACGGGTCACCACCGTGAGGAGCCGCCTCCTCACAGATATTCCTCCATAGCTCAGTCGGTAGAGCACGCGGCTGTTAACCGCGGTGTCGTTGGTTCGAGTCCAACTGGAGGAGCCAAAAAAACAAGGATCGCCTTTCGGCGGTCCTTGTTTTTTTAGTTTTGTTAGCTGTACCCAAATCGACGCCCGTGTTAACAGCCGCGTGGCGGCTGTTAACTGCAACGCTTGCGAGCGCCGCCGGTGGCGGATGCAGCGAGCAAGGGTTGGCGCCGCGGTCGGCGATCAACGATTTAGGGCAAAATTTTTGACCTTTTGTTTTTTGCAACCTTTTCCGAACCTTATGGGCTTGAACCCGCGACATTTTATAATGAACTCAACTGAGCCTACGCTACGTTTTATTGTTTTTTGATTTTTCTGTAAAGAAGCGGGGAAAGGCCAATTTTTTGTTTGAAGACATTGGAAAAATAATTGGAATCGTTGAATCCAACAGAAAAAGAAATTTGTGTGACGTTTAAATTGGAATACTCCAATAATTGTTTGGCATAATTTAAGCGAATATCGGTTAAATATTCACGAAAGCTTTTACCCGTATAGCTTTTGAAGCTATGACTGAAATAGGATTTGCTGCACGAAAATTTTTTGCATATCAGATCCGTTGTGAGATCTATAGAATAATGTCGTTGAATATAGTGACATATTGCCTCATTTAAGGAAGCGGCTTGCGGGTCTTTTATTTCCTTTAGATAAGCAAGCTCAAGCATTTTGCAAAGTGGAAGAATAAGCGTGTCTATTCTTTTTTTGTCTGGAATATTTGCTTTGAGCTTATTATATTCTCTTGAAACAGAATCCAAATTGCAATCGAAATGTTCGGAAACGAAAGAAATATATTGCTCTTTGTTATCACAAGCGTAACCGCTTACTGAAATAAAGCCGATTATGCTTTCTTTGTTGTGCAACAGATAAATATATTCTTTGACTCCTGCATAACAAATGTCGCAAAAGCTTTCGTTTGTTTGGCAGCATTGATTGAAAACTTTCTTTTGCTGTGATACACATTCCTTGTGACCGTTTGGTAACGATTTTATGTAGGAGCAATAGGAATTATCATGAATATTAAAGTTCATCAGTGTGCTTCCTGTAATCAGTGTTTCGTCCTGAAAAGGGTGCAATGATACAGAAAGTCCGCAATCTTTAATAAGATATAAAATATAATTTTGAATAATTTTTATTTCCATAAATCCTCTATTTGCTTGTTTTTATATAAAACAAGCAGTTAATTATAGGTTATTTCTTTGGTTTTGTGCTATTGTTATATCATAAAGTATAGAAAATAGCAATAGGAGTGAGTAGTTATATGAGAAATAAAAATTATCAAACGGATTTGTGTGTTGTTGGTGGTGGTATGGCGGGACTTTGCTGCGCGATTGCGGCTGCACGACACGGTATCAAGGTGATTTTAGTGCAGGATCGTCCTGTGCTTGGTGGAAACGCATCAAGCGAGATTAGAATGTGGATCGGCGGTGCGCACGGCAAGGACAATCGTGAGGGAGGAATTATTGAGGAAATCTTTCTTGAAAATTTTCATCAAAATCCGTCACTGAAATATCCGATTTGGGATAGTGTGCTGTATGAAAAAGCGAAAGCCGAGGAAAATCTAACGCTTCTCTTGAACACAAGTTGCTTGGACGCCACAATGGACAGAAATCGGATCGTCAGCATCAAGGCTTGGCAGTCAAACGCAGAGACTTTTCATACCATATCTGCAACCTATTTTGCCGATTGCTCGGGCGATTCCATCTTGGCTCCGTTGAGCGGAGCTAAGTATATGTACGGTCGAGAAGCGAAATCCGATTTTGGCGAAACGATCCCACCGGATGTAGCTGATAAAAAGACTATGGGTATGAGTTGTCTGTTCCAAATTCGCGAAACCGATCATAAGGTGGATTTTATTCCACCATCGTGGGCATATCGGTATGAGTCGGACGCGGAGCTACCCTATAAAGATCACGATAAAAGTAACAACTTTTGGTGGATCGAGCTTGGCGGCGAATGGGATTGCATCCATGATACCGACAGATGCCGTGATGAATTGCTTAAAATATGCTATGGTGTGTGGGATCACATGAAAAATCACGGGGATCATGGTGTAGATAATTGGGAGCTCGAGTGGATAGGCTTTCTGCCCGGAAAACGTGAAAGCCGTCGCTACATCGGCAAATATATTGTCACGCAAAACGATGTTGAGGCCGAGGGAAGATTTGACGATATCGTAGCATATGCGGGCTGGTCTATGGATGATCATTTTCCGGAGGGATTCTATTACACAAAGGGGCATCCGACAATCTATCATCCCGCTCCTCAGCCATGGGGACTTCCGTTTAGATGCATGATATCGGAGAACATTGAAAATCTTGTTTTTGCGGGAAGAAATATCAGTGTTACTCACGCTGCGCTTTCTTCGTCTCGTGTGATGGCGACCTGTGCGATTCTTGGTCAGGCACTTGGTACCGCGGTAGCTCAAGCGATCAAAAGCAACTGTACAATTGAAAATGTGGATATCGGCGTGCTTCAACAAACTCTCATGGCTGATGATTGTTATATTCCTTGGCACGAGAGAGAAGTACCGATGACGACACGGCAGGCAAAATGCAACGCTGAAGTAATTAGAAACGGTAAGGATCGCGGTGAAGAAAATCTTTGGACAGGAAAAACAGGAGATTTTATTGAATATACCTTTGACAAAGACACCGATATTTCCAAAATACGCCTTGTTTTCGACAACGATATGAATCGGAAATATCACAATATGCCTTGCAATTATCCGCTGGTTCAGACGAAATTCAAGCTTCCCGAGACACTGATTAAGGAATACAGGCTTGAGGGGGAGAGCTTTGATGGTGAACGGTTTACGATTTGCGTTTCAGATAATCATCAACGGTTCGTACGGCATTCTGTAAATTGGAAGATCAAAAAAATACGGTTCATTCCGATCTCGACACACGGGTGCAAAATGTTTCGCTTGTTTGATTTTGAAATAATGTGAATATAGGAGTTGAATTTTTGTACTGCGAGCCCCAAAAACAAGGATCGCCTTTCGGCGGTCCTTGTTTTTTTAGTTTTGTTAGCTGTTACAAGTTCGTTCCGCTTGCACTTCTCTTTTTGATATGCTATACTGTTTTACGTGCTTTTTAAGTTATTCACGCGGAGGTGCTCTATGAACAATCTCACAAAAATTAATGACAACCTTTATCGCTTAACACTGCCGTATCAAGATATTTACACCACGGTATATTTTTTAAAAACCGATAGCGGCGTTCTGCTGTTTGATGCCGCCAGTTTTCCGGAGGACGTTCCTCAGTATTTTGCTCCGGCGTTGGAGGAATTGGGCATCGACGAAATTAAGTATATTTTCATCTCGCATAATCACCGCGACCACGCCGGCGCTTTAGAGGCCCTGCTCAAACGCTATCCCTCTGCTACTATCGTATCGCGCAGTCCGCAGCTGAAAGAAAAATTCGCCGATTACGATTTCTTGATGCCCGAAGACGGTGATCGGTTGTTGGGCGTATTCCAAGTAGTAACCATTCCCGGTCACACGTTGGATGCCGCCGCTCTGCTGGACACTCGCAGCGGTATTCTCATCAGCGGTGATTGCTTACAGCTGTACGGCATTTTCGGTTCGGGAAAATGGGCAGCCAATATCACGCTGATTCCCGAGCATTTGGCTGCATTGGAAAAACTGCGCACGCTGCCCATTCAGCGTATTCTGACCGCCCACGATTATCATCCTCTGGGGTATTCCTATGAAGGGAAAGAAACGATTGAGGCTGCTTTAAACCACTGTGTAGCGCCGCTGCTCAAGGTGAAAGATTTGATTGCTGCCCACCCCAAATCCAACGACGAGGAAATCGCCGCCTTGTACAACTCCCCTGCTCTGCCCACACTGGGAGCGCATGTAGTCACTGCCGTACGCAATACGCTTAAATAAAGCATCTCAAATTTAGGATAAAGTCGGTATAGTTATGAAAGTAAAGCACGCACAACAATTTATCAATTTGATTTTTCCGGCCGTGGTATTCGGTTCTGTAACCGGCATTCTCACCGCGGTTGTCGTCACACTTTACAAATGGTGTGCCAAGTATGCTGTTCACTGGTCGGAAATCGGCTACGCCTATCTGCGCGAGCATTGGCTGTGGCTCCCCGCGGTGGTTTTGTTACTGTTCGGTGTGGCAGCGCTGTTTTCCTTTGCCTACAAACGCCGACCAAACCTGCGCGGCGGCGGTATTCCCACGTCGATCGGTATTCTACGTGGGCTCATCTCGTTCCGCTGGCTGCGAAATCTCGTAGGAACATTCGGCCTGTCGCTCATGACGTTTCTCATTGGTGTTCCGCTCGGCACGGAAGGCCCTTCGGTGCAAATGGGTACTGCCATCGGGCGCGGCAGCGTGTTTTCTTTGGCAAAAAAGCACCACGCCTGGGATCGCTATTCCATGACGGGCGGTGCCTGTGCCGGCTTTTCGGTGGCAACCGGCGCGCCCATTTCCGGCCTTATGTTCGCTATTGAAGAAGCGCATCAGCGCATTTCTCCCATGATCGTTATTGTTTCCGCCACCTCGGTGGTTACCGCCATGCTGACTTCGGAATGGCTCGCTCCCCTGTTTGGTGTCGGCGTTTCCTTGTTTCCGGCACTTGAATTACCGAAGCTCTCTATCGGTGAGATATGGATCCCGTTGGTAACCGGTTTGGTGGTAGGACTTTTTGCGGTGTTATTTTTAAAATTCTACCAAAAGGCGGCTGCTTTTTTCAGTGAAAAGCTTAGTTCTATTCGGCCGCTCTATAAAATCCTCGGTGTTTTTATTGCTACCGTTTTGGCGGGATTGTTCTCCTTTTCGTTTATCTCCACCGGTCACGAATTGATACTCCATCTACTCAGCGACACCCCCGCCATCGGTGCGCTGATACTGATACTTCTTGTACGTTCCGTATTAACCATCAGCGCAAACACCAACCACGTTACCGGCGGCATTTTTTTACCTCTGCTTGCCATCGGTGCCGTATTATCGGCCCTGCTTGGCAAAGGCGCACAGCTGCTCTTAGGGTTGGACGAACGCTACTACAGCGTGATTTTGGTCTTTGGCATTACCGCTTGCATTGCTGGTATGATGAAAAGCCCTCTCACGGCGATCTTCTTTGCTTTGGAAGCGCTTTCGTGCTATCACAATTTACTGTACGTTATTATCACGGCGGCTACGGCTTTCATCATCACCGAGGTGTTTGACGTGAAATCCATCAACGACTCGGTGCTGGAGCATCGGATGGAAACCATCCACAACGGACATCCGCCCAAAGTGTTCGACACCTACGTCACAATTAAAAAAGATGCTTTTGCTGTCGGAAAGCAAATTCGCGATATCTTTTGGCCGGCAAACCTGTTCGTGCTGTCTGTGCGACACTCGGCCGAGCACGAAGCGCGATTGGATCGACACGGTGGTAAAGAACTGTGTGAGGGCGACGTGCTGAACGTGCGATATTCCACATACGATCTTCAACAAACAAAACGCGAATTAGACGCCATTGTGGGCGAACAGGAGGATGTATCGTGAACGAAAAGTTATTACAAGAGATCGACAAGGCCATCGTAGAGTCTCGCACTGAACTTGCGCAAACAACGATCGATTTGGTTAATATTAAAAGTGTAAAGAGTACACCTCTGCCCGGAGCTCCGTTTGGCGAAGGTCCCCGTGCCGTATTGGATGCCGTGCTGAAGTTGGGGGAAGAAAACGGATTTGCCTGCACCGACTACGGCGTGGGAGTTATCAGCCTGGCTACGCAAGCAGGGCAACCCGACGTGGGCGTTTGGCTGCACGGTGACGTGGTGCCCGAAGGTGACGGTTGGTTGTATGAGCCGTATAACGCGGTGGAGTATAAGGGCTGCATCATCGGCCGTGGTGCGACCGATAACAAGGGGCAACTGGCGGCTATTTTCCTTTTGATGCGTATCTTTAAAAGGCTGGGCATCCAATTGCACTACAATTTGGGGTTATATGTAGGAAGCGACGAAGAATTCGGCATGGGCGATATGATCGGTGTTCCCGGAAACGACGACGCCAAGGGCTTTTTGAATATGTGCACACCGCCGCACATCTCACTGGTTCCCGACGGAGGTTTCCCTGTTGGATACGGCGGAAAAGGCGGCCTTACCATCGTCCTGAAAAGCAAAAAGCCGTTAAGCGGCTGGAGTTTTCAAGCAGGGCTCCCCGACTCGCCCGGACGCGCAACGGCGGAGCTGCCCAACACAGCAGTAACCGCCCTGCCTGACTGCACAGTGACGCAAGGTGATATCACCACCGTGACCTGTGAAACACCGCCGCGACACGGAGCGCATCCCGACCCCAACGGCAACATGATTACAAAGCTGTCTGCCGCACTGCTGGATGCCGACCTTGTGCCCGAGGAAGATCGTGCTCTTCTCTCGTTCTACAAAACCGTTTCCAAGGATACGGCAGGTGAATTCTTAGGCATTGCCGCACAATGTGATGTCATGTCACCCCTAACCGTATTTGCGCAGCGCATTACCCAATGTGACGGCTACTCCTATTTGAGGTTAAACGTTCGCTATCCGATCACCACTACCTTTGAGGCGATTGTCGAGCAAATTGCGAAAATCGGCGATCAATACGGCTTTACCGTCGATTCCGTAACCCGTGGTGTCGACCCGTATTTGATGGACATTAATGATCCGATCATCGCACTGTTGCAGGAGGCCTCTAACGAAGTGATCGGCAATAACGCGGCACCGTTCACCATGGGTGGCGGCACCTATGCACACCGTTTGCCCCGTGCCTTTGTTTTTGGCACGAACGGCAACCTGCCACCCGAAGACTTTCCCAAAGGTCATGGCGAGGCACACGGCATCGACGAAGCAGTGTCGCTGGATCGTTTACAGCGTGCTATGCACATTTATGCCCGCGCCTTGTTAAAACTGAACGATTTCGTTGATGAAAACCCTTTTTCGGCTTAAAAACAGCCGACCTGCTTCTGCCGTTTTAATATTCAATTTAAAAATACCTTTTGCTACGGCGAAAGGTATTTTTTTGCGCATGAGAGCATAAAATCCGGTATTGCTATTTGTCATTTGATATGATAAAATAAAACAACTATGGCATTTTGAAGGTGTTAACAAATGGTTTATGACACAATTTTAGAGGCGTTAGGCCACACCCCCATGATCCGCCTGCAGCACTTGACAGGACCGGATGATGCGGAAATTTTAGTAAAGTTTGAAGGCCTTAACGTGGGCGGCTCCATCAAGACCCGCACCGCGTACAATATGATCCTTGCGGCTGAAAAACAGGGCTTGCTCCACAAAGATACCATCATTGTGGAACCTACCAGCGGCAACCAAGGCATTGGGTTGGCTTTGGTTGGCGCTGTGCGTGGATACAAGGTGCGCATCATCATGCCCGACTCCGTAAGTGAGGAACGCCGCAAGCTGGTAAATCAATACGGGGCCGAAGTGATTTTGGTGCACGATTCCGGCAATATCGGTTTATGCATTGAAGAATGTCTGAATATGGCCCTGAAAATGAAAGCCGAAGATCCCAACGTGTTTGTTCCCCAGCAGTTTGAAAATCCTGCCAATCCGGAAATTCAGCGTTTTGGTACGGGTATGGAGATCTTAGAGCAGGTAGGTGCTCCCATTCACGGATTCTGCTCGGGAATCGGCACCGGCGGAACCATCACCGGCATTGGCGAAACACTGCGCGCACAAAATCCCGACATTACCATTTGGGCGGTGGAACCGGAGAATGCGGCTATTCTGTCGGGTGGCTCTATCGGCACTCATATTCAAATGGGCATTGGCGACGGCATTATTCCCGCTATCTTAAATCAAGAGATTTATAACGACGTGTGCATCATCGGTGACGAGGAAGCGCTGAACACAGCTCGCGCTTTGGCCGCCAAGGAAGGAATCCTGTGCGGTATCAGCAGCGGCACCAACGTGGCTGCTGCCATTCGCCTTGCCAAAAAGCTGGGTAAAGGTAAAACCGTTGTTACCGTGTTACCCGATACGGCAGAACGGTATTTTTCTACCCCGTTGTTCGACTAAAGTTGTCTTTTATCAACCATTTTACGAAGAAGTATATACAATTCACTCAACATTGCGAGAAAGTCTTGACTTTTTTGCAATGTTTTTGTTTAATGAAAATATCAAAGTGAAAAGGAGTTTTCCCGATGAAATCTTCGAAGCAAGAATGGTTTAACGAAAAAAAATTCGGTATTTTCATCCATTACGGTCTGTATTCTCAAATTGAACGCGGCGAATGGACCATGCAATATGAACACATTCCTTACGAGGAATACTCTGCCTTGGCCGAAACGTTTGATCCCTCTCGTTTTGATGCCGATCGTTTGGCTCGCCAAGCCAAGGATGCCGGTGCCGGCTACATGGTGCTGACCACCCGCCATCACGAAGGTTTCTGCCTGTACGACAGCAAATATTCCGATTACAACTCGGTGAAATACGTTGGCCGCGACCTGGTTCGTGAACACGTTGAGGCTTGCCGTCGCCATGGTCTGCGCGTTGGTTTGTACTATTCCCTGCTGGATTGGCGTTTTAAGGGCTATCACAACCGTGCTAAATACCCCGAAAGCTGTGAAGCCATGGTACAGCAGGTGCACAATCAGGTGCGCGAGCTGCTTACCAACTACGGTCAGATCGACTACCTGTTCTTCGATGGTGGTTGGTTTGAGGATAACCTGATGCCCTCGGTTCCGGATTGGGCCAACAAGATCGCCGCCGTGTGGCGCTCCAAGGAGTTGGACGATATGATCCGCGAGCTGCAGCCCAACATCCTCACCAACGAGCGTTCCGGCTATCCCGGCGACGTTCTCACTCCCGAGCAGCGCACCCGCGCTTCCAGCGACGATCGCTACTCCGAGGCGTGCATGACCATCGGTGACCGTTTTGGTTGGAGCTTCATCCACAACAATCCCAACCTCAAAACCAGCCGCGATATTCTGCAGCACATGATGGTGCAGGCCAGCTTCGGCGGTAACTTCCTGCTGAACGTAGGCCCCGTGGCAAACGGCGACACTTACAATTACGACGATCGCATTCTTTCCGATATCGGTCGCTGGCTGCGTGTAAACGGCGAGGGCTACTACGGTACCACCAAGCCCGAAGTGCTTCCCACCTCGATGTTGGGCGAGTTCACCCAAAAGGGTAACGTGCTGTATCACCACATTTTCCGTTGGCCCCGTACCGGTGAGGCTGTCATCGCCAATGTGGTTCGCAAGGTAAAGAAGGTTACCCTGTTGGAAACCGGTGAAGAACTGCCCTTCGAGCAGAAGGCCGATACCCGCGTGATCGTGAAGGGGCTTCCCTATCTTGCCCCCGATATGATGGCAACGACATTGAAATACGAGTTATCCGACGAAATGCTTGAAAACATTCCCGACTACGGCTCGCTGTAAAAACAACGCAAAAAACCTCTCTGCAATCCGCAGAGAGGTTTTTTAGTCCACCACCACGTAAGTACAACCGGCAGGAATGTTTTCCAGCCTTCCCCACGTCATGTTCTCGTCGGCTGTTCCACCTTGGAACAACGAGTTCGCAATCGTATCTCGATCGACGTATTGAATACCACCTTTGGAAACCTTTTCGGAGCTGTTAGCAATAAGAATGCTCCCCTTGCTGTCGATCTCTAATGCCAGTACATAGTGCAATCCGGTAGAAAACGGATTTGACGGATTTCTTTCCGGATCTGAAATGAACGCAACCAGTTTTTGACTCTGTAAGCTTTGAACGATATGATCCGTTGCCGCTTGCTGTTCTCCGGCTTTTACGCCATGGGCGTGCGCACTAACACCCAAATGCCTTAAAACCTTTACCATGCCACCTACGGTAATAAACGGTGCGGAAACACCTTGATCGCTCGGTTTACCCCACAACTCGCAGCAAAGCAAAAACTCTTGATGCGGATCGATGGATGCTCCTCTTAAATTGGCTGCCATAGCAGTACAACAATGGCCACAACCATTGCGGCAAATAAATTCGGCATATTCTCCCGATTGCCAAGCAGATTGGATCCATATCGGTGTAGAATACGCACCCTGACGTACAATAGCAGGTATGGCCGTATTATCGGTTTTAGTAATCGTTGATTTAAACATACCTGTTTACTCCGGCTTCGTTTTTAAACACACACGGAAATTGCTGGTGGTATATCCCTCGAAAGCGCCTTCGGCCGGGGTGGGTACGATCGTTAAGCGCCCTTCATCCCGAAAGGAACGAAGCACCTCGTAGATCAGCGATGGGCTTTGCACCACGTTTCCTTTTCCCCAGATATCCTCGCAAGCGTCAATAACATCCTGCACACAAGGCGGCTGCTCTGTCCAGTTGCTCATTACCGTTTCGGCGCGCTCATACACGCGGTGCCACAGCAAGGGCGTTAGGGGCATTACCCCCTCGATCTCCGCGGGATGCAACGAGGTGCGGTATCCGCCCTTGAACACCTCGCACGTGGTACACGGCGGCAACGGCTCAACGGTGCGGAATTTCACGTCCTCGGGAAACGCCAGTGCAGTGGTTGCCAAATAGGTGTCACCATCATCGGTGATACCGATCATCATCGGATAATTCACACGCGTGACAAAAATACTATCGGGACTTTGCTCACATAAGATCAAGCCAACAACCTCCGACGGCATATCCGAATTCGCTTTACTCATTGCTGCATCGGGAGCCATGCCGCTGTCGATCAAATAGGCAATATACTGACACATTAAATCGCTGCTGTGAATGGCGTTGCCATCGGGCAGGAGCGGATAATCTCCAATAGCGCCCTGTACCTTAGAACCGAAGTGATAGCCTTTTTCGGCTAACATACAGGCGTATTCACAGCGTTTTTTAGCGTTTTCCGGCGTTAAAAACGCACCGGCGCAGCCGTTGGCAATGTAGGCTAAGTCTTTTTTAGCCGTGACGAACGGATGCCCCCATTCCACGCCCCCGCCGGACTTGGATCGACTGTGGATAAAACCAATGTTACCCGGAAAATGGATGCCGTTGGTCTCGGAAAGGAAATTCTGCATATCCCCGACGACTTTGTCGGTGTACAAACGGCCGTTACTGACCGTGGCAATGCCGGTATAATAACCGCCGCCAAAGCCCTCCTGCCGTTTCATCATTTCTGCTAAAATCGGCGCCGCCTCACGCGAGCCGATGTATCCTGCAATATTACACACGACGATATTCCTCCTCATTTGTCAATGCTAAAGCAACGGTTAAGCCAACCTCAAGACCAAGCTCCAGCGAACTCTTTTCCACCCATTCCTCGCGAGTGTGTGCGCCTCCGCCGCTCACCACACCGATGCACAGCGCCGGTATTCCCAGCGACAGCGGAATGTTACAATCGGTGGAACCGCTTTTGCAATGCAACGACGGCCCTACCAAGGGCTGTATCAATTTAAACACGCGATCGCAAAACGCATTTTTGATCTCGTTGCTGATACGGCTGCATGGGCGATCGCCAACCTGCGTTACCTCAACGGTAACCTTTTCCGATCGGGCAGCTTTAAAAATCGCCTCGAACCGCTCGCGCATATACTCCAGGCACTCCCAATCGGTAGAGCGGTATTCACACAGCATCGTTGCATCTTGCGCAATGGTGTTCACCGACGTGCCGCCGCTGACTGTGCCGATATTATGCGTGGTACGCGTACCGGGTTTGTTCGGCATGGCGATCTCGCTGATGGCCGTGATGATCTTCGACAACTCCACAAGTGCATTCTCGTTACCGAACTTTTGGAAAGAATGGCCACCCTCGGTACGTACCGTCACTTCATAGCGATGAGAACCGGCACATTCATCGTGGATAACGTCCATATACCCGTCGAATGTGATAAACGCATCAATGCGGTTGGCATACTCCTCAAAAAGGCGACGGGTACCTTTTAGATTTCCCAAGCCTTCTTCACAGGAGTTGCAGACAAACAGCACGCCTTTTTTGGGGACGATCTTATTTTCTATGTAATACCGCGCCACCGCCAGCAGCACCGCGACGCTGGCGGTATCATCACCCACACCGGGACAGCGGATATACTCCTCGTCCTCTTCATAAGGCAACGGTTCTCTGTCGGGAAACACCGTGTCGGTATGTGCCGCGAACACAATGATCTCGTTACTGTTTTCACAGTTGATAGGAAATACCACATTTTTGGCCTCGTCAATATAGACACCTGTTGCACCGATGGCTTCCAACCAGCGCTTACAGTATTCCGCTCGTGCATCCTCGTAATGCGACGGTGCCGGAATGGCACACAGCTCACGCAGCGTTTGCAGCACGGATGCTTTATTTTCCTCAATAAAGCGTAAAAATTTATCCTGCATACGATCACATCCCTCTATGCTTTTATTATAAAACTTATTTTGCCGTTGTCAATCTCGTAAAAAGCGCTTTTGCTGGACAAAACAACACTTTTATGATATACTTTCGATTGAGGTGATGGTATGTATTATGGCGAACTGCGCTTTGAACGCTTGCCAAAGGTCGGCTTTGCGCATCATTTTCACACTGAACAATATCACACTGTTTATGGGCGGCATCATGCCGGATTTGAGGTAGCGTATATCCACAGCGGCTCGGTTCAAGTGGAATTTTCCAACGAGATCATGACCGCCCCGGCCGGTAGTGTGCTGGTGCTGTTTCGGGAATTACCCCTTACCGTAACCTCCACCGCATATCAATCTCATTCCACGGTACAGGTCGACTGCGATTGCAGCGCGCTTGTTTTCCACACGGAAGGCGTACCGCAAGTAAACACGCTTCTGCTGCCGTTTGTCACCCCTCCCTGCGCCGAAAACGAAATTATAAAAAAGAAGTTACACACCATCATCTCGGCCAGAGGTATTTCACGCGAGGATAACGAATTTCACGCTGCTTTGGAATTCCTTGAGGTTTTGCGTTTGCTGGACAAAGCTGCCAGAGCCACTTGTCAAAGCAGTAAGCACGCTTCACCACTCAGCTACCAGATCAAACGTTTTATTGCACAAAATCTCAACCGCGCTATCTCCTTAAACGATATTGCCGAGGAACTTAAAAAAACGCCCAATTATCTCAACCGTGTTTTTCGCGAGGTCAACGGCGTTACCATTACACAATATATCAACCAACAAAAGGCAGAGCGCATCGCCTCGCTGATCAGTAAGCAAAAAATCTCTTTTAAACCGGCCTGTGACAACGTTGGGATCACCGATATCACGTATGGCTACCGCTTATTTAAAAAGCACACCGGCGTTACGCCGAAGCAATATATACACGGTGCCTCTTTGAGTAATACCGATTGACAGAAGCACGTTCGCGGTGTACAATCATTCCTGTGTAAAGGAGCGCTGTTCTTATGGATTCATTTCTATTTGCCGTAAACGCCGTAGCCCCCATCATCCTTACGGTGGCAATCGGTTATCTTCTGAAAAAAGCCGGCTTCATGAACGCCGATTTCGCGAAAGCCGCCAACAAGCTGGTGTTTCGCCTCTTTTTGCCGGCAATGCTGTTTTTGAACGTGTATAGGATCGCCAGCATCGGCGGCATCAACATGAATTACATTATGTACTGCTTGGTTGCGCTGCTGGTGATTTTCTTACTGTCCATCCCTGCGGTCATTTTGGTTGCCCGCAAACGTGAATACCGCGGTGTTCTGCTGCAAGGAGCCTTTCGCTCCAACTACGCGCTGATCGGTATTCCGCTCGCACAGTCGTTATTTGGGAACGACGGTGTGATCGTGGCTACGCTGCTATCGGCCGCCGTGATCCCGCTGTTTAATATTTTAGCGGTGATCAGCTTGTCCATTTTCCGTGTGGAACGCGGCAAAAAGCCAAGTATCACGCATATTTTATCGGATATTGTGCGCAATCCGCTGATCCAAAGCATTGCACTCGGCGTGTTGGTGCTTGGTGTTCGCGCGTTCTTTACGGCAAACGACATCTCCTTCCGTCTAACCGATATCACTCCGCTTTTCACCGTACTTGGCTATCTTTCCGATTTGGCAACACCGCTGGCCTTGTTGGTGCTTGGAGCACAATTTGAGTTTTCCGCTGTGAAGGCACTGCGCCGTGAAATCATATTCGGCACGCTGATGCGCACTGTAATCGTTCCGCTGCTCGGTATCGGCACGGCTTACGCATTCTTTTCCTCGCAGTTCAGCGGTGCCCATTTTGCCGCCTTTGCCGCCATGTTTGCCACACCGGTGGCAGTGTCCAGCGTGCCGATGGCGCAAGAAATGGACGGCGACGTAGCCCTTGCGGGACAATTGGTGGTGTGGACCACCCTTGCTTCGGCGTTTTCGGTATTCCTTGTGGCGTTTTTGCTGCGTTTGGCCGGTATTTTTTGAGAGGTGACTTATGATTGCTGTATTTGATCTGGACGGAACCTTAATTGATTCCATGCCCAGTTTTTCTGCGGTTATGAAGAGCATCCCTGCGGAGGCCGGTTTTCCTGCCGATGACAAGTTGGTAAACACTGTCACCCCGCTTGGTTATCAAAAAACTGCCGAGTACTATGTGGCAATGGGTGTTCCGGGCACTGCCGAAAGCATCGTTCGCACCATTGAGCAACGCTTATACCGTGAATATTCTGAAACGATATCGCTAAAACCCGGTGTTGCCGCTTACTTAAACCAATTAAAGGAACACGGTGCCCGCTTGTTCGTGTTAACTGCCAGTCCCCACATGATGACTGACACCTGCCTTAAACGGAACGGCGTGTTTGCGTTGTTTGAGCAGGTGTGGTCGGTAGACGACTACGGCATCACCAAAACCGAGGTGGCACTTTTCAATGCATTGGCCGAGCGTATCGGATGCCGCCCCGAGGAAATCCATTACTTCGATGATAACTTAACTGCGATTCGCACCGCCAATCAAGCCGGTCTCATCACCTACGGTGTATTCGACCGCCACCCCGAAGTTTTAAGAAAAGAACTTCAAGAAATCAGCCAACACTTTGTAGCAACCTTTGAGGAGTTGATCGTATGAGTAAACTGTATATGTTAACGGAAACCAGCAAGTTTATGATGTCATTCGTAATCGTCACCGAAAACGATCAAGCTATCGTGGTAGACGGCGGCCGTCCTGCGGATATGCCGCTGCTGAAGCAATACGTTGGCGGCCGACACATTGCGGCGTGGATCCTTACGCACGCTCACAACGACCACATTACCGGTTTTATCAGCGAAATGCAGAAAAACGGCGGTGCCGATTGGGATATCGGTACGGTATATTATAATTTTCCACCCTACTCGTTGATCGACAATCACGACGTACCCGACTATAAGTATATGGCCGCCGAGCTGAACGAGTGTCTGCCTGCATTTTTTGAGGTTGAACCGTTATTTCACGATAAGGCCCATGTTACCGCGCAGGGCGAAACGGTGCAGATCGACGATTGCCGCATTGATTTTCTGTTCTCCTATCACGAGGGGCTGACGGTCAATCTGATGAACGACAGCTCGCTGGTGTTCAAGGTCACCACACCGCAAAAAAGTGTGCTGTTTTTGGGCGATCTGGGGCCCCAGGCCGGCGATATCTTGTATCGCGAATCTCGTCACCTCCTACAAGCCGATATCGTGCAAATGGCACACCACGGCCACATGAACGTGGGCATGGAGGTGTATGCTGCTGTTGGTGCCGAGGCGTGCCTGTGGTGTGCACCCGAATGGTTGTATAATGAGGAAGAAATTCCCGATTACTTAAAGGATCCTGCCTACTTGGCCCCCGACTCCAGCCGTTTACGCATGTACGGCACAAGAATGACCCGCAACTGGATGGACATTCTTGGAGCCAAAACACATTACGTAACCATGAACGGCACACAAGAAATTGATTTATAAATTATTCACCGCGGAAAATCTTGACAATTTCCCGCGTGAGTGTTACACTAATCTATAGTTTCATAAGGGAGTAGCGAACGTGCTTCGACACGTAGCAAGTCAACATCCTGGTCTTGTACCTGGCTTGCTTTTATTTGCGAGACTTATGTGCACCAAACGGTTTTGCACGGGTCTTAAAAAGGTACTAACCCGGGCACACCGCATGGTGTACCCGGGATTTTTGTTTGACCGGGAACAAATCAACCCATACTTTATGCAGTTAGCGAAAGGAGTACACACGTATGAAATTCTACTGCGAAGACAAAGAGGCGGTCTTAAAAGAAGTCAATTCCACCGCCGAAGGTCTCACTCAGGCCGAAGCCGAAAAACGCTTGGCCGCCAACGGTAAGAACAAGCTGGATGCCGCTCCCGGCAAATCGCTGATCCGCCGTTTCCTGGAGCAACTGGCCGACCCGATGATCATCATTCTGTTGGTCGCGGCTGCCATTAGCGGTGTCTTGGCCGTGGTGGAAAACGAAAGCTTTACCGACGTTATCATCATTTTGGCTGTTGTTATCATCAACGCCGTGCTGGGTGTGTATCAAGAGAGCAAGGCCGAAAAAGCCATTGAAGCGCTGCAGGAAATGTCGGCTGCCACCTCCAAGGTGCTGCGCGACGGTCGCATCGTCACCATTCACAGTGAAGATCTGGTCGTCGGTGACGTTGTGCTGCTGGAAGCCGGCGATGCCGTTCCGGCCGATGCGCGCATTTTGGAAAGCGCCAGCCTGCAGGTCGAAGAAGCGGCGTTAACGGGTGAATCGGTGCCTGTTACCAAGTTTATCGACATCATTAACCTGTCCGATGAACAAAAAGACGTTCCGCTGGGCGACCGCAAAAACATGGTCTACATGGGCGGCACCGTGGTATACGGCCGCGGCACCGTGGTTGTCACCGGCACCGGTATGGATACCGAAATGGGCAAGATCGCCGGCGCTTTAGCACAGGCTGAAGAAGGCAAAACACCCTTGCAGATCAAGCTGTCGCAATTGTCGAAGATCCTCACCTGGCTCGTGCTGGGTGTTTGCGTGGTCGTGTTCGGCGTTCAGTTGCTGCGCGCCGGCGGCTTCAGCTTCGATGTCGCTCTGCACTCCTTCATGGTAGCCGTATCGCTGGCTGTTGCCGCTATTCCGGAAGGCTTGGCCGCCGTTGTTACGGTTGTTCTTTCTATCGGCGTTACCAACATGTCGAAGCGCAACGCCATCATTCGCAAGCTCACCGCTGTGGAAACGCTGGGCTGCGCGCAGATCATCTGCTCGGATAAAACGGGTACTCTCACCCAAAACAAGATGACGGTGGTTGACCATTTCGGTGAAGACGAAAAGCGTCTTGCCACCGCTATGGCGCTGTGCAGCGATGCCGAGCTGGATGCCGACGGTTCCGTTACGGGCGAACCCACCGAGGCTGCCTTGGTTGTGTGGGCCAACACGCTGGGCCTGCCCAAATATGATTTAAAGGCTTCTCTCCCCCGTTCGGGCGAAGCACCGTTCGATTCCGGCCGTAAAATGATGTCGACCGTTCATCCGATAGATGACGCATATATTCAGTTCACCAAGGGTGCTCCCGACGTGATCATCGACAAGTGCACGCATTATTTGAAGGACGGCGTAGCCGTTCCGATGACCGAGGAATACAAGAACGAGATCGTTGCTGCCAACAAAGCCATGGCCGACCGCGCTCTGCGCGTGCTGGCCTGTGCCGAGCGCCGTTGGGATGCCGCTCCTGCCGATTACGAGCCTGCCACCTTGGAGCAAGAGCTGTGCTTTATCGGCTTGTCGGGTATGATCGACCCTGTTCGTCCCGAGGTTAAGGATGCCATTGTGGAGTGCCGCGGCGCCGGTATCCGTGCCATTATGATCACGGGTGACCATGTAGACACCGCCATTGCCATCGCCAAAGAACTGGGCATTTTGGAGGAAGGCATGCGCGCCATCACCGGCTCCGAGCTCAATGAAATGAGCGATGAAGAATTCGAAAAGGAATTCCGCAATATCAGCGTTTATGCCCGTGTACAGCCCGAGCATAAGACTCGTATTGTAAATGCGTGGCGCAACGCCGGCTTTGTTACCGCTATGACGGGCGACGGCGTGAACGATGCTCCGTCCATCAAATCGGCCGATATCGGCGTGGGTATGGGTATCACCGGTACCGACGTTACCAAAAACGTGGCCGACATGGTGCTCACCGACGACAACTTCGCCACCATCGTGGGCGCCGTTGAAGAAGGCCGCCGCATCTACGATAACATCCGCAAGGCCATTCAGTTCCTGCTGGGCTCGAACATGAGTGAGGTCATCAGCATCTTTGTGGCAACGCTCATTGGCTTCACCATTTTAGAGCCTGTGCATTTGCTGTGGATCAACCTGGTTACCGACTGCTTCCCCGCTTTGGCGCTGGGTATGGAAAAGGCTGAACGCAATATCATGCGCCGTAAACCGCGCGATGCCAAGGCCGGCATCTTCTCGGGCGGTATGGGCTTCGACGTTGTGTATCAGGGTATTTTGGTATCTGCATTGGTGCTCGTTTCCTATTTCATTGCCACGTTCCTGGAGCCCGACCCGCAGCACGCTGCGGCAGCCGGCACCACCATGGCCTTCCTGACTATGTCGATGGCCGAGATCTTCCACAGCTTGAATATGCGCTCGCAGCGCGGCAGCTTGTTTACGATGAAATCGCACAACGCCATGCTGTATTTGGCAGCGCTGGGCTCGTTCATTGCTACCACGGTAGTTTGCGAAGTGCCGTTCTTAGCCAACGCGTTTGGTTTTGCCGGCGTAAGTCTTGTGGAATACGCCATTGCTATCGGTCTTGGCTTCTGTGTTATTCCGATCGTCGAAATCGTCAAGGCGATTCAGCGCAAGGTTGCCAAGGATTAACAACTACTTTAAAAAGCACGGCTTCGGCCGTGCTTTTTTCTTGCATTTTACTCGTGTTATTACTATAATGAATATAGTGCTTTTATAAGGGAGGCTATGTCATGGCAATTACTTTTGAAAAATCGACCCGCACCTTTTATTTGGATGGGCATAATGTCACCTACGCGTTCTGCATCAATGAGCTGGATTATGCCGAGCATTTGTATTACGGCAAACGTATTCCTCACGATTCACTGCTGTATTCACGCACGATCGGTGCGGGATCTTTCGACCCTACACCACCCGGAAAAGACGGACAAATCGGTTACGACCGCTTTCCTTCCGAACTCACCTTCTTTGGTAACAGCGACTACCGCGAGCCCTGCGTACACGTAGAAAACGCAACCGGCGATCGCTTGTGCGAACCGCTGTATGTCGGTCACGATATTTTGGATACCAAGCCTGCTGTTCACGGTATGCCGTGTATGACGGGCGGCGAGACCTTGGTGCTGCATCTTGCCGACGCGGTAAGCGGTTTTGCTGCCGATCTTTACTACACGGTGTATGACGATGCCGATGTGATCGCCCGCCGCGTTGTCTACCACGCAGGAAACAGCGCCGTTGTGCTTCGCCGTGCATATTCCTTCTCGCTTTCTCTGCCGAGAAACGAGTACGACTGTCTTTCACTGTATGGCAATTGGGCCAAGGAACGCCATATTCAGCGTATTCCGCTGCATCATGGGGTCGTTTCCATCGACTCCAAGCGTGCCTCCTCTTCGGCCGTTTTAAACCCCTTTATGGCTATTGCCGAGCGCGGTGTCACCGAGACCCACGGCGAGGTATGGGGCATAAACTTGGTGTACTCCTCGTCCTTCGTGTTAAAAGCCCAAGGCACAAACGACGGCACCACCCTACTCACCGGCGGTATTCAGGATTTTGACTTTTCCTGGGAACTGGCGGCAGGTGACTCATTCGAAACACCCGAAGTAGTGATTGCTTACTCGGCTGAAGGCTTGGGCGGTATGAGCCGCGCATTTCACCGTGTCTACCGCAACCATCTCATCAATCAACGCTTTGTGAACGCCACCCGTCCGGTGCTCATCAACAACTGGGAAGGCACGTACTTTAATTTTGATACACCAAAACTGAAAGCGATTGTCGACGCCGTGGCCGGCACCGGTATTGATACCTTTGTACTGGACGACGGTTGGTTCGGTGCTCGCAACGCCGATAACGCCGGTCTGGGCGACTGGTTTGTTAACGAGCAAAAGCTGGAGGGCGGTCTGCAGCCGCTTGTTGACTACGTTCACAGCAAGGGTATGAAATTCGGCTTGTGGTTCGAGCCGGAAATGGTGAACGAAAATTCCGATCTATTCCGCGCCCATCCCGAGTATGCCATCGCCGCCCCAAACCGCGAGCGTTGTTATACACGCCATCAATTTATGCTGGATCTCACCTGTACTGAGGTGCGTGATTACATTGTTGACACTGTCAACCGCATCATAAGAATGTATGGGATTGATTACGTAAAATGGGATTACAACCGCAACGTAACGGAATTTTTCAGCGGTGCCCTCCCCGCTCACCGACAAAGCGAGTTTTCACACCGCTACGCCTTGGGCGTTTACGATCTGTGCGAGCGCATCATTAACGCCAATCCCACTGTCTTTTTCGAGGGCTGCTCGGGAGGTGGTGCGCGCTTCGATCCCGCAATGTTGTATTACTTCCCGCAGATTTGGACCTCCGACAATACCGATCCCGAGGAACGCACCAAGATCCAATACGGCACTTCCTTGGTATATCCGCTTTCGTCGATGAGCTGCCACGTATCAGCCATTCCCAATCACCAAACCGGACGATACCCCTCCTTGCATACGCGTGCCTGCATTGCCGGGATGGGTGCCACCGGCTACGAGCTGGATTCCACCCAACTCACAGAAGCTGAAAAAACCGAAATTCAGCAGTATATCACGACTTACCGCGACGACGAGGAACTGATTCTGCACGGCGACGTTTACCGCGTGGAAGACCCGTTCACGGGTAATTATTACGGTGTTGCGGTTGTTTCGCCCGATAAAGCTCGCGGCATGCTCACGGTATACCGCCGTATGGGCAGCGTAAACAATGAGATCAAACGCGTTCGTATGAACGGTCTTGATCCCGAACGGTACTACACCATACCGGAGTTAGATATCACCCTTTCGGGCGCGGTGCTGATGAACATCGGCCTCGTCCCCAAATTTGAGTATGGCGATTTCCAAACACTTCAATACCATTTCAAAGCACAATAAAGGAACGGGTGCAGACAAACCGTCTGCACCCGTTTTATAATTCTACGGTTATAAGCTGTGTATTGGGAAACGTATCGCGCAAGTGGCTAAAATCATGATCGCTGATCACCGCGGATACCCCACCGAAATCGCACAGCTGTTTTGTTGGCTGATGCGCCAGTTTTTCACTGTCGATCAAATACACGGCCTCCTTGGAATTAGCGATCATTACGCGGTGAAGATCGTAATATCCCCCTCCGCAAAAAACAGCACCGTCGTCCGTTACGGCACCGGTGGAAAAGAAGGCTTTATCCGCGCGATACGTGCGCGCCATATCCACCGTATCAATGCTTCCCGTCATACTGGGAGCCTCCAAAATGCGGCCGCCAAGACATATACACTCAACACCCCGGTCGCTAAGATAGGAGAGCAACATCAGATTGTTACTGATAACCGTTATGCGCTCTTTATCCGTTAAATACGGTCCCATATATTGTGCCGTAGTGGAGCCGTCAATAAACACGATATCGCCATCCTGCACCATTTCTGCGGCTTTGCGGGCAATACATTCTTTAGCATGGTGTTGCTTGTGCATGCGAAACTCCAGCGGCACGGAACGATCCTTCACCAATTCCACGCCGCCGTAGCTGCGCTGAATCAAGCCGCGTTTTTGAAGCAGATTCAAATCGCGGTTCACTGTTGCTGAGCTGAAGTGCAGTTTTTTCAGAAGATACGATACTGAAACGTATTGATGCTTTTCCAAAATACGCAGGATCTCATCCTGCCGTTCTTGTGGATACATGGCCCACCCACCCTTGTGAGAAATGTTGAGAAATTTCCAATATTTTAAACACTATTGCGAAATGTTGATAATTTCGTTATTATTATAGGCGAACGAATCCACTGTGTCAAGAGGGGCCATCGTATGCATGATCTAACCAAAGGAAATTTAACTCACACCTTTATCAAATTTGCCATCCCCGCTATTCTGGCGGGTGTGTTGGGACAAGCCTATGCGCTGATCGACTCCGTCATCATCGGCAAATTTTTAGGAACGCAATCACTGGCCGCTCTCGGTGCCACCAGTGGATTTCTCTCGCTGATCGATTCCCTGTTTTGGGGTTACGGCGTTGGTTGCGGTATTTACGTAGCAAAGCTGTTTGGCGCCGGCGAAAAGCTGAAGCTCCGTAACGCGATCTTAGCCACGTTACTTACCGAAAGCATTGCTGCCGTAATATTAAGTGTACTGCTGATCCTGCTGCACGAGCCCCTGCTGGACATCTTACAAGTGGACCCGCTGATCCGCCGCGAGGCCGCTCAATATTTTTGCATCATTGTTAGCAGCTTGGTTATTCAGAATTTCGCATGGCTGGGTGTATATATAACAAATGCACTGGGTATTTCTTCGTTTCCACTGTATATGTCGCTCATCATGTCTGTCATCAATATTAGCGGAAATTTGCTTTCGGTATTGGTGTTGGATGCCGGTATTATCGGCGTAGCACTTTCCACGTTACTGGCCTCCACCGTTGTAGCAATTTGTTATATCGTTAAATTCTTAAACATATTCCGTGAGCTCAACGTATCCGGATCATTTTCTATGGCCGGCTACTGGAAAGGCGCCTCCTCCTACGCGCTGCCCTCCATGTTCCAACAGTGTCTTATCTACATAGCCCAGGCCTCCGTGGCACCGCTCATCAACGCCGGCGGTTTTGCTGCCACTGCAGCATACAGCGTGTCGCACAAGTATTACAATTTCATCGCCGCGCTGTACCAAAATTCCACCAAGGTGATGGCCAACTTCACGTCACAGTGTACCGGCAGCGGCGAATACCGTCGTATTCGTGAGGGTATATGGATCACACTGCGGCAATCCACGCTGATCGTTCTCCCCTTACTGTTCGCCTGTGTTGTTTTTCCGGAAGCCATGTGCAGCTTCTTCTTTAACGCCGAAACACCGATAGAAAGCTATGCGTATGCCGTTCCTTTCTTACGGTTCTACTTACCGTTTGTCCTGTTCAACCTCATTAACAACCTCTTCCACGCCTTGCTGAAGGGCATTAAATCCACCAAGCTGTTAATGCTTTCCTCCTTCATCGGTTGCGTGGTGTACGTCGCCGTAAGCTATGCCTTTTGCGGAACGCTTGGGCTGTTCGGTGTCTATCTCGGTTGGGCGCTTTCGTGGGGTGCAGAGGCTGTCTTTGCAGTGATCGTGTACTTCAGCGGAAAATGGCAACCACCGGCCATGCGCGAAGCCTTACAAAAATAAAAAAAGCCGACGATTAGGCGTTGTACCCGTAAGGATACAACGCCAGTTTTATTCGCTTTACGGCGAGTTGTATTGCTTCGCAGTTATATTTGAACTTCGTTCAAGTTATATTGCCTTTGGCAGTTTATTGGCGAATAAAATATCACTAAAACCGTAAGGTTTTAATATAACTTTTGATTTATCAAAAATATCACTGTGAGACCTGTCTCACAATATCACTAATAAATTTTTTATTTTGAGATAGTAAAACGGATGTGCAGAAATTCTGTACATCCGTTTAAAATTTTGTCTCACACCATAACAAGCAGGACATTTGGGCGCCCAAATGTCACTTGTTAGGAGAATCTAAAGCCCTTTTAACCTTGCTAAATGATTGATAAA
Organism: Clostridia bacterium; assembly: GCA_017503785.1. Lineage (GTDB taxonomy): Bacteria > Bacillota > Clostridia > Oscillospirales > Acutalibacteraceae > RGIG3009. The sequence continues at coordinate 47,487 of JAFVSK010000012.1, forward strand.
TATTGTTTTTAGAAAAACTATTATGTTAATTGTAGCCTGTGGTGCAGTACGCAAAAGTGGGAAGTAATATAAATTAACAATATATGAAAATTAAGATTGCAAGAGCCAAACCAATCGCAACCATAACGCCACCAAAGATGACTGTGATTGCTTTAGCCTCTTTTTTTGTCATAAAATACCTACTTGCTCTAATAAAATATTCTCCTGCTTCTCCAAACCCGAATTTTTCAAGGGTAGTAAATGTAATAATTAATATACCAGCAATTATAAAAGCCGCAGAAGTATAAATCCCCAATATTATTCCAGGAATAGCAACGCCAAATACGCCGAATATTAAAGCAATTGCTGGTACAATTACAACAAAAAAAGATAGTAAAAATCTTATCCAAAATTGTAATCTCGCTTGCTTTTGCCTTTGCATTTTTCTTTTAGTCATTTTTTTAGGCATTGTTTCCTCACAAAATTATGTATAAATTTTATTGTTTGATTTATTATATCAAAAAGAAATGATATTTGCAATACAGATGAAAATCGCCCTGCCGATTTCTCAGCAGGGCGATAAGTTTTGTTTTGTAAATCTTAAAACTGTCCTTAAGTGTACGACTAATACTCGTCGGCTTTTTTGTTTTTAAACACAAACACTTTACTTACTACGTAGTTAAGTATCAGCACCACAATTTGTGCGGCGATCTTTACAGCTAAACCGGGCAGCTGAAGCCAGGTGACGAATACGAGAAGAATAACCTCCTCGGTTAAAAACGTTACCACGCGGCCGCCGTAAAATCGAATTAACTGTTTAACAAAGGCACCTTTTTCGTTGCCGGCAGCCTGAAATACCCACAACCGATTGGTAACAAACGCAAACAGTACGGCGAGCAACCACGAAACCGTGTTGGCAACGTGCTCATTAGACTGAAGCACGTCGTTGCACAACCAAAACGAACCGATGCTGACTACCGTTGTTAATCCGCCGAAAAACAAATACAACAGCACCTCGCGGTGACACCGCCAAAACGGCTGAAGCGGTTTTAACAACGCGCAGGCAAACAAGCGGTCAAACACATCGCCGTTGCTCATACGACCATCCTTTCGGCAACTTATTTTGCCACACGGCGAACGGCGGCGATAATGCGCTCGGTGACCGGCGCCAAAACCACGTTCAAGCCAAACTCGATCAAGAAATTCGTGCCGATCAAACCAAAGAATACGTAATAGACAACATCCTGACCGGCAGCCCAGCTGATCAGTGTTTTGCGGAACAAGAACCACATTGCCGCTGTAAACAACCCGGTATTCACGATCGGAACCGTAACCGCCGCCGCAATAACGCCGACAACGGGTTGCCCCCATTTGCGGAACAACGCAGCCACTGCACCGCCTGCCGCACCGGCTGCAATGCCCTTTACAAGGCATACTGCCGCCGTGAGCAGCGGATTCACATTCCACAGAATGTTACCGCCGACATCCATGCCGGAGATGCACGCGATCACCACGACCGCACCAAAAACCAAGCCCAATACCGCACCCGAGCGAGCGCCGAACAGCACGCCGCCGACAACCAACGGAATCAGTACCAACGACAGGTTAAACGTGCCGATTCTGATACCGTAGCTCATCAGCTGAAGCACGACGATCAACGCCGCTAAAATGGACAATTGGGTTAAGCGAACCGTTTTTTTTGATACCATATATAACACTCCTTGCTGTTGCTCCCTTGCGGGATGCAGCGCAAATTTTATAAAAACCGTCAGGCACGGTTCTTATCGTAAATTAAACGCAGACCGTCCAAAAGCAGGCGGCCGTCGTACACGGTATCGCGACGGCAGGCAGCGGCAATTTCCTTGCCCAAGCCACCTGTCACGACCACCGTTGCTTTTGCACCAAGTTCTTCCTCAATGCGATCGCACATACCCTCCATCATTGAGGCTGTGCCAAACACCGCACCGGAACGCAGCGAATCACCCGTGTTGGTGCCGATAGCACGATTCGGTGCTTTAATGTGCACACGCTGCAGCAACGACGCGTTGCTGATAAGCGAATCCAGCGACGTGGCTACACCCGGCATAATGGCGCCGCCGCGGAAACCACCGTTGCTGTCAATAGCCGAAACGGTGGTTGCGGTACCGAGATCCCACACAATGCACGGCACGCCGTACTTATGCACTGCGGCCACCGCACCAACCAGCAGATCGGCACCCAGCTGCGCCGGATTATCAATGCGGATATTCATGCCGGTTTTCACACCGGGCCCCACCAACAGAGGCTCCACACCCACAATGCGCTGCACGGCAGCGCACAGCACGGCATCCAAGCCCGGAACAACCGAGCTGAGAATGGCTCCATGGATCGCCTGTGGCTCCACGTGATACAGCTGCAGGATCGACAACAGCTCCACTGCGTATTGGTCTTCCGTGCGAGAACGGTTGGTTGCCAAACGACATTCACACACCAGTTCTTCGCCGCTGAAAACGCCAACGGTAAGGTTGGTGTTGCCGAGATCAAGTGTCAGAAGCATGGGAATCCTCCTCTTCGGTACGGTGCGAAATTAGATAACGCGGACGGTTTTTCACTTCATCGTAAATGCGAGCAACGTAGTGCCCAATAATGCCCAGACTGATCATAATGGAACCGCCGATCAGCAAGAGCAGCAAAATCACGGTGGTAAAGCCCTCCACCGCTGTGCCGGTGAAATACCGCACCAGTGTGTGAACACCCAGCACCAGTGTGCCCACCATCAGTAGCATACCGATCAACGTGACCAGCCGCAGCGGTGCGGTGGTAAACGAAGTTAAATTGTTTACAGCATATTTCAATAGGCCGCGGAACGACCATTTGGACTGACCGTTTGCGCGATCAAGCACCTCAAACTCCACGGTAGCCGTGCGAAAGCCTGCCCAAAACGACAAGGCACGGAAAAAGGTGTCGCGTTCGGTCAAGGTGTTCAGCGCATCAACGACCTTGCGATCCAGCAGTTTAAAATCGGAAGAGGACTGCATATCCATTCCCACGGCATGACCGATCAGACTGTAAAACAGCCGCGCAAAGGCCCCATGCGAAGCACGTTCGGTACCGCGCGTTGTTTTTTTGCCCTCGACCACCTCGTAGCCCTGCTTCCACAGATCCACCATTTGCGGAATTACCTCGGGCGGGAACTGCATATCGCAGTCGGTCACCACGCAGGCATCGCCCTTCGCTTCGCGAAGTCCGGCAAAAATGGCTGCTTCTTTTCCGAAATTGCGGCTGAACGACACGCCGCGCACGCACGGATTTTTCTGTGCTTCTTCACAAATCAGCGCGTAGGTGCGATCGCGCGAACCATCGTCAACAAACAGCAATTCGTACGTAATACCTGCGCTGCTAAGCACCTCCGACAGACGTGCGGCAGCCAGCACAATATTCTTTTCCTCGTTGTACGCGGGGATAATCACCGATAACAGACTCATCCGTACGCCTCCTTTGCGTTAATAATCACGGCGCAAGGCTCGTTCGGCCTCACGCTTCATATCACGCTTAGCCGCTTCCTCGCGCTTATCGTACAGCTTTTTACCGCGGCACAAGCCCAACTGCACTTTCACGCGTGAACCTTTAAAATACAGGGATAACGGAATAAGCGTTAACCCTTGCTGTTGCTTTAGCAACCCATACAACCGAAAGATCTCGCGACGATGCATCAGCAGCCGCCGCGGACGGACGGGATCGCGGTTGAAAATATTGCCCTGCTCATACGGACTGATATGCATGCCCTTAACGAACAGCTCACCGTTTTCCACCGAGCACCAGGCATCCTTTAAATTCACTGTGCCCTTGCGAAGTGATTTTACTTCGGTACCGCAAAGCTCGATACCCGCTTCCATCGACTCCTCAACAAAATAGTCATGGAAGGCTTTTCGATTGTCAACAATGGTTTTCGTTGCGACCTTTTCGCCCGCCATAACCACTCCTCCTTATAATTCGCGACGTCCCTCCAGCGAGCGCCGCAGCGTTACCTCATCGGCATATTCCAAGTCGCCGCCCACGGGAATACCGTAGGCCAAGCGTGTAACGGTAACCTCAAACGGTTTAAGCAAGCGAGACAAATACATCGCCGTTGCCTCTCCTTCAACCGTGGGGTTGGTAGCCATAATCACCTCGGAAACCTCGGTGTTTGCCACGCGGGTGAGCAGCTGCTTAATACGCAATTGATCGGGACCGATGCCGTCCATCGGCGAAATGGTGCCGTGCAGCACGTGATAAACGCCCTGGAACTCGCGGGTACGTTCAAACGCCAGCACGTCCTGCGGTTCTTCCACAACGCAAATTACGCTTTCATCTCGATTGACAGCCGAACAGACCGAGCATTTTTCGCCATCGGTCAAATTACAGCAAACCTCACATTCGTGAATGGATTTGCGCGCATCAACAACGGCGTTAACAAAACGCTCCGCTTCGTCATCCGACATGGATAACACCGAAAACGCCAACCGCACGGCCGATTTGTGGCCAATGCCGGGCAAGCGTTCCCATTGTTCAATTAACTTGTCCAAAGCAGCAACACGATAGGCCATACGTTACGTTCCTTTCTTGCGAAGCTTAGCACGCCAAAAGCAAACAAGCAAAACAGCACCGATGCCAAGCAGCACGCCGACAATATCTTTAACCAGATCTGCCAATTCAAAAGCACGACCGGCAGAAAACCATTGCTGATGACATTCATCCACCAACGCATACGCGCCACACACAAGGACGGTTATCCCCTGCCACCGCCGCACCGCATAGCTGCGAAACAGCAAGGCCACGGAAGTGCCCAGCAAGGCGAACAGCACCACGTGAGCCGCACTGCGAACCAGCGCGTGCACCACAGCTTGCTGCCCTTCCGTTAATTTCAAAAACGAAAACAGTGTTCCCAAAAAGCCTTGGGTAACTTCCTCACTGAGCGCACCGGACTGCTCGGCAGTTTGGTGTGAAAGCCAAAATATCGCACCGGCGAGTCCCAGTGTGAAAACCCACAGTACGGTGCGATATACGATTACTTTACGCATCAGAACGGCAGGTTCATGCCGCCGGTCAATTTTCCCATGGTTTCCTCGGAATCGGCCTGCGCCTTACGCACCGCTTCGTTAACGGCAGCGGTGATCATATCGGCCAGCATTTCCGTATCTTCCGGATCAACAGCCTCGGGATTGAGCACCAAGGAACGAATCAAATGCTTACCATCGACCGTGGCAGTTACCATACCGCCGCCGGCAGCCGCCGTGTATTCCTTTTCTTCCAGCTCGGCCTGAGCAGCCGCCATATCCTCTTGCATTTTTTGAGCCTGGCGCAGCATCGACTGCATATTGCCGGGACCTCCGCCATAGCCTTGCGGTAATCTTGCTTTCATACGTTATCAACCTTTCTCATCAATGGAAATACCCGATTCCGCACTGCGTTTTAAAAACGCCGTGAGAGGATCGGCAGACTCTGCAGCAGCTGCTTGTGCAGGACGGCCGCGCTTAATGCGCATCGGCTTCCCCACCACTGCTTGCACAGCGTTAAGCAACACGGCTTTATTGCCGTCTTTTTTCACCAAGGGAATAAACATATCGTTGTCGGTGATCACAATAAGCTGCTCACCGTCAATCAACGCCGAAGAGTCGGATAAAACGCCATATAAAGGCGGGCTTTCTTTGGCAATATTCGCGAGCACGTCCGTCCAATCGGCGAACGGTGCAGGCTCTCCCCCGGCCGGCTTGGCGGGTGCTGTCGGTGTTTCGGGCTCCGCGCTCTCCATTGCAGGCGGTTCCTCGGCGGCCGGTGCCTCCTCTTCAACCACAGCCGAAGCCGCAGCAGGAATCGGTGCCGATACCGCAGGACGGCTTTCCAGCGCTTCAATGCGGCGAAGCAAGCTTTCCGGCGTGGTATCCAGCCGCGGATCGCACAAGCGGAGCAAGGTGGTTTCCATTTCCACGCGCCGTGATACGCCGCTCTTCAAGCGATCCAACGTGCGCTGCAGCACATCCATGATATGCAAAATACTTTCCAGCGGCAACGCTTTGGCCTCGTTGCGAAGCTCGGTAAGCTCATCGGGTGAAATAACGATTAACGAGCCGGGATCACCCACGCTCTTTAAAATCATGATATTGCGATAAAAATCAATCAGCTCCACGCACAAGCGCTCCATATCCTTGGAGCCTTCATACAAGGTGTTAAGCTGGGTAAGAGCTGCTGCGCCATCGTGATTGCGCACCGCCGCTGCTAAGCGGAACAAATGCTCACGTCCGGCCATGCCGGTGGCCTCGGCCACCAACGCCGCCGTAATATTGTGGGAACGCGACAGGCATTGATCGAGCAGCGACAACGCATCACGCAGGCCGCCATCGGCCAACCGTGCGATCAACAAGGCCGCATCATCGGCCAGCGTGAACTGCTCTTGCTGCGCCACGTACTGCAGCCGTGCGCTGATCTCCTCGGCAGGAATACGGCCGAAATCAAAGCGCTGACAACGGGATAGGATAGTGGCGGGCAGCTTGTGAACCTCGGTGGTGGCCAAAATAAAGATGACGTGCTCGGGCGGTTCCTCCAGCGTTTTCAACAACGCGTTAAACGCACCGGCAGACAGCATGTGCACCTCGTCGATGATATACACACGGTACTTGGCGACCGAGGGCGTAAAATTCACCTCATCGCGCAGATCACGAATGTTATCCACGCCGTTGTTGGAGGCCGCGTCAATTTCCACCACGTCGAGAATGGTGCCGGCATCAATGCCGCGGCAATTATCGCACTCATTGCAAGGGTCACCGTCGTGCAGATTTAAGCAGTTAACAGCCTTGGCCAAAATTTTTGCGCACGAGGTCTTACCGGTGCCGCGAGAACCGGTAAACAAATAGGCGTGTGCCAGCCGCCCGGTACGTAATTCGTTTGTGAGTGCCGTAGTAACAGCAGGCTGCCCATACACCTCCGAAAAGGTTTGCGGCCGCCATTTGCGGTACAATACCTGATACAAGCTGAAACACTCCTTTCTCCTTTGCAATAAAAAGCGCCCTGCACCCTCGGGTGTACGGACAAGCAGGCTCCCTGCGGCGCACGGCTGAATGCCGCTTAATGCTGCTCGGTTCCCCGCCTGACATGGTTCACGGATCGCCGTCGCGCAGGACCCGCCCGTCCGTACGCCCCAAGGTACACGACGCTTGTACTATTATACTGTATTTATTTTAAAAAAGCAACAATTATCACGTATTTTTTTACGCAGGGGTGTAGGCTAAACCCTCGCTGGCGATCATCTTACCGTCTTGCCGCACAAACAGGGCCTCCACGCCATCCAAAGACCGCACCAATTCCAGCCCCGCGCTCTCTCCCAAAACAAAGCAAGCCGTAGACAACGCATCCGCCTGAACCGAGCTTTCACACGCAATCGTCACGGAAGCTAAGCCGTTTTGCACGGGCATACCGGTTTTTGGCGAAAGTAAGTGATGATACCGCACGCCATCCAGTGTAAAGCCGCGTTCGTAAATTCCCGAGGTCACCACCGACAGATTTTGTCCGGTAACAACGGCGCACAAAGAGGATACGTCGGCGGGATCCTTAATCCCCACACGCCAATCGTCGCCGTTTTTGCTGCCGCATACCACAATGTTACCGCCGAGATCCACCACCGCCGAGGTAACGCCCTCTTGCTCCAGCAGCTCACGCAAGCGATCGGCAATATACCCTTTGGCAATGCCGCCGAGGTCGATCGAGCCGCCGATTGTCAGTGTCACCGTCTGTCCATCCACCGACATTGCACGGTAATCTACGGTTTTTAGCGCATGAGGTAGCAGTACGGCATCCACCACGCCGCTGTTTCCCGAAAAGTCCCACAGTTCAATGACGGGACGCAACGTAACGTCGAACGCTCCGTCGGATAAGGCACTATACTTCAAGCTCTCTGCTAACAGCTCGGCGGTTTCCTCTGCTACGGTAACCGCCGTACCGCCGGCTTGATTGATGCGCGCCACGTCACTGTTCGGCAGCGTAGCACTGAACAATCCTTCGAGCCGCTTCACTTCTGCAAAACAGCGGTCGAGCACAGCCTCAACCTCCGTGTCTCCTGCTTCGTAAATGGTGACACTTATCACCGTATCCATGGCAAAATCGGTACGCGATGCCACAGCCGGCTTGCGACAGGCCAGCAACGAAAACGCCATTGCTACTACCAGCAGTACCCCTATTCCTCGTCGTGTGCGTCGCATACTCTCACTCCCTTTGCACATTTAGTTTACCACACCTTTGCAAAAAAGCAAAGTATTCCTTACAAGTTTGTAATAAAGATTGCCATATTCTTCTTTTCTCGGTATAATACTAGTATTATTGCAAGTAAGGAGGGGCCTCATGAAGAAACACCTGCATAGTATTTTAGACGAGGGATACCCCTTCGTTTTAACCGTTCTTGCCATTGCCGTCATGCCACTGATTCCGGAATACGGTGCGCCTGTGCTGGCTATCTTTTCGGTGTTTACCGCCCACAAGGATGCACGCGCACGCGGCACTGAGCTGCGCATCGGTGTGTTAGGTAAACTCCTACTGGTCTATATAGCCTATATGGCTATCGGTATTCTTTACTCCGACCATAAGGGAAACAGCTTTGCAACACTGCTGATGTGGCTGGTTATGTTTTTAGTCTACGTATCGCTCGGCACGGTGCTGGTCACACGAAAACGTATACGCATTGCCCTGGGCATGGTTGCCGTTGCCGCCGGACTGGTGGGATTGGTTGCCTGCGGTCAATATCTTTTACGCAGCGTACTGGGCTTTTCATCGCTGCCCAACCAATTTTGGTATCGCTTCGACCGTTTCTTTTACAACTATTTCCCGATGGATATCGACCTCACCCTCGGTGATGACCGTGCAGCCGGCACCTTTAACAATCCTAATATTTTGGGTGAATACCTGGTAATGGTCATTCCACTCGTCGGCTACTATGGCTTTTTCGGCAAGCGCACCAAAATCCACATGTTAGGTCGTCTGTGCACCATATTGGCCGTGTTCGGCGCTGTCGTTTCTTTTTCGCGCGGCGCCTACATTGCCTTGTTATCTATGCTGCTGCTCATTGTATTTATGCATGCCCGCAAAATCTCCCCCTTTGTTATGTGCTTGCTTGCCGCAGTATCGTTGGTTCCCGAAGCGGTGATCGGACGATTGTTCTCCATCGGTCAAGGCGGCGATGCCATTTTCGAGCGCTTTGAAGCGTGGGAGGTCGCTGTTCAAGTCATCATCAAGAACCCTCTCTTTGGATTAGGGCCGGGCGTATCCAACTTTTGGGAGCAACTAACCAAAATGGGCGTTTCGGCTCCGCACTCGCACAATCTGATCCTGCAAATCCTGGTGGAGGGCGGCTTCATTGCCCTATTTCTCATGTGCTTGGTTGCTACGCATCTGCTGCAAGACAGTTTGGGGCTGCTTAACCGTTCCAATCAAAGTGCTCCCACAGGAAGGATCTTCCTGATCTTTGCCGTGGCTTTTGTGGTATACGGTATGGTGGACTATCCGTTCCTCTCCCCAAAACTTATCGGCATCTTCTGCTTGGTACTAGGCTTTTTCGATTGCATGTCGGCACTCTATCTCCCCAACCGCTTTACCCCGCTTTCCAAACTCCTCGATCCGCTCATAAAGTATGTGAAAGCACTTCCGAAACGGTTGAAAAAGCAATAAACAACAGCCGCTGTTGCAAGGAGCAACAGCGGCTGTTTTGTTACTTACACATATTCCACTACATCGACCCAACTAAGCAAGAACTCTCGCTCTTCCGGATTGCCCTTCACCGATTGCGAGGCCGCTACGATCGGCATCCATTTCTGCACGTACTGACGAGCCGTATCGCTCTTTTGGCAAAACAGCTCCAAATACTGCTTCGCAAGCTCTTTCTCACCGTTCAGGCAGAACAAGAGATAGGTGCGTGCCGCATCGGCCGAAGCGTTGCCCTGCGTGGCGTGTGCCCAGTCGATAATAAACGGCGTGCCATCGTCGGAAATGACGATATTGCTTGGATTAAAATCACCATGGCACACCTTTTTGTGCTTCGGCATACCTTCCAGACGAGCGTGCAGCTCGTAACGTGTTGTCGCATCCAGTTCGGTTTCTCCGATCTTACGGTCCATCTTATCCTTCAGCTTTGTCAGCAGCCGACAGGTTTTCGACTGCACAGTCAGCTGCAGCTCCACAAACAGTTCCAAATACTCCGCCTGCTTTTCCGGATACTCCTGCATAAGCTGTTCCAGCGTTTTCCCGGGAATGTAATCCAACACGATCGCCCAACGGCCGTCAATGCGAGTAACCTCCAGCAAACGCGGAACGTTCAACCCCGTTTCTTCAATGCGTGCGTGATTCAGCGCTTCGTTCAGCACGTCGGCCTTGGAAAAATTCTCGTTAAACAATTTGATGCAATGATTTCCATCGCGGTAAATGGTTTTGTCGCGTCTTACCGCTACCACGTTCTCTAAATTCATCGTACATCCTCCTTACCGTAATAGGCGTTCAGATACATTTGACGGATCTCGCTCATCAGCGGATAGCGCGGATTGGCTCCCGTGCACTGATCGTCAAAGGCCTGCTCGGTCATTTCGTCGAGCTGCTCCAGGAAAAGCGCTTCGTCAACACCGTAATCACGAATGGTTTCGCGAATACCCACACGCTCCTTCAGAGCATTCACGGCATTGATCAGAGCCTCCAGCTTTTCCTCGTTGGAGGCACCGCCAAGGCCCAAAGAATCGGCAACCTCGGCATACCGTGCCAGCGTGTGCGGATGGTCGTACTGCGGGAACGTACCCATTTTGGTGGGAACCTCTGCCGCGTTGAAGCGAAGCACCTGCTCGATCATCAGTGCGTTGGCAACGCCGTGCGGCAAGTGATGGAACGCACCCAGCTTATGTGCCATGGAGTGGCACACACCCAAAAACGCATTGGCGAATGCCATACCTGCCATTGTGGCGGCATTGGCCATTTTTTCACGTGCCAGCGGATCGTTGGGACCGTTATCATACGCACGCGGCAAATACTCAAAGATCATTTTCAACGAACGCAGTGCCATGGAATCGGTATAATCCGTTGCCATCATGGAAGCATACGCCTCCAAGGCGTGCGTTACGGCATCAATGCCCGAAGCGGCCGTCAAGCCCTTGGGGGCTGTCATGTGGAAATCGGTATCAATGATAGCCATGTTCGGCATCAACTCATAGTCGGCCAGCGGGTACTTCACGCCCGTCTGCTCATCGGTAATTACCGCAAACGGTGTCACCTCTGAACCTGTACCCGCCGAGGTGGGTACAGCAATAAAATACGCTTTTTCGCCCATTTTGGGGAACGTATAGGTTCGTTTGCGAATGTCCACAAAGCGCATTGCCATATCTTGGAAATCGGCATCCGGATGCTCGTACATGACCCACATGATCTTGGCGGCATCCATTGCACTGCCACCTCCCAAAGCAATAATGCAATCCGGTTGAAATGCGGTCATCTGCGCCGCACCTGCTTTGGCACAGGCTAAGGTCGGATCGGGAGCAACGTCAAAGAACGTGGTATGCTGAATACCCATGGCATCCAGCTTATCCGTGATCGGTTTGGTATACCCGTTGGCATACAGGAAATTATCCGTTACAATAAACGCTTTTTTCTTGCCCAGCACCGTGGCAAGCTCATCCAGGGCTACCGGCAGGCAGCCACGCTTGATATACACCTTCTCCGGTGTGCGGAACCACAACATATTCTCTCTCCTCTCGGCAACCGTTTTAATGTTCAACAAATGCTTAACGCCCACGTTCTCCGAAACGGAATTACCGCCCCAAGAACCGCAGCCGAGAGTTAACGACGGCGCTAATTTAAAGTTGTACAGATCACCGATACCGCCATGAGAAGAAGGCGTATTCACCAAAATACGGCACGTTTTCATGCGGGCAGAAAAGGCATTTATCTTCTCCCGCTCCGTTACGGCATTCAAGTAGATCGACGCCGTATGTCCGTAACCGCCGTCGGCCACCAAGCGTTCCGCCTTAGCAAGCGCTTCGTCCATGTCGGCAGCACGATACATAGCCAGCACGGGCGACAGTTTTTCATGAGCGAACTCCTCGGTCAGCTCCACGCTTTCCACTTCGCCGATCAAAATCTTAGCCGTCTCCGGCACCTCGAACCCTGCCAACGCTGCAATCGTAACCGGCTTTTGGCCAACGATCTTGGCGTTTAACGCGCCGTTGATGAGCAAGGTGGAGCGCACTTTATCGGTTTCTTCAGCGTTTAAGAAATAGCAGCCGCGAGCAGCAAATTCCGCTTTAACCGCCTCGTACACGGCATCCAGCACGATCACCGACTGCTCGGAGGCGCAGATCATGCCGTTATCGAATGTTTTAGAATGAATGATAGAGTTAACGGCCAACAGAATATCCGCCGTATCATCAATGATCGCAGGCGTATTACCGGCACCGACACCAATAGCAGGCTTACCGCTGGAATAGGCAGCCTTTACCATACCGGGGCCACCGGTAGCTAAAATAATGTCTGCTTCCTTCATTAGCGTGTTCGTCATTTCCAAGCTGGGAACGTCGATCCACGCAATAATATCCTCCGGTGCGCCGGCGGCTACCGCCGCCTCCAGCACCACCTTAGCAGCGGCAATGGTGGCACCTTTTGCGCGGGGATGCGGGCTGATGAGAATACCGTTGCGCGTTTTCAGTGCCAGCAGCGCTTTAAAAATGGCCGTTGACGTGGGATTGGTTGTGGGGATTACCGCGGCAACCACGCCGATCGGCTCGGCAATGCGGGTAATACCATAGGTGGCATCCTGTTCGATTACACCGCAGGTAGGTGTGTCCTTATAGGCATTATAAATATACTCCGAGGCAAAATGATTTTTAATCACCTTATCCTCCACGATGCCCATGCCGGTTTCGGCCACCGCCAGCTTCGCCAAGGCGATGCGCTGCCGATTGGCTGCCATGGCCGCCGCTTTAAAAATGCGATCGACCTGTTCCTGGGTGTAGGTGGCAAACCGCGCCTGTGCGGCACGAACACGCGCCAGCGCAGCTTCCAGCTGCTCTACACCATCCACTGTGGGGTATTGCTTGTTTTCCATGTTGCTCCTCCTTATTTTTCCGTCTTTGCGGTTAATAAGCGGCAACTCCAAACCTCCGCCACTTGATTGTTAAAAGTTTAACACACTTCTTTCGCTTTGTGAATGATAAAAAAAGCATATTGATATATCAAAAAAAATATACCTCCGTCTGCCATTCAGACGGAGGTAATATGACAAGTATTCTTAGCAGCTTCCAATTCTGCAATAAACTGTCGGTCCAGCGCCGACAAACGATAGTTTTGTTTTCGGATCAGCACATCTCTGTACACGCGGCGGTTATCAACACATACCCGCTGTACCAATCCGTAGCGATCCAGCAATGTCTGCGGTACGGGAGAAACCCACATAAAGGTTTTGTTGTTTTCGGCGAGCAATTCTAACTGGCTGGCTCGTTCAAACACAAAAATACGCCGCTCAATATCGTCGGGCAATTCCGCTTTTTTCACTTCCGCCATAGACAGCGACGGAACAAACGGATCGGCATGAGCGATCTCAATATATGGGCGCAAATCCGAAAAATGAATCTCCTTCTTTTGCGCCAGCGGATTTTCACGCCCCAAAAGAAGCACGTAATGAAACTCCGTGATCTGCTCACCCACCAAGCCTTTTTCCTCCAGCAGCGCTTGGTAATACGTGTCGTAATCCCGCGCATACCGCACGATGCCCAGCTTATAATCGGCATACAGCAGATTGTTCAGCGTGCGCTGTGAATTGGTTTCCTTGTAGAAAATCTCGGCGGGGTCGTCCGACAAGCCCAAGGAAAAGCGCGTAAACGCCTCGGAAATATAGCATGCGCGCGGCACACAAATGGAAAAGCGCTGCTTAAAGGCAGCCCCCTCCTTGTAGCGCCGATCGACCTCGTCGATCTGGCTGAGTATCTTACGCGCATAGCCCAAAAACTCCTCGCCCTCGGGGGTTAAGGTCATGCCGGTGGAGGAACGTTCAAAAATTGCGATACCCAATTCTTCTTCCAGTTCTTTAATGGCACGGCTGAGATTTGGTTGAGCAATGAGCAGCTTTTCGGCAGCCTTGCTGATGGAACCGGCTTTGGCCACTTCCACCGCATAGCGCATGTGTAATACGTTCACTGCCCAATCACTCCTTACCGGTCCAGCAATAGGTACAGAATTTACAGGACGGCAGGCCGGTAGCCTCGATCATATCGTCTAAGCGCTGGTATTTAAGCGAGGTAAAGTGCAGCTCTTTGCGGATCTCCTCCACCATATTGGCGTACTCCGGCGTGTCGGGATCGGTGTACAACGGCAGCTTTTCCTCGGCCTTATCCCCTTCTAAACGAGCGATCACACGGCGAGCGATCAGATCCATCTCCGATGTAGAACGCGAGAAATTAAGGTACTTACAACCATACATGATCGGTGGACAGGCTGCGCGGATATGCACCTCTTTAGCACCGCTGCGATACAAAAACTCCGTGGTTTCACGCATTTGAGTACCGCGCACCAAGGAATCGTCGATGAGCACCAGCCGCTTATCGTGAATGAGCTCACCCACGGGAATGAGCTTCATGTGGGCAATCAAATTACGTTGACTTTGCTTTTGTGGCATAAAGGAGCGCGGCCACGTGGGTGTGTATTTAATGAACGGCCGTGAGAACGGAACACCGGTGCTGTTGGCGTATCCAATGGCATGGGCAATGCCCGAATCGGGGATACCTGCCACGCTGTCGGCTTCAACAGGGTCGCGCTGTGCCAGCTTTTCACCGCAGCGGCAGCGCATGGTTTCCACGTTGACCCCCTCATACGACGAAGTAGGATAACCATAGTACACCCACAAAAAGGTGCAGATCTTCATTTCATCGCGAGCAGGAAGTAACGTTTTCACTTCATCGGCAGTAACAAAAACGATCTCGCCCGGGCCAAGCTCGCGCTCTTTATCGTATCCCAAATTTAAAAACGAAGACGACTCAAAGCTCGCGCAATGGGCACCCTCTTTTTTGCCGATAACCACCGGAGTGCGCCCCATGTAATCCCGAGCCGCATACAAGCCATCCGGCGTGAGCAGCAGCATTGACATGGAGCCTTCGATCATGGTCTGTGCATGGCGGATGCCTTCTTCAATGGTATCCTTTTGATTGATGAGCGCCGCCGTAAGCTCAGTGGGATTGATGTTACCCCCGCTCATTTCCTGAAAATGCGGAATCCCCGTTTCAAACGCTTGCTTGACCAGCGCATCAATGTTGTTGATACGACCTACCGTGGTGATTGCATAATTTCCCAAGTGAGAACGCACAATAAGCGGCTGCGGCTCGGTATCGGAAATGCAACCAATGCCCGCGGTGCCACGCATATCGTCGACGTCTCGCTCAAATTTGGTGCGGAAAGGCGAGTTTTCGATGTTGTGAATAGCACGATCAAACCCATTTTCGCGGTCATATACCGCCATACCACCGCGCTTGGTGCCCAGATGAGAATGATAGTCAGTGCCGAAGAACAGATCGAACACGCAATCCTTGTGTGATACAACGCCGAAAAAGCCGCCCATAATGCACTCTCCTTGAAAAATAAAAAATACTTTCCTATAGTATCATAGTTTCTTGAAAATTTCTACATAAAAAAATAAATTTTTTAAAAAAATAACGCGCAAAAGTGAGCCTTTTGCGCGTTATCCTTATTCACTCATGGCCATTGATGGGCGCAGCACCGCAAAGCGATTGCAGCCCAGCACCTTTTCCAAGCAGGCATTACAGTCCTCTGCCGCCATACCATTTAGCAAATCATAGGCCGTATCGCCCATCAGCAAGAACAGACGGAGCATCGTACCGTCGGCATTTTCCGAGGCAACCAAAATATCACCCACCATCAGCTGGTGTTTATACGGCAAGCGAGTGCGAACAACCGCTTCTTCAACGCCGAAGTCCGGAATCGTGTAGCGACCGCCGTACATGGTGGGCACCAACATGGCCGCACAGGCGCCATCCGCTGCAGGCGTGAAATAATCAAGCGTACCCAAATAGGCATCAAATACCGACTCCAGCAGCGCTTCGCACGTGCTCGGCAACACGTCCTTTGTGCCAAAAGCTTCGGTATAGATGGCATTTGCCAGAGCGGTGCCGTTCAATTCCGAAGCCGTATACGTTTGTACGGCAGCAAGTAAGGAATTTTGCTGATCGGCCGTGAGGCTCTTGGCCACCACAACCTGCGGGCAGGACACGGAAACGCCGCCGACACTGCCGGAAGCGCCGCTTATTACATCCCCATACGCCGCATCGTCGTTCACCTTTACCGTATACGATACGGTTTTGGTTTCCCCGCCGGGCACGGTAAGCTTCCAAGACAGCTCGTTCCCCGTAACCGTTTCGGCGCCGGACACGTAAGCGGTTCCGCTCGGTACCGTGTCCTTGACCTCCAGGGTGACTGCGTTGGCGTTGGTGTTTTCCACAGAAAACGTGAAGGTGATCTCCTCACCCGGGTTCACGGTCATGCCGACCGTGTGGCTGGACAGCTTTTCTGCCACAATGCCGTACAAATTGTTAATGCGGTTCACGCTTTCTTCGGGCACCTCACCGTCAAATACGTTGAGGGGGCGCACGATACCGATACTGAGCAGTTTAGAAAACACATATCGGCTGCTGATCGGGTCGAACAGCATGTCCACAGATGTCATGGAAATGCTGCCCTTTTGTTCAAATTTTTCCGTAAAGGTACTGTAATTGTAATTACCGCCACCGCTGTGGATAATATCGTACACATATTCCTTCTCAGTAACCGACGAGGTGGGGGCCGTGGTTTGCACGGTGTTCCCTTCCGCTTGATTGTTTTTATCGGCAATCACATTTTCCAGCACCTCGGCACCCACGTACAGCATCGCGTGGCCGTTGCCCTTTCTGCTGCCGTTATAGCGCACAACGATGATATCGCCAACCTTCAGCGTGTCGCGGAACTTTTGCTCTAATTCGGCCATTTCCTCCTCGGTTTCCTTGCCGGTGGGGAAATATTTGAACATCATCTGATCGGCACCCGTTTGAATCAATGAGGCCGTGGTATAACTCAAAATATCCTGATTCAGCGCATGATAATACACATCGTAAGTAAACGCCGCGCAGTTGGTGTAGGCGTAATACTGCGAGGTGGCATCCTCGGGTGATTTTTGGCCGCGCTCCCAACGGTAGCGAACCTGGCTCGGCACTAGGTCACCGGTAGCCAAGCGCGTATCGGCATATTGAATGCGGGAACCGCGTGCCAAATACGCCAGTGCCGTTTCCACCACGGCCTGCTGCGCCAACGACTCATACTCGATCTTCTTTTTTCCGTTCCCTGCGCAACCGCTAAATGCACACAATATTACTGCCGTTGCTGCAGGCAAGCACAATACACGCCGCCAAATCGTCTTTTTCACGAAACCGCCTCCCATCACTGTTGAGTCAATTATACCACGGCTTTGCGGCATTTTCTTGCCATGTGCCATAAATTTTATGCCATTTTTTGACATTTACAACGCTTCCAAGGCCGACCGTACCGCGGTATCCCAGTCCGGCTTTTCGGTAAACACCTTGGTTTTATCCTCCAGCTTGGAAAACTCTTCGTAATACCGCAAGCCGAACTCGCGCAGTGCGGCAGCCGAAAAATGCATATTATCGGGATTTCCTTTCAAGCCTTCTGAGGAAACATAGCCGGTCATCGGTGTTGTGGCAGCAATGTTACGCAACGTTGCATTTATGTGAACGTAATTGGTGAACACCGGCTCGCCCGCTTCCGTGCGCCACGTATGGTCGGCCAAATATTCGCCCAATCCACCCAGCAAGAACGGAACGTCGTACAGTTCCAAGTCGCGGCGGAACGCCTCCATAATGGGAACAAACTTTTCGGCGTACACCTGATAGCGGCCATCATAGCAATCCGACTCACCTTGATGCCACAGTACACCCGCAATGGTTGAGGTGCGTTGTGCCAGCTTTGCACAGTTCACAGCGTTATCGTACAATACACCGCCCACCTGCCATTGATCTAAACACGTACCGCCGTCGGCACAAGGAATGAGACCGACTTCGACCCCATGCTCTTTGGCATACGCATCGGCAAAGCTTTCTGCCAGCGAGATGCCCGCCGTTACACGGTCGGGATTTACGGGCACGTACATTGGCCACCAGCGGCCGTTGCGTTGCACCTTAATGGCGGCATTTTCAATGGGTTCAACTTCTTCTTTAAAGCCACGTCCGGCCATATTTGACTGGCCGATCAACAAAAACGAATGGATCACGGTGTTTCCCCCTCTTACAGCGGTTTGTTGGTTTTTAATATAAGGTCACTCCGGTTCAGCAGTTACGGCAACTCGTTTATACAAGACCGTCGCCAGCACGATCGCCAGCAAGCCGGATACCAGTTTTGCTATAATGACCGGTGTGATATACGCCGTGTCAAATGCCATGGTAAAGGCCAAATGACTGCCAAACACAAACGCCGCCGATACCACAAACGAGGCATTGAGCATCACGCCCTTTTTGTCCATACGGTTCATCATTTCAAAGGTGGTGGCATTGGTCACCAGTGTGGACACAAAGCCCATTGCTGCGGTTTCGTTGATCTTCAACGCCTTGCCAAGTGCCGCAAGCGGCTTTTGCAGCAGCTTGGATACAACGTGCATGAGCGGAAACGCGCCCGACAGCACAACAGCAGCGTTAAGACAAATATCGCCGCCAACCTTAATATCATCTAAAGCAGGAAGGATCTCCCAACCGGTGAGCGCCTTCACGATTCCCAGTGCCAAGCCGATGGTGATGATGATCTTTATACCAATGCCGACGATGGAAAACACCTTAACGGTAGCCTCGGGAAACACGAGCAAACCGGCTGCGATCACGGCGGCGAAAATCAGAAGCGGCAACAGATTGACGAGAAGCGCCAAAAACGGCAGCCTCATCAACAAACCAACACAGAAGCAGCCTACGGGAATGGTCACAATGCCGCACAACAGTCCTAAAAACAGCTCACGGTGACGCTCTTTTTCCACAACACCCAGCGCATACGGGATGGTGAACGAGATGGTACAGCCCATCATGGAGGACACCACCAACGCATTGTACATTCCGATCGCTTCGTTTTGCGCAAGCTCCGTGGCCAAAGCGGTGCCGCCCATATCGTTGGCAAATAACGATGCAGGAATGAGCGACGGATCCAGATGCAGTGTTTCGTACACCCACGCGCAGAACGGTTGCATCCATTCTGCCAGCAACGGCGAGATCACCAGCATACCGATCATCGACAGTGCCATATTTCCCAGCAGCATAAAGCCGCGTTCAAACTCGCGCCCCAAGCCAAAGCGATTACCTAAAATGCGGTCGAGTGCACCCAACAGGGCAAACACCAGCATGATCATTGAAACGAAGCTCATACGCCCTCTCCTTTTACAGTGCTACCGCTTGGAAGCCGTGATCGGTTAAAATATACCGTTCGGTAAAGCCGGCCTCCAACAGCAAATCGCGGGATAATTCAAAGCCGACATCCAAATACCGACCGTCGTGGCAATCCGATGAAATAATAGCACCAAAGCCCAAGCGTTTACATTCGCGCAGCAGCTCCAACGAGGGATACGGTGACGTGCGATATCCACGCGCCATAGCGCCGGTGTTCACCTCAAAAAACGGAATCTTCCCTTGCAACGCCTGCAACGCTTCACGAGCAACGTCTAAGTACGCTTTTGACTGTATGTCAAAAAATGGAATCTGCTCAATGTTTTTCGTAAGCAAGTCAAGATGACCGAGAATATCAAACTTGCCATACTGTGGCAGCGTGGCAAGCTGCGCGTAATATTCCTTGGCAAAGGCTAAGCCGTTACCGCTGAAACGGGTATCAATAACCGCCTGCACCGTTTCGGCAGGACGGTCAAACGCCACGTACTCGTTGCCCAGTTTCAGGTAATGCAACGCACCGATAAGATAATCGTAGCCCGACAGATCGACCCCGGAATACATATCCACTTCCAAGCCCAAATAAACGGGAAAGCGGCCTTTGTATTTTTCTTTCAGCGCCGTAACCTCCACCTTGTAGCGCTCCGTGCCTTCCAGCGACACCAGCTTGTACGGCGAATAGAACATATAGGAATGACCCGAAAAACCCAAAGAATCGAAACCCTTTTCCATGGCAAAACGAATCATCTCTTCGGGCGTGTGTTCACCGTCACAATAGGTGGTGTGAGTATGCAGATTTTGCAGTAATTTCATCGGTATCAACTCGCATATACAATGTCGAAATCATTATACTACCGCCATATCTAAAAAGCAAGTGCACCAACGAAAAAAGCGCCGACCGAAAGGTCAGCGCTCTTCTATTGCGAAAATTGGCTAAAGATAATGTATCTGCTTGCTCGGGAGGTTGAAATTCACTTCTTCAATACTTTTTTGCACCAAGTGCGTTTGTTGCATTTAGGGCACTTAAAATAGCGAGTTGTTCCTCTGTGCATTGCCATCATCGCTTCTTTATAAGTAGGAACAATTTCATAACCGCAATTTTTACACTTGTAAGCACCCACACTGACTTCAAGCTTTAACGCATAGAGGCACGGTATCAAAAACACGACGCAAACACCAAGAATTGTGACAAGCTGCCACACCCCTTCGGGAATCAAAAACGCAGCAATAAAGATACCTGCAATTAGGGCGGTCATACTTATGATCATAATTGCCCACATGGACGACCAAATTGTTTTGTTTTTCTTCTCCAATTCTTTCGCCATATCAAGCAAAAGTTGTTCGTTTTTCCGATTGTTATTTTCCATATTGATTTTCTCCCCACTTAATAATTCATTTACACTGATGCAAAGAATATCACACAGTTCGAGCATTATCGAAGTATCGGGCATTGCCACACCCCGTTCCCACTTGGATATTGCTTTATCGGTGATACCCAATTTTTCTGCCAACTGCATTTGTGTTAAGTTTACGTTTTTTCTGCACTCGGCGATAAATCTTCCGATTTTTATTTGATTCATAGTCAGCCTCCTTTCGTATACAGTGTAACAACTATTTCGCAAGGATGACACCTACCATTGGTTTAGTGGAGAGAAGTAAACCGATGGTAGAGCGAAAATCAATCATTAAATTTGCTTTATCGAACAGTATTATATCACAAAACTCGGGATACGTCTATGAGTTTCGGTACAGCCCGTCAGGGCGGATGAACTCCACGGCCTAAAAACGTGCCACCGGCACGTTTTCTTTACGGCCTTTCGAATCCCTCCAAACGGAAAAAGAGAGCACCACCTGTCGGTGATACTCTCTTTTTGGCCCGCCCGGAGGGATTGTACAGTGCGGGCGGTCGTTCTCGTCTATGAGTTTCGGTACAGCCCGTCAGGGCGGATGAACTCCACGGCCTAAAAACGTGCCACCGGCACGTTTTCTTTACGGCCTTTCGAATCCCTCCGTGCAAAACAAAACACACCACCTTTGCGGTGGTGTGTTTTATTTTTGGCCCGCCCGGAGGGATTCGAACCCCCGGCCTTTGGAATCGGAATCCACTGCGATATCCAGCTTCGCCACGGGCGGATGGTTTTACTTATTTCAAGCATTGTTATTTTACACTCTTTTCCCTCGTTTTGCAATACCTAAATCGTAAAAATATTTTTTACCTGCAGTTACCGTTGCCAAACCCCTATTGCATGTGATACAATAGACACAGTTTGATGCAAAGGAGGGGCTTTGGATGCCGTTCTTACCCATTACAAAAAAAGAAATGCGCGAATACGGTTGGGATCGCCCCGATTTTGTCATCGTCACCGGCGATGCTTACGTGGATCATCCGTCGTTTGGTACCGCCATTATCTCGCGTGTGCTGGAAAAGGCCGGCTATCGTGTTGCGATCGTTCCGCAGCCGCGGTGCGATGCCGACTATCAGCGCTTTGGTGAACCGCGGTACGGCTTTTTGGTGAACGGCGGTAACATTGATTCCATGGTGGCTCACTATACCGCCGCCAAAAAACGTCGCAGTGAAGATGCCTACACGCCCGGAGGCAAGGCCGGCGCCCGACCCGACCGTGCCACCATCGTTTATTGCCACGCAATTCGTCGGTTATTCCCCACGCTCCCGATTGCCATTGGCGGTGTGGAGGCCTCGTTACGACGTTTCGCTCATTACGACTATTGGGACGATCGCGTGCGTCCGTCCATTCTCATCGACTCGGGCGCCGACCTGCTCATGTACGGCATGGGCGAAAAGCACGTTGTGGAGATTGCCGACCGCTTACGCGACGGTGCCGCCATACACGAGCTGACGGATATTCGCGGCACCTGCTACGCCGTGCGTACCTGTGATTACAAACCGGGGCCCGTTAAGGAATGTCCGCGCTTTGAAGCGGTTTCTGACGATACCGAGCAGGGCAAACGATTGTATGCTGAGTCCTGCCGTATTCAACAGCAGGAGCACGATGCCGTGCGCGGCAAAGTGGTGATTCAACGCCACGGTGACAGGATCGTTGTTCAAAATCCGCCGATGCCGCCGCTGACCACCGAAGAAATGGATGCCGTGTATGCGCTGCCGTTTATGCGCAATTATCATCCCTCATACGAAGCGATGGGCGGCGTACCGGGTATTGAGGAAGTCAAATTTTCCATCATTCACAACCGTGGATGCATCGGTGCCTGCAATTTTTGTGCGCTCGCCTATCATCAAGGACGCCAGATCGCTTGCCGAAGCCACGAATCGGTTCTCGCCGAGGCAAAGCTTATCACCGAAATGCCCGATTTTAAGGGATATATCCACGATGTTGGCGGCCCTACCGCCAACTTCCGTTTTCCCTCTTGCGAAAAACAATTGACCTGCGGTGTCTGTGCCGATAAAAAATGCTTGGCTCCCGAAAAGTGCCCTGCCGTGCGCGTGGATCACAGCGATTATTTGGCTCTGCTCCGCAAGCTGCGCGGCTTACCGAAAGTGAAAAAGGTGTTTATCCGTTCCGGTATTCGCTTTGATTACCTGATCTACGATAAAGACGAAGCCTTTTTCCGCGAGCTGGTGGAGCATCACACCAGCGGTCAATTGAAGGTAGCTCCCGAGCATTGCTCCGATGCCGTGCTCAAGCGCATGGGCAAGCCGTCCATTGCCGTGTATGAACGCTTTAAAAAGCGTTTCTACGAATTAACACAGGCTGCCGGTAAAAAGCAGTTTTTGGTGCCGTATTTAATGTCATCACACCCCGGCAGCACGCTGGCCGATGCCATTGAACTGGCTCTGTTTCTCAAGCGTGAAAAGCTGCATCCCGAGCAGGTGCAGGATTTCTATCCCACCCCCGGCACGGTATCCACGTGTATGTTCTACACAGGGTTGGATCCGTACACCATGGAAGCGGTATACGTCCCCCGCACACCGCGTGAAAAAGCCCAACAGCGGGCACTATTGCAATACTTCCGCCCCGAAAATCGCGAGATCGTTCTTGATGCGTTACGCCGTGCAGGACGTACCGATCTGATCGGCAGCGGTAAGCAGTGCCTTGTTGCCGCCCCTGCCGGCATGGCATCAAAGCCCAAACCCCAAAAAGGCAAACCGCGCAAGAGTACCAAACGCCGATAAGCAAAAGGCATCCCCAAGGGATGCCTTTTCTGTTAGCCGAATACCGTTTCGATCACCTTACGGCAGCCGCTCGGTGAATACTGCCAACGGTCGATATGCCCTTCGGTGATAAAATATTTCAGCGGCGGCAATTCAGCCGTGTCCTGTGAATCAATAAGCACCAGCTTTAACTTCATTTTTTCGGCTAAAATATTTTTAATATACACGCCCGCGTACTGCCCCACACGCACACCGTCACGCGGCTCGGCCAAGCCTGCCAGATTAGGAGTAAGCTCAATAAACACGCCGTAATCTTCCACCGAGCGCACAATGCCGGCCACCGTTTCGCCTTGCGTGAATAAAGCGGCGTTTTCCTCCCACGTGCCAAGCAGCTCTCGTTGCGACAAGCAAATACGGTTTCCCTCAATGGAGCTGATAACGCAATGGATGTCCATACCCACAAACAAGCGGTCGGACGGATGCGCAATGCGGCTCACCGAAATACTGGCAATGGGCAACAGTGCGGGAATACCGCACCCGATATCACAAAACGCACCAAAGCTTTCCAGTCGCGTTACTCGCGCGGCGATCACATCTCCCGGGCGGCACAGCGACAAAAATTCATCGCGACATTTTTGCTGAGCAGCCCGTCGGGAGCAAATGGCGCGGCGTTGTCCGTCGGGCGTATAATCAAAGCCTATTACGATGAAACTGACCGGCTTACTCACTCGCGAAATAAGCGCAATGTCGCGAGTACTGCCGTCATCAATACCCAGTGCTCCCTCCTCTCGGGGGATAATTCCCGTCATGCCGGGTAACTCTACATACAGATTATGTTCGTTATCACAGAGCACCGCCCGCGCTTCCACGATCTCGCGGTCGACAGATGCCTCCATCAGTGCCGCCGGACTTTCCGTGCGACGACGGTTTTGCGGTGTGTTCAGCAACAACCCTTCGGGATAAAAGTCACTCATTTGAACAGTCATTCCTTTCAACTATAGTTTTTCTATCACATCTATACGCTTCAATCGACCGATAAATGCAAAAAAATAACGGAAAGTGCAAATTTAAAAACCTATTGTTTCTTTCGTCTTTTGAAGCGAAGTGTTATAGTTAAACTATACCATACATAAAAAGGAGTCTTTTGTAGAATGAACGTACGTGGATTAGAAGTTTCTGTAAAAAATCTCCCGATTTTAGACCCCGGCTTTATTCCGATGGCAGCGTTCTGCCGCGATTATGAAAAATCGGCCGCCAACGGCAAAGAGATTGCCGTGGCTGTCGAGCGTAACCAGGGCCAAACCGCCGTGCGCCGTTTCCGTATTCACGGAACTGAAGCTATGAAAGAGGCCGATGCGCTCTACGTTGACCGCACTGTGAAAATGCTGTTGTGGGCCTACGGCGGCTACAAGGTGATGATCTGCGGCGACGATGCCATTGCTGCTACCGTGGCTGCTGCTTACAGCAAGGGCGGCTCCCGCGAGTTCGACAGCACTTTTATGGCGCGCGTGTATGAGCGTCCGTTTGAGGTGATCTCCCTCCCCTTGTCGGAGGTTCCTGCCGAAAAGTCCACCGCACAATCGGTTGGCCGCAACCTCGACGGTTGCCGCATTGGCTTTGATGCCGGCGGCAGCGACCGCAAGGTGTCTGCCGTGATCGACGGTGTTTCCGTGTATTCCGAAGAAGTGGTGTGGTTCCCCAAGACCAACGAGGATCCCAACTACCACTACCAAGGCATTGTTGATGCGTTCCGTTCGGCTGCTTCCAAGATGCCGCGCGTGGATGCTATCGGCATCTCTTCGGCCGGTGTGTACGTGGACAACCGCGCCATGGTGGCTTCGCTGTTCATTAAGGTTCCGGAGGACCGCTACGAGAAAGAGGTTAAAGATATTTACCTCCGTGCCGCTGCTGAGATTGGCAACGTTCCGATCGAGGTTGCCAACGACGGTGACGTTACTGCTTTGGCCGGTGCTATGAGCTTGAACAAGAACAACATTCTCGGTATCGCCATGGGCACCTCCGAGGCTGTTGGCTACGTTGACGGCGACGGCAACATCACCGGCTGGCTCAATGAGCTGGCGTTTGCTCCCGTAGACCTGCAAGAGGATGCTATGGTTGACGAATGGTCGGGCGACAAGGGCTGCGGCGTGAAATACTTCTCGCAAGACAGCGTGATCAAGCTGGCTCCCCGCGCCGGTATTGAGCTGGATGCAACGCTCTCCCCTGCCGAAAAGCTGAAGGTCGTTCAGGTAGAGATGAACAAGGGCGGCGAAAACGTGCGCAACATTTACCGTTCCATCGGTACCTACCTGGGTCACACGTTGGCTTATTATGCCATGTATTATCAGATCGGTGACGTGCTGCTGCTCGGCCGTGTTATGTCGGGCGAAGGCGGCGATCTGATCATCGCCGAGGCCGAGCGCGTGCTGGCCGAGGAGTATCCCGAGGTTGCTTCCATGGAACTGCACCTGCCGGACGAAAAGATCCGTCGCGTCGGTCAGTCGGTGGCAGCTGCCAGCCTGCCGAAGATCGGCTGATTTCTGCAAACAAAAAGGTCGCATCTCATTTGAGATGCGACCTTTTTTATGTTTTTTACGCTTTACCGGCACAGCGGCAAAGCTTCATTTTACCCATCACGTATTTCTTTACGCTTTCGCGGCCTGCAGCACCGTACAGCTTTGGATCAAAAGCCTCCGGCTTTTCGGCAAGTGCCGCACGCACACCGCCGGTGTACGCAATGCGTAGGTCGGTGGCGTAATTGACCTTGCAAATGCCGCAGTCGATGCACTGTGACACCACCTGCTCGGGCACGCCCGACGTGCCGTGCAGTACCAGCGGCACCGACACTACCTTGCGAATGGCACAAAGGCGGTCGATATCCAACCGCGGTTCGCCCTTATACACGCCGTGTGCGGTACCAATGGCCACTGCCAGCGAATCCACGCCCGTGCGTTTAACAAACTCGGCCGCTTGCGCAGGATCGGTATACGGATCGTCCGTTTTGCGTTCCAAATCGTCTTCCTTACCGCCAACACAGCCAAGCTCTGCTTCCACCGGCACTCCTGCCGCGTGGCAGAACTCAACCACCTCGCACGTAAGTGCCACGTTTTCTTCAAACGGCTTTTGCGAACCGTCGAACATAATAGAGGTGTAGCCTCCCAGCAACGCATCCCGAGCCAAGGCGGCACTGCTGCCGTGATCCAGATGCACCGCCACCGGCACTGTAGCCTTTTCGGCGACGGCACGTACCATGGCCGCAAACAACGCCGGTGCAGCATAGCGGAGGGTGGATGGTGTGGTTTGCAGCATCACGGGGGCACGTAATTCTTCCGCTGCGGCAATCACAGCCTGCACCATTTCCATATTTTCTACGTTAAACGCACCCACGGCATAACCGTCGCGTTGAGCGTTTAACAGCATTTCCTTTGAGGTTACTAACGGCATGGGATTTCCTCCTTACACCTTGCGAACAGCAATGTTTTTGCTATATTCCGCTACCTTGGCAAAATCGCCCAGCGCAGCGCTTTCAGCAGCGTTAGCACCGCAGGCCGCGCCACGCTGCAACGCGGGAACAACCGCATTTTTATCGGCCAACCACAGGCTCAAAAAGCCACCCAACGTAGCATCGCCGGCGCAAGCAGTGCTATAGACCTTTACAGGATGAATGCCGCATTGCCAGCAATCGGAGCCGTTGGAGAAGTACGAGCCGCGTGAGCCCAGTGTTAAAAACACGTTTTGTGCACCCAAGCGGTGCAGCTCGGCCATTGCCGCCAGCACCTCCTGCTCGTTAGAAGCCGTCATACCAAACACATCCCGAAGTTCGTCGTCGTTTGGCTTGATGAGCAGCGGCCGATAGCTCAACAGCTCTTTCAGCTTTGGCGAACTGATATCCAGCACCACCGGGATCGCGCGTTCATTGCACACCTGCAGGATTTCTTCATAATACGCCGTGTCGATACCGCGCGGCAGGCTACCGCTGATACACAAGGTTTCGGGCGAGTCCAGTGTGCACAGCACATTAAGCAGCTCGTCTTGCGCCTCACGCGGAACAAAAGAACCGGCATTGACAAGGTTGTACTCTCCCCTGCCATCGTTCAAAAACACGTTGATACGCGTGGCATCCTCCACCCATATCGGTAAAACAGGTACACTTTTTTCACGGCAACCATTCACGATATACTCACCCGAAAAGCCACCGAAGAAGCCCAACACCGTGCTTTCCACACCGAAATGCTGCAGCGTAAAGCTGACGTTGAGGCCCTTGCCGTTAGGCGTATACACGGCGTCACGCGTGCGTGTAACCGTGTTTGCCTGCAATTCGTTAGAGCGTATATTCATATCAATTGCCGGATTGGTCGTTAACGTATAGATCATACGCCTCGCCTCCTACAAAAAGCATACCAGAAACTCACTTGAAAATCTTTTCAAAAATTGAAATTATGACACCAAATAATCCACCACAATGCGCGACAGCAAATGCAACGGCAAGCGGGAATCCACCTCGTAACCGGCGATCTCCTGCCGCCGCTCACGGTGCCCAACAACAACGTGGTCGGATAAAGGAATAAGCGGTGAGGAAACGTCGCAACAGCAGGTAATGATCTTTGCCCCGCGCAGCGAAGCGTTCTGTGCTGACTCGATCAGCTCGGGAGTTTGACCGCCGAGTGAGAAAATAAACAGCAATTCATTGGCGCGCATTTTTGCCGTGCGTGTACGCATAATATTCGGATCGCGGATCACCAAAGCGTTGTGATCTAAAAGCTGCAATTTCAAGCAAAATTCCTCGGCAACGTATTCGGTTAATCCGCGGCCCAACACCACAATACGCTCTGCAGCACGGATGCTTTCCACAATGCTCAACACCGTGGGTACGGACAGCTCGTCGATTACACGTTGCACTTCCAGCAGTGAGTTGTTGACCACCTCGCCCATGCGACAGATCTCGGGCTGTTTGGCGGCTGCTGTGAGCTTATACCGCAGCTCATGAAATCCGCTGATGCCGCACTTGCGAATCGCACGGGACACGCTTGCCGGCGAAGAATAGGTTTCCTCGGCAATATCCACAATGGACATGGTAGTCAAGCGCTCTTCGTTTTCGTTAATAAACCGCACGATTTCTTGCTCGGTATGGGATAGTCCCTCTAAAATATTCCGATCGACAGTGATCAACATACCTCTCACCTCTTTGCCCAGTTTACCATAATGCAACGAAAAAAACAACACCCGACAGCACGTGTCGGGTGTTTCGTTTATACATCTAATTTAACATCCGCATCGGGAGCGCCCAGCATTTTGCCCGCTACCTCTTCCCAATACTTGGGCTCGGGGCGAATGCCGTAGGCAAAATCCACCTGCTTGCCCTCTATGTGAATTCGACCATCGTCTTCCAGAGTAACGATCACCGAAACGGGCTCGCTAAAATGATAGCCAAAGCGGCCGCGATAGGGCTTGCTGTACGGCGCCTGATACGATTTCACTGCGTTACCCTCGGCATCGTATTCCACGTACTCAAAGGTGTGCTCCTCGGTGTAATGGTCGCCGTCGGTAGAAATATACATATTGGCATGGATCACCGCATTGGCATCCCAAAACAGCACGTTGTCACACACCGCCATACGCTGCGTATGATAATGGCCGTTAATGGACATACGCACCGTACCCTTTTTGATGGCGTTAACACGGGCATAGATCTCACGCACGGCCGTGTGGTCATACGATTTATTCCAATGCTCGCAGAAGCCTGCGTGACCCACCACGATGCATGGGATCCCCTTGTGTGCCGCATCGGTGAGCACCTCTTCCAGCCAGTGCAGTTGCCGGGTTCCCAAGGCATCGCCGTGAACGTTTTCGGGCGGGCGGAAATAATCCATATTGTGCATCCACTCGTCGCGTTCCTCGTTGTAGGAATAGTTCGTGTCGACACACACCACGCGGTAGCCCTGTGCTTCAAAATAATAATAGCCAATGCTGCCGTTGCCGATCTTTCCGTCGGCCGTGCCCCACACCACCTCGCGGTTGGTCAGATACGGCGACACACGCTCCATGGGGTTAGAATGATCCAGCCCTTGGCGGTCGTGCGTTACCCACTCCAATTCGTGGTTGCCGTACACACCGTACACCGGCAGGCCGTACTTGTTTTGCAAATACGCTTTTGTTGCCTGCGGGCAGGTGGCGTAATCGTTACAAAAATCGCCTGCGTGCATCACAAAGTCCACGCGGTTTTCGGCAGCACGGTCAAGCATGGTTTCCAAGTTGCCCAGCGTGGAAGCATAGGCAGCCGGTTGGTAGTGCAGATCGGCAAACAGCAAAAATTTCAAGCTCATAGTTCTCTCTCCACCTTATAAGTTCCTGAAGAAATACGCGGTTGCATACCGCGATGACGCACGCTCACGGGCGGCAAAACATTATATACCCATTCGCTTTCGGTACCCTGAATGTCCACCGTACCGTCTTCGTACACGGTGACGTTGGCACTCAACGGATCTTTATAGAACCAGCCCTTTTCACCTGTCCACAGCTCGGAATACGGCCGCTCGTAGGTTTTTGTGGGATTTCCCTCTTCGTCGTACTCGGTGTAGGTATATGTGTGCCACGGCTCGTAATGAGGCAAATTGGCACCCTGCCAATGCCCATTAATGGCCGAATTGATATCCAGATATAACACGTTCTTTTTCTTTTCGGTACCGTAATCGGTGTGCTGGTGGCCGCTGACGGCCGCAACGACCGTGCCCTTACGAATGGCGTTCACACGGTCGAATATCTCACGAACGTGTTCATGATCGCTGGACTGATGCGTCCACACCATAAACGGGCAGTGCGAGAAAACGATACACGGAATTCCCTTGTGTGCGGCATCGGTAAGTACCTCTTCCAGCCACGCAAGCTGCGGCTCACCCAACGCCTCGTGCGGACGGTTCCCCTTGGGCACGTACAGCGTGGGGTTATGCACCCACTCGCCTGTTTCGACGTTCATCGAATAGGCGGTATCCGTGCACACAAAGCGGAATCCGTTCACCTCAAACCAGTAATACCCTATTGCGCCCCATTCGGCCATCTTACCATCGGGAGTGCCCCAATGCACCTCGCGATTGGTTAGGTATGGCGTTACATACTGCATGGGGTGTTCGGTGTCTAAATCGGGGATTCCGTGGTTCATGCACTCCAGCTCGTGATTGCCGTAAATTCCGTAAACCGCCAAACCGTATTTGTTTTCCAAATACGCTTTTTTGATTTCGGGAGAACGGATCATTTGTGTACAAAAGTCACCGGCATGGATCACAAAATCCACCTTTGCCTCGGCACCGCGGCGCAGGATCACATCGAGATCCTGCACGCGTGACGGCCAACTTGGACGATGATAGTGAAAATCGGAAAAGACGGTAAATTTTACAGACTTCATTGCAAACACCTCGCCGTTAAATTTTCTTCAGTATACTGCGAGAAAATGTTAAAAAACAGGCAAAAACGTGTTTAATACGTACACTTTAGCGTTCGGCTTTATACGTACCCGAGGTGATCTTCGGGTGCTTGCCCGGCTTGTCGGTGTCGGGCGGTAAAATACCGTAGGCCCAGCTGCTTTCGGAGCCCTCCACCGATACCGTACCGTCATCGCTTACCGTAATGATGGCGCTGAGCGGTTCGCGGTAGAACCAGCAATAGTTGCCCATTAAGCCGTAAAACAGCTCCTTATACGGACGCTCGTAGGTTTCGCCCTCGTTGCCTTCAGCATCGTAATCGGTGTATAAGAAGGTGTGCGTTTCATCGTAATGCGGGAACCCGGGCGTTAGAAAATAGCCGTTATTCACGGTGTTGATATCCAAGAAAACAATGTTATCCACCACTTCGGCATTATCGGTGTGCAGGTGACCGTTGATGGATGCCACCACCGTGCCCTTGCGAATGGCATTCACGCGATTAAAGATCGCCCGAACGTTAGCGCGGTCGTGCGAGGGATGCCAGCTATCGGCAAAAGCTGCATGACTGAACACGATGCACGGAATATCCTTGTGTGCTGCATCGGTAAGCACTTCTTCCAGCCAAGCACGCTGTTTATCGCCCAACGACTCGGTCATCACGTTACCCTTCGGCACGTATAACGAGGGGTTGTGCTCCCACACACCACGCTCCTCACTGTAGGAATAATGCGTATCGGTGCAAACGATGCGGAAGCCGTTTTTCTCAAACCAATAATACGCAATTGAGCCATCGTCGAGCGGCTTGCCGTCTTCGGTGCCCCAGTGAACTTCTTGGTTGGTGAGCCACGGCGTTACCAGTTGCATGGGCGGCTTATCGTCGTAATCGCGGCAATCGTGAATCAGATACTCCAGCTCGTGATTACCGTAAATGCCGTATACAGGCAACTCGTATTTGTTGTTCAACCACACCGGTTTCAGCTCGGGCGACTCATGGTAATCGTTGCAAAAGTCACCCACGTGAATGACGAAATCGACTTGGTTGTCGGCTGCGCGCTTTAAAATGGTATCCAAATCACGCAAAGTGCCCGGATAGGCAAATTTCCGATAATGAAAGTCAGAAAACACACACATTTTCAGCGTTTTACTCATGTAATCACATCCTTTGATTTCACCGTAGCATAGTACTTACACGTTCGTCAATAGCCGTTTTTCCCTCGGCCTTGTCATCTTTCCACTTTATTCTTCGATGAATCAATTCGCGGTGCACAATGGACAAATTCCTTGGCGAAATACGCATCCTCAGGGGTCTCGGGAGCGATGCCGTAGACCCAATCGGTTTCCATACCGTCCACAGTCACCGTACCGTCGGTATCTACCGTGACAATGGCCGACAGCGGTTCCTTAACAAACCACGTGTTCTGCCCCTGCCACAGCTCGATATACGGGCGTTGACGCTTGCTGACAGCGTTTCCGTTCGCATCGTACTCGGTATATTCGTAGGTGTGCTCTGCGGTGTAATGCGGCTTGGCCTTAGCGCCCATCCACCAGGCGTTGATAGTGGCATTGATATCAATGTACAACACGTTGTCGACCATTTTCGTGGGACGGTTGGTATGTAAATGCCCATTAAAGCAAGCCATTACCGTGCCCTTGCGAATACCGTTTACCTTGTCGAACAATTCCTTGACCTCAGGTTCCGTACCGCCGTAGCCGTGCCAAGCGGGCGAATGAGCAAAGATGATACACGGAATATCCTTGTGCGCCGCATCGGTAAGCACGTTCTCCAACCACGCCAGCTGCTTATCACCCAAGCGATCGCTGCGCTGTTGGCCCTTTTCGCAGTGGTAGGTAATATTCTTCATCCACTCGCCTGTTTCGGGATTTTGCGAATACTGCGAATCCACGGAAACAAAGCGGAAGCCGCCGCAATCAAAGTAATAGTAGCCGATGCTACCGTCACCGATGGTACCGTCTTCGGTGCCCCACACCACATCGTCATCGCTGTTAAGAAGCTTCGTTACCGGACCCATGGTGTTATCACGCGGGAGATCCTTTCCGCTAAACTCCACGTATTCCAGATCGTGGCCGCCGTACACGCCGTAGGCGGGCAGATCGTAGGGATTTTCGGTGTAATAACGCGTAATTTCGGGAGCAACGAGAATATCGTTGCAGAAGTCACCCAGCTGCACCACGAAGTCCACTTTGTTATCTACAGCGCGGCGCAAAATGGCATCCAGGTGTTCCTGCGTTACAGGATAGACCTGCTTCATATAGTGAAAATCGGCAAATACACAAAACTTGACAGATTGGCTCATAATGTTATCCCACCTTTTAAAAAAAGCCGAGGAGAACCGAACTTGTCTTCGTTTGATTCTCCTCGACTAAGATGTACTTATTGTACCACAGTTGCTTGAAATTGTCAATGAAAAGCCTCGGTATTCCTCAAAAAACAACGGGTCACCGCGTAATTTTATACGTCCGCGAAGAAATTCGCGGCATCTTGCTCGTTCCTTGCGGCTCTACACCGTGCAGCCATTCGGTCTCGGCTCCATCAACCGTTAGGGTGCCGTCATCCGTCGCCGTGATCACACAGCTGAGAGGATCCTTAAAGAACCACGTTCTCGGCGCATTCGGTAGACTGTTGATCGGTTTTTCCTCGGTTCCCAAATAGTTGCCCTGTAGGTCGTAGTTCATGTACGAAAAGGTCTGGTCATCGGTGTAATGCGGTTCGCCCTCAGCCATCCAAAGACCGTTCAGCACCACGTTGATATCCAAAAAGATAATGTTATTGTGAACGACACCGTGATCGGAATGAAGATGCCCGTTGATCACCGCCACGACTGTGCCCTTGCGAATTTCGTTCACTCGGTCGAATATTGCGCACACGTCGTCGCCATCACCGGCACGGCCACCCCAGCCATCGTAAAACGTAGGATGAGAAAACACGATGCACGGAATATTCTTATGCGCCGCATCGGTGAGTACCTCTTCCAGCCAGCGGCGTTGCACCGCGCCCACACATTCGGTGGGACGGTTACCCTTGGTGCGCGGATACAAATTGCGGTTGTGCTCCCACGCATCACGCTCGGCGTTATAGGAATAACCGCAATCGGTGCACACGAAACGGAAGCCACTTCTTTCAAACCAATAGTACGCAATCGAACCATCCGCCATCGGCTTACCGTCGGGCGTGCCCCAATGCACCTCGTCGGCGCGGTTGGTGAGGTACGGGGTTACGTAGATCATGGTTTCGGGAATGTCTTGATCGGCCTTACCGTGATGCATACATTCCAGCTCGTGATTGCCGTAAATACCGTAGGCCGGCAGCCCATACTTGTTGTTCAGATACATTTCCACGATCTCACGCGAGCCGATGATATCGTTGGTGAGATCGCCCAGTTGCATCATAAATTCCGATTTCGAGGTCGCAGCGCGGTCGATGATCTGCTCTAAATGACGAGGCGTACAGGTGTAGTAGCCTTTAATATAATGCAGATCGGCAAACAGCGTAAATTTCACAGAAGCCATAACAATCCCTCACTTTTTTAATTTACCAATTAACGCGCGCGGTATCCACGCCAGCAGCAGCACCATGCCGGCTGCTGCCATAAATCCTAAAATATAAATGAACAAGCACCACGGGAACGGTACCACCGCTTGCACCTGCGAATATACCGGCAACGACGGCTCGCAATACGGACTGATAAAGAACATATTAAAATCTTCGATTTCCAACAGTCCGGTACGATAGGCGATCTCGTTCATGACGGCGGCGATCACCACCATAACACCAAATACCGCCGATGCACGCAGCAACGTTTTGTACCGGCAACGCACATACCCGGTGTACAGCAAATAGATTCCCACTGCCACCATGGAGCCATGGCAAATCATGGTTTGAATATTAATACCGATCCAGTCGATATAAATATCCACCGGATACGCCAGCACGGCCGCACCGGCAAACACCGCAAAACTGCCCAAATAATCGCAACACGCGCGGTGTAGCTTCCCGCGAGTCAGCAGTGCCAGCAAGCCGACGTACATGGGCGTGGAGCAAAACTGAAACGGAAATGCATACCATTGAAAATCGGCCGTAACAACCGAACCGTCAAAGCTGTAGGTATAGATAAGTTGCTTATATACCTCGCCCAGCACCGTGAGAATGACGGTAACCAGCAAGATGCGGCGCACCTGTTTTTCGGTTCCCTGCTTAAACCATACGCAAAGCAACACACCCACCAATATGGCAGCGGCCGTTGTGAGCAAATGATATGCGCCATACGGCTGCGGCTTCGGCATTGGCGATTGCAGCCACGTTATGATCTCGCCCCACACGCTCATCGGCCTCCTTGCAACAAACTACAAATTCAGTATAGCAAACTCATTTTTAATTTGCAAGATACAAAAAGCGACAGCTAAAGAACACTCCGCTGTCGTTTTTCAGTATTCTTTATTTTTTATGAGCCTCTTGCGCGCGCTGATACAGAATTTCCGTAGCAAAGGCCAGTTTGGTAACTACGTCGGTTTGCGTAGGATAGCAGTAGAACGAATCGTTTTCCGTGGAAATATCGACACAATCGAACGGCTTAATATAGCAGTAATCGTATTCAATGTGCAAACTGTTGGTTTCCTGCGGTGTGCGCTGAATATGATAAGGGCTGCCGTTGTAGAAGCCATCCAGTACAAAGCCTTCGTCGATGGAATGGCGCAGGCGCGCCTTGCCCAATTGCTCAAACCTCCAACAACGCGGCAAGGAATACACCTCAACCTCATCTTCAAACGCGTAGGTACCGTTTTCGATCTGCTCGCGCACCTGAGAGCGCTCCCACTCGAACCAATCCGGCACGTGCGAAAATTCGGTTTCACCCTCCAACGCCGAAAGCGTACCGTCTTCGTTTAAGTTCCAGCGTTTACCGCAGGCCTTGCAAAAGATCTCCGTTCCGGCAGAGCCCATTTGCGATTCTGCTTTGCAGTGCGGGCACTGGTATAGGATCTTGTGCATACCCTCGGCGCGGAACGGCTCGGTAATCAGAATACCGTTTTCCCTTTGATAGCGGTAATCGTCATACGCCAATGCCTCGCGCACCGCTTGATTGATCTCGTCCACCGACATTGCCTGCACCTGCTCGGCAGTGAGGATCTGCGTTACCGTGGTATGCAACGGGACCTTGCGCTTCTTGCGGAAATTCCAAAACGGCGAATGCAAGTAGTTGCCATGGTGCACCACCGCAACCACCGGCACCTTGTTCATGCGAATCAATTTGCCCAAGGAATCCGGCAAATACGACAGCGTACCACACGGCGAATACCGTGCTTCAGGGTACATACTCAAGATATCGCCGCGTTTTAACACACGGTTGAT
This sequence comes from Clostridia bacterium, assembly GCA_017503785.1. Taxonomy (GTDB): domain Bacteria; phylum Bacillota; class Clostridia; order Oscillospirales; family Acutalibacteraceae; genus RGIG3009. The sequence continues at coordinate 83,817 of JAFVSK010000012.1, forward strand.
CGACCGAACGAGATGCAGATCCATTGTAAATTTCCGCGTACAGATGGCGCCGATCAGCTCCATCAACCACGGACGGCGATAATAGCCGTCGATGCTGACCACGTTGTTAACGCGATGCGGCAGCGTTGCCATAGCGGCCAATTCAAAGTCGATAAAGTACATGTGGTTACTGAGCAGCATATACGGCGGCTTCAGGCCCTCCATGTTGATCTTTTCCACCTTGTAATCTTTACCGATCAATGCCATTTTAGAAAGCAACCAAATCAGCCATACAATAATCTTAGGCTGACGGATGGGATATTTCGCTGTTGTATATCGTTTTTTGTTTCTATAGTTTACATCCATACCATTACCCCTTTCACTCCTCTGCCCCATTCTAACCGATTTTCGTCGAAAAAGCAAGATTTTTGTTTGACGGCTAACAACCGCCGCGTTATAATAATACTACGTTTAGGAGATGACAATGGTATGGAATGGTATTGGATCGTCTTGCTTGTGCTGCTTTTGATAGCCGTACTCGTGTTACTGACAACGTATATTTGCTTTCGCATGGCGTTTTTTGTTTCAAGAAAAAAACGAAAAGCCGAAGCGGAATTTGATATTCCTCCCGGTGAAATCTATGAACCCTACCGCGAGATCATGATCGACTGGATGAAGAAAATGCGTGCCGAGCCTCATCGCGAGGTAACCATCACCTCGTTTGACGGTTTAACGCTTCGCGGCAATTACTACGAATACGAAGCCGGTGCTCCCATTGAACTAATGTTCCACGGCTATCGCGGCACCGCCGAACGCGACCTGTGCGGCGGTATCCAGCGGTGCTTTGCGCTCAAGCGTAACGTGCTTATCGTCGATCAGCGCGGTTGCGGAAAAAGCGAAGGAAACGTCATCAGCTTCGGTATTAACGAAAGCCGCGATTGCCTTTGCTGGATCGATTTTCTCATTGAGCAATTCGGCCCCGACGTTAAAATTCTGCTCACGGGAATTTCCATGGGTGCTTCCACCGTGATGATTGCTGCCGGCAAGGAACTGCCGCCTAACGTGGTGGGCCTGCTGGCCGATTGCGGGTTTACTTCCGCTCGCGCCATCATCAAAAAGGTCATTCGGCAAATGAAGCTCCCCGCCGATCTGTTATATCCCTTCGTTAAGCTCGGGGCCCGTCTGTACGGCGGATTTAACCCGGAAGAGACCTCTGCTGTTGAAGCCATGCGCCGGTGTCGCTTGCCCATCATTTTCTTTCACGGCGATGCCGACGATTACGTTCCCTGTGATATGAGCCGCGAAAACTACGAAGCATGTGCCGCCCCTAAACAGTTGGTGGTGGTGCCCGGTGCCGGGCACGGCCTCGCCTTTATGCTCGACCAAGAAGCCTACATACGCACACTGGCCGAATTCTCCGAAAAGAATCATTTACCGGTTTCACTGGCATAATTAAAAGCCGCCGTCCGTTTGGACAGCGGCTTCTTGTTTATAATTAGAAGAATTTGTCGGGATCCACAACGTATTTGTCGGTCAGGATCTTGATGAAATCGATCAGAGCAAGAATGCTACCCAGATAGAAACAGCAGGTCAGAACGATTCTTAAAATACCCTTTTTGGTTTCACCCATCATGAAGTTGTGAATACCCAAACCGCCCAAGAAGAAGCAGATGAGCGCCATGGTGATCTTGTCTTTACCGGCCAAGTCGCCGCCGGCCTTTTTAATAGCTACGCCACAGCTTAAGCAAACAGCAGCGTTGGGATCGACCGCATTGCCGCAGTTAGCGCAGAACGCATTGCCCTCGCCGGTTTTCACACCGCAGTTCAGGCAAATGGCCTGATTATCATTCATTTCTTTACCGCATTGTCTACAGAACATAAGAACCCCTCACTTTCGTTAGTCACAATCTGTGCTGTTTAAAATATAGCATACTATTCGACTTATGTCAATTAAATTCGACAAAAATCGGCGCTTAAAACAGCCAATTTGCCAAGAAACCGGCAGCTATTCCTACCAAGATCACCGTATCGACAGTACGGTGTTTAAACAGGCGTCCGTCAAAAATAAAATAGGCATATAAAAGCGGCATTGACCAAAACATGCTGTGAAAAGAAAAGGCCTGTACAAAATCGCCCGACAAAGCCGAAAGCCACGCTCTGGTCATACCGCATCCGGGGCATGGAACATGAAATAAAAACTGGAAAACGCAAGGCAGGTGCAGCAAGGCAAATACCGCAAGTAACAGCGCATAGACAACGCTCAAAAGCAGCTTTTGCCGCCATTGCCGAATAAACGGTTTTTGCATAGCTCCCCCTCCTTTTTCACCCACTATATCACACTTGGTTTCAAAAAACAAGGCGTTGCTTTTTTGCTACTAATGCGGTATGATTATAAAAAAGGAGGTCGTTGTATGAAAGATACGAACTGTGGTTACTGTATGGGCGGCGAGGTGCTGGCTAAATTCGGTATTCCCATTTGTAACTTGCGCGTCAGCAATCTAATTCTGTTTAAAGAGCAATCCAAGCCCGGCCGTGTGATCGTGGCCTATAAGGATCACGTAAGCGAATTGGTCAATATCAGTGAGGAAGATCGCAATGCCTTTATGGCCGATATTTGCCAAGCAGCGAACGCACTCCACAAGGCGTTCCACCCCAACAAGGTAAATTACGGTGCCTACGGCGACACCGGCTGCCATTTACATTTTCATTTGGTGCCGAAATACGAAGGCGGCGATGAATGGGGCGGCGTGTTTCAAATGAACCCCGGCAAGGTGTACCTCTCCGACGAGGAGTATACCGAAATGATTCAAAAAATCAAAGATAACCTGTAAAAAACAGCACCGACCACCAGTGGTCGGTGCTGCTGTTTATTCGTTAATTTCCGTTACCAGCTTGTCATAGGTAAGGCGCTTTTTAGGCCGCGGTGCTGTGGATTCTTTAGGATACCCCACACAGATCACCAGCCGTGCAGGAGCATCCAAGCCGCAAATTTTCCGCAGCTTATCATCGTCAAACCAGCCGAGAATACAACTTCCCAACCCTTGTGCAGCCGCCTCGGCAGTAAGGTATGCCGCCGCGATACCGATATCAATTGAGCGATAATCGTTGTGCTTGACCTTGGCTCCCAAGGCTGCCGTTTTCACATAGGGCTTTTCGGAAATGACGATCATGACCGGCGCCTGTGCAGCAAACACATTCATTCCCATACCCATCGTAGCAGCGGCCACTTTTTTGGCAGTAGCCCCGGTACATACGGTAAAATGATACGGCTGCCCATTGCAGGCCGACGGTGCCAGTCTGCCCGCTTCCAAAACTGCCTGTAAAGCCTCTTGCGGAACGGCACGATCGGCATCATAGCTACGGCACGATTCACGCGTTAACGCTATTTCGGTAAAATTCATTGCTGTCACTCCTTAAGCAGTAATAATCGGACTATCTTTTTTTAAAAAACTATGCTATACTAAAAGCGGAGGGATGCTGTATGAACAAAAGATTGGTCATGAAAAACCCGCATGGCAACATCGTTTCCTGCATATTGTCCACCGAGATCGATTACAAAGAACAACTGCATCAGGTGTTTGCCCTTTCAACCGGGCAAGGCATCAGCGCAGAATTATGTACCGATACCGTCGTTATTCGCGATGTGTTTCACGGCGAAACTATTGCGGAGTTTCAAGTTCTTTCGCTTGAAGAAACGACAGAACCGGTTTCGTATGACCTCACCCCTGCCGAGTAACGGCATTATAACATAATACGCTAAAAAGAACAAGAGGAAGCCGTTCACGGCTTCCTCTTGTTTTATTTGCACTGTTCACCCTTTTAGGTTTCAAGCAAAAAAATAACGAGCACCGCAAAGCGGTACTCGTTATTTTGGCGCGCCCGAAGGGGCTTGTGCAGCGCGGTGGTGTGTTCTCGTCTTTTGGTAACGGTACAGTGCGGTAGGGCGCAGAAACGCTACGGCCTAAAAACGTGCCACCGGCACGTTTTATTTACGGCCTTTCGAATCCCTTCGGACAAAAAATAACGAGCACCGCAAAGCGGTACTCGTTATTTTGGCGCGCCCGAAGGGATTCGAACCCCTGACCTCTTGATTCGTAGTCAAGCACTCTATCCAGCTGAGCTACGAGCGCATGTTTGGACAACGTATAAGATTATAGTGGCTTTCCGGCGAAAAGTCAAGAGAAAATTTGCATTTTCTTAAAAAATTTTCGCCGGAAAGCACCACCGTCGTTTACGAATTCTTTGTAAGCTTATTAATTCGCTCGCCTGTGCCCAAAACCAGCAGGTGATCGCCCTTCAAAAACGTGAGCTCCGGCCCTGCCAAGCATACGCTTCCCTCGCGCTTGACCGCCAGGATATTGACGTTGTGCTTTTGGCGAACGTTGATTTCCAAAATGCTCTTGCCCACCCAACTGCGCGGTACGGCAATTTCAAAAACAGCCAGGTCACCCGAGACCTGATAATAGTCGAAAATGTTGTGGCCGCTGTACTGCACGGCCAGCTTGCGTGCAAGATCCTTTTCGGGGTACACCACTTCATCGGCGCCGTTGCGCAACAAAAACTTTTCCTGAATACGCGTGGAAGCCTTGCTCACCACGCGCTTGGCGCCCTGTTCCTTGAGCAGGCTGGTGATTTCCAAACTGCTTTGGAAATCGTTGCCGATACACACAAAGCACATATCAAAGCCGTTCACGGACAGGCTTTTCAGCACCGCCTCGTTCTTACAGTCACCCACCTGCGCACAGGTGACCCGGTTGGCCAAGCGGTTAATGATCTCCTCGTTTTGATCGACGATCATGACGTCGTTGCCCAACTCGACCAAACGCAAGCTGAGATGCTCACCAAAGCGACCCATACCGATAACTAAAAAATTCTTTTTCACGGTTATCTCTCCCCTATCCTACGCTGACCGTTTCTTCCGGATACAGCAACAGTTCTTTTTTCTTTTTCTGAACAAATACCATCGTAAAGGTTAAGCTTCCCAAGCGGCCGCAATACATCATCAATAACACGACCACCTGTGAAAACGCCGACAATTCCCGTGTGACACCTGTGCTCATGCCCACGGTATCAATGGCAGAAAAGCACTCGAAAATAATATCGGTCAACGGAAGCTCGGGCTGCGCGGCGCTCACGAGGAACACGCCTGTAAATGCCAGCATCAGCTGCAGCCCCGCCACGCTGACGGCCTGCACAATAAGATCACGCGGCAGCCGACGGCGGAACAAATTGAAGCCCGATCTGTTAAACAGATTGCTGATACAGCACAGTGCCAGCACCGCCAGCGTGGTGGTCTTAATACCACCGGCTGTTGACCCGGGCGAGCCGCCGATAAACATTAAGATCGTGGTCAGTGCCCCCGAAGCAGGATGCAAGGCTGTGGTATCCACCGAATTAAATCCTGCCGTGCGAGGCGTGACCGAATCAAAAAACGCATTAAGAAGTTGCTGAGCAAACGGAAGATCGGCCCCCGTATGGTCACGTTCCAAAAACAAAAACAACGCCGTGGTTACTACCGTGATCCCTACCGTCATTGTGAGCACCAATTTTGAATGTAGGCGATACCGTTTGAAATGCCATTTATGGCAGGCAATATCGTCCCACACAAGGAAACCGATGCCGCCGATCAAGATCAGCAATGCTGCGGTAACGATCACAACGGCATCGTCGGCAAACGACACCAACGACGAGAATGCGCCTTGATCGCCCAACAAATCGAAGCCGGCATTACAGAAAGCCGAGATCGACATAAATACCGCACGGCCCAAGCCATCCCAAAAGCCGAATTTAGGAATGAAACGAGAGGCAAACAGCAACGTACCTACACCCTCAAACAGAACGGTGCCCAACAGGATCTTACGCGTAAGGCGTACCATACCGCTGATATCGGGGGTGTTAAAGTTCTCTTTCAGCAGCGTACGCTGCCGCAACGAGATCTGACGGTGCAGAGCCATAGAAAAACCTGTCATTAACGTCATAAATCCCAAACCGCCGATTTGGATGAGCAGTAGAATAACCACCCGTCCGAAAACCGACCAATGCAGGTAGGTATCCACCACAATTAAGCCGGTAACGCACGTTGCCGAGGTGGCGGTAAACAGGCATGACAAAAACGGCGTGACCGTGCCACTGTTAGAGGAGATGGGCAACATCAAAAGCAGTGCTCCCAACAGAATGATGACCGCGAATCCTAACGCAACTAAATGTGGATAACTAAGCCTCAAACGACGCAAGTAATCTCCTCCTTTCTTAAAATCCACCATACTTCTTATCGGTTACGTAGCAAGAAACCGCCGGGCTTTGCACCCGTGTACACGGCGTTCTCGGCAACGATCTGACCGTTCAAGATCACGTACGACAGCCCTTCGGCGCGTTTGGTGCAATCAACAAAATCGGCACGGTCGATAATCGTATCTTCATCAAAAATACAGATATCGGCATCAAAGCCCTCCACCAAAAGGCCCTTGTTTTTCAGTTCGTACACCGCCGCAGGCATGGCTGTCATTTTACGGATCATTTCAGGCAGTGTGGTAACCTTGCGTTCTCTCACGTACCGTCCGAGAACACGAGGGAAAGCACCGCGCAAACGCGGATGATAGGTTGTTAAGTGACGAGCTACGCCCGAATCGGTACAAAGCATGGCACGAGGATGCGCCATAACGCGCTCAATATCCTCTTCCGACATCGAGAAAAACGCCGCCGAACAGGTCAGCTCTGTTTCGATAAGAACATCCATTGCCGCATCGTAATGCGATTTTCCTTGTTCCTCAGCAATTTCGGAAATGCGCTTTCCCTCATACTGCGGGCATGCTGTGCACGAGGTAATCATGACTGCATGTAAATCATCACCAAAGATTTTACGGGTAATGGCGCAGATCTCCTCACGCTTTTCCTTGTTTTCCAACAGCGCGATGATCTCCTTGTCGGGGTAGGCGCGATACTGTGTGGGCACAAGGAACGCCACCAGCGACGTCCCCGATGCAGGGTACGGATATACGTCGCAATACACGTCGATTCCTTCTTCGTTGGCAGCGTCGATCAATGCGAGCGTTTTGGCCGTTTTGCCCCAGTTTTTCGGCTGGCTGGATTTATGGTGCGAGATCACACCGCGCACGCCGGCTTCACGCAGAACGGTGATAAACTCCTCCACCGATTCTACCACGCGATCGCCTTCGTCGCGGATATGGGCAGCAATAACGCCGTGATATTCCGCCACCACCTTAGCGAGTGCGATAAGCTCCGGTAACTGCGCGTAGTTACCGGGCGAATAGTACAGGCCGAACGACATACCGGCAGCACCGTGCTCCAGCGCATCGCGAAGCAGCGCTTTCATGGTTTCCAGTTCAGCCTCAGTGGGCGCACGATTCTCTCTTCCCATGGCCATTTTGCGCAACGAGCTGTGACCGACAAGCATGACCACATTGGAACCAAGTGCCAGATCCTTCTTGTCTTCCAACAACGCCCCCATCGTGGTATAACCGTCTTGATTCGGTGCGACAGAGGAACCGCACTGACCGGCAACCGAGGTGGTGATCCCCTGCTCGGCTTTTTCGATCAGCTCAGGATGCGTAAGCAGTGCCGTATCCGCATGGCTGTGAGAATCAATAAATCCGGGTGTGACCACCAAGCCGGCGGCATCAATCACGCGGCTTGTTTCGCCCAATTCTCTTCCGATGCGAGCGATTTTACCGTCTTTTACCGCAATATCCGAACGATAGTACGGACTGCCGGTACCGTCGATTATTTTGCCGTTTTTGATAATCAGATCATACATCTGCTTTTCCTCCCAGCCCATAGTCACTATTATTTAATAATTATATATCTCCACTTTAAAAAAGTCAATAAAGCGCATGTTACGGTACTTGAAAAACGCTTAGGTACTCGGTATACTTATAAATAGAGGTGATGGGAATGGATTTCCAACAATTAAAATACTTTAAAGCCGTAGCAACCGTGGGTAAGATTGCCGAAGCCGCCGAAGCACTGTTCGTTTCCGCGCCGGCCTTGAGCATGTCGATTGCCCGTCTTGAAAAAGAACTCGGCGTTCGCTTGTTCGACCGTGCCGGCAATCGTATCACCTTGAATGAGCAGGGTAAAATCTTTTTGAAGTACACCAGTCAGATATTTACCAATTTGAATACTGCCAAGCAAGAACTTCAACAAAGCTTGTTACGCCAAAGTCCTTGTATATCGCTTCTCAGCATCAACTCCATGATATGGGTAGAGCTGATCACCGCCTTCACCTCGGAATTTCCGGAATATACCATGGCTCATACTGCCGTATCAATCGCCACACTCACCGCGAACGGACTTCCCGCACACTGCAATCTGTTGCTGGCGTATGAAAGTGAGATTCCTCTCGCCTTCAACGACGAGTTGGACAGCGTTGCTCTATTTAAAGCCAAACCCGTCGTTATGCTGCACAAGGATCACCCTTTGGCAGCGGAAAAAGAAATTGATATTTCCATGCTGGCTAACGAAAAATTTCTCATGTCGCACCCGGGTCAGTCATTGCACTCGCGTATTAAGCAGCTGTTCGAGCTACGGGGGCTCCCCTTTCCGTCAGATACGTTTTATTCCTATGTAGCACGGCAAAAAATGGTTTCGGAAAATTTGGGAATATCCTTTGCCTCACAAAGCTTTAGCAACTTGCTTTCCTCAAACGTCCGTTACATCCCTTTGGTGGATCCGTTTGAACCGTGGACAGCGCGCCTATACTGGCGAAAGGATCACCCGCTCACGGAGCAAGAAGAGGCTTTTCAAACGTTTGTCAAACAATTCTACGATAATTTGCATTAAGTTTTTGTTATGCTATAGTAACAACCGTATAATTGTTTTCATCCTGCTATCGCGCTATACTTAACGTGTTGTTTCAGTATAGAGGTGTTAGCAATGAAAACAAAAAACCGTACGTTTGATTACAAATGGGTCATTCTGATCGTCTGCTTCCTTATGGAATTTATTTGCCTGGGCTTTTGCAGCAGCAATGCCGGCTTGTATTTCGTGCCCATTACGGAAGCCTTGGATATTCCCCGCAGCCTTTACTCCTTCGGCACCAGTATTCGCTATATCGTGCAAGTGGTGGTGGCCTTGTTTTTTGGGTCTCTCACCTACCGCTTTGGCATCAAAAAACTGGTGTGCACCGGCTTGTGTGCGTTGGTGCTTTCGGTAACCATTCGTGCCTTTGCCACAAAATTTTATCATCTTTACGTTGCCTACGCACTGTTAGGACTGGGTATTGTGTTTGTGGGCGGCACGATGGCGGGCACCATTGTGCGGCGCTGGTTTCATCACGATATCGGCAAGTATACCGGTATTGTCATGTCGGCCAACGGCATCGGCGGTGCCATCGCGGCGCAAATCGTTTCACCTATCATCAACAACGGCGAAACCTTTGGTTATCGCAAAGCGTATTTGCTCTCCGCACTGCTCACCCTTGCCATTTCCATAGTCATTATGATCTTTCTCAAGGATCGTCCGAGTGACACTCCCGATTCGCCGAAGAAAACCAAAAAAGCGCCTCGCGGTACACTTTGGAACGGTTTCGACTATAGTACGATCAAGCGCAAGCCTTATTTCTACTTAACTGCTGCTATGGTATTTCTTACCGGTATCAGCCTGCAAAGTATTGGCAGCATTACCATTGCGCACATGACCGACGTTGGTTTAACTCCCTCGTTCATCGCAACGACCACCACCGTTTCTTCGCTGGTGCTCACCGTGTCAAAATTCATGGTGGGCTACACCTACGATAAACGAGGACTTCGTTTTACTCTGCTGATATGTCACTCCGTTACGATGCTCACCTTTGCACTGAAAGCACTGCTCACAGACTCAACGCTCGGTATGATACTGGCCATGGCAGCCACCTGCTGCTCCAGCCTGGCTTTGCCGCTGGAAACCGTTATGATTCCGTTGCTGTCCAACGATCTGTTTGGCTCAACATCCTATAACGAGGTGCTCGGGGTTTTTATGGCTATGAATTCCCTGGGTCTATGCCTCGGCTCGCCGCTGGGCAATTTGTATTTCGACAAATTCGGCACTTATATTCCTTGCTTTTGGTTTTTCTGCGTTTTGATGCTCGTGGTCGCTATTGGATTCCAGCTCGTTATCAGCGTTGCTTATAAAGATAAAGAAGCACTAACAAAAAAAGAAACAGCATAAACGATAAGGGCACGCTAAGCGTGCCCTTATCGTTTACATAGTTATACAAAACAAAAAGAACGCCTAGGCGTTGTACCCTAAAGGACAGAAAAAGGCCCCCTTGTGTAAAGGGGGCTGGATTTTTGCAAAGCAAAAAGACTGGGGGATTGTAAATTGCAGATACCTAACAATCCCTCCGTCAAAAATCAAAGATTTTTGCCACCTCCCTTTACACAAGGGAGGCTTTTATTTGTCTTATACCGTAGCAAGCAGGACATTTGGGCGCCAAATATCACTTGTTAGGAGAACCTAAAACCCTTAACCTAACTCAAAACTAATTTATAGCCTGTGGTGCTATCAGCAAAAGAGGGAAAACCTAATTACAAGATTCCAATAATTTGAAGCAAGGTTAATACCAAGGCAGCACCAGAAGTAATTAAAGCGACAATCTTCCACTTTTCTAAATTGGCTATCTTTTTCTGCAATTCTTCAATGAGAGCATCCTGTCTGTCATCGTCTGCTGCCATTTCTTTGATTTGTCTGTCCTGCTCTTCGTCTTGGGAATCTTTTTCTTCCAATTCTCGCTCCAAGGCTTCTTGTTTTCTAATTGTATCGCCCTGAACTCTCATTTGGTTAATAATTTGTTGAAGGTGTTCTTTTGCAACATCGTTCAAAGGTTTGTTAGCAGGTCTATTTTGAATAGCGGCGTAAATTCTTTCTATCGCTTGGTCAGTATGCACTGCACTGCAAGCAGCAATTGCAATTAAGAATTTACTAATTTCTCCGAGTTGTTTCTCGTATTCAAAAGAGAGTTTCAATGCATCTACCGTTTCGCTAATTGCCTCCGTTGACTTTTTATTAGCCTTTTGGAGGTCTTCAATTGCTTCTTTTTTGTGTCCCCATTTTACTGGCTTTGCATCTTCGGCAAGTTTTTTTGCATCTTCGGCAGTAGATAAAGCATCATTAATTTTGGTAGAAAGAATTTCTATTTGTTCTACTTGACTATCAATAATTGTTGGCAGTGCAGTTAAATCTATTTTTTCAACCAAGTAAGTATATCTGCTTACATTCCCAACAAATTCTTGTTCTTTTGTTATTATATTTGACATTTTACAATTCACCCTTGACTTTCATCATACATTGTTAAGAATGTTTCTAACACAGCATATTCTTCATTTTCTTTTTCCAAGGTGTTGACAATATCGTCAACTTTTTTATCGGTTTCTGCCCACGTGGTTACAATAGTTTCAACGGCAGGAACGACCATTTCATATGCTTCGTTAATTGCTTCACCAGCATCTTTTGCAGATACCCACATATCTGCCTGCTGGTAAGACACCTTGACATTCATTAACTGTAATTGTTGACCAACCAAATCTAACCGCTTGTTTTCCTTGATGCCTTTTTTTACACCCATTCCAACATCAGTTGCAACGGCAATGGCAAAACGGCCAACACCAACAAAATTCACATTCAAAACGAAGTTACTTAATGTAGCAGGGTTAAAACCGCCAGACTTGATTACCGCTCTAATTCCTGCATCTGCCATATCAACAGCAGTGAAAGTGCCAGAGGCAATAGTCATCATACGAACAACGGTTCTATTCCCAAAAGGTATGACTGTTCGCCAGTTCATTTCAGTAAGAGATTTATGTTCTTGATATTCGGAAACAAAGTGCCGAACAAAATAGAATGTACGGACAATGACTTCGTTAATGATAACAGGCATTGCTTGTTTTTTAATAACTGCAATCTCTGTTCGCAAATCAACCTTATCAGTTGTATATTTTTTGCTTGCATAGAGGTCATTGACGATTTTAGGCAATTCTGTATCTTTAACACCAGGAAGCATAGAAATTTCTTTCAATAGAGAAATAAAAATGCCAGAAACACCTGTGCCACCACCTGCGGTGCTTTTAGAGCCACCCATATCGCTCACTATATGTCCAAACCAATTATCGGCAACCTTGGCCAACTGCAAGATAATAGGCACTTTATGAATGTTTTTAACTAACCACTTAACCGACTCAGGAAGGTCATCATCCATATCCAGTAAGTCGTTTTTTTCAGCCATATAACTTAACCATTTGAGCACACCCGAAATAACAACAGGTATCCAGCAGGACAAGTCTTTCATACTCGTTTCTACAATACGAGGATGCACTTTTCCATCCTTGCTTGCAAAGAAACTAATTCTAAAAAACTGAACCAGTATTGAAGACACCAATCCCATCAGTGTTGGATGGTGGGCTAAATCATCCAAGTGGTGGGTATGGGTAGAAGATATTCCTTGACCACTCCAAGTGTTATCATTGGCAACTGGGAATTTTTCCTCCAAAAACGAAATGGCACCTTTTAGGTCGCCACCGTCTTTGGGATTATACCCACGCATCTTGGCATATTTTTCTACAAATTTATTGACGATTTTATTGCTTTCGCCTTTGGCTTCTCTGAACTGTGCTTTCGCTTCGTCACTGGCATTTTCAAACAATCCCAATTCGCCAACAAAGAAACTATCTATCAAACCCGTTAAGATGCCACTGGCAACAGCGATTGTGTAATCAAGGCCATCTGCATTATTGGTTAAATTTTCAATATCAGCATTTAGTTCTGCAACCTTTTTATTGACAACGGATAACCGTTGTTCAACATCACACAGACCTTGCTGAATTCTTGCTCTGTTTTCATCATCGGTAGCATTAGGACAAACCAAATCAAATTGGATGCCTTGGAACTCATCATCAAAGCAATTATCGTCACCACAAGGCAGGTTGCCCTGTTCTAATTTTAACAAACTTTTTTCCATTTCGGCACCTCGCATATAATCAAATAAGCCATATGATACTTTATTATAGCATATTTCCTTGTATTTTACAATATAATGTGTTTATTTTGCAAATTCCATATAAAAAATCCCTCTGACGATTTCTCGGCAGAGGGATAATTTTGTTTTATAAATCTAATTACTTAGATTCCTTGATAGCTGCTGTGGTGCAATACATCGGGCGATAAGAACAAATTTTAGAACTGTCCTTAACAGTACGACCCTTAACGGCGTTCTTTTTTTGGTGGGCGTAAACGGACTACGATGCGCTGCGCGCCCATGCATAACTTCGTCTTGCCAATCACGCGGCGCTTCGCTTGCGTTCTTGGAGCCTCAGTTATCGAACCTGCGGTTCTCGTCCGACGCCCCCGAAAAAAAAGAACGCCTAACGGCGTTCTTTTTTGGTGGGCGTAAACGGACTCGAACCGCTGACCTCCTGCGTGTGAAGCAGGCGCTCTAACCAGCTGAGCTATACGCCCATGTCCAGCCGCCGCTGTTGCAGCAGCCAAGGAAATGGTGACCCGAACGGGAATCGAACCCGTGTTACCGCCGTGAAAGGGCGGTGTCTTAACCGCTTGACCATCGGGCCAAAATGGTGGCTGTAATTGGATTCGAACCAATGACACTGCGGGTATGAACCGCATGCTCTAGCCAACTGAGCTATACAGCCGTGTACGTCCCCACTCAGGGGACGCAGATTATTATATAGTATACCCACCCAATTTGTCAAGCCTGTTTTTGCAAAAAGATGATTTCTTTTTTAAAAAAATCAACAAACCGTTTCAGACTCGGCAGGCATATAAATGGTAATGCAGTGAATGGGGCAATTTTCGGCGCATTTTCCGCAACCAACGCACTTATCGGGGTCGATACTGGCCAACGAGTCGGTAACCGTAATGGCACCGTATTCGCACACTTTTACGCACTTACCACAACCAATGCAGCCAACCTTACACGCCGTACGCGTTACGGCGCCTTTATCGTGACTGGAGCAACGCACCACACCGTGTACATTACTGTCATACATCGCAATGAGGCCCTTCGGGCAAGCCGACACACACTTCGTACAGCCGCGGCAAATGGTGGAATCCACACGGGCCAGACCGTCCTTTACCGTGATAGCCTCGTATTCACAAACGGCCTTACAGTCGCCGTAACCTAAGCAGCCGTAATTGCACTGCCAGTTTCCGCCGTAGAACTGCGCTGCGGCACGGCAGGATTGGATACCGTGATAGTCAAGCTTACGAGCCGTAAATTCCTCGCAGCCGCCGCAACGCACCATGGCCGTTTTATGCGCCACGTTGCCGCTTTCCACGCCCAGCAAACGCGCCGTAGCTTCGGCCACGGCCACACCGCCGGGCGAGCACAGACCCACTTTTTCGCCGTCGTGAGCCATGGCCTTGGCATAGCCCTCGCAGCCCGAATAACCGCACGCACCGCAGTTGGCACCGGGGAGAAGATCGACCAACGCTTCGGTCTTTTCATCCTTCGGCACTGCCATCAGCACGGAGGCGACCGCCAAAATCAAGCCGGCTGCCAGGCCTAAACCGCCAACCAACAGCACTGCTATTAAAATTGTATTCATCGGTACTCCTCCCCTGCTTATAATCCAAAGAGGCCCTGGAAGCCCAAGAACGATACCGAAACGATCGAAGCAGCCACCAACGTAATGGGCAGGCCTTTCAGCGTTTCGGGAACTTCAGCGCTTTCCAAACGCTCGCGAACACCGGCGAACATTACCATAGCCAGCAAAAAGCCTAAGCCGGCACCCAACGCATTGACGACCGACTGCACAAAGTTGTAGCCGCTGTCAATATTCAAGATGGTAACACCCAGCACGGCACAGTTGGTGGTGATGAGCGGCAGATAGATACCCAGCGACTGATACAGCGGCGGAATGAACCGCTTCAACACGATCTCAACCAACTGCACCAAGGCGGCAATGATGAGAATGAACACGATGGTTTGCAGATAGGCCAAATCGTTGGGAATCAGCAAATAGGTGTAGATGGGCCACGTGGCAACGGTGGCCATGACCATAACAAAAATAACCGCCACCGACATACCCACAGCCGAGTTTAATTTTTTCGACACGCCGAGGAACGGGCAAATACCCAAGAACTGCGACAGCACGAAGTTGTTAACCAGCAGACCGCCGATCAGAATAGCAAATAAGCTACCGTTATTCATGCTCCTTTGCCTCCTCTCCGTGACAGGCACCCGCCATCGGGCAGGCAGCACACGCCGACGAGGCCGTGGCAGAAGCCAGCTCGCGGCGGGTTTGGTTCTTCTCCAAACGAATAGACAAGCGGTTGACGAGCCAAATCATCATGCCGAACACGAAGAAGCCGCCCGCCGGCAAGACAAAGATCGTAATAGCCGGGAACAAGCCACCCTCGGGCCAACCAAACACCGTGCCGTTCCCCAAGAACTCACGGATGCTGCCCATAACGACCAAGGCTGCCGTAAAGCCGCAGCCCATGCCCAAACCGTCCAGTGCCGACAAGCCCACCGTGTTTTTACCGGCAAACGCTTCGGCGCGACCGAGAATGATGCAGTTAACCACAATCAGCGGCAGATAAATACCCAGCGATTGGTCGATGGCCGGCAAATACGCCTTTACCAGCATTTGCACAATAGTGGTAAAGCCGGCGATAACCACGATATACGAAGGTAAGCGAACCTTACCGGGAATGAGCTTACGCAGCAACGAGATCACAATATTAGAGCACACCAACACGAAGGTAGCAGCAGCGCCCATGCCTAAGCCGTTCATAGCTGCCGTGGTGACTGCCAACGTGGGACACGTGCCCAGCACCAAACGAAACACGGGGTTTTCACGCAGGAGACCCTTGGAAAACGCGTTCCAATACCGATTATTCATCTGCGTTCACCCCTTTCGCCAGCTGATACCATTCGAGCGCCTGCGTTACCGCCTTGCGCACACCGTTGGAGGTCTTGGTGGCCTGCGACACCGCATCCACTGTTTCGACCTCTTCCTTGGTGGTTTTGCCCAACAAGCTCGGCAGGAAGTTTTCGTCCTTTTCGATCTTGCCGACATAACCGGCTGTTTCATTATCATCGGTGATCTTCACGCCTTGCACGGCACCGTCAGCACCGATACCCACCATGACCATCAAACCGGAGCTCTTACCGACCGAGCTGACCGTAAACACATAGCCGCAGGCTGCACCGTTGTTCATGCCCACGTAATACACGACCGACTCACCGTTTGCCGTTATTTCGTTCTTTTCAAAAGAAGTGGCATCCTTGATAACCTCGGCGCGGGCTTCATTTTCGATCTGTTCGGTGCGCAGAGCAATGGTATTCTTGGTTAATGCGTTGGTTCCTGCCAATGCCGCCGTAACGATACCGGCAATCAGCATTAGAGCCAGGGCAGAGATCAGAATATCACGAAACGATTTCATTTCTCCACCTTCTTTCGCTGTTCACCAAACGGACGCGGCCGCGTAACACGCTCAATCAGCGGCACGAGAATGTTCATAATCACAATCGCGAACGATACGCCCTCCGGCAGTGAGCCGAATAAGCGGATCAATACCGTTATGACACCGCAGCCGATAGCATACACCAGCTTACCGGTGCGATTGATGGGGCATGTAGCGTAATCGGTTGCCATAAACACGGCACCCAACATCAGGCCACCCGACAAGACAGCGGCCGGTGCCTGCGTATACAGCGACCACGTTTCGGCACCGACGTTGCCGAGCAGCAGCGTGAGAACAAATACCGTGCCGATATAGACCACCGGGATCATCGGGCTGATAACACGGCGAATAACCAAATACAAACCGCCGATCAACAGGGCGATCACGCAGGTCTCACCAAGTGAGCCGCCGCGTAGACCGAACAGCAGATCGGTGAGCGGCGGAATCTCGGCACCCTCGGCCAACGGCGTGGCCGAGGACACGACGTCCGTCTTGCCAAGCCACGCAAACGGTGCTTCCCAGTTGTTCATTTCACCGGGGAAACTGCCCATGAGCACGATACGGCCAACCAGTGCAGGGTTCACAAAGTTTTGACCCAAGCCACCAAACATTTGCTTCGCAACCACAATGGCCACCACGCTGCCAAACGCAGCCTGCCAGAGCGGAATGGTGGACGGCAGGTTAAACGCGAGCAGCAAGCCCGTGACAACCGCCGACAGATCGCCCACCGTTTGGGCGCGTTTCATTACACGGCGGCTGAGGTATTCGGCGGCGATGGCGGCCGCAACGCAAACCACTTCCACGGCCAAGGCACGGAAGCCAAACAGCCATATCGAGGCCAACAGTGCCGGGATTAAGGCAATAATAACGTCACGCATGACATCACGGGTATTCATACCGCAATGCACGTGAGGTGACGAAGAAACCAACAACGTTTGTTCCATAACTGTTCCGTCCTTTCCGTGTTATTTCGCCGAGCGCAACACATCTTTCGCCATACGGATGGTTTGCAGTATGGGACGATGTGCCGGACAAGAGAAGGTGCAGCAGCCGCATTCCATACACGTCATTGTGGAAAGACGGCGCAGCGAGTCAATGTCGTTAGCCATATAGGCTTTCGTGATGGAGGTGGGCAGCAAGGTCATCGGGCAGGCATCCACACAGCGACCGCAACGGATGCAGGTGCTGGCCGGGATCTCTTGCACGTCCTCGTCGGCCAAGGCGATGATCGCATTGTTTTGCTTCAAAATCGGCAACTCAGAGTTCATCAGTGCCAAGCCCATCATCGGGCCGCCGTAAAGCAGCTTGCGAATCGGTTTTTTCACGCCCACGAATTTGAGGACGTCCTCGATCGGTGTGCCGATCCATGTGCGCAGATTCATCGGCTTTTCAATTGCCGAGCCTGCCACGGTGATGCGCTTGCGAATAAGCGGTGTGCCGGTTTTCAAATAACGGCGCAGCTTGGCGACCGAGGTAACATTCATTACGATAACGCCCACGTCGGCCGGCAGCCCGCCCGCCGGAACGATACGTCCGGTACATTCGGCAATGAGCACCTTTTCAGCACCCTGCGGATAGCGGGTGCGCAGCGCTTTAACCGAAATGGTCTGTTTGGGATTCTTAATGGTTTCTGCCATACGCGACAGCACCGCAATGGCTGCCGGCTTATTGCTTTCAACACCGATGATGGCACGAGAAGCACCCAAGAAGCCCATAATGGTGCGAATACCCGAAATGATATCCCAGGAATTCTCCAAGCACTCGCGGTAGTCGGCCGTGATATACGGCTCACATTCCGCGGCGTTGATCACCAAGGTGTCGATCGCCTCGCGATTTTTGGGATTGAGCTTTACATGCATCGGGAAACCGGCGCCGCCCAAACCGACGATACCGGAATTGCGAACCGCTGCAATAAACTCCTCAAAGGTTTCCACCTTCGGCGGCTGCATACTCGCATGAGGGCGACGCTCGCCATCGGACGTGATGACCAAGGCGTTCGCTTTACGACCACCGGGTAACAGCAGTTCCTTCGTACCGGTAACCGTACCGGAAATACTGCTGTGAATGGGTGCCGAAATGGGCGAATCGCTATCACCGATGATTTGACCGACGTCGACCGTATCTCCCACCTTCACGGTAGGCGTACAGGGGGCACCGATGTGCTGCGACATCGACACCACGATCTTCTCCGGTATGGGCATTGTGACGCTTTCAAGTTCCGCTGCGTCTTTATGCTGCGCCGGATGAACGCCGCCGTGAGGTCTCCAAATCTGTGGAAAAACGGACATAAGATCACACCTTTCTGGGAATTTGTTTATTTTGAAAATTGACGAAGATGCGGATAAGAAACATTCAGAGCCAAGCCGGTAACCGCACCGGCAGGAATGGCCATAAGCAGCAGAAGCGGCGTGTAATACCACATGGCGCTGCCGAGCAACGCTACCGACATAAGCAGTTGGCCAAGGTTGTGCGCTGCCGCTCCCACAACGCCCCAGCCGATAAAGCTGAAGTGACGGTGCAAAAGCTTGCGGAACACCATCATGGCAAGCAACGCTGCCGCACCTCCCGCCGTACTCATGAGGCAAGCCACGGGGCCGCGCAACAGGGCAAACACGGCTTTCACTGCAGTAATGCCCACGGCACTCCCCACCGACAGCTCTGCCAAAGCGTACATGACCACCAAATTGGCTAACCCCAAGCGAGCGCCGGGAATGGGTAGCGGCGGAAGAAATCCCTCCAAAAAGGAAAACGCCAGCGCTAACGCAGCCAAAACGGCAGTGATGGTCAACCGATAAACGTGCTTTTTCATGCTGTCACCCCGTCTACTGCCGGTTCGCCGCCGAGGATCTGCACGCAGACACCTGCCGGAACACAAGCCGCCGTTTGACCGCTGCGAGATAACCAACCGCTGTGCACGCACACCTGATCGGGACAAGAGCTCTCTCGCACGCGCGCGCGGCCGTTGTCGATCTCGATCAACAAATCAATACCGTTATTGCCGGAAATCTCGATGGTTTGAACACGATTTAGGGAAATATATTCTTTGTGTCCGTCGGGATATTGCACCGATACCTGCGAAGCGGGAGCTTGTCCGAACCATAAAAAAAAGGCGGTCAGCAGAGCCGTTACCAGAACAGCACACGCCGCCGCAATATCGCCGCGACGCAACCATACAGGTCTCAATCGACTCCCCCCATTTGATCGCGTTTTTGCAAACTTAGTCATATTACTGTCCATTATATATCACTTTTGGACAGATTTCAAGTCCAATATATTACAAAAACGCGGAAATTAACAACATTTCCTGCGCTTTTTCGTAAATTTTTTCAAAATCGGAAAGCGGCAACGGATTGACACCTTTTCCCAATTCCATCGTAAAGCCCGGTCGATGATACTGCTTGATGAACCAATCCTTAAATCCGCCGTGTGAAGCAAGCCCCGTAGGTGAAGATACCACGTATCCCGAGGCGGCCGCCATGGTCATCGCCATCAGTTCGGATTCGCGGGGTGTATGCTCACCATACTGCCAATAGATCTCCTCACCCTGGCTGTGCAACGCTACCACGTGACGAAAATCACCGCGTTCGCAAAGTGCTACCAACGCTTGGGTTTCCGGCTCACTTTCCGGCGATGCCCCACCCCATTGACGGGCACACGGACCGACGATTCCTTTTTTTCGTTCTGCTTGTTGCAATTCCTGCCAACCTGCGTTAAAATTATGATTAAGGTCCACACCGTTGGCGTTGGCCTGCCAACGATGCTCGGCATCACGCAGGCCGATCTCGACACCGTCGGGATTTACCATCGGCACCAACACCAAGCTGCGGCCAGACATGGCGCGACGAACGTTCCACCCGCAAAGCGGCGTATGATCGTGCAACGAGCGGCACATGTCTTCGCACAAGCGCAGGCACACCCACGCGGTAAGCCATTCCTGCCCGTGAAATGCAGCGGCAATCAGCACGCGCTCCTTACCGCTGCCCAAGGTCAGCCCCCACAAGTTGCGCCCTTGCACGCTTTGGCCGATGGGCGCCGCACACAAAAACCGGTAACGCGCTGTCAAAGCCTTCACCGTCCCGCAGACCGTTCCGTAATCCAGTTGTCGCACGGTCGTTATCACGGTACCACCCCCCTTCGTTACACCGTATTCATTAGGAGTGATCAATATGAATTTGAAAGAAGAAACGCTTATCCGCGAATATCAGTTCCGCGGGCGCATCATTAACCTGCGCACCGATACCGTGAAGCTGCCCAACGGCGCAGAAGCAGGCCGCGAGGTGGTGGAGCACCCCGGCGGTGTATGCGTGGCACCGTTAACCGGTGCCGGTGAATTGCTGTTCGTTCGGCAGTATCGCTATCCGTATGAGGAAGTGGTGTTGGAGCTACCTGCCGGCAAGCGCGACCGCAAAAACGAGGAACCGTTAAGTTGCGGCAAGCGTGAGCTGTTGGAGGAAACCGGTGCCACTGCCGAAAACTACACGTTCCTCGGCAAGGTGTACCCTACCCCCGGCTTTTGCGACGAGGTGATCTATCTCTACCTCGCTACAGGGCTTTCATTCGGTGAGGCTCAACCCGACGAGGATGAATTCGTGGAGGTAGAGCGCATTCCGCTCGAGCGTGCGGTGGACATGGTGATGAACAACGAGATCACCGATGCTAAAACGCAGATCGCTATTTTAAAAACAGCCAGATTACTCAAGCAATAAACAAACGCGGCGGATGTGTTATCCGCCGCGTTTTCGCGTTTTATTAATCGTTCTGTGCCATTTCAATGCAAGCGTCGATCACCAGCACCACCGCCAAGGCGGCAATAGCATCGGCGCCGGGCTGAATGACGATTTGGTAGGTGTCGCCCCACGTGAACCATTTCTTTGATACAAAGGCTACGGGCTGATCGCCGTTTCTTATGGTGTATTCGTGCCCTGAAAAATCGCCTTCCACTTCCCAGCCCAAGCCGTGAACTGTGTACCACTGCTGAAACAGCGCGATCTCACGCACCACTTCGGCGATTTCGCTTCCGTCGCGAAAAATATGGAACTTCGGCAAAAACGACCACACTTTTTGCTGAATATAGGCGAGCTCCTGTCCGTTTAAGTCGTACAAATGCAGCTTCTTACCAAAGCTAAACACTTCGCCCTCTACATAAAACTGCTCACGCTCCAAGGCATCGTAAACGGAGAACCTATCCCCCCAGGTAAATACACGCTGTTTAATATACAACTCCATGAACATCCCTCCCTTACGGTTATCATAGCATTCTGAAAACGGTATTGTCAACTGCTTTCCACGCTGTTCTTTACAGCAACGGCTGTTGCATACAGTAATCGTGGAGGGATGCGTATGTGGGATCAAGTGATCGTATTCGGGTATTTAGCCGTTTTGGTGATTGTTGGGCTGCGCGGCGGCGGTAAAATTAAAAATGCTGCCGATTTTACCGCCACGGGAAAGCGCTGCGGCACGGCGGTGGTATTTGCCACCCTGTCTGCTTCATTTATTGGCGGTGGATATTCCTCCGGCAACGCCGCAGCCGCCTATGAAAGCGGTATCGGAACCGCGCTGGCGCTGTTCGGCTTCGGAATCGGCATGATACTGATCGGCAAATTTTTGGTGCCGGGGGTGGCGCGGTTCCCTCACGCAAAAACCGTGGGCGGCATCCTTGGTAATGTTTACGGCTCCCGCGCCCGCTTTGTGACAGGCTTGTTTTCCTTTTTATGTTGTGCCGGTGTTGTAGGGGCACAAATGGAATCTATCGGACTGGTATTTCACACACTGCTGGGAGTTCCCAAAACTGCAGGAATCATAATCGGCTGCTCGGTGGTGCTGCTGTACACCACCTTTGGCGGTATGGAATCGGTGCTCACCGCCGATATGATCCAATTCTTTTTGTTGGCACTGGGAATGCCGCTTTTGCTCCTGATTGCTGTCATTGCGGGCGGTGGTCCTGCGGCAACGTGGAGAGCCATTCCTGCGGAGCTACTTGACCCGTTAAATCAAACCACGCTGCCGGCGTTTCTTTCGCTGTTTCTTTCCATGATGTGCGGCGAGGCACTGGCGCCGCCGTATATGCAACGCTTGCTCATTGGAAAAACACCGCGAGAAACCGCACGCGGCACGATGCTGAGCGGTGCCTTTTCATTGCCGTTTTTTTTGGTAACTGCCGGCGTGGGCCTTTCGGCAAGAGCATTGGGAATCGAAGGAGATCCCGCCACCGTCATGCCCGATCTGATTTTGCGGATACTCCCCATCGGCCTGCGCGGCCTCCTGATGGCAGCAATGGTTTCGATCATCCTTTCGGCAGCCGACGGCTTCTTAAACGGTGCGGCAGTCAGCCTGGTGTGTGACACCATTCTCCCCCGCCGCCCCATGGCAGACCGTGCGCAGCTGCACTGCCTTCGCACCGTTAATCTTCTCACCGGCCTTGCGGCAATGGCCTTAGCCTTTTTGGTACCGAACGTATTTTCCATTTTGCTGCTGGCCTATTCCTTCTGGAGCCCTGCCTTGTTGATACCGTTGGCAGCAGCATTACTGGGCGTCCGTGCTGATGAACGCACGTTTTTTCGCGCACTTATCAGCGGTGTATCGGTGTGTCTGCTGTGGAACCACGTGCTTTGTCGACCGCTCGGTATCGACGGAACCGCCGTGGGAACACTGGCTAATTTCGTCGTGTTTACCATTTCGCATTTCGTGACCGAAAAGCCACTTGACAAAGCGCCGAAAGCGGTGTATTCTCCACTTAAAGAGTAATCGTTTGGAGGTAACCGTATGTTTATTGATATTCACGCTCACGCTTTTCGCAGAAAGCCGCCCGGATATGTGTTTTGCGAGCCACACGAGTTGTTAAAGCGGTACAATGAACTCAAAATCGACGTCGGTGTGCTGTTGCCCATCGTCAGTCCTGAGATCTATCTTCCGCAATCCAATGAGGATATTCTCGAAATGTGCGACCAACACCCCGACCGCTTCGTCCCCTACTGCAACGTCGATCCCCGCGCGCTGACCAATTCTCCCCGCGCACCGCTGGGCGAAGTGCTGCAATATTACAAAGATTTAGGCTGCAAGGGTCTTGGCGAAGTAATGCCCAATATGGAACTGCTGGATCCGTTGGTGCAAAATCTCTTTGCCTGCGCCGAAGACGTTGGCTTGCCGGTGGTGTACGACGGTTCCGTTCAAAAAACGGGCGATTTCGGTTTGTACGACGATCCCGGCCTGCCTCAGCTCGAATACACCCTGCAGGAGTTCCCCAAGCTGAAGATCTTCGGCCACGGTCCGGTGTTCTGGAACGAAATGGCCAAGCTGGACACCGTTGCCGAGCGCGGCGTGTATTTCGGGTGGCGTAACACACAAGTCGTTCGCCTGCCCTCCGGCCCCGTTGAAGTGGAGGGCACGGTGCCGCGCTTGTTCCGCAAGTACGATAATTTGATGGGCGACCTGTCGGATTTCACTGCCTACAACGCTTTTGCGCGTGACCCCGAATACGGTCCGCGTTTTATGACCGAGTTCCAAGACCGTTTGTTCTTCGGCACCGATATGTGTGCCCCCGACATGCAAGTTGATCTGCCCGAGCTGATGATCTCGTGGAAGGAAAGCGGTAAGATCAGTGAAACCGTCTTCCGTAAGATCGCTTGGGAAAACGCCGCCAAGCTATTGGAACTGTAAAGAGGTGCTTTGTATGCTACGTCCCCATCCGCGTTACCAGTGCTTCCCCTCCGTGATCTGTGTGGGACGCGAAACGGAAATCACCATCGTCCCGCGCGATATCAGCCGTGTATTCCGTGAGGAAAATGACTACGAGTTCGGCATTTTTGGTTTGCGCGATGATCTTGTGGATTACCACTTTTCTCCGACACTGGATCGGCCTTTTCACCTTGTTGACGGTTGCCTTCGGTTCACCTTTACCGCCGAAAGCGAGCAGGAATTTTCCGTTCGCTTCCGCGTGAACGGCGGCAAGGAAGAACGCCTTGCCTTGTATGCCTTACACGAGGACCTATATCAGCTTCGTCCGCTCAAGGGCGACTTTCACTCGCACACCTATTATTCCGATGGACAAGACGGCGTGGCCATGACTCCTGCGGAATATCGCGAGGAGGGCTTCGATTTCTTTGCCCTCACCGATCACAACCGCCTGTTCACTTCGGAGCTTGCCGCCGATTTGTATAAGGATATCCCGCTGGGTATGCATATCATGACGGGCGAAGAGGTTCATCCGCCCGAGTCGTCGCTGCATATCGTTGGTGTGGGTCAAACCACCGGTGTTTCGTATGAATATATCCATCACAAGGAAGCCTACGAAGCCGCACTGGACGAGCTCGAGAGTACCCTTACGCATGTTCCGGAGCAATATCGCCGTCGCACTGCCATGGCAAAATGGTGCTGCAATGAAATACGCAAAAACGGTGGATTAGCCATTTTTGCGCATCCGTTCTGGTGCCCGAATCTTTACAATTACTCCGAAGAGTTTTTAAACATTCTTTTTGACGAAAAGCTGTTTGATGCCGTGGAGATCGTTGGAGGAATCGGCACTAACGGTCGGCTGAACAATTTGCAGCTTACCACTTGGCAGGAACAGGCGTTTAAAGGCAACGTCTTGCCGGTCGTTGGCTCCAGCGACTCTCACAACCACTATTCCCCCAACGGGAAATTCGGCCGTTGCTTCTCCGTGGTGTTTGCCAAAGAAAACACCACCGCATCCATTCTGGAGGCCGTTCGTAGCGGCTACAGCGTTGCCGGTGAGGTTCCCCGCGGTGACGATGCAGATATTCGCTTCTACGGCTCGCAATTCCGTTTGGTCGCATTTGCACATTTCCTGTACGAGCACTATTTCAGCGAAACGCGCCGCTTATGCTTTGGCGAGGGCACCCTGATGCAACGCTACGCCGAGGGTGAGCCTGTGGGCGAACTGTTGGCAGCTTTTGCCTCTACGGTATCGGATTTTTACAAAAAATTCTACGGCTTGCTTCCGGCTCCTACCCTACCGGCGGAACGCCTTGCTTTCCTCGATCGTTGCCGCGAGCGCCAACGCACGGAAGGCCCTGCCACCAAAGGCAGCAAGCTATATCTTTACGATAACAACACAAACGTGCGCCGCGAATAATAAGCCCCCGAGCAAATACGCCCGCGCCCCATAAGGGGTGCGGGCGTACGTTTTGGGGTGCTTTTTATTTCAGCGGACGAGCATGCCAGATGGTTTCGGCATAATCGCGAATGGAACGGTCGGAAGCAAATTTTCCGCTGCACGCCGTGTTGAGCAATGCCATACGCGCCCAACGCTCGCGGTCGCGGTATACTTCGCCGGAAAGGCGCTGTGCCGCCTGATAGGAGGTGAAATCGGCGAACACCATATACGGATCCTTACCGGTGAGAGAACCGGCAATTTCGGCGTAATTACGGCCGCCAAAGCCCGTATACATGGTGTCGATCGCACGGCGAATACGCGGGTCGTTCCGATAGTATTCCTGCGGGTTATAGCCGGCCTGTTTGCGGGCGGTAACCTCCTGCTCGTTCATACCGAACAGGAACATATTCTCCGCACCGACCTGCTCACAGATCTCCACGTTGGCACCGTCCAGCGTTCCCAACGTGACAGCACCGTTCATCATCAGCTTCATATTGCCGGTACCGCTCGCTTCGGTGCCTGCCAACGAGATCTGCTCGCTGATATCTGCTGCCGGCATCAACAGCTCGGCCAACGTTACGCGGTAATCCTCCAGATATACCACGCGCAGCTTTTCGCGAATAACGGGATCCTTCTCGATCTCCTCCGACAGCTTGCAGATAAATCGAATGATCTCCTTTGCCAAGAAATAGCCGGGGGCCGATTTGGCACCGAAGATATAGGTGCGCGGCGTAATATCCAGCGTGGGATCTTCCTTAAGAGCTAAATACGTATCCAAAATGTTCAGCGCATTCAAGTGCTGCCGCTTATACTCGTGCAAGCGCTTGACCTGTACGTCGAACACCGAGTTGGGGTCAACGGTAATTCCGTTGTTTTTCTTGATATACTTTGCCAAGCGTTCCTTGTTGCGCTGTTTGATTGCCATGAACGTGTCACGGGCAGCCGCATCGTCGGCCAAGGGCTTCAGCTTTTCGAGTTCAGCAGCATCCAGTACAAAGCCGTCACCGATCTGCTCGGTGATGAACCGGGTGAGTTCGGGGTTTGCCTGGCACAACCAACGACGATGGGCAATACCGTTGGTAACGTTGCGGAATTTTTCCGGCATCACGCTGTAGGCATCGCGGAACACGGTTTCTTTAAGGATCTCACTATGGATCTGTGCCACACCGTTCACCGCGTGCGAGGCTGCCACACACAGATTGGCCATGCGCACCACACCGTAGCTGATGATTGCCATACGGCTCACCTTTTCCACGTCACCGCCGGTGGCTTCCATCATTTGAGCGCCAAAGCGGTTATTGATCTCACACACGATCTGGTGAATACGCGGTAAGCGCTGACGGAACAGATCCTCGGGCCAGCACTCCAACGCCTCTTTCATTACCGTATGGTTGGTGTACGCCACCGTGCGAGTGACGATATCCCAAGCCTGTTCCCAACCGTAGCCGCATTCATCCAGCAGCAGACGCATCAATTCGGGAATAGCCAGCGTGGGATGCGTATCGTTAATGTGGATAGCAGCCATTTCGGGCAGGTTATCCAGCGTGCCGAATTGCTCCAGGTGACGATACACGATATCCTGCACCGAAGCCGATGCCAAGAAATACTGCTGCGACAGGCGCAGCGACTTGCCTTCGCGGTGGTCGTCGGCAGGATAGAGCACCTGTGTAATGATCTCTGCCATTGCCTTTTGCTCCACGGCGCGCATATACTCGCCTTGATTGAACAACGACATATCCATACCCGGTGCCGTTGCTTTCCACAAACGCAGCGTGGAAACACCCTTGCCGTCTTTACCGGCAACCATCAGATCGAACGGCTGTGCGATCACGCGGGTAGCGTTGGCATGCTCCACGTGGTGATAGGAACCATCCCACCATTCGTGCACCTCGCCGTCGAACAGCACGTCCTTGGCCAGTTCGGGACGCGGCAACAGCCAGCACTGACCGCCGGGAAGCCAGAAATCGGGCAGTTCGGTTTGCCAACCGTCTACCAGCTTTTGGCGGAAAATACCACATTCGTACAGCAGCGAATACCCGATAGCGGGAATCGACGCGGTAGCCAGACCGTCTAAAAAGCAAGCCGCCAAACGGCCCAAGCCGCCGTTGCCGAGACCGGCATCGGGCTCCAGCTCATACAGCGAATCCAGTTTCACTTTGTATTCCGACAGCACCGCACGCGCGGCATCGGTTAAATTCATGTTAAACAAGGTGTTTTTCAGCGAACGGCCCATTAAAAACTCCATGCACAGATAGTACACCTGTTTGGACTGTTGCTTATGGGTTTTGGAAATATATTGAATACGGGAAGAACGCATACGGTCGCGCAGGACCAGTGCCAACGCCTCGTAAAAATTTTCGTTGGTAGCCTGCTCGGGCGTGACCGAAAACGCTGTGAGCAGCTTGGCGCACAGTTCTTCGCGGAGCGTATCCTTTTCGGTTGCGGTTGCTTTGATTTTCTTGGTAGAAGCAGCCATCGTTTCATCCTCATTTCTTACAGGTATGATAACAGTATATACTATGACTCAAAAAATTGCAATAGTTATTCACTCTGACCAACAATTTCCTGTTTTTCTTAATTTTATTCCTATGTTTTTGACTTTGTGCACAAAAAACAGCACTTTTTCAATTGTAATAAAACCGTGATTGCTTTTTTTCAAAAGCTGTGATACAATAATACACATTGGAGGTGGTGTTATGCCACAGTTAAACATTGTGCTGGTAGAGCCTGAAATCCCGCAAAATACAGGAAATATCAGTCGCACCTGTGCTGCCACCGGCAGTAGGTTACATATCGTTAAGCCAATGGGATTCACCATCGATGATCGCAAATTAAAACGTGCCGGCTTGGATTACTGGCACTTGCTGGATATTACCTATTACGAGAACTTAGCCGAATTCTTTGAAAAGAATGCCGGCCCGTTCTTTTATTTCACCACCAAAGGTACGCACATTTATTCGGATGTGAGCTACCCCGACGGTGCCTATTTGGTGTTCGGCAAAGAAACCAAAGGATTGCCCGAGGAATTGCTGCACGAGCATCCCGAAAGCTGTGTGCGTTTACCCATGCTGGACGACGATGCCGCCCGTTCGCTGAACCTGTCGAACACCGTGGCCGTGGGTGTATATGAAGTGTTGCGGCAATGGGGCTTCCCTGCCCTGCGCACGCAAGGACATTTAACAAAATATTAAGAAAAAAGAGATTGACAAACGCCGCCGCATCCACTATAATAGGGAGTGCTGTGTGGAGAGTTGTCCGAGTGGTCGAAGGTGCAGCACTCGAAATGCTGTAGGGCGAAAGTCCTCTAGGGTTCGAATCCCTAACTCTCCGCCAAAACGAAAAAACCGCCCAAAAGGGCGGTTTTTTGTTTTGGAGTTAGGGATTCGAAAGGGCGTTAAGAAAACAGTCCGGCGGACTGTTTTTAGCCCGTCGCGTTTATCCGCCCTAAACGGACCGTCGGGACGCCGGTCCCTACAGCCGAAATTCGCAGACGAGATCAATCTGCCGCATTGTACAATCACCCTAACTCTCCGTCAAAACAAAAAACCGCCCAAAAAGGAGACACTCCGTAAGGAAGTTGTCTCCCTTTGGCTTTTGTAATCAGTCAGATTGATTGAATTGTAAGGATAATTCAATTCATAACGGAGGATTACGAAAATGACAAACTTTATTGAAGAATTTTACTATGGCAATTTAGATCCACAAGCCCGCAGTACCAAGGAAACGAAGATATTGTTCTGTGCGGGGTGTTGTTAAAATTTAACGATTATAAAGCTTTGTTAAATATGCTATTTTATCGCTTAAACCGTATGGAATTTGGTCGGGTAGCATTCTCCAACGCCAATTACCCTCTTGTGTG
>JAFVSK010000037.1 GCA_017503785.1 Clostridia bacterium
CATCCTCCGCCTTGTAGGTGCTGGCGGCCACCGCACCCACAAGGCCGTTGCCCACCGTCACCATCGAGGACATACACGACTGCATCAGCAGAAGCAGGAGCACACAGCCCAGCGCAAGGAGCGATCCCACGGGATGCCGCTTGGCAAAGGCCACCGTTTGGGCGGCCAGCTTTTCCGTGGTGACTGCCGTTTTTTCGGCAGCCTTGGCGCTCTGCTTGGCGGTTTCCCGCGCCCGCTTCTGATACTCCCGTTTCAGCTTGTGCTTATACCACATCCTGGCGGCGGCGCTTTTAGCGGCCTCGGGCTGTTCCTGTGCAAACTTGCGGGCGTTGTAATCCGCCGTGGCCTTGATATACCGGGACTCGGCGCGGGCGGCAGCCTTGGCCGGGTGCTCCCGGACGGCCTGTTTCACCTTGCGTTTACCATAGTGGAGGGCAGCCTCCCCGGAACGCTCGACAAAGTGACCGCCCTCCACGCCTACGTTGTCATGCTCCTCCTGATAGATTTTCCCATGCACAAAGGCATGGGCCTCGGCCCCGGCCACCCGGCCTGCCCGCTTCACAGGGCCGGGTTTCTTGGGCGGTTTCTGTGCGGCCAGCCGATCACGGGCCTTGCCCAGCTTTTCTTCCCGGTTCTCCATGCGGAGCTTGGATTTGTGGAGCTTGGCCTGTTCGCTGTCCTGATGAAACTTCTGGCCACCGTGACCAGAAGCACCGCCCGGTCTACTCTGCCTGTTTTCCATTGGCGGCGTCCTCCGGCTTGGTGGTCAGCAGATTGTAAATCTCTCCTCGGGGGAAACGGTCTGCAAACGGAATCGTCACGCTCCCATAGAACAGCAGGCCCTCACCGGAATTGGACTGCGTGATATAGGAAAGCTGGTGCTCTGATATGCCGATCTGCTTGGCGAGGATGGCCCGGTCGCTTTGAGCCTGTGACAAGAGGATCATAAAGTCCGTGTTGTCCAGAATGTTCTCGATCTCCCGGCTGGCTAGCAGGTCTTTGACGTTCTGCGTCAGGGCCGACGGCACACAGCCCTTTTTGCGAAGCATCTTCCAGACGGCCACGAAGTAGCTGGCGGTTAGCGGATCGCGCAGAAGAATATGGAACTCGTCGAAGTAGCACCACGTCGAAACGCCGTTTTTGTAGTTGGCATTGACCGCCGAAGTGACAAAATCGTTGGTGATGTGCATGGCGATCTTGCGGAGGTTTTCACCCATGCCTTTCAGCACGAAGCACACCACGCGGGAATTGAGGTTGACGTTGGTGGGGTGATTGAACAGGTTGAGGGAGCCTGTGCAGTAAAGCTCCAATGCCGTGGCGATCCGCTTGGCCTCGGGTTCGGGCTGTTTCAGCAGCTCCTCGTACAAATCTTGGAGCAGGGGCGGCTTGGCCGTTTCCAGCCCCAGCGCGATCTCCCGGTACACCTGACGCACACAGCGGTCAATCACGGTTTTCTCAATGGGCTGCAAGCCCTCCTTGCCGCCCACGATCAGCTCGCACAGGGACAGC
>JAFVSK010000038.1 GCA_017503785.1 Clostridia bacterium
GTGCTCTTCCGATCTGGGACGAAGAGGCGCGGGGCTCAAGCATTTTTAGAAAATCTCAACTGAATCCCTTAGCGATTGCGCAAATACCTGCGCAACAAGTAGAATTGGCGTATGAGCAACACATTCTGTGACGCCTTTGCGGCACCTTTGGCATGAGCGAATACGTCGAAGGCATCGAGATCGACGTGCCCCGGCTGGGCGGCAAACGCGAGAACGCTGGCCGCAAGCCCAAGGTGTTCGAGGACCAGGTGCGCAAGGAACTGGAGGACGCGGGCGAGGTTGAGTACGCCGTCTCCCGGGCGCGCAAGGAGGCATGGACGGCCAAGACTGTCGAGCTGGACTACCGCATCAAGGAGGGCGAGTACGTGAAGCGCGAGGCTGTGCGCGAAGCCTGCGCCACCGCGTTCGCATCCATCGCCCAGACCCTGCGCTCAATCCCCGACCTGCTGGAGCGGCGCGAGGGCGTGGCACCGGAGACCTGCGAAACGGTGAGCAAGACGATTGACGACGCACTGAACACCTTGGCTGAAGAGTTCGAATTGTTCGGAGGCTGAGTGGCAGACGATTTCACCAAAGCGGTACAGGACGTTTTCTCCCCTCACGCAGCGTTCCGACCACCCAAGCGGGTTTCCGTCAGCCAAGGCGCGGCCGCCTCGCTGATCGTCAAGCAGACCGGCGGCACCACCGCCCCATGGTCGGCCACCGAAACACCCTACATGTGCGAGCCAATCGACACGCTGGCGAGCCGCCGGCACGAGGCCGTCGCCTTCGTCGGTCCAGCACGGTGCGGGAAAACCGAGGGGTTGATCACCGGCTGGATGGCGCACGCCGTGGTCAACGACCCTGGCGACATGGCTATCATCCACATGTCCCAAGAGAAGGCGCGCGAGTTCTCCAAGACCACCGTGGACCGCGCACTGCGCCACAGCCCGGACTTGGCTGCGCTCGTCTCGCGCAACGCCAACGCCGACAACACGTTCGACAAGAGCTTTCGCCACGGCATGTGGCTCAAGATCGGCTGGCCCACCGTCAGCAACCTGTCCGGCTCCACCTATCGCTACGTGGCCTTCACCGACTACGACCGTATGCCGGACGACGTGGGCGGCGAGGGCGCGCCGTTCCCGCTGGGGCTCAAGCGCACGCAGACCTTCCTGTCGCGCGGCATGTGCCTGGTTGAGTCCAGCCCCGGGCGCGACATCGAAGACCCGAACTGGAAACCGTCTACCCCGCACGAGGCCCCGCCGGTGCGCGGAGTGGTTGGCATCTACAACACCAGCGACCGGCGCCGGTGGTACTGGAAGTGCCACGACTGCCGCGAGTGGTTTGAAGCCGCGCCCGGTGTTGGTCTGTTCAACCTACCCCCGGACGACGAGTTGCTGGAGACGGTGCGCAGCGCCAACCTGGACAAGCTCGCCGAGCACTACGCCAAGATCGTGTGTCCCCACTGTGGGTCGCTGCACGGCGCCGACCAGAAGAAGGCTCTGAACGCCAACGGCCGGTGGCTGCGGGACGGCATGACACTGACCGTTGACGACGAACTGGTGGGCGAGGGCATGACATCTTCCATCGCCGGGTTCTGGCTGGGCGGCGTGGCGGCGGCGTTCCAACCGTGGCGCTCTATCCTAGTGCGCCACCTGCAGGGCCTGCGCCACTATGCCCTCAGCGGATCGGAAGAGGCCCTGAAGAACGCGATCAACGTGGACCAGGGCATGCCGTACATCTCGCGGCACCTGAAGGAGTCCCAATCAGGACGTGCCCGACCGCAGGACCGCGCTGAAAACGACCTGATCCGCTACCAGGTACCCGAGCAGACACGCATGCTCTCGGCCTCCGTGGACGTGCAGGGCGGGGTGAACGCGCGCTTCGTGGTGCAACTCCACGCCGTCGGCGTGCACATGGAGCAGTGGTTGGTGGATCGTTTCGAGATAAAACACTCGAAAAGGCCCGGAATGGGAAGCGAGTTTGCCCCTATCGACCCCGCCAGCTTTCCTGAAGATTGGGATGTGCTGACGGACAAGCTGCTCGACGCCACGTGGAAGACACCGGACCCCAACCGAGAGATCAAAATCCGCATGCTCACGGTGGACACCGGGGGCGAGGACGGCGTGACCCATAACGCCTACGCCTGGTATCGGCGCGTGCGCAAGGCCGGACATGCGCACCGCGTCACGCTCTACAAGGGTGCGTCCGAGCCCAAGGCACCGATCATCCGGGAGACCCTAGTGAGTGGCCGCAAAGGGACCAAGGGCGACATCCCTCTGCTGATCTGCAACCCGAACCTGCTGTCGGACATGGTGGCGGCGGGCCTGCGTCGGACCATGCCGGGGCCGGGTTTCTACCACTTCCCTCAGCCGAAACACCCCACACAGAACCCCGACGGCTGGCTGCCACAGGCGTTTTTTGACGAGCTGGAGGCCGAGGTGCGCGGCAAGAACGGCACCTGGCAGAAGGTCCGCAAGCGCAACGAGAGCTTTGACCTTTGCCGGATGATGATGGCGGGTATGCTGCGCATGCAGCTCGACAAGATCAAGGACTGGAACGTCGTGCAGCCATGGCTGGCGCCGCTCGACCGCAACAGCGAGATCGTGGCGCGCGAAGATCGCCGAGCAGCGCAGGAAAACAGCGTTATCGCCTTACCACCTGCAGAAGAAGTGCGCGTACTCCGGCCTGTGCGCAGGCCACGGCGAAGTGCGGTGGCGCAGTATTGAAATCGCTTGACGACTTCTTGCGCGTTTGCTAAATTACACACATCGCAACAACGTCAGTCCGACGATCTTTTTGAAAGGCAAATATGCAACCGTCCGAGCCCCGTTCTTTGTCCCTCAAGGCAGCCGCTTTTGCTGCTCTTGGTGCAGCATCTGAAAAGGTGACCCAGAGCATGGAGGCGTACCGCGTCAAGGCCAGTGGCCCAAACACGGCCTGCCAACTGCTGCAGCACCTCGGCGTAGCCAACGTGGGCCTGCCAGGTTACGGCAAGATGCGCTCGGCCAGCCACACCAAACGCGGCCCAGGTCGTCGTTTCACCATTGGCGACGGCACACGCACGTCCCAGCAGCGTCAGGCAGGCGCCTACGGACGCGGCTTGATGAACTGGGTTGCGAGCACTCAAGCTGCGCGCTCAGCAAATCGCAAAAATGCCAAAATGGCACGGGCCTGCGCTTAAAAACCCTTGACCTTTATTTCGCAAACGCGATAATACGAACCAGGCCAGCGCAACCAGTGGCCGGAGTTTAAAAGTCGAAAGGCTCTCAAACCAACTGGAAGATTTCGGTGACGAAGAGGCTGGGTTACACCCAGTAACGGTCCTCCGGTCGGACCCTAAGCCGGCGCGCTCTCAAACGCGAAAGGGGAAGGGGCTGATCCACCTACGGATTCTTGGAGCCTGCGCGAGCAGGGCCTTCAAGCGAGAGACTGATAAGAAGGTGCCACTGCCATTCTCACGCAAGGCAGCGTAGCACCGTAAATCGGCCTCTCACTTGAAGGTCGCACAGTGAAAAAGTGAGAACAAAGGCACTCTCGCACCACGTGGTGCTGTAGTAAAAGCTCCCTTAACAACGGGGTGATGTCCGCGCCATCCAACACTCCCTGCGACCCGAACTTGGAGCCTGCGCGAGCAGGGCCTTCAAGTGTGACACCTGGCCGGAAAGGGCCACCCGCAAGGGACAACCTCCGGTAGTACCCCGGAGTTGATGTTCAGGCGTCACACTTGAAGGTGGCCCAGCGGCCGAGGGTTAGCGCCTCGCCAAACTGACTTTCATGCGAAAACCTTGTGATCGTGGTGCGTAAACACTGCTTCATGTGAGCTGGGTCATTCTTCAACATCTCTCCCGCGCAGCGCGCCGTTTCGACGGCGGCAAAGGGATGATCGCCGGAAGCATGCGAGTACGCGATCCTGTCACGGCAGTAGCAGCACCGAACGTACTGGTGCGGTAGGCCCCGTGAGGTAATTACGTGACATCCCGGAGAGACGGGAACTAGCAAGCCTGCAGTTTGGCCTCTGGGCGATCCTGGGGGAGCGCACCAGACTGCAGACTCGATGGTGCTAAATGCCCGCGAGGTGGTTCTCGCAGTGTGGCGCCCAGTGGCCGGGGTTCAGCGCGGGTCTGACCAACCAAACACGGCCACCATCGACTTGTCTCAGCAGCAGACGCCGCCATCAGCGTCTCCTTTTAAAAGACTTTCCGTAAAAAGAAAGTCTTTCTTTTTTCCGAAATCGTGCCGCAGGCCGTTTTCGCGCCACCTCGCCGATGATGCCGATCATTTCGCATATCGGATCAACCATGGCCGTCACCCAGGCAGACATCGACAATCTAAACGCGGCCATTGCGGCTGGCGTTCGATCCGTCACCCTCGGCGGGCAGACGGTCATTTACGGAACGCCGGAGTCGCTGATCCAGGCCCGGGACGACATGAAGAAGGAACTGGCCGCACAAAGCCCGCAGCGCCCCCGCCAGTCCTATGCGTTCTACGCAGGTCGAGGGTACGACTGATGGCTCGGTACAGCGCAAACGGCAAGTTGATCGGCCGACCACCCAAGAACCCCCAGCCTGAGCAGACTCCGGTCGCCCAGGCCGCACGCACGTTCACCAACCGCTACGACGCCGCAGGGCAGGGCCGCCGCCTCGCTGGCTGGACACCACCCTCCAGCGGCCCCAACACGGCCATGGCTGGCCTGCAGACGATCCGCAACCGCTCGCACGACGCGGTGCGCAACGACTGGAGCGCCAAGAGCGTCACCCAGAAGTGGGCCACCAACCTCGTCGGCATCGCCATCACGCCGCGCTTCAAGCGCATCACCAGCAAGACACGCAAGCAGGAACTGACGGACCTGTGGAACGACTTCGTGAAGAAGGCAGACGCCGACTGCGTGCTCGACGGCTACGGCCAGCAGACCCTGGCCGTGAAGTCGTGGCTGGCCGCCGGTGAGGTGTTCGCCCGCCGTCGTGCCCGGTTCCTTGACGAAGACGGCCTCGCGGTGCCCATGCAGGTGCAACTGCTGGAGGCCGACATGGTGCCGCTCATGGACGCGGACCAGTGGAAGGGCCTGCCTGTCGGCCACGTCATCCGCTCCGGCATCGAGTTGAACAAGCGCGGCAAGCGCGTGGCGTACTGGGTTTACAAACAGCACCCGGGCGACAAGGGGTTCATGGGCGTGATGGACCCCGACGCGCTGGTGCGCGTGGCGGCATCAGACATGATCCACATGTTCGAGCCCGACCGTCCCGGTGCCCTGCGCGGCGTGCCCACCATGGCCTCGGTGCTGGTCAAGCAGCGCAACGCCGTGGACTACGAGGACGCGACGCTGGAGCGCCAGAAGCTGGCGAACCTGTTCGTCGCCACGATCTCGCGCACGCTGCCCCCACTGGACCCGAACGACCCGAACAACGGCGCGCTAACAGGCACGCCGTACGAGACCGACGGTGTGAGCCCCGAGCCGCTGGTCCCGCTGCGGCCCGGCCTAGTGCAAGAGCTGGAGGACGGCCAGAAGATGGAGTGGTCCAACCCTCCCGAGGCCGGCACCAACTACAGCGACTACATGCGCACGACCCATCTGGGCACGGCGGCGGGCGCTGGCCTGCCGTACGAGCTGATGGCGGGCGACATCCGCGAGGTCAGCGACCGCACGCTGCGCGTCGTGATCAACGACTTCCGCCGCTTTGCCGAGCAGCGCCAGTGGCAGATCGTGATCCCGATGTTCTGCCAGCGCGTGATCGAGTGGTTCGCTGACGCAGCGCTGCTGGCCGGGGAGATCACACTGGCCGAGTACGACGACGTGATTCGCGTAGAGCACGCACCCCACGGCTGGGCCTACATCCACCCCGTGCAGGACGTGCAGGGCAAGGCAGCGGAAGTCACGAACGGTTTCCGCAGCCGCTCCAGTGTCATCGGCGAGCGCGGTGACGACGCCGACACGGTGGACGAAGAGCGCAAGGTCGACATGGACCGCGAGAAGGAGATGGGTCTGTGGGTGGACCCAATGGGTGTCCCTGCTGCACCGGGCGAGGATGACCCGGAAGAGGACGGCATTGACGACGACGAATACAGCGCGCCGCCCAACCCCACGCAGGCCCAGCAGCGGGAGATGCACCTGGCGCTGCTCAAGCGCACCGAGGCTGAGACCGACGCGCTGCGCGCACGCGCGGCTGCCGCCAAGGCGCCGCCACCTGCGCCAGTGCCACCTCCGGTAGACCCAACGGCCGAGCAGACCCTGGCGCTACAGAACCGAATTCTCGACCTGCTCGGCGAGGGGGCCGAAGGTGGACAGCAATGATCGCGGCATCCTCACCCTGCTCGCCAAGGCAGTCCGTGACCTGCGCGCTCAGGTCAGCAATCTCGCCCGGCAGCCCGGCCCTCCCGGCAAAGACGGTGTACCCGGCAAGAATGGGCTGGACGGCAAGGACGGTATTGGCCTGCGTGGCGACCCTGGCCCTCGCGGCAGGGACGGTCCCCCAGGAAAGCCTGGCCGAGATGGGGCTCCCGGTAAAGACGGCGAGCGCGGGCCGATGGGCCCTATGCCCAAGCACGAATGGCAAGGCACCAAACTCCGGTTCCAACAAACTGAAGGTCGGTGGGGCAAGTGGGTTGACCTGCAAGGCAAGCCCGGCAAGGCTGGAACCGGCGGTGGCGTGTACGTCAACGCATCCACAGGTGGTGGCTCCGTCAACCCCGGCGACTTCCCCCTTGCCGACACCATCGTGCCCGACGACGAGATGGTCATCGTTCGGGGCGGGGTTCTGATGCGCGTGCGCGTGGTTCTACAGGCAGGTGAAGTGCCGACCAACGCGGTCACAGTCAACGGCGAAGCCGTCACGGTCAACGGTCAATATGTGGTGGTAACAAGCTGATGGAACACGAACTCATACCCGCTGGGGAAATTCACGCACCCCACAATTGGGTCGTCGCGGACGAGGCCGAGCGCCTGGCGCTGGCGCCGACCGAAACGGACGTGCGCAAGTATCTCTACCAGGAGAGCGACAAGACCGAGTGGGTACTGACCGGGCTCGCCCCGGTTGAATGGGCGCAGCACATCGGCCCCACTGGGCCAGCAGGTCCGACAGGCGCAACAGGCGCAACAGGCGCAACAGGCGCAACAGGCGCAACAGGCGCAACAGGCGCAACAGGCGCAACAGGCGCAACAGGCGCAACAGGCGCAACAGGCGCAACAGGCGCAACAGGCGCAA
>JAFVSK010000013.1 GCA_017503785.1 Clostridia bacterium
TACAAGTCAAAACGAACAATTTTTGTACGGCAACAAGGCATGCGAACGCAGAAATACTGTATGTATTTCAAGTGAGTATAACGCTGTTGCTGTGAAAAATTGTTGTTTTGACCGATTAGGGTTCAACTCTCTTCGGCTATAACCGAAGGGAGTCGAACTCCTAACCGCCCATAGGGCGGCTTTTCGGCATAAAGCTTGTTTCGCCGCTTGAAATACACTATAACCGAAAGGTGTGACGACTGTGGATACGTTCGTGGAACAGATCATTGTACGTAGAAAAACGCCGAAGCAAACGCTGTTGGCTATTCTCATTATGGCGCTCACGTCATTGCTGATTACGTTTTCGTTCATCATGCTGCGCGCGTTTGCGTTGCTGCTGGCGGCGGCGTTGGGCTACGGTATGTGGTGGCTGCTGTCGGAAATGAATATTGAGTACGAATACTGCATCACCAACGGTGACATTGATATCGACAAGATCACCGCCCGCCGCAAGCGCGAGCGCGTGGTGTCGGTGTCGCTGAGCAAGGTGGAAACCGCAGGCGTGTATCGCCCCGAGCAGTGGCAGGAGCGCGGTGTCGACCGCGTGGTCATGGCGGCGCCCTCGGAAAAGGCTGAGGGGCTGTATTGCTTTAGCTATCGCAGTAAAAAACGCGGGCACACGCTGGTGATATTTCAGCCCGACGAGCGGGTGCTTGCCGCTTTTACCAAGGGCTTACCGCGCCTGCTGCAAAACGAGATTAACAAGTAACCAAAGCGGGTGCCGTGCGGCATCCGTTTTTTGATGAGGAGTGACGGTATGTTACAGGAGATCCGCTCGTATTTCCCGCCGCGGGAGGCCGAGAGCCATAAGGGGTGCTACGGGCACGTGCTGTCGGTGTGCGGCAGCTACGGCATGGCAGGAGCGGCCGTGTTGGCGGCGCGTGCAGCGCTGCGCTGCGGCGTGGGCCTGCTGACGGCCGCGATGCCCGAAAGCGTGTATCCCATCATCACGGCGGCGGTGCCCGAGGCCGTGTGTGCGCCGTATGCCGAGGGCGGTGCGCGTGCGGCGGCACAGCTGCTGCCGCGGCTGCAAAAGGCCACGGCGGTGCTGATCGGCTGCGGTTTATCGCAAAGCCGCGAGGCGGCGGAATTAACGGCCGCCCTGCTGAACGAGGCCGACTGTCCCGTTGTGCTGGATGCCGACGGTATAAATGCGGCGGCGAAGCATATAGATATAACGGGAGCAAGACGCGCACCGCTGATCGTAACACCGCATCCGCTGGAAATGGCACGGCTGTTGCACCGCTCGGTGGAGGAGGTGCAGCGCGATCGCACGGCCACGGCCACCGAGGCCGCGCGGCGGTTTCAGGCGGTGGTGGTGCTGAAAGGGCACGGCACCGTGGTGGCTTCGCCCGAGGGCGAGGTGTACGTGAACCGCACCGGTAATCCCGGTATGGCGGTGGGCGGCAGCGGCGACGTGCTGGCCGGTATGATCGCGGCACTGGCGGCGCAGGGATTGCCGCCGTTTGCGGCGGCGCGTTGCGGCGTACTGTTGCACGGCTTGGCCGGCGACCGCGCGGCGGCGCGGCTGTCGCAGCACGCGATGCTGCCGTCGGATATGATCGACGAGCTGGGCGCCTTGTTCTTAAATTTAGAGCAAGCGGAGTGATGGCGTATGCGCCGCCTTTGGTGCGTGTTGGTTGCGGTTGTGTTGTTGGTGGCGGGGTGTCGTCCGTCGGCGGCAGAGCCGCAGAGCGCCGAGTTTTCCTGCACGGTGGAGGCCGTGTATCGTGAGCTTAACGTAAAAGGGACACTCACGCGCTACGGAGCAGGTACGCTGGCACTGGCTTTTGACGAGCCCGAAACACTAAACGGCTTGACGGTGCGCTGGGATGGCGAAGCGATCACGCTGAGCCTGCACGGCTTGGAATTTACAGCCGATGCGGCCTCGGTGCCCGAAAGTGCACTGGGGACAGAGATCGTGGCGGCGCTGGATGCGGCGCTGCGCGGCGAGGGCGAGCGCCGTGAAGCCGGCGGCGTGCTCACCGTAAACGGCAGCGGGCCGAACGGCGCCTACACGCTCACCTTTGATGCCCAAAGCGGTGTGCCGTTGGCACTGTCGGTGCCCTCGTTGCCGCTGACGGTGACGTTTTCCGAGGTAATGGTACAGTAAAAAAAGCACCCAACCGAATGAGCGGGGGTGCCAAGGACAGTTATCTTTATCAGAAACGGAATTTGGCACACAAATTCCCTGCTTGTAACAGAATAAGACAAAACTACCCGAAGAAGAGAAATCAAAACTCTTTTTCGGGTAGTTCTTTTTATTTAGTGATATTCTTTGCTGCGCAAAGAGTGATATGATTGCTTACGCAATCGTGATATGAAAACCTTGTGGTTTTCGTGATATTTTATTCGCCTTAAACTGCCGAAGGCAATATCACTCGGCATTAGCCGAATATAACTGCGAAGCAATATCACTCGCCGTTGGCGAATAAAACTGCCCAAGTGTCCCTAGGAACACTTGGGCAAGGGTTGGGTGCTTTTTGCGTTTGCAGGTCTATAAATTCAAAAACACAACGGAGGCGATGCCGCAGACAAAGCCGATCAGCTGCGATCTTCGCAGCGGCTCCTTGTACCAGAACCGCGCAACGAGATAGGTGACGATGAGCCCGCCCGCCGAAACGAAGGGGAACAGCAACGATACCGGCATGCGGTTGGAGAGGATCATCACGAACAGGTTGACCATGCCGTTCAATCCACCCA
Source organism: Clostridia bacterium (assembly GCA_017503785.1). GTDB lineage: Bacteria > Bacillota > Clostridia > Oscillospirales > Acutalibacteraceae > RGIG3009. The sequence continues at coordinate 2,743 of JAFVSK010000013.1, forward strand.
CGATCAGCGCCCGATACCAGCCGTGTTTTACGTAGTGTACCACGTTTTTGCGTTCTTTTACACCGCTAAACGCCAGCATCACCACGAACACAAGTGCCAGGGAAACCATCATAAATTCGCTTTTGTAGGCGCCGTCGAAGCGCACCTGCTGCATTTTTTGAACCACCGTGCACATGCCGTTGCCCACAAAGGCCAACGCGGCGCACACCGTCCATTTGAGGGTCGGCTTGGTGATGCCCGTTCCCTTGTTGATGAGAAACAGCGAGATCGCCAACAGCAGCAGCCCGGGGAAAAAGCCGACACCGAGAGGGTCGTGCAGGACGAGCACGCCGTAGAGCGTGGGAAGCAGCAGGGAATAGGACACCACCAACGACGACAACGACAGCGAACCGTAGGCGATGGCGAGAATGGTAAAGACCGAGGAGGTAACGTACGCGGCCGCAAAGCCCACGGCATACGGAAGAAACGCCGCGTTAAACTGCGGCGCGGGGGTGAGCACGGCAAAAAACACAAAGGCTGCGGCGGCGGAAAGCGCAACGAAGCTGTAGGAGCCTTCGCCGCCGAAGCGTTGGGTGTACGGTTTTTTGGCAATGCTTTGGCCGGAAACACCGAGAATGACGGCGAGTAAATATAACAGATTTACCATGGTGACACCTCTGATCCGTTGTGCTGCCTTCGGTAGGCAGTGGGGGTGATGCCGAAAGCAGCTTTGAACAGCTTGTTGAAATAGGTGACGTTGTTGAAGCCAACGTCGGTGGCGATCTCCATGACGGTGCGCGACGTGTCGCGCAGCAGCGTGGTGGCACGGTGCAGGCGCCGCGTGATCAGATACTCACCGAGCGCGGTACCGGTTTCCTTTTTAAACAAACGGCAGAGATAGCGCGGATGGTAGTGGAACGCGGCGGCAAGGCGGTGAATATCGGTTCCGAAGTCCAGATTTTCCTCAATGTAGCATTTGATATTTTTGATGAGAGGCTTTTCGTCGGGTGCCTTGTCGGGGTACGTTTCCAGCAGGAAGCGAATGTAGCGATCGAGCGTTTCGGCGGTTTTGCGGCACTGCTCGGGCGAAAAATCGGGCTCCAGCGTGGCAAGCGGCAGCGCGGTTTCGCCAAGGCGCGAGCGCAGCTTCGGCAGACCGAGTTCGCGGTCGAGAATGTTTCCGATGAAAATGATGGCCGCCACCTCGCCGTTGATGACGAGCGGGTGGGTGTATTCGTAAATGCCGTTGACACAAAGACCGCCGAACGGCACCTTTTCGGTGAGTGCCTTTTCGAGTGCCAGATTGCGGCAACGCACACACCGAAAGAACGAATTGCGGCGCTCACCTTTGAATGCATCACACAGCGGACTTTCGTGAATGGCGTGACGGTTGGGCAGAGCGCACGCGCTGTTGCCGTAATTTTTAAAGAACAAGACGCCGATATGCAGGCGCGTTCCGTATTCGATTTGCTGGATCAACTCATACAGCGGCGCGTGTTCCATAGCAAGCTCCTTGGTGCTCATTTTTAAAAATCATAGCACAACGGTGCGCGATTTTCAATATTTGCGCCGAATATGTTTCCGAATTTCAAGTTTTGCACTGCTTTTTGAAAGAAATTGCCGAAGAAGTTTGCTATAGTGGAAGCAAGAGGTGATAATGTATGAAACGATATGATCTATTGGTAGTGGGCGGCGGTATTGCCGGCGTTGCGGCGGCGGTGAGCGCGGCACGCCAAGGGTTGACCGTGCTGATCGTTGAAAAATTCGGCTGCTTGGGCGGCGCCTTGTGCAACAGTCTGGTGTATCCGTTTATGCAGCACCGCACGCTGGAAAGCGGGAAGCTGCTGTCCGACGGTATTTTCGGTGAGATCAAAAAACGCCACGCCGATTACGGCGAAGCATCGTGGGAAACCTTTAAATTCGTATTTGACGATATGGTGACCGAGGCAGGCGTTGACGTGCTGTTTCATGCAACGGTGTTCCAAATACACACCGATGGCCGCACGCTGAAGGCTGTTTCGGTGGCCACGAAATCCGGCATTGTGGAATGTGAGGCGCGCTACTTTTTGGATGCCTCCGGCGACGGTGAGCTGCTGATGATGGCGGGCTGCGACTATCAGCTCGGGCGGGAAAGCGACGGCTTTTGTCAGCCCATGACCACGTGCTTCCGCATGAGCGGCGTGGATATCGAGCGGTTTAAGCAGGAGCACGAAGAACTGATCCGGTTGTACAACCAACAGCAGCAGGAAGGGCGTATTCGCAATCCGCGTGAAAATATTTTGGTGTTTTACGGACAGGGAAAGGATATTTTGCATTTGAACACCACGCGCGTGGTAAAGCTCAACCCCGTGGATGCGGTGGAGGTGAGCCGCGCCGAGATGGAAGCGCGGCGGCAGGTGTGGGAAATGTTTACCTTTCTCAAAACACACGCACCATCGTGTAAGAACGCCGAGCTTATCACGATCGCCAATCATATCGGCGTGCGGGAAAGCCGTAAGCTGAAGGGTGTGTATATTTTAACGGGCGACGATCTGCGGCAGATGGTACACTTTGACGATACGATCGCCGTGGCCAATTATTCGATCGACATTCACAACCCCACGGGTACGGGGACGACGATGTATAAGTTTGAAAAGGATAACTACTATTACATTCCGTATCGCAGCCTGCTGCCCAAGGAATACGACAATATGCTGGTGGCAGGACGGTGCCTTTCGGCCGATCACGAGGCACATTCGGCGGCACGCGTGATGCCGACCTGCGCCTGCATGGGCGAAGCGGCAGGTACGGCGTTTGCCGTGTCGAACGACACGGGAGCCACGCTGCATGCGGTTGACGTACAAGAGGTGCGCCGTCGCTTAACGTGTGCCGGTGCGGTGGTGGATTGAGGAGGCCGTGTTATGAAACATCTGGATATCATCATTCCGATCTCCATGGACAAGGATTGGCCCACCAAAGAGGAATTGATCCAGGATATTTTGGAGCAGCACCGCGACTATGGGTTTACGCGCTTCGCGTTGAATTTGCCCGGAGGCGGATGGCGCAGGCAGGGGTATCCGCCGAAGGCGTTCTTTTTGCAAAAGGCGCAGGAGTTTAAGGCCATCAAGCACGCGGTGGCGCGTTACGACATTGATTGCGGTTGGTGGATCGGGCTGACGTTTAAATCGGGAAGCTCGGCAGAGTTTCAGCCCATCATCAAGCGTGACGGCAGCAAGCACCCCTTTGCCAATTGTCCGCTGGATCCGGCGTTTCAAGCCCGCTTTGCGAGTGACGTTGCCGACTTTGCGGCCATTGCCAAGCCGTCGTTTATTATTACCGAGGACGATTTTTCACTTTCGGCGGCAATGGGCTGTTATTGCGATCGGCATATCCGTGAGTTTAACGAGCGGTATGGGTTTGCGTTTGACAGAGATACGTTAACGGCGATGCTGGAAAAGCGTTCCCCCGAGGCGCTGGAGGTAATTCGCCAGTGGCGCGAGCTGGCGAAGGACAGCCTGGTGGAATTCGCGACCGCCATGCGCCGTGCACTGGACGAGCAAAGCCCCGAGATCCCGATGGGGTATTTGCAGCCGTCTTTGGACGACAAGGACGGCGACTGCACGTATGAGGTCGCCCGCGCGATGGCAGGCGATCGTCACGTGCCGTTTTCGCGGTTGCATGGGGCTTCTTACGGTGGCATCGTCACGCGGGAGATACCGCAGATGCTGTTTCACGTGCTGCACTCCAAGCAGCACATTACCCGCAAATTTTTGCATTATATGGAGGCAGATACGTTCCCGCATACGCGCTTTTTCACGGCAGGCTGTCAGATGATGGCGGCCATGGCGGTGGTGTTTTCCTACGGCTTGGACGGCGCGCTTTTCATTGATCGCCAGCTGTTGGACGGCGCGAACGAGGAAACCGCCTACGGCAAGGCCTTTGCCAAGGAGCGAAAGCGGTTCGAGGCGTTGCATCGGGCGGTGAAGGGCTGTGAGATGAAGGGTGTTAACGTGCGTTACGATCCGCTTTACAGCACCTTGGACACCGAGCCGTGGTGGTCGTGGTGGACACAGCCGATCGGCCGTTTTGGTATTCCGTACGTAACCACCGATGCGCCGATTTCGTTTTGGGATGATCGCGTGGCACGGTATGCCACCGACAAGGAGATCACGCAAGCGCTTTCGAAGGTGTTGGTGCTCGACGGTGCCGCGGCGAAGGTGCTGTGCGAGCGCGGCTTCGGAGAGTATCTTGGTGTTGACGTTGGTGACGACGTTAAACAAGGAATGCTGCAATGGGATCTGGCCGTGCGTGAGGTGATCGCCGACGAGTTCGTGGGCACGCTGCGCGGGCGGAATATGACGGCGCCGTGGATGCTGGCACCGCATGGGAACGGCTGGATGCCGAAGCTTACCGTTACCGATCCTGCTTGCCGCGTTATCACGGAATTGTACAACAGCGAGAGGGAATTGATCACGCCCGCCATGACGAAGTATCAAAATTCTCTTGGCGGCACGGTGATCGTGATGGGCCTGACATTGGAGAATAACGGCTCGCAGGCGCTGTTCAATTATCGCCGCAAGCACCTACTGCAAACGGTGCTGACACAGTGCTGCGACGAGTATTGCTTTGTTAAAGAGGCCCCCGACGTGCTATTGGTGGAAAACGTGGCCTGTGATGCGGCGTGCGGCTTTAAGGAGCTGCTGACGATCGTGAATTTGTGTCCCGATGCGTTGGATGAGGTGGTGCTGCATTTGCCGCCGCAGCTGCGCACGTGTAACGAGCTGTGCCGCATGGACGAAAACGGCTCGTGGCAACGCGTGGACTATCGCCGCCTGGACGACGGTGTTGCCGTGTCGGTAAAGCTTGCCTACTGTGAGGCGCTCTATTTGAGGATACGGTAAAACGAACACCGCCGCCAACCACAACGGTTGGCGGCGGTGCTTTTTGGTGTGTTGGGTTAGTGCGCTTGGAGCTTTTTAAACAGCTCGTTAGCGGTGGTGAGCACCGCGGCATGTTGGTTTTTGGTTAAATAGCGGCAGGCCTCGGCGCGCGAGGTGATATCGCCGAACAGGTCGGCGGCCTGCTTGCCTTTGAGGCTGAAGCGCAGCAGGCGACGCCGGGACAGCTCCTCATACCGCTCTTGCAGCTGCTTGTGAACCAAGGCGGCAAACTGCTCCTGCAGCTTGGTGGAGCTTGTGAGCGAGGAACGGCCGGTGTAGAACCGATAGAACGCCAGATCGGCGCCGTGGTAGGCATCGTTTCCGGTGGCTTCGTAATGCGCCAGCAGGTTGCGGAAAATGCGGCTCTCGAAGCGCAGATCGTAGGCGATGTCGTAATAGTTCAGCAGCTCGTCAATGGCGGGATAGTGTTTTCGCGTGGCGTGCTCCACCAAGGTCAGAATACTTTCGTCGGAATACGGACGGGTCTCGGGGGAGTTGACGGTGAGCGTATCCAGCCGCAGACAGTCGCTGAATTCTGTGCAGGCTGTGCGGCAGATGGCGTCGATAAACGTGTCCACCAGCGGCAGCAGGGTGTCTTTGAACGAGGCGGTGACGGTGGCTTTCGGTTTGAGCGCCTCCACTGCCTGCAGATAGGCGTTGTCCACCGTGGTGATGTGCTGGCCCACCGTGAAAAACAGCGGCTTGCACTGCTCTTCATCGGGGTCGAGCTTGATGACCAGCAGCTGAAGCGTTTCTAAATAAAAGGTGATCACCAGACTGCGCAGGTCGGAATAGGTGGCCTTGACCTCGTTGATGGACAGCCGCGTGGCGTTTTCCATCGGGGCAAAATAGGTGGTGAGGTCGGTGTGCAGAATGTGCCGACCCATTTCCAGCGTGTGCATGAGATCGTAGGTGTTTTCCACCAGCGGCGACAGCGGTACCGTGTAGCCTGCGATGGTGAGCGTTTCCTCGGGCAGTGCACGATAGCGGCGGCTGGAGATGCCGATAAAGCGGCAGCGCGTTTGAAAAGGATGCTTTAACGCCGCAAAATATTGCTTGAGCAGTTCAATACCTTTACGTCCGGCCATAAATACCCTCTCCTTTGTTATTAGGTGTGACGGTTGTGCAGATTACGAAAATCACGCGGGGTCATGCCCTCGCGCTCGTGGAACAGGGCGCAAAAATGCGACGGACTGCCAAATCCGCAATCCTGCGCAATGGCGGTGATGGGACGGCGCGTTTGCGCCAGCAAGCGCCGCGCCGAGGTGAGCCGCTGTTCGTTGAGGTATTGCACGATGCTCATACCTGTGCTTGAACGGAACAGGCGGCACAGATAGTATTTGCTGATGTGGGCATCCTCGGCCAGCATATCAATGGTGATGGGCTCGGTGTAGCGGGTGTGCAGGTAGTGCAGCACGCGTGCCACACGCGAGTCGGAGGTTTGGGCATACAGGCGGTCCTGCGGGGAGAGCATGGTGATCAGCCGCAGAAAGGCGGGGAACACCACGGCGTTATCGCCGCCTTGCTCCGCCATGCGACGGAACAGTTCGTCGATCTCACCGGCGGTTTCGGGGGCCAGCGTAAAGCAGGCGCCGCCGTACTCCTCAAACGTGCCGAGCAGCGACAACGCCCCTGCTGCGCGCAGCGATTTTTCGACGGTGCTGCGGCACACGATGAGCTTGTTGCGGCAATAGTCGGCTTCGCTTTGCGGGTTGAGCGAGTGAATGGTGGACGCGTCGATGAACAGCAGAATACCCGGGGCGAGCGGATAGGTCTGGTCGCCGATGAGGGCGTTGCCGTCGCCCGACAGGATCTGAATGATCTCGAGTGAGTCGCTGTCGGTGTGTGAGTGGCGCACCGAGGGCACGCGTCCTTGCTGGTGATAGGCAATATCGCGGGTGAGAATCATGGTGAGTTACCTCCCCTTATAGTGCTTCAATTTCGGTTTCGGGCAGCGAGCAGCTGATCTCCAAATTGCCGTTGCGGCAGCGCAGCGCATCCAAAAACGCCTTTTCCTGCGCCGCATTCCGCAGGGTGACGGTGTAGGTGAGGCGGAACAGGCTGCCCAAATGCGTGGTTTTTACCTTGATGAGGCGATGGACGGTGGTGTATTCGGTGAATACGTCGTCGAATACGCTGCCGTAGTCCAGCTCCTCGGGAATGGTGATGCGCACGATCTTGTCGCACGGGCGGTCGGCATCGCGGCGGGCAAGCTGCTCGTACACGAATTGGACGATGCCGATGATCACCGTGAACAGGGCGGCGTAGGCAAGATAGCCCATGCCGCACGCCAGACCCGTGGCCATGGCCAAAAAGATGGCGCCGATCTCGCGCGCGGTGCCGGGTGCCGAACGAAAGCGCACCAGGCTGAACGCGCCTGCCACGGCCACGCCGGCGCCCAAGTTGCCGTTGACCAGCAGGATCACCACGCACACCACCGACGGCAGCAGCGCCAATGTGACGGCAAAGCTGCGCGTGGTGCGGTTGGTTAAACGATAGAGCAGTGCCAGCACGGCACCGAGCACAAGGGCGGTGCCGAGGCACAGTAAAAACGCGGTGGGGGTGATGGCGGCGGTGCCGCTTTGGGCAACGCTGCCGAACAGGTTGGCTAACGTCATGGGTGTTGTCCTCCTTCAGATGCGGTTTGCAAAAAGGCTGTACCGTATTTTGAAAAGGAGGTGCGGTATAGTTTTTCTTGCTCGAATATGCGCAGCAGCCACAGCGGCAGCGCCGCCCCTGTTTTGACCTCCAGCAGGCACTCGTTCGGCAGCAGCAGTGTGCCGCTTTCGACATCGTGCAGGGCAAGCGCGGTGGTGCGGTAGCGCACGCGGTGGTCGAACGTGATGCGCAGCGAGGGATCGCTTTTGGCAACGTAGGCTTCGCGGTCATACATGAGCAGCATGGACGGTGCAAGTTGCGGATAGAAATCGCGGAAATAGGTGATCTCCCGCGAGATCTGCGTATCGGCCGCGGGCCCACCCGCCAAAAAGGCGGTGGCGGCAGCCAGCGGCATGGTGATACGGCGCTTGTATACCACGTGATCGTATTTCTTTTTTAGTTCCACAAACACAGGGTCGCTCTCGGCGGCAGGGCCGTAGCTGCGCAAGCGCAGCTTTTCCTTGTATACAGGGTGCTCCAGCGAACGGCGGATGAGCCGATGGTCGGGCGTGTCGTAATACAGGCTGGCAATGGTGCTGCGGAAATAGCGGTCGGGCTGCAGGTGCGGAGTGAGCGCGGTGAGCAGCCGTTCGTATTGTGCTTGCGGTAAGCGGTATTTCAGTTCATAGCGTTCAAAACGATCGGGCAAGGCCATACGTACGCCTCCTTTCTGAAGCATACGATAGCACCCATAATTAAAAGCTACCTAAAAAATGAGGATTACTTTCAAAATGTAGCCGTGATGCACAGCGAGCGGCCGTCGGGACTGTGGGCGGTGATGCGGCCGGAATGGGAAACCACAATGGCGTGGGCGATGGATAACCCGATGCCCGAACCGCCCGTTTGTGACGAGCGCGACGGATCACCGCGGTAGAAGCGTTCGAACAAACGGCTGTGGTCGCCCGGTTCAATGGCATCGACAGGGTTTTCGCAGCGCAGTACGCGGTGCTTGCCCTGCCGATACAAGGCAAAGTGAACGGTGCCGCCGTCGGCGGCGTATTTGACGGCGTTGTCGGCCAGCAGCGATACCAGTTGGCGGATGCTGCGTTCGTCGCCGTGCAGGGTGATGCCCTCCTCCACGGTGACCTGCAGCTGCTTGCCGTGGGTGACGGCAGGGGTTTCAAACGCCTCCAGCGCCTCGCGCACGGCATCGGACAGCGAAAAATCCACAAAGCGGGCGGTGCCTGTTTCCTCCATGCGGCATAGCGCCGTGAGCGAATCGGTGAGCGAGGCCAGCCGTGAAACTTGGTTTTTGATGCTCTCGGTCCATTCGTTTTCACCGTGCTCCAGCTCCAGCACCTCGGTGTTGGCATCAATGATGGTGAGCGGTGTTTTCAGCTCGTGGCTGGCATCGGTGATGAACTGCTTTTGCTTTTCGTAGCTTTCGGCAATGGGGCGAATAACGCGGTGCGACAGCAGCACAATGAGCACCGCCACCGCTGCCAAGCCGCCCAGCGAGATGAGCAGGCTGGCACGGAAAAACGTGCCCAGCGTGGACAGCTCGCGTTCGCGGTCTAAAAACAGGTACAGGGTGCTGCCCTCGGCCTGCACGCGCTTGTATTTATAGACGCCCAGATAGCCGTCGTTGCGGTGGCGTGCGGCGGCTTTTTGGGCGTAGCTTATTGCCTCGGCCGTGGTGACGGCGGCGATGGCGCGGGTGTTTACCTTAACGACCTCGCCGGTATCGCTTAGCAGCACCGAGAAATAGCGGGTGTCGAACGGTGCCTCCGCCGACAGCGGCCGCTTGTGCGGCGGCAGCGTGTTGAGGGCGGGGAAGGCGCCTTGGTTATCGGCCAGCAGCGACAGCAGCTCGTTGGCTTTTTGGTCGACACGCACGGCGTTGACGGCGTTGATGCCGGCCACCAGCACCAGCAATACCGCAGCCACCGAGCACAGCGAAATGAGAATGAATTTGCGGCGCAGTCCTTGGATCACGGCAGTACCTCCAGCGTGTAGCCCACGCCGCGAAACGCGCGAATACGCACGTTGGCCTCCAGCGTGGTCAGTTTTTTGCGCAGGTACGACAGATACACCCACACCACGTTGATCTCGGCATCGCTGTCGTACCCCCAGATGCGCTCCATAAACTGCTCGGTGGTGATGCGCATACCCGGGTGCGACATGAGCATTTCCATCATTTGAAATTCCTTGCCGGCCAAGCGGAACGAGCCCGCGGCGGTGGATAGCTCAAACGTGGTGCGGTTGAGCGACAGGTTGCCCACCTGCAGCACCGAGGGGGTGATCTCGGCTTGGCGGCGGGTCATGGCGCGAATGCGCGCCAGCAGTTCCCGCGTGGCGAAGGGCTTGGTGAGATAATCGTCGGCACCGGCATCCAGCCCGGCAACGCGGTCGTCAATTTCGGATTTGGCGGTGAGCAGCAGAATGGGTACCGCGCACCCTTGCTCACGCGCGCGGCGCAGCACGGTGAGACCGTCGAGCTTGGGCATCATGATATCTAAAATTGCACCGTCGTAGGTGCCGTTCAGCAGATAGTCCAGCGCATCCTCGCCGTTGTACACGGCATCCACCGAATAGTGGTTGTATTTTAAAATTGCCGTGAGCGCGTGCGACAGCTCGCGCTCGTCTTCGGCCAGTAGTAAACGCATCGTTCTCGCCATCCTTTCAAGCGGAGTATAGCAAGAAAACTTAAAACCAACTTAAATTATACCTCATTTTTTACGCTTTGACAATATTTTTTCACAATCGCCGCAGCTTTTTCGGTGAATTTATTGGGCACAGTGATAAAAATTAAAAAATACAAAAAAAGTCTTTTCATTTGCAGAAATATTTGGTATAATATCTCCAGTTATGTCGGCGTACCCTGCCGACATGCTCAAGCAGTTTGAGGAAATTTAAAAAATAAAGAGAGGATGACTGCAAAATGAGTCACAAGTTTGTGTACCTGTTCAGCGAAGGCGACGCGTCGATGCGCGAGCTGCTGGGCGGTAAGGGCGCCAACCTGGCCGAAATGACCAAGATCGGTCTGCCCGTTCCCCAGGGTTTCACTGTTAGCACCGAGGCCTGCACTCAGTATTACGAGGACGGCCGCAAGATCAACGATGAGATCCAGGCGCAGATCATGGAGTACATCGACAAGATGGAAGGCATCACCGGCAAAAAGTTCGGTGACAAGGAGAACCCCCTGCTGGTGTCCGTGCGTTCGGGTGCCCGCGCTTCCATGCCCGGTATGATGGACACCATTCTGAACCTCGGTTTGAACGAAGACGTGGTTGCCACCATGTCCGCTAAGTCGGGTAACCCCCGCTGGGCTTGGGACTGCTATCGCCGCTTTATCCAGATGTACTCCGACGTGGTTATGGAAGTCGGTAAGAAGTACTTCGAGGAACTCATCGACAAGATGAAGAAAGAAAAGGGCGTAACGCAGGACGTTGAGCTGACCGCCGATGACCTGAAGGAACTGGCTATGCAGTTCAAGGCCGAGTACAAGTCCAAGATCGGTAAGGATTTCCCCGCCGATCCCAAAGAGCAACTCATGGGCGCCGTGGAAGCGGTGTTCCGCTCCTGGGACAACCCCCGTGCCAACGTGTATCGCCGCGACAACGATATTCCCTACTCCTGGGGTACCGCTGTTAACGTGCAGATGATGGCGTTCGGTAACATGGGCGACAACTGCGGTACCGGCGTTGCCTTTACCCGCGACCCCGCTACCGGCGAACCCGGCCTGATGGGTGAGTTCCTCACCAACGCTCAGGGCGAAGACGTGGTTGCCGGCGTGCGTACCCCCATGCCCATCGCCGAGATGGCCGAAAAGTTCCCCGCTGCGTTCAAGCAGTTCAAGGAAGTTTGCGCCATTCTGGAAGACCACTACCGCGACATGCAGGATATGGAGTTCACCGTGGAAGACGGTAAGCTGTACATGCTGCAGACCCGTAACGGTAAGCGTACTGCCAAGGCCGCTCTGAAGATCGCTTGCGATCTGGTGGACGAAGGCATGATCGATAAGAAGCAGGCTGTGGCCATGATCGACCCCCGTAACCTCGACACCCTGCTGCACCCGCAGTTCGACGTGAAGGCTCTGAAGGCCGCTACCCCCGCCGGTAAGGGCCTCGGCGCTTCGCCCGGTGCTGCTTGCGGCCGCGTGGTGTTCACCGCCGACGACGCTGTGGCTTGGAACGAAAAGGGCGAGAAGGTCGTTCTGGTTCGTCTGGAAACCTCTCCCGAGGATATCACCGGTATGAAGGCTGCTCAGGGTATCCTGACTGTCCGTGGCGGTATGACCTCTCACGCCGCCGTTGTGGCTCGCGGTATGGGTACCTGCTGCGTATCCGGTTGCGGCGAGATCAAGATGGACGAGGAAAACAAGAAGTTCGAGTTGGCCGGCAAGACCTACGTTGAGGGCGACTATATCTCCATCGACGGTTCCACCGGTAACATTTACGACGGTATCATCCCCACCGTGGATGCCGAGATCGCCGGCGAGTTCGGCCGCATCATGGCTTGGGCCGATGAGTTCCGTACGCTGAAGGTTCGCACCAACGCCGACACCCCCGCCGATGCCAAGAAGGCTCGCGAGCTGGGTGCCGAGGGTATCGGCCTGTGCCGTACCGAGCACATGTTCTTTGAGGCCGATCGTATCGCTGCTTTCCGCGAGACGATCTGCGCCGACACCGTGGAAGAGCGCGAAGCCGCTCTGGCCAAGATCCTGCCCTATCAGCAGGGTGACTTTGAGAAGCTGTACGAGGCGCTGGAAGGCTGCCCCGTGACCATCCGCTTCCTGGATCCTCCGCTGCATGAGTTCGTTCCCACCGAGGAAGACGACATCGCTGCGCTGGCCAAGGCCCAGGGCAAGACGGTTGCCGACATTAAGGCGATCATCGCCGGCCTGCACGAGTTCAACCCGATGATGGGTCACCGTGGCTGCCGCTTGGCGGTTACCTATCCCGAAATCGCGAAGATGCAGACCTCGGCGGTCATCCGTGCGGCCATCAACGTGAAGAAGGCTCATCCGGATTGGGATCTGGTTCCCGAAATCATGATCCCGCTGACGGGCGAAGTGAAGGAAATGAAGTTCGTGAAGGACATCGTTGTGGCTACCGCCGATGCCGAGATCGCCGCTGCCGGTGTGGAGCTGAAGTACGAAGTGGGTACCATGATCGAGATCCCGCGTGCTTGCCTCACCGCCGACGATATCGCCAAGGAAGCCGAGTTCTTCTGCTTCGGTACCAACGATCTGACTCAGATGACCTTCGGCTTCAGCCGTGACGACGCCGGCAAGTTCCTGAGCGCTTACTATGACACCAAGATCTACGAGAACGATCCGTTCGCGAAGCTGGATCAGAACGGTGTTGGTAAGCTGATGGATATGGCCGTAACGCTGGGTAAGAAAGTCCGTCCCACCATGCACTGCGGTATCTGCGGTGAGCACGGTGGCGACCCGGTCTCCGTGGAGTTCTGCCACAAGATCGGTCTGGACTACGTGTCCTGCTCGCCGTTCCGCGTGCCGATCGCTCGCCTCGCCGCCGCCCAGGCTGCTATCAAATATGGGGAGGACTAATCTGTACTTCAGTTTTAAGGTTAATTTCGACCAAGCAGAAGCATACAGAAAATCAACAGACCAATATCTTCGTGCAAAACAGTGGGAAGATTTAACTGTTGAA
>JAFVSK010000014.1 GCA_017503785.1 Clostridia bacterium
CACGCTATCAGGAATGGTCACCGAGGTAAGGCTGCTGCATATGCAAAACGCCCGATCCCCAATGCTCGTCACGCTGTCGGGAATCGTTATCGAGGTAAGACTGCTGCAACCGTAAAACACCTCATACCCAATGCTCGTCACGCTGTCGGGAATCGTCACCGAGGTAAGGCTGCTGCAATACTCAAACGCGCGATCCCCGATGCTCGTCACGCTGTCGGGAATCGTTATTGAGGTAAGACTGCTGCAACCGGAAAACGCACCATTCCCAATGCTCGTCACGCTGTCGGGAATCGTCACCGAGGTAAGTTTGCTGCATTTGTAAAACGCATAATTTCCAATGCTCGTCACGCTGTCACCGATCGTCACCGAGGCAAGGCTGCTGCAATCGTAAAATGCACGATTCCCAATGCTCGTCACACTGTCGGGAATCGTTACCGAGGTAAGACTGTTGCAACCGGAAAACGCACCGCCGGCAATGGTTTTTGTTCCTGCCTTGATAGCACAACTTCCGGAAAGTGTCGTTTTCGCATCGATTAAATGCTTATTAATATACAAAAGTTCGTTATCCCAATTATTGCTATCCTTATAAATACCGGTATTGTAAAACGCATCATCGCCAATGCTCGTCACGCTGTCGGGGATCGTTATCGAGGTAAGTCTGCTGCAATACTCAAACGCCCAATCCCCAATGCTCGTTACACTGTCGGGGATCGTCACCGAGGCAAGGCTGTAGCATTCCCTAAACGCATAATCTCCAATCTTCGTCACGCTGTCGGGAATCGTCACCGAGGCAAGGCTGCTGCAATAGTAAAACGCCCAATCCCCAATGCTCGTCACGCTGTCAGGAATCGTCACCGAGGTAAGACCGGTACAATTGGAAAACGCGCCGTAAGGAATCTGTGTCGCATCGGTAATCGTTACCTTTTTTAAGCTGGAAGGAATGTAATAATAACTGCTATCGGCGCTGCTGTTGTAACGCTGCTTAACCGTGCCGTTTTCGCTGTAGCTTGTGGATCCAAAAATATATCCAAAAACAGCATCCGAGGTCCCGCTTGCCGTTCGCGAGGAACCCACAAACGGTAAGGTAATGCTTTCAAGGCTGCTGCAGCCGTAAAACGCACGACCCCCAATGCTCGTCACGCTGTCGGGAATCGTGATTGAGGTAAGCTTGCTGCAACCGCTAAACGCACCAGCCCCAATGCTCGTCACGCCGTTACCAATCGTCACCGAGGTAAGACTGCTGCATCTGTAAAACGCATCCTCCCCAATGCTCTTCACGCTGTCGGGAATCGTTATTGAGGTAAAACTGCTGCATCTGTAAAACGCACTACCCCCGATACTCGTCACGCTATCGGGAATCGTCACCGAGGTAAGGCTGCTGCAACCGTAAAATGCGCGATCCCCAATGCTCGTCACGCTGTCGGGAATCACCAAATTGGTCAGCAAAGTGCCATTGTAATACAACTTCTTTGCATAATACAACGGGTTAGCAGAGGAGTTGTCAAAATCAATCGCACACCATGCGGCAATATCAGTAATGTGTACCGAGGTAAGTCTGCTGCAACCGTAAAACGCAGAATCCCCAATGCTCGTCACGCTGTCGGGAATGGTCACCGAGGTAAGGCTGCTGCAAGACTCAAACGCACCGCCGGCAATAGTTTTTGTTCCGACTTTGATAGCACAACTTCCGGAAAACGTTGTTTTCACTCCTATTAAATGGTTGTTAATATACAAAAATTCATTATCCCAATTGTTGCTGTTATTATAAATCCCCGTATCGTAAAACGCACTACCCCCAATGCTCGTCACGCTGTCGGGAATCGTCACCGAGGTAAGGCTACTGCAACCGTAAAACGCATATCTTCCAATGCTCGTCACGCTGTCGGGGATCGTCACCGAGGCAAGGCTGCTGCAACCTCTAAACGCATAATCCCTAATGCTCGTCACGGGATACCCACCAAGCGTATCGGGAATAGCAATGTCTCCGCTGATAGCGGTATCACAATCCGTAATGGTTGCCTCGCCGTTAGACACCTCATAGGTATAATAACCGCTGGTAGCTGCGCTCGCCGTAAAGCTGAACGCACCCAACGATACCGCTACCACCAGCAGCACCACCGTAAGCAACACACTTGTCCATTTTTTCATCAAGCATCACTCCTCGCAACGAGCTGTACAAAATAATCATACCACACCTTGCCAAAAAATACAAGCGCGGCGTTCCGCCACACCTAGGCCCCCTCCCCGAGGGGGCTGTCGCCGCAGGCGACCGGGGGAGTTTCCTCACATGAACACAATCCAAAGCCAGCCCCTTGCCTTCCTCTGACGAGGGAGGTGTCACGGCATCGCCGTGACGGAGGGAGAGAAAATAGACACCGCCGCCAACCAAACGGTTGGCGGCGGTGCTTTTTACCTATTTACTTTATCCAACCCACACGCCGCTGCGTTTCAGCGTTTTAACGTATATTCCCGCACCAAATGATCCTCAACCACATACTGCAGCTGCTCGCGGTCGAGCTCCTCGTCGCGCACGCGCTCGATCAACCGCTCCACGCTTGCTTTCGTGCAATCCACGTGATGCAGCGTGAAAACGCTTCCGTCCGACAGCTCCAGCCGCACGCCGTAATCCTTGCCGCAGTTAAAACAGCGGCCTCGCTTCACCGTTTTCACGCCCTACCCCCTCCAAAATGTGACTGTAACTCACATTCTCTTTTTTCTATACTATACCAGAGAAAAATGTGATTGTCAATCACATTCTGCAAAAGTGCTGTTTCGCATAAAAAGAAGCCGTTGTCGGCATCCGACAACGGCTTCTTTTTATGCTTTTTCAATGGTGTAGCCCATCGCCACGATCAGCTTCAAGGTTTCCATGGCGGTACGGCGATCGTACTCTTTTTCCACCTCGGGCAGCGCGGCATACGGCACCAGACACGGCGTTACCTTTCGAACGTCGTCACGGTGTTCACCGTACACCCATCCCTCTGCCAAACGCGCCGCCGCCCAATGCTCGTGCACGTTCTCGGCAATCTGCTCCGTCAGCGCCAACAGCTGCGGCGGCAGCACAACGCCGTCGGTGTTTTTCGGTTGCGGAATATACATAGCCTGTCCTCACTTCTTCATGGCCTTCAAGTACGCATCATCCTCGGCGATCATCCAGTGCCCCTCAGCGAGCACCGCACTCTCAAACCGACCGATGCGACAAAGCCGCCGTATTCTCCAAGGCGCCACGCCGCACGCCCACGCCGCCTCACGCACCGACAACTTGGCCGTGTGGAACTCGTGCTTGGGATAATCGTACTTTTTATACAACGTCGGCTTTCGCTCCGAATCGTCCTTACCCTGCTCCGCCGCGATCCGTCTTCGGTACTGCTCCACCTCGTAGGTGAACACGTCCAACGGATCATACTCGGGAAGCTTCTTGTCAAAATCCATGTCCACCGTTTTGGCCTGACTGCACTCCACCAAGCACGGATGCAGTTTAAGCGGCAAATGCTTGTGATTGCCCGTCAGCTCGTAATAGTTTTCATACGCCTCGGTACACACAAACCCTTTTGTTCGCATAAACGCGCACCAGCGCCGATGCTCCAGCCACGCCAAACGGTCGTTTTCCTTGCTGTCAAACCGTTCCTCCTTGGCCAACCGCGCATAGTGCTCATACGCCGTCTTCCACGCCGCGCTGCGTGCTTTTGCGCCATCAAACACCGATGCCTTCAACAGCCCTGCCGAAAACACCTTGTATCCAACGTGCGCCGCGCGCGCCAGATCCGCCCAGTAGGTATACTCATCCTTCATGCGCTTCTTATAACTGCGCATACGGTCCTCGCGCGCGGTATCGGCCGACACGTACGCCTGCCCCACACCGTATGCGGCCACGCGGTGCGTTTCCATAAAGATATTCTGTACGCTAAACTCATCCTCCATGCTGCCGATCGCCCGCAAATACAAATCCGGCTGCCCCGCCGTGTGCGAGCAAAAGCCCTGCTCGGTGTTCAGCGACGCGTTCAGATCGGCATTGCACACCACGTAGGCGATCACCGCTTTTTTAGCGGGCGCTTTGGCGTTATGATACGCTCCCACGCAGCGGCGCAGCTTTTCGGTCATCGACAGATTTTCCGCATCACTGCCCAGCGCCACCATAAAGTAATCGGTATCCAGCAGCGCGGTATTTGCGGCATCCACCGCCAACCGCTGCAAAAACGCCTCGCTGTGCACGTCGGCCTGAATGTACGACACCGTCGCATACGGCTCCGAAAAGCCGCCCTGCCCATCGCACACCAACAGGGGATTTTTTGCCTCCGTCGAGGGCCACAGCTCGGGCGCCATGTAGGCGATGCGTCCACGGAACGCGTCCTCCTCCTCGCGGGAAACCACGGTGATATGCAACCGACAATCCAGCATTTGGCCGAACCAATAGGTCGATAAGAACATCTCCGTGCCAACCTTGCCGCTGCCGAAAATCGTCACGTTCAGATCGTGCACGCCGTTTTCGTCCGTCGGCTTGTGCACCAGCGGCTCATACAGCGGTAGCTCGGTGAGCAGATTGGTCACCAGATTGCGATACCGCTGCACGGGAATGATCATCGGCAACTGCTTTTCGCGCCCCCGCACAACCGGCTTTGCTTCCTTATCGTCCTCGCGGTGGTCGCCCTGCTTTTTCGGGCCGGCAAAGCCATATTCGTTCCGCAACCGCTCGTAAAAACGCGCCTCCACCTGCGTGTAAATATCATCCTGCGAGAACAAATAGATCTCGGTTTTCTGCAAAAAGCGGCAATTGTAACTGTTCGACAACTCCGTCAACGTCTGCAGATTGTTGATCTCCTGCTCGTCGATCAAAAAGATCTTCCGCCGACCGAAGCGGTTTTTGCGGATATGCGCCAAATCATCGCGCACGCAAATGGCGCCGTAGGATTTCGCCTCCAGCAACAGCTCCGAGCTTTTTTCGCTCTCATCGTCGGTGTAGGTGTCGGTAAACACCAGCGTAGCACGGCAGAAGTAGCTCTTCACCAGTAAGCCGAACCACTGCCGAAGCGACATACTGCCGCGCTTTTTCGCCGGCCCCACGTACTCGCTGTCGCGAATACTCTTGGCCAGCGCCAACGAACCGGCGTTCAGCTCGCTGAAATACACCTTTTCCCGCCAAACGGCCCAGTACGAAAAGCTCAACCGCAGCTGCGGGAAAATACTGGTTAAGATCTCAAAAATGATCGCACCGCCGGCGATCGGTGCCGCCAGGTTCATCACCGAAGCGTAAATACCATACAGCGTTGCCCACGACGACCCCGCCAGCAGTGTCACCATATCCTTGCCCGAGGTAATGTAGCGCGTGTAATCCTCGTCCATGCTAAACGTTTGCAGCGTGTGCGCCACGCTGTCGAAAAATTGCTCCAGCAAGGTCAGCGAGCTTTGCTCGGCAATGAGAATATCGTAATATCCCACCGCAAAGCGAATACACCAAATCGCCCCGATCAGCATAGCCGATAAGGTGATCAACCGACGGCTGGTGCTCACCGGTGTCCGTGCGATCTTATGCGAGCGGCGATAGATCGCCTTGCCCACGCTCCAAATAAACGGCAATACGATCAGCAGCACCGAAGCAATCAGCAGGCCGCGCAGCAGCCCTGCCTTTTCCAGCACGGCCGTCGCCTGCGCTGTCAGTTCCTGTGTCATATACAACACCCTCTTTTACGTCTTATCACACGTTCGTGTTACGAAAACTACGCATCAACTCGTCCCAGCTGCCGTCGGGCAGCTTGTCCACCACGCGGATCCTCATCGCCTCGGCGCGCTCACGCAGATCCACCGCCGCACGCCCGCGGATCCCCGGCGCCACCAGCACCTTGCGCGCATAGGCTTGCCCAAACCGCTCGGCCACGGTGTTCAGCTTGTACAGCTCCTCCATTTTCACCTTGCCGTTTTTGCAAGACACAAACACCGGCAACACGCCGTACATCATCATCACGTCGATCTCGTTACAGGTATCGCCCTGCGAGGTCTGCTGCAGCGTGCCGTCCCAGTCGATATACACACCCGTCATCACGTCATTATAGGCAGGGCCGTTCTCGTCGCAGCACTCCAGCGCTTCCAGATACACCTTCATCTCCAGCACTTGCCCCTCTTTGGTCAAGCAGCGCTTGATCTCGGCATCGCGGTACGCCACCTCCACCGTGGCTCCGTCGTTCGCGTAGTGCGTAATAAATCCGCGGCTTTTCAGCTTCATCAGCAACGGCTCCCACCACAAAAGCGGCGGAGCCTCGTCCTTTTTCAGTTGTATCTCCACGTCGCACAGCGGCGCAGCCGTGTGCAATTCACCCTCTGCGCAGCAGGTGCTGAGCGCCCGCAGCGTGCTGATCTGCTTGTTCCACCGGCTGTGATCGTTGTGGCAGATCTCCCACATGGCGCGAATGTCGTCACGAAACGCCTCGGTCATATTCCAGCAATAGGTGGTATCCTTGCGCTCGTGCTCAAACACCACCTTGCCGCCGTACACGCGCACGTTCTCCTCCACCGACAGCGCCGGCACTTTTCCGCTCGCCACCTCGCCGTCGGCATCGCAGTCGAACACCTCGTTGGTATACAAATTCACGCGCTGCAGCTGAATGTGCTTGTCGGCGTAGCGTTCCCGCACAATGCCCACCGCCACCAGCATCAGATCCTCGCCGCCGGTCACGTCAAACACACAATCGTCGTAGGCTTCCACGATCTCCGACAGCTTCTGAACAATATTCTCCAGCTTGTTGCGGCTCACAGGGCAGCACGCAAACTCCACCTCGTGACCGCGCTCGGAAAGTACGCTTTGATATCGCTTAGCCAGCTTCGGCAACGCCTTTTTATCGCCGCCCACCAGCACCACGCGCTCGGGCACTCTCACCAAGCAGGCGCAAATGTTCTCCACCTGCGTTTTATCCACGAACTCCACGTACGTCACACGATCACATCCTTTTACACCCCTTTATCATACCATCCCCGTCGAACGGTGTCAAGAAAAGCCACCACCTGCAACGAGAGGGAATTTTATGAGCTGCTTACCGTGCCCAACCGCATACTCAAAGGCGATCTTCGTTCCGCTTTTGCGGGTGGTAGGAGCCGTATGCTCATCGTAGTAAACGATGCAGTATTGGCTGTTGTCTATCATTTCGTAATTGCGCTCCACATAAGCGGCTCGACCGGAGTTCACGATCTTTTCGGGATAATACGTATCCTCGTAGCTTTTCAAAAGATAGCTCTTATAGTGCTCGCTGATATACGGATATTCCGCCCGCACGTAAATTCGTTGTACGTGCGGGTATTTTTGTTTCAATTCGGTCACGAGCTCAAGACATAAACTGTCAAAGCGGCTCTTGCTTCCAAAAAGAAAGGTGTCAACACGCTCCTCCACGATCAGCCGTTCAATGGTCATATATAATTGCTCTTTCAACTCCTCCGTTTCATGGATGACCCTATGCCCCAAAAAGCAACACGTATTTTCTTTCATGCTCCTTCACCTCAAGTAAACAATTTTTTACCCATTATACATGTTTATTTGTTTAAAGTAAATAATCATTTACTTTGAGTAAGTAATAGTTCGCTTTATTTCCCTGTAAACTATTACTATACGGGAGGCGAAATGATGAAAACAGAATTTGCTGATAAATATATCACCTTAGGTCTAAAAATTGCTTACTATCGAAAAAAAGCAGGCTACACACAAGAACACTTTGCAGAACTCATTGATAAGAGCGTAAATTTTGTCGGCCAAGTCGAAGGGCCGGGTACGGTGCGCGGCGTTTCTTTAGAAACCTTATTCAAGATCGCACAAGTACTAAAGGTTTCTCCTTCTAAATTACTCGAGGAAGATTGATCTGTATATACAAAAAAACACTCTGCTGTCACAGCAGAGTGTTTTTTGTTACGGCTCCCTCTGACGAGGGAGCTGTCCGAGCATCTGCGAGGACTGAGGGAGAGAAAAACAAAGAACTCCCCGCCGAAACACCTCAAACAAACCACCCCTGCATATCCCAAGATATGCAGGGGTGTTAACACTTAATATTCGTCACTTTTGGAAAAGTTGGCGGTGCTTCTCAAAAAACTCAAAATAAATTTTTGCATTTTCCAGTTCCCACCAATCTTTGATTTCGGCAGGCCTGGCATCTAAATCATAAATACGCGCGCCGTTTAATGCCAACAAAAACGGCGAGTGCGTCGCAATAATAAATTGGCAGCCGCAGTAGCGCGCCATTTCTTCCAGCATCTTAACAAGCTCCAACTGCATTTTCGGCGACATACTGTTTTCCGGTTCGTCCAAGCAATACAACGTATTGCTTTTCAACTTTTGTTCAAAATACTGCAAGGCGGTTTCGCCGTTGCTGTTGAGTTTCACTTCGTCCCCCACAGTTTTGCGGATAAATTGTCGGCGCGTTGTTGATTTCTGCCGCGCCATCACCTGCAAACGTAACTGTTCGTAATCTTGCATCCCGCTAATTTTAATCGAGTCGCCATATTTAAGGCGACTCCAATCTTTTTTCGCAACTTCCTTATTTTCCCCGATCTCCTCGTTGTTGGTACGCACCGTCAACATATAATCGAAAATATCGTCACTTGTGATAATGCGACTGCCGTTCGGCACACGATAGGGAAATCCCTCTTCATCTGTGCCGAGCGTGTATTTGCACTGTTTCACATACGATGCAAACATCTCACCGGAATTGAACGGAGAAATGCGGTTAAGCTCCAGCGTTTGCGCAATCAAATTCAGCAGCGTGCTTTTCCCCGAACCGTTGCCGCCATAAAAGATAGTAATGTTTTTAAAGCCAACCTCAAACAACTCTTTTTCGCCGAACAAACCGCACGGATACGGATTATCAATATAGCCATTTTTTCCACCGTTTTCCGCCGCACGTTTCGCCAGCAATTGCTCTTCTTCTGCAATCGGCAGTATAAATCTTTCCAAATACATCGACAAGTCCACTCCCTTCTATCACAAGAATACCACAAGCATTGTCCCATAAGTAGGACTTAAGTGCCGCAAAGCTAAAACATTTTAAAAATCCCCCTATGAATTTTCAGTCATAGGGGGTGTCAATTAGTCTAAAGGTTTCATCGTGGAGAGTATGCAAAGGTTATAAAATTAAAATCAAAATATCTTACCTCATCTTGCTTTTTATGATTTTTCCTGCCCGTTTCAACTACTGCATTTTTACTCTCAAAAAATTATCTTGCCTTGAATTACCTTATCGGGACATATCATACCTCTGAAATGGTCTAAAAAATGGTCTAAATCTGTTTTCTCTTATTGCGAGTTGATACGCATTTAGAAATTGGCTTACAGGGACACCAGTAAAATCGTGATTATGACAGAAAAAGAACAAATACTGTAAATTATAGTTGCCTTTTTAATATGCTTTTTATAGTTTTCTTTCGCTGCTTTTTTCTTTTGCTTTCGCTCTTTTTTACACTCTGCTATATATTGTTCACTTCTTTCTTCTTCGCCATATACCACTGCTTGACGATACGCTTCATCTATAAAAATTTTTTCTAATTCATAGTTAGTTTGGTAACTTCTAAAAACAAAAGCATAAAAATCAAGAGCTAACGAACAAAGAAATAATGCGAGCAAGCCAATATAGTTGAACCAATCATTTTCCTCGCGAAAAGACAAGGCGGCATTTATTAAATCCACACCTATTATGAACGTAAAAAACACACCCGCTATACCAAAACCGGTAGAAGCTACCGCTCTACTTCTAGAATATGTCGTCGCGGCTTGGCAGTTAGGAAATGCGCGATAGGAAATATACATTTTGGACATGGCCTCGCATCCTTCCTTACAATAATTTCAAACTCATATCAGCAAAATAATAACACGAACAGCAAAACATTGCAATATACGAAAACGGACTATGGCAAATCCGTAGTCCGTTTAAATTTATTCTTAATCCAACGGCTTCATTGTGGGGAACAGGATAACCTCGCGGATGCTGTCGGAGCCGGTGAGCATCATCACGCAGCGGTCGATGCCCATGCCCATACCACCCGTGGGCGGCATGCCGTATTCGAGCGCCGTGAGGAAATCCTCATCCAGCATTTCGGTCTCGTCGTCGCCGCGCTCGCGCTGCTCCACCTGCTTCATAAAACGCTCGCGCTGATCCAGCGGATCGTTCAGCTCGGAATAGGCGTTGGCCAACTCGCTGTGGCACACAAACAACTCAAAACGCTCGGTCAAGCGCGGATCGGCGGGCGATGCCTTGGTAAGCGGCGACACCTCCACCGGATACATGGTGATAAAGGTAGGCTGAATCAGCTTTTCCTCCACGCGCTGATCGAAACACGCATACAGCGCGTTACCCCACGTGCGTTCGGCGGCATCCGCCAGCTCCACGCCCTTGGCCTCGGCAGCAGCCACAGCCTCGGCATCGTCGGTGATGGCGCCAAAGTCGATACCCACGTATTCCTTCACCGCGTCCACCATCGTCATACGGCGCCAGCCGGGGGTCAGGTCGATCTTCTCGCCCTGCCATTCCACCTCGTAGGTGCCCAAAATTTCCTTGGCGGCACCCGACAAAATGCCCTCGGCAATATCCATCATATCGTGGAAATCGGCATACGCCTCATACAACTCCACCGTGGTAAACTCGGGGTTGTGCTTGGTATCCATACCCTCGTTGCGGAAGATACGGCCAATCTCATACACGCGATCCATGCCGCCCACGATCAACCGCTTCAGCGGCAGCTCGGTGGCAATGCGCATGTACATATCGAGATCCAGCGTGTTGTGATGCGTAATGAACGGACGCGCCGCAGCGCCGCCGGCAATGGTGTTCAACACCGGGGTCTCCACTTCAATGTAACGGCGGTCGTCCAAATAGCGGCGCATAAACTTAATGAACTGCGAACGGATCACAAAGTTGCGCTTCACCTCGGGGTTAACGATCAAGTCCAAATACCGCTGACGGAACCGCGTGTCGGTATCCTTCAGGCCGTGGAACTTCTCGGGCAACGGGCGCAGCGACTTGGAAAGCAGCGTGATCGACGTAGCGTGCACCGACACCTCGCCCATCTTGGTGCGGAACACAAAGCCGGTCAAGCCAATGATATCGCCGATATCCCACTTTTTAAACCCGGCATACACATCCTCGCCCACGTCACCGCGGCTGACATACACCTGAATACGGCCGTTGGCATCGTGCAGGTCGAGGAAGCTCGCCTTACCCATGATACGGCGGCTCATCATACGGCCGGCGATCGACACGGTGATCGGCTCGGCAAATTCAATCGTCTGCCCTTCTTCGGGTTGGCCGTTCTCGGCAAGATACTGCGCTTCCTTTTCCACGTAGGCGGCGCGTGCCTCGTCGGTGTAAGCGGTCACGTTATACTTGGTAATGGTAAACGGATCCTGGCCGTTTTCCACCAGGGTAGCCAGCTTATCGCGGCGCACCTGCAAAAGCTCCGATAACTGCTGCTCCGTCATTTCGGGAGCGGTGTCGGGAGTACGGTTTTCGCTCATGTAAATCCCTCTCTTTTAAAAAAATCGGGTGGGCAACGCAACAGTCACCTCACCCGAAAATCGTCTGTTTTACTTGGAGATGTCCTCAATAACCAGCTTAATTACGCCGCCGGGAGTTTCCACCTCAACATCCTCGCCCTTGCGATGACCGATCAACGCAGCGCCGACAGGAGATTCGTCCGAAATACGACCGTTCAGCGGATCGGCCTCGGTAGAACCGACAATACGGTAGGTAGTCGACTTTTTCTTGCCCTTTTCACGCACGGTAACCAACGAACCCACGTGAACGTTTTCCACGCCCAGCTCGGCTTCGTCCAGCACGCGCACGTTTTTCAGCTGATTTTCAATTTCAGCAATGCGGCCCTCAATGATGGCCTGCTCGTTTTTCGCTTCGTCGTATTCGCTGTTTTCCGAAAGGTCACCGAACGACAGAGCCACTTTAATTTTTTCCGCCACTTCCTTGCGGCGTACGGTTTTCAGTTCTTCCAGTTCTTTTTCAAGGCGTTTCAAGCCCTCGTCGGTAATGACGGTTTGCTTCGTCATAATGCAGCTCCCCTTATCTTTCTGCTCCTGCGAGCAATCTAACAGACCTATTATATACAAAAGCATTCGTTCTGTCAAGGCAGAACGAAAAATTTAAACGCAGCAGCGGGGACAGCACCGCCGTCCCCGCCTTTTGTGTTATTGTTTTGCTTCGGTCAGCTTCACGGTCACCTTAAAGCTTTGCACGTTGCGATTGGAAGCCCGCAGCAACGTCAACGTCACCGTGTCACCCACCTTGTTTTGTGCCAAGGCAGCACGCAGGGTCGCGTAATCCTTCACCTGCGTATCGTTCACCGCCGTAATCAGATCGCCCTTACGCACATCCGTTTTGCGCAGCGGCGAATCCTCGTTAATGGAATAGATCAAAAAGCCCTCGTAATACGCATCGGAATAGGTCTGCCCCGTAATTCCCAGCGACACGCGCCCCTTCACGTAGCCGTAGGCGATCAGATCGTCAATGATCTCCTTCGCCTCGTTGATCGGAATGGCAAAACCCAAGCCCTCGTAGCCGTCGGCCACGATTTTGGCCGAGTTCACCGCGATCACCTGACCCACGGCGTTAAACAACGGCCCGCCCGAGTTACCGGGGTTAATGGCCGCATCCACTTGGAAGCACTTGATAGCATAGCCGGTATCCTCGTACACGTCACGCGCGAGACCCGACAAAATACCCTGCGTAGCCGAAAAGCCCAAGCCGCCCGCATTACCCAGCGCCACCACGCGGTCGCCCAGCTGCATCGTCGTGGAATCGCCGAACTCCGCCGGCTTCAGATCGGTAGCCTTCACCTTGATCACAGCCAAGTCGGTGGAAGAATCCGCACCCACGATCTCGGCGTTTTCATACACCGTCCCGTCATACAGCA
The DNA here is from genome assembly GCA_017503785.1 of Clostridia bacterium. Lineage (GTDB taxonomy): Bacteria > Bacillota > Clostridia > Oscillospirales > Acutalibacteraceae > RGIG3009. The sequence continues at coordinate 12,886 of JAFVSK010000014.1, forward strand.
CCACGTCCACACGCGGGAACGGCTCGTTGGTGTCTTCGTTGATCACGCAATGCCAGTTGGTAATGATATACCCGTCCTTGGTCATCACGATACCGGTCGCCGAGCCCGATTGCACCTCCTGCGAGGTGCCGCCCTGCCCAAACGGAAATTGCCCGCCCAGCGTTTTCGTGGTGTAGATCTTCAGCAGCACCGTGCTGTCCAGATTACGGCTAACGATCTCGCGCGCGGTCAAGCCGTCGGCGGTTTCCTCCAATTCCGTAATGTTCAGCGTGGGCGCATTTCCCTGCTGCCCTTGATCGTTGGTGATCGTGGAGTCATCACCCGGTAACGACAGCTTAAAATCGCTTCCCGTCACCATCACCAGCAGCACCGATAACAGCACCAGCACCGCCACGCAGATCAGGCTCACCAGCACCACGATCCCCGCCGATTTTTTCTTCTTCGGAGGCGGCGTATACATGGGCGCCTGCTGCCAACCGTACGACGAATACGGCGGCGTGGGAGGCGTGGGAGGAGCCGTCGGCTCGTTTGCCGGCGGTGTGTCCGTGCTCTCCTGCTCTGCCGCATTTTCCGGTTGCTCTCCTATCGGATAACGATTCCATTCGTCCATAATTCAGTCACCTTTCCTTTGGTCTGCCATCAGTATACCACCGTTTTGTGTCGATTTGTTGTACAAATCTTATCTTTTTTGTAACTCGGGCAACCAAAATGCAAACTCACAATATTGTCCCTCCACCGAGCGCACGGTCACCTCACCGCCGTGGAGATCGATCGCCGTTTTCACAATATACAACCCCAACCCCGTACCGCTCTTATCCAGTCCGCGGGAGCGATCGCTCTTGTAAAACCGATCGAAAATATGCGGCAGCTCCTCTGCCGGGATTCCCTCGCCGGTGTTGCGGATCACAAACACCGTTTTATCCTCTGCCTTTGCCAAGGTCAAGCGAATGGTGCCGCCGTCCTCAGTAAATTTTACGGCGTTATCCATCAAATTATACACCACCTGCTGCAGCAGGTCATAGTCGGCAAACACCGTTTGCGGCACGCAATCCTCCAAGCCCTCAATGGAGATATGCTTTTTCTCGATCCGCGGCTCAAACGCAATCAGCGTAGCACACACGGCCGCCGTCAGATCAAACTGCACGGGATTGATCTTCAGCTGCCCGCTGTCAATGCGCGACAGATCCAGCATCGTGGTCACCAACCGCGACAAGCGCTTGGTTTCCTCCGACACGATCTTCAAATACTCCTTTTGCTTTTCGGGCGGCACAGTACCGTCCAAAATGCCGTCGATAAATCCGGCAATGGTGGTCATCGGCGTTTTCAAGTCGTGCGACACGTTCGCCACAAAGCTGCGGCGCATATCCTCCACCGACGACAGCGACACCGCCATACCGTTCAGCGCCTGCGCCAACTCGGCCACCTCGTCGTGCCCGCGCACCTTGACGCGGCCCGAAAAATCACCGTTACTGAACTGCCGTGTCAGCGCCGCCATTTGGCGCAGCGGCCGCACCATCTGATAGGTCATGATATACAGCGCAATAAATGCCAGCATCAACACCGCCACCGCCGACAGCGAATACACCTGCAGATTATCCAAAATATACGCGCCCAGTGCCTCGGCCGACGACGATACCACCACGTACCCCACCACGGTATCACCGCCTACCTTAAGTTTGGTTCCGGTGGTGTACTGACTGGTATCGTACAGATCCCCCATCATAGTAACGGCAAAAAAGTCCTGCTGCTGCAGTCCGTCGCGAATGGCTTCGGGAAGCACCTTTTCGTGATGTGAACATTTCTGGTGCGAGCACATTAAAATGCGGTAATCCGTATCGGTGATAAGCACGTTCGTATCACTGGCCTCCGCCATGCGGATCAACAGTGGGCGAACCTCCTCCGACACGTAATAATTATCCGGATAAAACTCCGCCATATTCTCTTTCATCATCGCCGCCACGTTGTGCACCTGCTCGTTGAGCAGCCGCCGCTTATCCTCGATCCAATAGCGGCGCGCAAACACCGCCTGCACCGCCGCCGTCAGCATAAACGAAATTGCAATCAGCGCCGCCACAATGGCAAAGTATTTGGCAAAGATATTTTTAAATATCGCTTTCCTTGAGCTCAAATTTATACCCCACACTCCACACGGTCTTCAGCGTCCACTGTTCAGAAGCACCCTCCAGTTTTTCGCGCAACCGTTTAATATGCACGTCAACGGTACGGCTGTCGCCGTAATACTCAAAGCCCCACACCTCGTCCAGCAGCTGATCGCGTGTATACACGCGGTTGGGATTGCTGGCCAAATGGTAAATGAGCTCCATCTCCTTGGGCGGCGTGTCCACACGCTTTCCGTTCACACGCAGCTCGTAATTTTCCATGTTGATATACAAGCCGTCGTAAGATACCTCTTTTGCCTTCTCGCCTTGGCTGACCCCCGCGCGGCGCAGCACCGCCTTCACACGGGCGATCACCTCTTTGGTCTCAAACGGCTTCACAATGTAATCGTCGGCGCCCAAATCAAGTCCGAGCACCTTGTCGAACAGTTCACCCTTGGCCGTCAGCATAATGATGGGGCACTGCGATTTCTTGCGAATTCGACGGCACACCTGCCAGCCGTCCAGCTTGGGCATCATCACGTCTAACAAAATCAGATCGGGCTGCACGGTGTCAAACTGCTCCACCGCCTGCTCGCCGTCGGTCAAAACGATCGGCTCGTAGCCTTCCTTACTCAAATACAACCGCAGCAGCTCACCAATGTTGCTGTCGTCGTCCACAACCATAATTTTGATGGCACTCATAGCGTCAACCTCCTTGTCGCTGCTTTTAGTGTAACAGATTTTTCCAAACGGGATATGAACAATTTTTAAAATTTGCACTCATAAACGGTGCCGTTATGTTATACTGTACAGTAGTACGATTAAATTTACATTAAAGGAGTGGCCGTATGTCTGCTTTTCAACACGTCTCCCCTACCGCACTTACCGACAATCCGTTTTCGCTCATAGGCGATACGTGGATGCTCGTCACCGCCGAGCACGGCGGTGTCACCAACACCATGACCGCCTCATGGGGCGGCGTGGGCGTGCTGTGGAATAAGCCGGTCGCCTTCACCTTCGTGCGCCCACAGCGCTACACGTATACGCTGCTGGAAAACGCCGACACCTATTCCCTCTCGTTCCTGCCCGAGGAGCACCGCGAGGCGCTGCGCTATTGCGGCTCGCATTCGGGGCGCGATGGCGACAAATTCGCCGCCGCGGGGCTGTCCGTTTTCCGCGAGCAGAACACCCCCTGCATTGAGCAAGCACGGCTGGTGCTCGTTTGCCGCAAGCTGCACGTTGCCGACTTCGCACCCGCGCAGTTCACCGACACAACACTCCTCTCTCATTATAAAGCAAATGATTTCCACCGTCAATACGTTGGCGAGATCCTCACCGTCCTGCAAAAATAACCCCGCACACACCCCCTCCCTCCGCGTCCGCACAATCCAAAACCAGCCCTGTAGGGACCGGCGTCCTCGACGGTCCGCTAAGGCCCCCTCCCCGAGGGGGCTGTCGCCGCAGGCGACTGGGGGAGTTTCCTCACATTAACACAACCCTTGGCGGGCGATTCGTGAATCGCCCCTACCCTCTCGAATCGGGTATGTAGGGGGCGATGCCTACATCGCCCCGCAATATTCACTCAAACCAAAACCAGCCCTGTAGGGACCGGCGTCCTCGACGGTCCGCTAAGGCCCCCTCCCCGAGGGGGCTGTCGCCGCAG
>JAFVSK010000039.1 GCA_017503785.1 Clostridia bacterium
AAAACGAGTGGTTGTTAGGATGTTACGTGAGAAAACTGTTTCCGTTCTTTCTTTGAGCAAGTAGCCACAAAGAAAGAACCAAAGAAATGGCATTTTTCGGGGCTCTGCCCCGAACCCCGGTCGCTTTTTGGAAAAAGCGACCGGGGTCTTGGGGCAGCGCCCCAAGTCGCGCCCGCAGGCGCGAAATGATCCTAAACGCTGTTTAATTTGCGCAGCAAATATGTTCTTCTTTGCAGCTCCTTGCTCAAAAAGAACGGAGAGGATCCTCTCAATGTAACACATACTAACCCTTCACCCACTTTTTTCTTTGACACCGCTGGCGCAAAGAAAAAAGTTCACAAAAAAGAAACGCCGAGAATGTTTCGCGCCTGCGGGCGCGACCAAGGGCTCTGCCGGTTGACTTTTGGATGCTGAATTTTGAAGAAATTCAGCATCGGGTGGCGTCATTAACACTCGAAAAATCAGAAACAGTCACACGCCACCATGCCTTTCTGAAAAGGCTCGAGCGAAACTTTCATCCTGTTGTGCGTGTCCGTGTGGTGGGTGTGCAAGACGTGAAAAAAGCCCCGCGGACTTGTCCGCGGGGCTACAATATTTTTTTACTTCAACTGGCTTGCAAGTGTGCCTTCTGCTGCTGCAAGTGCGTCTGCAATCTTGCCGGCATCATTGCCGCCTGCCATTGCGTTGTCAGGACGTCCGCCGCCCTTACCGCCGGTCACTGCTGCAACTGCGCCTACCAGCTTGCCTGCGTGTGCGCCTGCTGCAACGGCATCCTTGCCTGCAACTGCGATAAAGTTGAGCTTGCCGCCTGCATTGACTGCCAGAACTGCAACCGTGTCAGCATGGTCAGCCTTGATCTGGTCTGCCAGCGCGCGGACTGCGTCGATCTGCATGCCGCTCATATGTGCTGCGATCAGCTTCACGCTGCCAACTGCCTTGGCATTGCCAAGCAGGCTATCCAGCTTGGAGCCTGCAATTTTGGCGTTGAGAGATTCAATTTCCTTTTTGGCTGCTGCCAGCTCGGCATGCAGCTGGGATACTCTCTTTGCGCTGTCTGCGGGATTCTGAACCTTGAGCTCCTTTGCTACCTGGTTGATCATAGCGTCCTTCTGAGCAAGCAGCTCGAGTACGCCATAACCGGTGGTTGCTTCAATTCTACGAACGCCTGCAGCGACGGAGGATTCGGAAATGATCTTGAACATACCGATCTTACCGGTGTTGTCGCAGTGCGTACCGCCGCAAAGCTCGGTCGAGAAGTCGCCCATCTTGACCATGCGAACGACCTTGCCGTACTTTTCACCGAACAGAGCCATTGCGCCTGCAGCGCGTGCGGATTCGATGTCGGTCTCAACGCTTTCAATGTTGTTTGCTGCCAGAATGTGCAGGTTGACCAGCATCTCAACCTTGCGGATCTCGTCCTCGGTCATGGCTGCGAAGTGGGAGAAGTCAAAGCGGCAACGGGATTCGTCCACGTAAGAGCCTGCCTGCTCAACGTGCGTGCCCAGAACGGAACGCAGAGCAGCCTGCAAGAGGTGGCATGCGGAGTGGTTGCGCTTGATAGCATCACGACGCAGATCTGCAATGTCGGCAGTTACAACGTCGCCAACGCTCAGCACACCCTCGCTGACCGTGCAGAGGTGCAGGTAAATGCCATCGGTCTTCTTGGTGTCGGTGACGCTGAGCATCACGCCGTCCTTGTAAATGGTACCGACGTCGCCAACCTGGCCGCCGCCCTCACCGTAGAAGGGGGTCTTGTCCAGAATAACGGTGCAGTCACCCTCGGAAATGCTTTCCACAAGCGAGTCCTCAGCAAGAATTGCGATGACCTTAGCCTGGGTTCTGTATTCGGTATAGCCGGTAAACTCGGTCTTGGCAATGTTGTCAAGTGCGGACTTGGAAGCCTCGCTCCAGCCGCTGATGTTGCCGCGTGCAGCACGTGCGCGGGTCTTCTGATCGTTCATGAGTGCCTTGAAGGTGTCCTCATCGATCTTGAGACCGGATTCAGCCGCGATCTCACGGGTCAGATCGATCGGGAACCCGAAGGTGTCGTACAGCTTGAATACCTCCTCGCCCGAAATGGTGTCGGCGTTCTGTGCGATTGCGCCGCGAAGCAGATCGGAGAGGATGGAAAGGCCTGCGTCGATGGTAGCGTCAAAGCGCTTTTCTTCGATCGAAAGAACCTTGAGAATATAATCGTGCTTTTTGGTCAGCTCGGGATATGCACCGCAGTTTTCCTCCATTGCAACAACGCAAAGGTCGGAAAGGAAGGCGTGATTGATGCCCAGCAGCTTACCGTGACGGCATGCGCGACGAATGATACGGCGCAGCACGTAGCCTCGGCCCTCGTTGGAGGGAATAACGCCGTCGCAGATCATGAACATTGCGCTCTTGATGTGGTCGGTGCAAACGCGGATGGAAATATCGTCGTTGGCGTCAGCGCCGTAGGTCTTGCCCGCGATGGCGCAAACGGTATCGAGAATGCGGCGGTTGGTGTCAACCAAGAACATGTTGTCCGCGCCCTGCATAACGCAAGCCAGACGCTCCAGACCCATACCGGTATCGATGTTCTTGGACTTGAGCTCGGTGTAGTTGCCGTGGCCATCGTTGTCGAACTGGGAGAATACGTTGTTCCAGATCTCCATAAAGCGGTCGCAGTCGCAGCCGGGACGGCAGTTCGGATCACCGCAGCCATGCTCAATGCCGCGGTCAAAGTAGATCTCGGAGCAGGGGCCGCAAGGTCCGGAGCCATGCTCCCAGAAGTTGTCAGCCTTGCCAAGACGGGTAATGCGCTCTGCGGGAACGCCAATGACCTTGTTCCAAAGCTCGTAAGCCTCTTCGTCATGCTCGTAAACGGAGGGCCAAAGCTTTTCCTCGGGGATGTCCAGCCATTCGGGAGAGGTCAGGAATTCCCAAGCCCACGGAATTGCCTCGTTCTTGAAGTAGTCGCCGAACGAGAAGTTGCCCAGCATTTCAAAGAAGGTGCCGTGACGTGCGGTATGGCCAACGCGCTCCAGGTCGGGGGTACGAATGCACTTCTGGCAGGTGGTGACGCGATTACGGGGAGGAATTTCCTCACCGGTAAAGAACTTCTTCATGGGAGCCATGCCCGAGTTGATCAAAAGCAGGGATTTGTCGTTAATGGGAACGAGGGGATAGGAGGGAAGACGGAGGTGTCCTTTGGATTCAAAGAAGGACAGGTACTTCTCTCGCAGATCGTTAAGAGATGTCCATTGCATAATGTAAAAATTCCTTTCGGGATGAAATCATATTATCAACTATTTATTATAGCATGGAGAGAAGAGAAATGTCAAGGGGTGCGCAGAAGATTATGACGACCTAACTGATGAAAGTTTTTGCGTCGCTTTTTTCAAAAAGCGACTGGGGTACGGGGCGACGCCCCGCTTTTCGGCGTTTTTTGGTTCTTTTTTGCGCCTACTTGCACAAAAAAGAACGGAGAGAATTAGTTCAATGTAAAAAACGAGT